>JALHMM010000008.1 GCA_022844045.1 Reyranellaceae bacterium | reverse complement strand
GCGGCTGCGCCGTCGGTGCGGCAGCCGGCGGTGCTGCCGGCGCGGGTTTGGCAGCCGGTGGCGCGGCCGGCTTCGCCGGCGGCTGCTGAGCCGTCGCGGGAATCAGCCCGGCACCGAGCAGCAGGATCAGCGCGGCGAACGCGCGGCGGACGACGTGGCCTGGCGACATGCGGGTACCGGGTACGATCTCGATGGAATGGCGCCGGACTGTAGACCGCCGCGCCCGCGCTTTGGAAGCGGCGCGGCGTCGCTGGCCGCGATGCGAACTGTGGCCGTGGGAAGGCTTCCCCGGACCGTCGGATCGGCTACCATCCGGCCACGAATCACAGGAGGGAACGCCATGTCCGGACCGCTGACCGGTTATCGCATCATCGAGCTTGCCGGCATCGGCCCGGCGCCGATGGCCGCCATGATGATGGGCGACATGGGCGCCGATATCGTGCGTGTCGATCGCGTCAAGACGCATGTCATGGATCGCTTCGCCGATCCCAAGTTCAACGTCCATGGCCGTAGCCGCCGCTCGGTCGCGGTCGATCTGCAGAAGCCCGAGGGCGCCGAGGTCGTGCTGCGCCTGTGCAAGACGGCCGACGGCATCATGGAGCCGTTCCGCCCCGGCGTCGCCGAGCGCCTGGGCGTCGGCCCCGATGTCTGCCTGAAGGCCAATCCCAAGATCGTCTACGGCCGCATGACCGGCTGGGGCCAGACCGGCCCGCTGGCCAAGGCCGCCGGCCACGACCAGAACTACATCGCGCTGACCGGCGCGCTGCACGCCATCGGCCGCAAGGGCCAGAAGCCGGTGCCGCCGCTCAACCTCGTCGGCGATTTCGGCGGCGGCGGCATGCTGCTGGCCTACGGCATGGTCTGCGGCCTGCTCGAGGCGCAGAAGTCCGGCAAGGGCCAAGTCGTCGACGCCGCCATGGTCGACGGCGCCGCGCTGCTGCTGGGCGCGCTCTACGGCATGGTCGGCGCCGGCCTGTGGAACGACAAGGAGCGCGAGGTCAACATGCTCGATGGCGGCGCGCACTTCTACGACACCTACGAGACCAAGGACGGCAAGTACGTCTCGATCGGCTCGATCGAGCCGCAATTCTACGCGCTGCTGGTCGAGAAGGCGGGCCTCGCCGGCCAGAACCTGCCGGCGCAGCACGATCGCGCGCAATGGCCGATGATGAAGCAGAAGCTCGAAGAGGTCTTCAAGACCAAGACACGCGACGAGTGGTGCCAGATCATGGAGGGCAGCGATGTGTGCTTCGCCCCCGTGCTGACCATGAGCGAGGCGCCGCATCATGCCGCCGCCAAGGCGCGCAACGCCTATGTCGATGTCGCGGGCTTCGCCCAGCCGGCGCCGGCGCCGCGCTTCAGCCGTACCGTGGAGGCGAAGCCCAGTCCGGCGCCCAAGCGCGGCAGCAACACCGAGGAGGTGCTGGAGCAGTCCGGTTTCTCCGCCACCGAGATCGCCGAGCTGAAGAAGAGCGGCATTGTCGGCGCGCAGGCGTAGTCAGTGCTTCCCGTCATTCCGAGCGCAGCGAGGAGTCTCCTCGCAACGGAGTCCCTTCTGGGGGGAGATCCCTCGCTCACGCTCGGGATGACGGAGGCACTCGGGATGACGAGGTCATGACCGTCGCCGTCATCGGCGCGGGTGTGGTCGGCATGGCCACGGCCCGCACCATCCAGCGCAGCGGCCGGCCCGTGATCGTGCTCGACGCTGTCGATCCTGGCCGCAAGACCTCGTTCGGCAATGCCGGCTTCATCGCCATCGATCATGTGCTGCCGCTGGCCAGGCCGTCGGTGCTCAAGGGCGTGCCGCGCATGCTGCTCAATCGCGACGGGCCGCTGACGGTGCATCTGCCCAGCCTGCTCTGGCTGATCCCCTGGATGCTGCGCTTCGGCCGCGCCGCGTCGAGCGAGGCGGAGGTCACCAAGGGCGTCGACTCATTCGGCGCGCTGATGGCCGAGGCCAACATCGCCTGGAAGGCAGAGATCCAGGCCTCGGGCCTGGGCGAGCTCTTCAAATCCAAGGGCGCGCTCTATGTCTACGAGACCCTGGCCGGCTTCGAGGGCGGCGCGCAGGAGCGCGCGCTGCAGGCGGCCAAGGGCACCGCGATGGAGATCCTCGACGGCGATCGGGCGCGCGAGCTGGCGCCCGGCCTGTCGTCGCATATCGTCAAGGGCGTCTACTACCCGCACGGCATGCACACGGTGAGCCCGTATCACGTCGTGACCACGCTGGCCGAACGCTTCGTCGCCGAGGGTGGCCGCATCGAGAAAGCCAAAGTCGAGGGCTTCGACGTATCGGGAGATCGCGTCACCGCCGTGCGCGCCAGCGGCAAGTCGATCGCCGTCGACGCGGTGGCGATCTGCGCCGGCCGGGCCTCCGGGGATCTGACGCGCCATCTCGGCTTCAAGGCGCCGCTGGTCGCCGAGCGCGGCTATCATGTGATGCTCGAGCCCGACAATGTGCGCTTCGACCTGCCGGTTTCGCCGGCGGAGCGCGGCTTCTTCATCACGCCGATGCGCGAGGGTTTGCGCGTCGCCGGCACGGTCGAGCTTGGCGCGCCCGACCGGCCGGAATCGTGGCACCGCGCCGATCTGCTGAAGAAGCACCTGCAGGCGATCTTTCCCGGCGTCGGCGGCGCCGAGACATCGCGCTGGATGGGCGAGCGCCCCTCGCTGCCGGACTTCCGGCCGGCGATCGGCCGTGCGCCGCGCCACGCCAACGTCTATTGCGGCTACGGCCACCAGCATGTCGGCCTGACGCTCGCCACGGCGACGGGCCGGCTGATCGCCCGGCTGCTCGACGGCGAGTCCCTGCCGCCGGCGCTGGCGCATTGCGATCCGGGGCGCTTCGGTTAGGTCTTACCTTCCCCGGAGGGGGAGGTGCCCAAAGGGCGGACGGGGGATGTCGAAGACGGACATCGATCTCGTTGAAACATCCCCCATCCGTCGCTGCGCGCCACCTTCCCCCTCCAGAGGAAGGTAAAGAAACAAGGGGGAGAGACGCTATGGCCGACGCCGACTTCGAGATCCTCGACCGCGCCTTCCTGCGCTGCGTGCGCACCAGCGCGCGGGTCGAGAAGCTGTTCGAGGGTTGCCGCTGGGCCGAGGGTCCAGCCTACTTCCCGGCCTCGCGTTCGCTGGTGTGGAGCGACATCCCCAACGACCGCATGCTGCGCTGGGACGAGACCACGGGCGCGACCGGCGTGTTCCGGCAGCCAGCCGGCAACAGCAACGGCAACACCGTCGACCGCGAAGGCCGCCTGGTGAGCTGCGAGCACGGCGGAAGGCGCGTGTCGCGTACCGAGCACGACGGCTCGGTCACCACCATCGCCGACCGTTACGAGGGCAAACGGCTGAACAGCCCGAACGATCTGGTGGTGAAGTCCGACGGCTCGATCTGGTTCACCGACCCGGCCTATGGCATCGACAGCGACTATGAGGGCAACAAGGCCGAGAGCGAGATCGGCGCCTGCCACGTCTATCGTGTCGATCCGGCCAACGGCAAATGCGTCATCGTCGCCGACGATTTCGTGCGGCCCAACGGCATCGCGTTTTCGCCCGACGAGAGGTTGCTGTACATCGCCGACACCGGCGCATCGCACGCCGTCGACGGGCCGCGCCATATCAGGGTCTTCGAGGTCGGCGAGGACGGCAAGCTGGCCAAGGGCCGCGTCTTCGCCACCTGCAATGCCGGCTTCTTCGACGGCTTCCGCCTCGATACCGATGGCCGCGTCTGGGCCAGCGCCGCCGACGGCGTGCACTGCTTCCAGCCCGACGGCACGCTGATCGGCAAGATCAAGGTGCCCGAGCGCGTGGCGAACCTCGAGTTCGGCGGCGCCAAGCGCAACCACCTCTACATCACCGCGACCACGTCGCTCTACGCGCTGAAGGTGCCGGTCAACGGCGCCAAGCGCTTCTGACGCGCGGTCACTCCGGGCGGCGCATGGCCCAGACGTCGGTGACGGTGGTGTACTCGCTGTAGCCCAGCCGCGCGACCGGCTGGAAGGCGGCGACATCGATGCGGCCATTCTTGACGATCGCGTCGTCGATATGCACGCCGACGACGTGGCCGATCACCATCGAGCCGGGATGGGCTTCGTGGCCCGGCTCGATCGGCAGCTCGATGGTCTTCCAGTACTTGCACTCCAGAGCCATTGGCGATTCGGCGACGCGCGGCGCCTTGACGTAGCGGCACGGCGCCGGCGTCAGGCCGGCCTCGCGCATCTCGTCGACGCCATAGGCGAACATCGCCGTGGTGACGTTCATCTTTTCCTTCAGCTTGGCGCTGACCATGTTGACGACGAATTCGCCGGTGAGCTCGGCGTTCATGCGCGAATGCTTGGTGGGCGAGTCGCCGTAGGTGCCGGTGATGGAGAAGTAGACCATCGGCGGGAATTCGCTGATCGCGTTGTAGAAGCTGTAGGGCGCGAGGTTGACCCTGCCCTCGGGATCGACGGTCGAGATCCAGCCGATCGGCCGCGGCACGATCAGCGCCTTCAGCGGATCGACCCTAAATCCGTGGTCGCGTTTGAGGGCGTCATAGAACATCTGGCTTGCTCCCCGGGGCCTTGGCGCGGCGCAGTCTACAGAAAAAAATCGGCGTTCACGGGGAGTGAACGCCGACGAAGTCTGGGGAATGATGATGATGAGGAAGAAAAAACAGAAACTAACAGACACTAGATACAGGCGGGTTTGGTTGGGGGAACCCGCCGGGGAAGCAAAGATGACTAGATAACCTCCAGATGCTCAGTGATGGACGGGTACGCGCTGCTAAATCAGGATTTCATCCCTCAGTGACGCGCCAACGGCCGAGCGGCGGTGATCGCGGCGGCCGGTGCCGCAGGCAGCGGCTCCTCGACCACACGCAGCGCTGCAAGGCGCATCGCCGGGCTCGCCTGGGCGTCGGTCATGTCCGCGAACTGCGTGAACAGCCCCACCGACATCGCCACGATGAGGCACCCGATGCCGGCAACCACCGCCTTGACAGCGGGGGTATTGGGGAAGGGGCCGCCAACAGCGATGGCTGCCGGCTTCGAGCTCTCTTCGAGGGAGTGGGGGAGCGCCGCACCGGAAATCCGGACGACGACGCCGTTGCTGATGAACATAACTTTGACCAAGGGATGAAATATCAACTTCAAGAACATCTACCTTCTACCGCAGGTATCAGTTCAGGTGTAGCTAATTGATCGGGAAAAAATCGTCAAAGCACCCCCTAAGGTGCTGATCTAAGGGCGTTTTCAGATTCATCAGATATCTGCATATTTCTTAGGAAATTGTCATAGATTGTTGATTCAACATAACATATGCGCAGTTAACACTAATGCTTGAATTCATGGGCCCGACGGTTGCCAAGGCCGCATCGGATCGCCAAGGTCGCGGCCCATGACGCGGTCAGTGAAACTAGTTCTGGGTGCCTGGGTGCTGGCGATCATCGCTGGAATCGCCTGGGTGGCGGTTGAAATCGGCGGCGGCGCGCCGTCCATCGGCGGGCCGTTCACGCTGACCGACCACAGCGGGAAACGCGTGACGGATCAGGACTTTCGCGGCAAGCCGACGATCATCTACTTCGGCTTCGCCTATTGCCCCGATGTCTGTCCGACCTCGCTCCTGCTGATGCAGACCGGCGTCGAGCAGCTGGGACCGCAGGCCGCCTCCAAGGTCAATTTGCTGTTTATCTCCGTCGATCCCGAGCGCGATACGCCCGCCGCGCTGAAGGAGTACGTCGCCCAGTTCGGCCCGACGATGGTTGGCCTGACCGGTACCCCGGATCAGGTCGCCGCCGCCGCCAAGGCGTTTCGCGTGTATTATCAAAAGGTACCGGGCAAAGATGGGGCGCCTTACCTGGTTGATCATTCCTCGATCTTCTACCTGATGGACCGCAATTTCCGCTTCGTGAAACATTTCACCCATCAGGCCAAGGCTGAGGACATCGCCCGGGCGCTCAAGCCACTGCTGTAGTCAAAGCCTCTCGAATCGCCCATATTGCGACGCAACAAACCGGCATTGTCCCGGTCCTCGAGGTCAGCACGCAATCATGCTTTATCACATGTATCATTGGAACCGGCAGCTTTCGCAGCCGGTGCGGATGGCTGCCGACTGGATCGAAGAGGTCTATAGCAGCCCGTATAATCCGTGGTCCGAGACCCACTTCGGCAAGTCGATGGCGGCCGGCGCGGAGATCGTCTCGCGACTGACGCGCGACTACGCCGAGCCGGACTTCGCGCTCACCAGCACCGTGGTCGACGGCCGCGAGGTCGCGGTCAACGAGGAGATCCTCGTCCGCAAGCCATTCGGCAAACTCGTACGCTTTCGCCGCGATCTCGCCGGCCTGCCGGCGCGGCAGGACCCCAAGGTGCTGGTCGTGGCGCCGATGTCGGGCCACTTCGCCACCCTGTTGCGCGGCACGGTACAGGCGCTGCTGCCCGAGCACGACGTGCACATCACCGATTGGGTCGACGCGCGGCAGGTGCCGCTGGCCCAGGGTAACTTCGACCTCGACGACTACGTCGACTACGTCATGGAGTTCCTGCGCTACATCGGCCCGCCGGCACACGTTATCGCCGTGTGCCAGCCCTCGGTGCCGGTCATGGGCGCGGCCTCGCTGATGGCCGCCGCTGACGATCCGCGCCAGCCCCGCAGCATCACCCTGATGGGCGGGCCGATCGACACTCGCATCAGCCCGACCGTGCCCAACGACATGGCGACCCGCAACTCGATGATGTGGTTCCGCCAGGCCGTGATCGCCAACGTGCCCTTCGGCTTTCCGGGCTTCATGCGTCGCGTCTATCCCGGCTTCCTGCAGCTCTCCAGCTTCATCACGATGAACCTGGATCGTCACATCAACGCCCATGCCCGGCAATTCGAGCATCTCGTGCGCGGCGACGGCGACTCGGCGGAGGGCCATCGCACATTCTATGACGAGTATCTCGCGGTGATGGATCTGACCGCGGAGTTCTACCTGCAGACCATCCAGGTGGTCTTCAAGGAGCACCATTTGCCACGCGGCGTATGGGTATCGCGCGGGCGCCCGATCGATCCATCGAAGATCACGGTCCCAGCGCTGATGACGGTCGAAGGCGAGCTCGACGATATCTCGGGCGTCGGCCAGACCAAGGCCGCGCATGCGCTGACGCCCAACATCGCGCCCGAGCGCCATGTGCACTACGAGCAGTCGGCCGTTGGTCACTACGGCATCTTCAACGGTCGCAAGTGGCGTGAGCAGATCATGCCGAGGGTGCGCAATTTCATTCGCGAGAACGATCGCTGATTTCCCTACCGGAGCAATGGCTTTCGACCTATAAGTCGAACATACTGAAAACGTGACGCGGGCAACCGCCAACACGTTCGCCAAAAAAAGACAGTCGCCGCATTCCCCTCGTGATGGTGACGCTATGAGTGACCCCGCAGCAAGCGGCGCCGATTCAGCGCCGTTGGTCGCCGGCACCGATGGTGCCCCGATCAACATCGCCTGGAACTTCGACCATGGCTCGACGCCAGGCGATTCGGGCGACGCCGGTCTTCTCGCCCTGCCGGATGAAGGCCTGTCCATCGACGTGCTGATGGCGGCCTACGAACTCGTGCAGGTCGACCGATCGCACGAAGAGCCATTCTTCAGCGACGACGAGCCCGGCGATTGGAGCGGCACCGCGCACGACGCGCCGCGCCTGTTGACCTCGGGCGGCCAAGCCTACGACGTGGTCTTTGGCGGCAGCGCCGCCGAGAGCGTTCACATGTCGCCCGACCAGCCCGCCTTCGCGAGCTGGGGATGGGGAGAAGTGGCGCCCGCCGCGGCGATCGCGCACGACCTGCTCGTCGACCTTGGCCATTCGGCATTGGGCGGCGGGCTGACCGGTTTGGCGCCGTTCGGCGGCGCCATCGCCACGCACACGGATTCGAGCCTCTGGGGCGGCGCGATCGTCGCCGATCTGCAAGCGCCGGAGCTGTCATGGCTCGCCGGCGTCGGCTCGCCCGGCGGCCATGTCGGTGAAGCCTGGGCCTGGGACACCGACAAGAGCGCCTACGTCTTCCACCATTTCGTCTAGCTGCCTTGCTGGCTGCTGCCCGACCTGATAGGGCAGCGCCATGCAGCAGCGCACACGAATCGCGCCGTCGATCCTCTCCGCCGACTTCGCGGCGCTGGGTCGCGAGGTCGAGGCGATCACCGCCGCCGGCGCGGATGTCGTGCATGTCGACGTGATGGACGGCCACTTCGTGCCCAACATCACCGTCGGGCCGATGGTGGTGAAGGCGCTGCGCAAGCACACGAGCCTGCCCTTCGACGTCCACCTGATGATCTCGCCGGTGGATCCCTACATCCCGGCCTATGTCGAGGCCGGCGCCGACATCGTCTCGCTGCATCCCGAGGCCGGCGCCCATCCGCACCGCTCGATCCAGCTCATCAAGTCGCTCGGCAAGAAGGCCGGCATGGTACTGAATCCGGCGACATCAGTCGCGGCGGTCGAGACCGTGATCGGCGACATCGACCTGGTGCTGGTCATGAGCGTCAATCCCGGCTTCGGCGGGCAGAGCTTCATCGAAAGCCAGCTCACCAAGATCGCCGCGCTGCGCCGGATGATCGACGCCACCGGCCGCACAATCGATCTTGAGGTCGATGGCGGCATCAACCCCGACACGGCGAAGAAAGCCGTCGCCGCCGGCGCCGACATGCTGGTCGCCGGCACCGCGGTGTTCAGCGGCGGCCCGCAGCGCTACGCCGCCAACATCAAGGCGTTGCGCGGCTAGAGCGGCGGCGCCGGGCTGACCCTCAGTCCGGGATGTTCAGCGCCTTCTTGATCCGGGCGAGGTCGGCCATGATCCGCTCCTGCTCTGCGTGCGTGAACTGGTTCTGGTCCTTCACGAAGGTCGACAGCAACCGCACGATGATCAGCGGGATGATGAACAGCGGGATCGCGTGCATGACCACCATGCCGGCGATGCGCCCCGCCACGGTGACTGGTGCGAAGTCGCCGTAGCCCACCGTCATCGCCGTGACCACCGCCCACCACAGCGAGTCCCAGAACGGCTTCTGCTCGGCGACGCAGAACACGCCGGCGCCGGCGAGCACGACGACCACATAAAGGATCATCAGCTCGCGGATGGTGTCGGTCGAGTTGACAATGTGGCCCATCAGTCTTTCCATGGTGATCCCCCGTTCTCTCGTCTAGTAAACGCCCGAGTATGCCCCAGGATCTTCGCCTGTCAGGAGGTCGCGCATGCCACTCGCCCTGGGGCCAATCGGACAGATCGCCCGCGCCGTCGCCGACGTCGATCGCGCCGAGGCCTTCTATGGCGGCGTGCTGGGCCTGCGGAAGCTGTTCCGCTTCGGCGACCTGACCTTCTTCGATTGCGCCGGCGTGCGGTTGATGATCGAGAAGACCCCGCCGTCCAAGGCTCCGGGCGAGAGCGTGATCTACTTCCGCGTCGCCGATATCGCGCTGGCGTACAAGGAACTGTCGGCGCGCGGCGTGGTCTTCGACGACAAGCCGCATCTCATCGCGAAGATGCCGGATCACGACCTATGGATGACGTTCTTCCGCGATCCCGACGGCCACATCCTGTCGCTGATGCAGGAAGCGCCCAAGGGCTATCAGCCGCCGGCATCGGACTAGCCGCACGACCATCTGTCATCGCGTGTTCTTTGGCGTGCCGGCGACGGACGCGCTACTATGGGCTGGGGCCGCGTCACGCGACGCGGGAGGGGGAAGCATGCCACTGTCGAAGCGACTTGCCGCCGAATGTCTCGGCACGTTCTGGCTCGTGTTGGGCGGCTGCGGCAGCGCCGTTCTGGCCGCGGCGTTTCCCAGTGTCGGCATCGGCCTGACCGGCGTCTCGATCGCCTTCGGCCTGACCGTGCTGACCATGGCCTATGCCATCGGCCATGTCTCGGGCTGCCATCTCAACCCGGCGGTCACCGTGGGCCTTGTCGTCGCCCGGCGCTTCCCGGCGGGCGAGATGGCCTACTACATCGTCGCGCAGGTCGTGGGCGGCATCGTCGGCGCCGGCGTGCTCTACCTGATCGCCAGCGGCAAGGCGGGCTTCGATCTCGCGGGCGGCCTGGCCTCCAACGGTTATGCCGACCACTCGCCGGGCAAGTACTCGCTGGTCGCCGGCCTGGTGACCGAGGTCGTCATGACCTTCATGTTCCTGGTGATCATCCTGGGCGCCACCGACAAGCGGGCCCCCGCCGGCTTCGCGCCGATCGCCATCGGGCTGGGCCTGACCTTGATCCACCTCATCAGCATTCCGGTGACCAACACCTCGGTGAACCCGGCGCGCAGCACCGGTCCGGCGATCTTCGTGCAGGGCTGGGCGCTGCAGCAGCTCTGGCTGTTCTGGGTCGCACCGGTCATCGGCGCGGCGCTGGCGGGGTTCGTTTATCCCTGGATCGCCGGCGACGCCGACAAAAGCTGAGGTGTCGGGCGCACCCGACTACAGATACTTCACCGGGCAGCCATAGGGCTTGGTCAGCGGTCGCTCGACCGCGCGGCCGGCGATCACCGCGCGCAAGGCGTCGCGCGCGAACGGCTCGGCCTGGGCGATATCCTCAATTTTTGTCGAGGCGATGCTGTCCATGCCGCCGGCATAGGCGAGTCTGCCGCCACGATCGACGATGAAAATGTGCGGCGTGTTGCGCGCGCCGAAGCTGCGCGCGAGCGTCGTGTCGTGATCGAGCAGGATGGCGGTGGCCTTCGACTTGCGCTGTTCGGCGACGAGTTCCGCCTCGAGATCCGACACGTGACCCACGGCATCGGGCGGATCCGAGAAGACGGTGAGCCAGGCCCCGCCGGCCTCCCGGGCCTCCTGCTGCAGCGCCTGCATCGTGCCGGCGCTGTAATGCTTGCCGGCGAAGGGGCAGAGCGGGTTGCTCCACTCCAGCACGACGACGCGGCCGACGAGCGCCGACAGTCGCACCCGCTGGCCGTTGATGTCTGGGCGATCGAAGTCCGGCGCTGGCTCGCCGATCGTCGCCGCGGCGCGCGCCGGCGTGGCGAGCGCGCCGGCAAGGCCAGCGAGAAGGAGGGTACGGCGCGCGATCATCGGGCGGCGACCACCATGATCTCGACCTTCATATCAGGATCGTTGAGGCGGGCCTGCACCGTGGCACGCGCCGGGGTCTGGCCGGGCACCACCCAGGCGTCCCACACCGCGTTCATGGCGGCGAAATCGCTGATGTCCTTCAGCCAGATCACCGCCGACAGAATCTTCGTCTTGTCGGTGTCGGCGCGCTTGAGCAGCGCGTCGATCTCGGCCAGCGCCTGCTTCACCTGCCCGGTGATGTCGAGCGATGTGTCTTCCGGAATCATGCCCGAGAGATAGACGCGATCGTCGTGGATCACCGCCTCGGCCAGGCGTGGGCCGGGATCGATACGGGTGATGGCCATCAGTGGCGCTCCCGTGTCTCGGCGAAGCGCACGGCGGGGAAGCGCTCGCGGATGGTGCTGAGTTCCCAGGCGTTACGCGCCATGTAGACCGGCGAGCCGTCGCGATCCTCGGCGATGGCGGCGCGCTGCGCCTCCATGAAGCGGTCGAGGTCGGTCTTGCTGTCGGCCGAGATCCAGCGCGCGGTCTCGAACGGCGCCTGCTCGAGCGCGATCTTCACCTGGTACTCGGTCTCGACCCGGGTCTGCAGCACGTCGAGCTGCAGCGCGCCGACCACGCCCACGATCCAGTCGCCGCCGATGACGCGGCGGAACACCTGGGTGACGCCTTCCTCCGACAGATCCTCCAGCGCGCGGCGCAGCTGCTTGGACTTCATCGGATCCTCCAGCCGCACGCGCCGCAGCATCTCAGGCGCGAAGTTGGGGATGCCGGTGATGCGCAGATCCTCGCCCTCGGTCAGCGTGTCGCCGACGCGCAAGGTGCCGTGGTTGGGCACGCCGATGATGTCGCCGGGCCATGCCTCGTCGACGATCTCGCGATCGCGGGCGAAGAACAGGATCGGGCTGCCGATGGTGATGGTCTTGCCGGTACCGACCTGCTTGAGCTTCATGCCGCGCTGGAAGCGGCCGGCGCAGAGCCGCATGAACGCCACCCGGTCGCGGTGGTTGGGGTCCATGTTGGCCTGCACCTTGAACACGAAGCCCGCGACCTTGTTCTCGGTCGGCTCGATCGGCCGGGGCGAGGCCGGCTGCGGGCGCGGCGAGGGCGCGTAGGCGGCCAGCGCGTCGAGGATCTCGCGCACGCCGAAATTGTTGTAGGCGCTGCCGAAGAACACCGGTGTCAGATGGCCCTCGAGATAGGCCTGGCGATCGAAGGTCGGATAGCCGGCGCGCACCAGCTCGACGTCGTCGTGCAGCTTGGCGTATTGCTCGGCCGGCAGCGCGGCGGCGAGCGCCGGATCGTCGATGCCGGTGTATTCGACCGGCTCGGAGACTTTTTCGCGCGAGGCAGCCGAGAACATCAGCATGCGATCGCGCAGCAGGTCGTAGGTGCCGCGAAACGCCTGGCCCGAACCGGCCGGCCAGCTCATCGGCGTGACGTCGAGCGCGAGCGTCGAGGCGATCTCGTCGAGCAGCTCGAAGGGATCCTTACTCTCGCGGTCCATCTTGTTGACGAAGGTCAGGATAGGCACATCGCGCAGGCGGCAGATCTCGAACAGCTTGCGGGTGCGCGCCTCGATGCCCTTGGCGGCGTCGATCACCATCACGGCGGAGTCGACGGCGGTCAGCGTGCGGTAGGTGTCCTCGCTGAAATCCTCGTGGCCCGGCGTGTCGAGCAAGTTGAAGATCGCGCCGCCATACTCGAAGGTCATGACAGACGTGGTGACCGAGATGCCGCGCTGCTGCTCGATCTTCATCCAGTCCGAACGCGCGCGCCTGGCCTCGCCACGCGCCTTGACGGCGCCGGCGGCATGGATGGCGCCGCCGAACAGCAGCAGCTTTTCGGTCAGCGTGGTCTTGCCGGCGTCGGGGTGCGAGATGATCGCGAAGGTGCGGCGGCGGGCGGCGGGATGGCCGGTCGGCACGGACGCGGGCTGGGTTTCGGCGAGGGACATGGGGTGCGCGGGGTAGCGCGCCCATGCGGCAGGGTCAAGGCGTGGGGCCGCCGACGCCCCCAGGAAGCGTGATCTCGAACTTGGTGCCGCCGCCACCTTTGGCCAGCCTGATATCGCCGCCATAGGCGGCCAGATTGGCGCGGGCGATGGGCAGGCCGAGGCCGGTACCGCCGGTCTCGCGGGCGGTGGTGAAGAAGCGGTCGAAGACCCGGTCGCGATTGCCTGATGAGATGCCCGGGCCGTCGTCGGCGACGGTCAGGTGGACCCGATCGTCGGCCACCGTCCAGCCGATGCGGACCGTTGCGTTCGGCCCGACGTGCTGGCGCACGTTGTCGAGCAGGAGGGAAACGACCGATGACAGGGTTTCCGCGTCGATCGCCACTGTCGCCGGCGTGTCGGTCTCGACCTGGATGGCCAAGCCCAGCTCGCGGTGCCGTTCGATCGTCGTCGCCAGCGCCGCGCCGACCTCGCAGCGCGCGTCGGTGCGCGGCGCCAGCGCATCGGCGTGGGCGAGGTCGAGCAGGCGGCGGGTGAGGCGGTCCAGCCGCTCGACGTCCTCGGCCATGTTGTCGAGGAAACGCCGTCTGTCCTCGACCGGCATCGCCTCGAAATCCTCGCGCAGCAGTTCCAGCGCGCCCTTCATCGAGGCCAGGGGTGTCTTGAACTCGTGGCCGACCTCGACCGTGAAGTCCCTGATGTAGTCGGCGCGGCGCTCCAGCGTGTCGGCCATGATCTGCAGCGAGGCCGAGAGCTCGGCGACCTCGCGGGTGAAGCGATGCGGCAGCGGCGTCACGGCGCCGCGTTCGCCCGCCGCCACGCGGCGCGCCTGGGCGACGACGCGGGTCACCGGCCGGCTGACGGTCAGCGCCGTGAACACCGCCATGCCGACGCCGGCCGCGAGCATGAGCGCCAAGAGGGCCATCAGCTCGTAGCGCTTGCCGTGCAGCGCCTGGTCGAGCGTGCGGGGCGTGCGCAGCAACAGGATCGCGCCCAGCACGCGATTGCCTTCGATGACCGGCACGGCGGCGAAGACCCGCACGCTGGCGCCACGGCTGATCGACAGCGGCGAGAGGAACTCCTGCTGCACCGGCGGGCGGCGGCGCATGACCGCGGTGGCGCGGCCCTCCAGCGCACGCGCCACCTCGACCATGGCGTCCAGCGCCCGGCCCTCGTCCTCGCCGGTGCTGCCGGCGACCACGCCGCGATGGTCGAGGATGCGGATGCCGGCCAGGGTCTGGCGCTGCGCCTGGACGAGCACGGGCTTGATGTCGGTGGCGATCTGCCGGGCCACAGGATGCGGATCCGCCACCGGCATCGCGGTCGTGATGATCTCCGGCAGGATGGGATCGTCGGCGAGGTCGAGATTAGCCAGGATCGGCTGCCACGGCCCGTCGGGCGGCGGCGCCTTGCTGAGCGGCATGGTCGAGAACGCGCCGTCGGGCGCCGCGCGCAGCCAGTCGACGCGGTACATCGCGGCGATCAGCGCGGCCTGGCCCATCAGCTCCGACTCGGTCTGGCGGATCAGCGCGCTTTCGTAGAGCCGCAGCAGGAAGACGCCGGTCAGCGGCAGAGCGAGCAACACGAGATTGGCGAGCAGCAGCAGCGTGCGCAGCCGCGGCCGCCACTTCATCGCGCGATCACCAGCTTGTAGCCGACGCCGTGCACCGTCTCGATCGGCGCGCCGCCGGCGGCGGCGAGCTTGGCGCGGATGCGCCGGACATGGCTGTCGATGGTACGGTCGCTGACATAGCGCCGATCGTCGTAGGCGAGGTCCATCAGGTTGTCGCGCGAGAACACCTTGCCCGGACGCTCGGCCAGCGCCTTGAGCATCGCGAACTCGGTCGCGGTCAAGGTCAGCGCCGTGCCCTCCCAGTTCGCGACATGGGCGTCGAGGTCGAGCGACAGGCCGCCGCGCACCAGCAGGCGATGCGGTGGCGGCTCGCCCTCGGACACCGATGACGCGGCGCCGTTGCCGCCCTCGGCGCGCCGGCGCAGTACCGCCTTGACGCGCGCCACCAGCTCGCGCGGGCTGAACGGCTTGACCACGTAGTCGTCACCGCCCAGCTCGAGGCCGATGATCCGATCGACCTCGCCGTCCTTGGACGACAGGAAGATCACCGGCACCGCGCTGCTGGCGCGCAGGCGGCGGCAGACCTCGACGCCGTCGAGCTCCGGCATCATGACGTCGAGCACGACGAGGTCGGGCTTCTCCTTCTCGACGCCTTCCAACGCGGCGGCGCCGTCGGCCGCCTCGCAGGTGCTGAAGCCTTCCTTGCGCAGGGCGAAGACCACTACGTCGCGGATATGTCGGTCGTCATCGACCACGAGGATGCGTGCCATATGTGCAGGAAACACGCACATCGCGGCGATGTCGAGACGTGGAAGCGCGCTGCACCGGTTTTGCACGATCTTTCCGGCCATCGCGCACCGTCATGCCTCGCCCGCCCCTGACGGCGCGCGCAGCTTGGCCCAACAGACAGCAGGCAGCAGGAGCAGCGCAGCCATGACGGACATCACCGCCGGCCCGACGCCCCCTTCCGGTCCGCCGGCAGGACCGGCGCGCTCGCCCACGATGCGGGAGATCATCGCCAACTGGCCGTTCAGCGTGCGGCTCGGCCTGAAGATGGCGCTGCTCGCCGTGCTGGCCCTGTGCTACGGCCTGCCGCTCGCGCTGATCGCCGACACGGTGAACGACCGGTCGCGCTTGCTTGATTCGGCGCGCGCCGAGATCACCTCGTCCTGGGGCCACGCGCAGACCCTGCTCGGGCCGCTGCTGCTGGTGCCGCACGACTCGGTGCGCGGTCGCGACGAAGCGTTGATCCTGCCCGACCAGCTCAACATCGATGTCGCGCTGCAGCCGCAGATCCGCCACCGCGGCATGTTCGAAGCGGTCGTCTACACCTCGGAGGTCAAGCTCAGCGGCCGCTTCCGCTGGCAGGAACGCGAGGGCGAGGGCATGGGCGCGATCACGCGCCTGCGTTTCAGTGGCGCGCGGCTTATGCTGGCGGCGGGCGACCTGCGCGCGCTGCGCATCACCAGCGCGACCATCGATGGTGTGCCCCTGACCTTCGAGCCGGCGACGCGCGGTCCCGAGATGGCGGTCGCCGAGCGCCGCCGCAAGGCGGCCATCGACGCGGCCATCGCCGGCCTCGACGCCACCCGCCTGGCCGATGGCGTGCGCTTCGAGATCAGCTTCACGATCAACGGCAGCGAGCGCATCGCCTTCGAACCCGCCGGCAACCTCACCGAGGTGAAGGTCGGCGCGCCGTGGGCCGACCCGGGCTTCTTCGGCCCGTTCCGTCCGGTCGAGCAGCGTATCGGCGCCGATCGTTTCGATGCGCGCTGGCAGGTCTCGATCCTCGGTCGCGGCTTCGGCAACGCCGGCACCTCGGCCGACGGCTCGTCGGCGACCCTGATCAAGCGCCTGGCCGATTCGGCCTTCGGCGTGAACCTGGTGCAGCCGGTGACGCCTTATCGCGGTGTCGACCGTATGCTGAAGTACGGGCTGCTCACGGTCGGCTGCGTCTTCGCGCTCTACCTCGCCTTCGAGATCGCCGGCCGTGCGCGCCTGCATCCCGTGCAGTACGCGCTGTCGGGCGCGGCGATGGCGCTGTTCCCGCTGTTGCTGCTGTCGGCCGGCGAGCATCTGGGCTTCGTCGCCGCCTATACGCTGGCCGCCGCCAGCGTCGTGGCGCAGACCGCCTGGTACACTTGGCACGCCACGCACCAGCGGCGCTTCACGATCCTGTTCGCGACCGGCAGCGCGGCGCTCTTCGCCTATCTCTACATGCTGCTGCAGGCCGAGAACTGGTCGCTGCTCGGCGGCTCGCTGGCGCTTTTCGCCGCGCTCACCGGCCTGATGTACGCCACGCGCAATATCGGGCGGGCTGGTAACGGCTGAGGTTTTCCCTTCTCCTCGCGAAGGCGGGGAGAAGGAAAACGTCAGCGTGGATTGGTCTCGGGGGTTCGTTCCAGGACGAGATTGTTGCCGCCGGTAGCGGCGGGTCCGCCGCTGCTGTTGCCTGACGTGGCGGGGGCACCGGTGACGGGAGCGCTGGGCGTTGGACCGCCGCTCAGGCTGCCGCCCGTGTTGCGTCCGGTGCCACCGCCGGCCTGGTCACGATTGCGGATCGCGAGGTCGCGGTTGCGCGTGGCGACGGGATAGCCGGGGCGCAGGCGGATCGCCTCGTCGTACTCCTGGATGGCGCGGTCGAACTGGCGCAGGCCGTTATAGGCGACGCCGCGGTTGTTGTAGGCCTCGGCCAGCCGCGGGTTCAGGCGGATCGCCTCGTTGAGATCGATCAGCGCGCGGTCGTACTGGCGCATGTTGTTGTAGGTCCAGCCGCGGTTGTTGCGCAGCATCGCGTCTTCGGGGTTCATGCGGATGGCGACGTCGTGATCGACCATGGCGCGCGCGTAGTCGCCCTTGCGGTTGTAGGCATAGGCGCGTGCGCCATAGGCTGCCGCCAGATCCTTGCCTTGCGCGCGACCCGAGGAGATCACCGCGTCGCAGCCCTGGATCGTCTGATCGTCGGTCGAGTCGCCATAGCACCAGGCGCTGAGCTGGTCGTAGGTCTGCGCCCGCGCGGCGGACGCGCCGGCGAGAGCGATCACGACAACTGCCAAAACCGTACGGAGCATCGCGGCCTCCATTAAAGCGCCTCTTCCATACGCTCCTTGCCCAGCGCCATCCAGCCCCGCAGCAGGTCGGGGTCGGCTTGGAAACGTTCGTCAAGGATCGCCGAGGACGCCACGCGCTCGACGCGGAAATGGCGGTAGTCCTTGCGCAGCTCGCACCAGGCACCGATCACCGTGACATCGACATAGTAGGCCATGGCGATCGGCCAGATGACGCGGCGCGTACGCTTGCCGCGCTCATCGACATAGGCGATGCGCATCTTCCTGTTGTCGCGGATGGCGCCGCGCAGGGCGCCGAGGTCGATGCCTTTGGCCGGCCGTACGCTGCCCCCGGAGACGTAGAAGCGCTGCGAGGCGAGCTCGGCGCGCAGTTGCTCGGGCAGCACCACCGTCACCTTGTCGATCACGCTCTCGGCGGCGCGCTGCAGCTTGGCGTCGCGCAGGCGCGGGATCATGCGCGCGCCCAGCACGATGGCCTCGACCTCCTCCGTCGTGAACATCAGCGGCGGCAGGTCGAAGCCGCGGCGCAGCACGTAGCCGACGCCAGCCTCGCCGTCGATCGGCACACGCCGGGCCTGCAGGGTGGCGACATCGCGATAGATCGTGCGCGGCGTGCACTCGAGCTTCTCGGCGAGCGTCGCCGCCGTCACCGGCCGTTTGGCCGTACGCAGGATCTGGATGATGTCGAACAGCCGGTCGGCGCGGCGCATGTCGCGACTCTACTGACAGAACGCTGTCAGGAGCCAGAGCCGATGATGGCTCGACCGTCATCCCGGGCGAAGCGAAGGATCTCGCGGTATCGCGGTCACTCCCCGACACCGGAACCGATCGCACCACGGCGAGGTCCTTCGCTTCACTCAGGACGGCAGTTTCACGAGGCAAGCCATGACCGACACCACCACACGCACCGGGTTGGGCATCGCGCTGGTCGCGGCTTCAGCGGTGATCTCCAGCGCCGCCGGCTTCTTCGCCCGCGCGACCACGGTCGACGCCTTCACCATGGTGTTCTGGCGCTGCCTGTTCGGCGGGCTGCTGATCGCCGGCTACATCCTCTGGCGCCATCGCGGCGCCACGACGGCCGCGATCCGCGCCGTGGGCATCGCCGGGCTGATGGTGGCGGCGTGCTCGGCGATCGCCACCATCTGCTTCATCAACGCGCTCACGCGCACCACGGTGGCTTCCGTCACCGTGATCTTTGCCGCTGCGCCTTTCGTCGCCGCCGCGCTCGCCTGGCTGTGGCACCGCGAGCGGCAGCGCGGCGTTACGCTCGCGGCAAGCGGTGTGGCGTTGCTCGGTGTCGTGCTCACCGTCGATGCCGCGCTCGCCCCCGGCGCCATTGTCGGCGACCTGCTGGCGCTGGCCGCGACCATGCTGATGGCGGCGCTGATGGTGATCGTGCGCCGCCGCCGCGACGTGTCGATGCTGCCGGCGTCGTGCCTGTCGGCCTTCCTTGCCGTGGCGCTGGTCGCGCCTGTGGCGCGGCCGTTCGCCGTGAGTGCAACCGACCTCGCCATCCTGGCCGGATTCGGCGCGCAGTTCGGCCTCACCCTGCTGCTGCTGACCATGGGCGCGCGGCTGATCGCGGCGCCGCGCGCGGCGCTGCTCGGCTCGCTGGAGATTCCCCTGGCGCCGCTCTGGGTGCTGCTGGCCTTCGGCGAGGTGCCGGGGTGGATGGTCGTGATCGGTGGTGGGCTGGTGCTCGCCGCGGTGATCGCCGATGCGCTCTCCAGCCGTGATTCAGCGCAGGGCCCGAGTCAGGGTGCGCGCGAGACGGTCGGCGAAAGCCCGGGCGTCGGCCGGTCGATCGCCATCGAGAACCCGCGCTTCGTCGAGCAGTAGATGCGCGACGTCGCCCTTGAGTTCGGCCTTGTCGTCGGGCAGGGCGGCCGCGGCGGCGATCAAGGCGTTGCGCGGGTTGATCTCGAGCACGGGCTTCGACGCCGTGGGTAGCCGGCCGGCGTTGGCCAGCATCCGCTCGAGCTGGCGGTCGAGGCCCGAGGCTGGCGCCACCAGGCAGACGGCGCTGTCGGTCAGGCGATCGGAGACCTTCACGTCGGCCACCGCGTCGCCCAAGGTCGCCTTCATGAAGGCGACGAAGCCATCGATCGCCGCAGACGCCTCGGGCTTGGCGTCGTCCTTCGCATCCAGCACGGGGATCAACGACAGATCGGCGGCGCCCTGGGTGATCGACTTGAAGGGCTTGCCGTCGAAAGCCGCGCCCGCGGCGACCCAGAAGCTGTCGACCTGGTCGGTCAGCAACAGCACCTCGATGCCGCGCGCGCGAAAGCCCTCGAGATGCGGTGAAGCCTCGAGTCGCGCCTGGTCGTCACCGGTGATGTAGTAGATCGCCGTCTGGTTGGGCTTCAGCGCCCCGACATAGTCCTTGAGGCTGCGCCAGCCCTTACCGTCCGACGTGGTGTGGAAGCGCGCCAGGCCCATCAGTGAATCGCGGCGCCCGAAATCCTCGTAGAGGCCTTCCTTGAGCACGGCGCCGAAGGCATCCCAGATCTTCGCGTAGGTTTCCGGCTCCTTCTCCGCCAGCTTTTCCAGCTCGCTCAGCACGCGACCAGAGACCGCGTTGCGGATCGCGCCCAGGACCGGGCTCTCCTGGATCATCTCGCGTGAGACGTTGAGCGGGATATCGGCCGAATCGATCAGGCCGCGCACGAAGCGGAGGTAGCGCGGCAGGATCTCGACGTCGTCGCTGATGAACACGCGCTTGACGTAGAGCTTGATGCGGCCCTTGCGCTCGGGCTCGAACAGATCGAAGGGCCGCGTGCTGGGCACGTAGAGCAGCACGGTGTATTCGTGCCGACCCTCGGCGCGGTAGTGCACGGTCAGCGCCGGCTCGTCGAACTGGCCGGCGACGCCGCGATAGAAGTCGGTGTGCTCTTCGGCGGTGACCTCGCCGCGCGGCTTGGCCCACAACGCCGCGCCGTCGGCGATCTCCGCCGGCTCGGCGCCGGGCTTCTCGACGATGGCGATCGGTACCGGCACGTGGCCCGACTGCTGGCGCACCACGCGTTCGAGGGTGGCGCGCTCGAGATAGCTCGCCGCATCCGCCATCAGGTGCAGCACGACACGCGTGCCGCGCGCGGGCGCTTCGGCCGGCTCGGCCGGCGCGACCGAGAAGGTGCCCTTGCCGTCGGACGACCAGCGCCAGGCTTCCGTAGCGCCGGCACGGCGCGAGCTGACTTCGACGCGCTCGGCGACCATAAAGGCGGAGTAGAAGCCGATGCCGAACTGGCCGATCAGCTGGGCGCCGGCATTGGCCTCGCCGCCCTGCAGCCGCTCGACGAAGGCGCGCGTGCCGGAGCGCGCGATGGTGCCCAGCGCCTCGACCATTTCCTCGCGGTTCATGCCGATGCCGTTGTCTTCGACGCTGAGCGCCTTGGCGTCGGCATCGATGGCGATGGTGATGCGTGCCTTGGGATCCTCGCTGAGCAGGGCGGGGGTGGCGATCGCCTCGTAGCGCAGCTTCTCGCAGGCATCGGCGGCATTGGAGATCAGTTCGCGCAGGAAGACGTCGCGTTCGGAATAGACCGAATGGACCATCAACTGCAGCAATCGGGCGACATCGGCCTCGAAAGCGCGATTCTCCTGTGCTGGTGCGTCTGCGCTGGGCATAGACATCCTCTGCTAGCTGGCCTTGGCGATATTGGCTTCGTGCCCGTCAAGCATCGCCCTCATCTGGGCGTGCAGGGCGTCGTCGCGGATGCGCGGCAAGGTCCTGCGTAGCTCGCGTACGACCCAGCCCTGGCCGCGGTTGATGAACTTCACCCGTTCCGGCAGGTCGGCGATCGCCGCGGCCTTCTCGAAGAAGGTGCCGGTCGTGGTCGAAGGTTCGCCGTCCAGGTCGCGGATGGCCTTGGTCAGCACGGCGCACCAATGCGCCTCGTCGTCGCGCACGGCGGCCATCAGGCCGGCCAGGGTCTGGTTGCCGACGTCGCGCGCCTCGTGCGACGTGCGCTGGCAGATGCGCGCTCCGGCACGCTCGGCCTCCAGCAGCGTGTTGAGGAACGCGATCAACTCGTCCCGCGGGGCGAAACCCATATAGGCATCGCCCGCCTCATGGGCCGAGCAGGCCGGCGAAGCGGTGTCCTTGGGATCCTTCGACATGCTGGACATGTTGGTCAGACCGGGTCGCCGCGCAAGCCTTGGCGCGCTTCCGACGCGCGTAGAGGAGGAAATTGACTGATGACGCGGGCGCCGCGGCACGCGGCCGAGGCTCCCGCGCCGACCATGGCAAAGCATGGCATTCCGGGAGATCCCAACCCCTAGTCCAACCCCAACGACATCTGCTGTTGCATCGGCGCCACACTGCCCGGCCGCTCCAGGTTGCTCAGCGTCACGCCCAGCAGGCGTACCGGCTTGGCCAGCGGGAAGGCGCCGCGCACCAGCGCCAGCACGATCTGCGCCGCCTCATCCTTCCTCTGGATCGGCGCGGCCGTGCTGCGGCTGCGCGTGTGCTGCTCGAAATCGCGATAGCGGATCTTGATGGTCAAGGTTCGGCCGGCGATGTCGTTGCGCTCGACATACTTCCAGACGTCGTCGAGCTGCTTGAGGATCGCGCGCTCGACAGCGTCGGCCGTCTCGAGGTCGTCGAAGTAGGTCGACTCCGAGCCGACCGACTTGCGCTCGCGATCCGGGTTGACCTGCCGTTGGTCCTCGCCGCGGGCGATGGCGAAGAAGCGCGGGCCGGCCTTGCCGAAATGCTCGGTGAGGAACTCCAGGGTCTGCAGGCGCAGATCGGCGCCGGTGCGGATGCCCAGCCGCTCCATCTTCGCCGCCGTCGCCGGCCCGACGCCGTGGAACTTGCCGATCTTCAGGCCGGCGACGAAGGCTTCGCCCATGTCTGGCGTGATCGTGAACTGGCCATCGGGCTTGTTGTGATCCGAGGCCTGCTTGGCGAGGAACTTGTTGTAGGAAATGCCGGCCGAGGCGGTGAGGCCGGTCTGCTCCAGGATCGCCGCGCGGATGGCCCGGGCCGTGACGGTCGCCGACTCCACGCCCTTGAGGTTCTCGGTGACATCGAGATAGGCCTCATCGAGCGACAGCGGCTCGACCAGCGGTGTGTACTCGAAAAAGATCGCGCGGATCTGCTGCGAGATCGCCCGGTACACCTCGAAGCGCGGCTTGACGAAGATCAGATCGGGGCAAAGCCGTTGCGCTGTCAGCGAGGGCATCGCCGAGCGCACGCCGAACACGCGGGCCTCGTAGCTCGCCGCCGCCACGACGCCGCGCCGGCTGGAGCCGCCCACCGCCACCGGCTTGCCGCGCAGGTCGGGATTGTCGCGCTGTTCCACGGACGCGAAGAAGGCGTCCATGTCGACGTGGATGATCTTGCGGATCATGGCGCCGACTGTAGCGCCGCGGCGGCGCGCGGTGATCGCTCAATTTGCGACGGGTTCCGGCGAGTCCACGCGCTCCAGCAGGCGCGCCTGCAGGCGGCGGTACTCGATGATCGCGCGATCCGTGGCGAGCGGCCGGTCGGCGCGCGCGTCGGCGCTGTCGGCGGGCGTCTGCATCACCACGACACGGCGATCCTGCGACAGGATCAGCCGGTTGCTGAGGCAGGTCGCGGCCGCGAACAGCGAGCCGACGAAGGCCGGCTCCCGGCGATGGTAAGCGCGAAGGTAATAGCGGGTATGGCGGGCGTTCACCGGCACGAAGGCGATGACGTTCTTGAACCGGGGCGCGATGTTCAGCAGCCAGGTTCCGGGGAAGAGGAAGCTCACGGTCGGCTCCGTGCCGGCCGCCGCGGCCGCCAGCTCGGCCGCCTCGCGCGGGCGCTGCCCCGTGTCCTTCGCTGTGGTGATCCAGATGCGGATGCCGATCTCGTCCGCCTCGACATGCGGGCCTTCGACCAGGGTTTCCCCGCCGGCGCCGATCGTGGTGCGGTGGATGAACGGCAGATGCGCCACGTCGAGCTGGTTCTCGATGGCGCGGCTGTGGTGCACCGGCCAGTCGACGGTGATCGTGGCATGGCGCCAGCCGTCCTCCAACTCGGTGAAGTACGGCAAGTCGGGATACTGCGCGCGCGGCGCCCCCCACCACAGCCAAAGGAAGCCGTGGGCCTCGCGTAGGATCAGCGCGTCGAGCGCCATCGCCACGGGGATCCGCCCGCTGCGGCCGAGAGCCGGAATGTGACGGCAGGCGCCGCCGGCATCGAACTCGATGCCATGGAACGGGCAGATCAGGCGGTCGCCGCGTACCATGCCGCCGCTCAGCGCCGCGCCGAGATGCGGGCAACGGTCGGGAAACCCGTGTGCAGTCCCGTCGCCGCTGCGCCAGAAGACCAGCCGCCGTCCCAGGCGCTCGACTCCCACCGGCCGACGCCGCAGTTCGCGACTCAGCAGGACGGGGTACCAGCAATCCGTTGCCAGGCGCATCTCCGTTAAACGCCATTGAAGGCGGAGCGGATCATCGGACCTGCCCGCCTTACGCAACTGTCACAAAGGCGATGCCCGCCGGGCATCGCAGAGATGCCCAAGCCGTGTGTTGCGCTGCAGCATGGACCGTGCGCAAATACAGGGCGAATCAGCAGCAGCGGTGCCCTCTGCGGGACAGGGGCGCCG
The DNA here is from genome assembly GCA_022844045.1 of Reyranellaceae bacterium. Classification (GTDB taxonomy): domain Bacteria; phylum Pseudomonadota; class Alphaproteobacteria; order Reyranellales; family Reyranellaceae; genus JAFAZJ01. The sequence goes on along the minus strand of JALHMM010000008.1, from coordinate 86,508 downwards.
ACACAATGGAGGGTCCCCATGACCGATATCGTCATTGCCTCGGCCGCGCGTACACCCATCGGCTCGTTCAACGGCGCGTTCAACAGCGTGCCGGCGCACGACCTCGGCAAGATCGCCATCAAGGGCGCGCTGGAGCGCGCCAAGGTGAAGCCCGAGGAAGTCGACGAGGTCATCATGGGCCAGATCCTGAGCGCGGGTCAGGGCCAGAACCCGGCGCGCCAGGCGGCGGTCAATGCCGGCATCCCGGTCGAGAAGACGGCTTTGGGCATCAACCAGCTCTGCGGCTCGGGCCTGCGAGCGGTGGCCTTCGGCTGGCAGGCGATCCGCAACGGCGACGCCAACATCATGGTGGTCGGCGGCCAGGAGAGCATGAGCCAGGCGCCGCACGCCGCGCATATGCGCGACGGCACCAAGATGGGCGAGCTCAAGATGACCGACACGATGCTAAAGGACGGCCTGTGGGACGCGTTCCACGGCTATCACATGGGCAACACGGCGGAGAACGTCGCCCAGCGCTACCAGATCACCCGGGCCGAGCAGGACGCCTTCGCCGCCTCGTCGCAGAACAAGGCCGAGGCGGCGCAGAAGGCGGGCCGTTTCAAGGACGAGATTGTTCCGGTGACGATCAAGACCCGCAAGGGTGACGTCGTCGTCGACACCGACGAGTTCCCGCGTCACGGCACCACGGTCGAGGCGCTGGGCAAGCTGCGGCCGGCCTTCACCAAGGAAGGCGGCTCGGTCACCGCCGGCAACGCCTCGGGCATCAACGACGGCGCCGCCGCCCTGGTGCTGATGAGCGCCGAGGAAGCCAAGAAGCGCGGCGTGACGCCGCTGGCCAAGATCGTGTCCTGGGCGACCACCGGCGTCGATCCGGCGGTCATGGGCATCGGCCCGGTGACCGCCTCGCAGGTGGCGCTGAAGAAGGCCGGCTGGACGGTGAAAGATCTCGACCTGGTGGAGGCCAACGAGGCCTTCGCGGCGCAGGCCGTGGCCGTCGGCAAGGAGCTGGGCCTCGATCCGGCCAAGCTCAACGTCAATGGCGGCGCGATCGCGCTCGGCCATCCGATCGGCGCCTCGGGTGCGCGCGTGCTGACCACGCTGCTCTACGAGATGCAGAAGCGCGACGCCAAGAAGGGCCTCGCGACGCTGTGCATCGGCGGCGGCATGGGCATCGCCATGTGCGTGGAGCGGGCGTAGCCGCTCCTCGTTCAGCGCGCGAGCGTCCTCGTTCGCTCGCGCGCCTCATCGACTAGCTTTCGCATGAAATCGGCGACTGAGGCCGTCTGCGCCCAGCGGCTGACGCTCTACCCACTCGCGGCAATTGTCCGGGGATCACGCGACTTCTAAACTTGCCGGCAAGCAAATCGGGGGAATGAGCTTGGCACGGGAGCAGCGCAGGCTGGCAGCGATCCTAGCGGCTGATGTTGTCGGCTACAGCCGGCTCATGGGCCGAGACGAAAGCGGCACGCTGGCGAGGTTGCGCGAGCATCGCAAGCAGCGCTTCGAGCCTATCCTCGACAGGTTCGGCGGCCGGATCGTGAAGCTGACCGGCGATGGCGTCCTGTCGGAGTTCGCCAGCGCCGTGGATGCGCTGGGTGCCGCGATCATGTTCCAGCAGGCGATGGCCGACGCAAATCGCGACCAGCCGCAGGACAGCGCCGTGGTGTTTCGGGTTGGCCTGCATCTGGGTGACGTGATCGTCGAGGAGGGCGATCTGTACGGCGACGGTGTGAACGTCGCCGCGCGGCTGGAGGGTGAGGCGCCGCCGGGTGGAATTGTCGTGTCGGGCGACGTGCACAACGCCGTCGCAGGTCGGCTAAGCGCGACGTTCGAGATTCTGGGCGACCTCAGTCTCAAGAACATCGAGCGGGCGGTGCGCGCGTACCGGGTGTCCTGGAACATCGATGACTGGCCGGCCGCGAGTGTCGCAACGACTCCGCCACCATCCACGCCGGTGGATCGCAAGATGGCGCTACCGGACAAGCCGTCGTTGGCCGTACTGCCCTTCGACAACATGAGCGGCGATCCGGAGCAGGTCTACTTCGCCGACGGGCTGGCCGAAGACCTGATCACTGGGTTGTCACGAGTCTCATGGCTTTTCGTGATCGCTCGCAACTCCTCATTCGCATTTCGTGGCGCGAAGCTAGACGTCCGGACGATCGCTGAGCGGCTGGGGGTACGCTATCTGGTGGAAGGCAGCGTGCGCCGATCGGGTCAGCGTCTGCGGTTGACGGCGCAGTTGATCGAGGCGGCGACGGGCAACCACCTGTGGGCGGAGCGCTACGACGGATCGCTGGGCGACGTGTTCGACTTCCAGGACCGAATCGTGGAGAGCCTGATCAGTGCGATCGAACCGAAGCTGCGCGCGACGGAGATCGCGCGCGCACGCCGCAAACGGCCCGATAACCTCGATGCCTTCGATCTGTTCCTGCAGGCGTGGCCGAGATACGCCACGATGTCGACGCAAGGCGTCGCCGAGGCGATCGAACTGCTGGATCGCGCTATAGCCCTGTCGCCGGACTATGCTCAGGCGCTGGCATACGCCGCGAGTTGCCGCGCATTGCGACCAGCCAACGGCGATAGCCCCGATGTCGAAAAGGACTTTCGGGAAGCCGAGACGCTGTGCCGACGCGCACTCGATTGCGATCCCGCGGACCCGGTGGCGCTCGGCTCCGCCGCCTTCATCGCCGCCCTGTCGCGTCGTGGCTATCAAACGGCCTGGGATCTGATCGACCGTGCCCTGGCGGTTGATCCGAACAGCATGGTCGCCTGGGCCATGCGCGCCTGGATCAGCGCGTGGGCAGGAGAGACCGATACGGCGATGGACGAGTTCGCGAAGGCCTTGCGATTGAGTCCACTCGACCCGCAGTGGGGGGCCATTTGCAAGCATGGGATGGCTTTTGCGCTGTGTACCAGCGGCCGGCCGGCCGAAGCATTGCCCTGGGCCCGCAAAGCGCTGGAAGATCGACCGGACTGGATGGCGGTTCACCGGGCGCTGGTCAGTTCCCTCTGGCTATCGGGTCGGCTCGACGAGGCGAGGGACGCCGCCCGGAGGTTCGTCGAGATGTTCCCGGACTTCTCTTTGCGCGCTTGGGCGGAGCGAGCGCCGCTTAACGGTACGCTCGGGCAGAGTCGGTTCGTCGAGTCCTTGCACGAAGCTGGACTCCGTTAGGCGCTTCCGGTCGTCGTTTCAGTGCGCGAGTGTCTTCATTCGCTCGCGTGCTCCTTCGACCAGCTTCCGCGTGAACTCGGCGGCCGGCCCTCCCTCGCTCAGCGGCGCCGCCTGACCCGACCACAGCGGCGAGAAATCGCCCGAGCCCTTGGCCTCGGCCGCGCTGCGCAGTGGGCTGATGCCCGATGTCGCCAGCGGGAAGGCGGGCGCGTGCGGGCTGATCGGGCCGTGTTCGCGCATCACCCGGTTGAGCAAGCCGCGCGCCGGCCGACCGGTGAAGATGTTGGTCAGCGAGGTCTGGTCGGCGCGCGCCGCCTTCAACGCCGCGCGATGGATCGGGCTGGTGCCGGCCTCGTCGCAGAGCAGATAGGCGGTGCCGATCTGCGCCGCGCTCGCGCCCAACGCCAGCGCCGCGACCACGCCGCGCGCGTCGGCGATGCCGCCGGCGGCGATCACCGGTACCTTCACCGCGTCGACGATCTGCGGCACCAGCGCGAAGGTGCCGGGCTGGGCGGCGATGTCCCCGGTCAGAAACATGCCGCGATGGCCGCCGGCCTCGTTGCCCTGGGCGATGATCGCGTCGACGCCATGGTCCTCGAGCCAGCGCGCCTCCTCGACCGTGGTCGCCGAGCTGAGCGTGACGCAGCCGGCGTTCTTCACGCGCTCGAACAGCCGCTTCTCCGGCAGGCCGAAATGGAAGCTCACTACCTTCGGCTTGAGCTCGACCATCAGCTCACAGGCCGCCTCGTCGAAGGGCGCGCGGCCGGGGCCTTCGGGGATCTTTGACGGGTCGATGCCGAACTCGGCGTAGTAGGCGCCCAGCGACTTGCGCCACGCCGCCTCGCGCGCGGCGTCCGGCACCGGCGGCTTGTGGACGAAGAAGTTGACGTTGAACGGCTTGTCGGTGCGCTGGCGGATCACGCCGACGCCGGCGCGGATCTGGTCGGTGGTCGACATGGCGCAGGCCAGTGAGCCCAGGCCGCCCGCCTCGCTGACCGCCGCGCCTAGCGCTGGGGTGCCGGAGCCGGCCATGGGCGCCAGCAGGATCGGATGCTCGATGCCGATGAGGTCGAGGAGGCGGCGGTCAGGCCACATAAGCGACTCCAGAATGGCTAGTCGATCGCCAAGGTAGGCGTGCCAATGCATTATCGGAAGCGATTTGATGAGATCGATGTTATCGTTCTGGAAGATAGCTTTCGGAGCCTCTGATGGACGCGTCCGATCTTCGCGTGTTCGAGGCGGTGGCGCGGCTGGGCGGCATGAACCGCGCCGCCCAGGCGCTCAACACCGTGCAGTCCAACGTCACCGCGCGGGTGCGGGCGCTGGAGGCCGAGCTGGGCGCGCCGCTGTTCGACCGCCACAGCCGCGGCGTGGCGCTGACCGCCGCCGGTCAGCGCCTGCTGCCCTATGCCGGCAAGGTGGCGCATCTGCTCGACGACGCGGCGCGCGCGGCGCGCGACGACGGCACACCGTCGGGCATGCTGACCGTTGGCACGCTCGAGACCACGGCCGCGCTGCGGCTGGCCCAGCCGCTGGCGCGCTTCGCCGCCGAGTGGCCCGATGTCGATCTCGTGGTGCGCGCCGGCACCACGGTGGAGCTCATCGAAATGGTGCTGGAGCGCCGTGTCGAGGGCGCCTTCGTCGCCGGCCCGGTCGATCATCCTGAACTACGGGAGGAGCCGGTGTTCCGCGAGGAGCTGGCGGTCTTCAGTGGCCGCGATCTCGCCTCGCTCGACGAGCTGGCGGGGCGGCGCGACCTGAAGTTGATCGTGCTGCGCGCCGGCTGTTCCTATCGCCAGCGGCTGGAGCACGTGCTGGCGCGGCGCGGCGTGGTCTCCACCCGCCTGCTGGAGTTCGGTACGCTCGAAGCGATCTTCAGCTGCGTCGCCGCCGGTATCGGCATCACCCTGCTGCCCCGCCAGCTCGCCGGCCGGGTGTGGGACGCCGACCGCGTGGCCGTGCATCCGCTGCCGCGCACCGAGGCGATGGTGCGCACCGTCTTCATCCGTCGGCGCGACGCCTTCGTGTCGAGCGCGCTCGGCGCCTTCGTGGCCGGCGCGAGCGCCGAGCCTGAACGCTCATTCGCGACACGTGGGCGCGCGGGCGCTCCCGCTGTTGTCGTGGCGCCGATTGGCGACTAGCAACGCGGCCGCTTTCAGGGAACACTAGCGCACAAGACGGCTCGGGAGGAAAACCATGGATCGTGTTGCATTGGTCACAGGCGGCACCCGCGGCATCGGCGCGGCGATCTCCAGGATGCTGAAGCTGCGCGGCTATGTCGTGGCGGCGAACTACGCCGGCAACGACGTCGCGGCGAGCCAGTTCAAGGAAGAGACCGGCATCCCGGTCTACAAGTTCGACGTCGGCGACTTCGCCGCCGTGACCGCGGCGGTGGCCCAGATCGAGAAGGACCTGGGTCCGATCGACGTGGTGGTCAACAACGCCGGCATCACGCGCGACGCCACCATGCGGCGCCTGACGCGCGAGAACTGGGACCAGGTGATGAACACCAACCTCGGCTCCTGCTTCAACGTCTGCAAGGCGGTGTGGGACGGCATGAACACGCGCGGCTTCGGCCGCATCGTCAACATCGGCTCGATCAACGGCCAGGGCGGCCAGTACGGCCAGGTGAACTACGCCGCCGCCAAGTCGGGCATCCACGGCTTCACCAAGGCGCTGGCCCAGGAAGGCGCCGCCAAGGGCATCACGGTCAACGCCATCGCGCCCGGCTACACCGATACCGACATGGTCTCGGCCGTGCCGGCCAACGTGCTCGAGAAAATTGTCGCAAAAATCCCTGTCGGCCGTCTCGGCAAGGCCGACGAGATCGCCCGCGGCGTGCTGTTCCTGGTCGCCGACGACGCCGGCTTCATCACCGGCTCGACGCTCAGCATCAACGGCGGCCAGCATATGTACTGAGGCACAAGCTTCGTCGTTCTGAGCGCAGCGAAGAACCTTGCGGTGGTGCGAACGACCTCACCGCAAGTGAGTGACCGCGATACCGAGAGGTCCTTCGCTACGCTCAGGACGACAGAATTTTAGCTTACTCCTCGCCACCGCCAGCGCCGCCTTCGGTGACGGCGCCTTCGGCTTTCAGCGCCGCATAGGCCGCATCGTCGATACCCAGTTCGTTGAGCAGCGCGCGGTTGTGCTGGCCGATGCTCGGCGCCGGTGTGCGGATCGAGGCCGGCGTGCCGCCCAGCCGCGGCACGACGTGGTGCATGGGAAACTGCCCCATCTCGGAATCGGGATAGTCGGCGACCAGCTCGCGCTCGAGGATGTGCGGATCCTCGAGGATCTGGCGCACGTCGTAGATCGGGCCGATGGTGACCTCGGCCTTCTCGAAGAAGGCGACGTTCTCGGCCTGGGTGCGCTCGGCGACGAAGGCGCCGATGATGGCGTCGAGATCCGGGGCGTGCTGCACGCGCGCGGCGTTGGTCATGTAGCGCGGATCGTGGTTGAGATCGTCGCGGCCGATCGATCGCAGCACGCGCTCGGCCATCTTCTGCGTCGAGGCCGACAGGCAGACATAAAGACCGTCCTTGGTCCTGTAGGCGTTGCGTGGCGCGGAGGTCGTCGAGCGGCTGCCGGTGCGCGGCTTGACCTTGCCGTTCAGCCGGTAGTTCGCGGCCTGTGGTCCCAGCACGGCGAAGATCGGATCGAGCAGCGGCAGGTCGATCACCTGGCCCTTGCCGCCGTTCAGCTCGACCTCACGCAGCGCGATCATCGCGCCCGAGGCGCCGTAGAGGCCCGCGATAGTATCGGCGAGATAGATCGGCGGCAGCACCGGCTCGCGATCGCCGAAGCCGTTGAACGAGGCGAAGCCGGACATGCCCTCGACCAGGGTGCCGAAGCCGGGACGCTTGGCGTAGGGGCCGCTCTGGCCCCAGCCGGAGATGCGCACGATCACCAGCTTGGGGTTGCGCGCCAGCAGCACGTCGGGCCCCAGCCCCATTTTCTCCAAGGTGCCGACACGGAAGCTCTCGACGAACATCTGGGCCGAGGGCACGAGATCGAGCAGCAGCTTGCGCGCCGCCGGCTTGCGTAGCTCGAGCCCGAGGCTCTTCTTGTTGCGGGCGTAGATCTTCCAGTTGGTCTCGACGTCCTTGACCTTCCAGCCACGCAGCGTGTCGCCGGCCGGCGGCTCGACCTTGATCACCTCGGCGCCGAAATCGCCCAGCACCTGGGTCAGCGTGTTGCCCGCCACCAGCCGCGACAGATCCAGCACGCGCACGCCGGCCAGCGGGGCCTTGGCACCCGGCGTGTAGTCCCGCTGTCGAATGCCCGCTGTCATCGTCCGCTCCGCCCTTGGCTCGTCGCGGACGATGATAGCACCAGGGCGTGCGGCGTCAGGCCTTGGCGAGGCCGGCCTTGATCAGCAGCGGCTTGACGCTGTTGAAATAGCCCTCGGCATAGGCGCGATACTCGGCGGGGTTCTTGCGCCACGGCACCTGGATGAAGCGATCGAGCAACGGCTGCAGGCCCGGATCGTTGGTCGCCTCGGCGAAGGCCTCGTGCAGGGTCTGGGTGATCGCTTCCGGCATGTTCTTCGGCCCGACCAGGCCATAGGGGCTGTGCGCGATGGCGTTGATGCCACGCTCCTTCAAGGTCGGCGCATTCGGGTACTTGGGAATGCGCGCCTCGGTCGCCATGGCGAGGATGCGGCATTGGCCGTTGTCGACGAAGGGCGCCCATTGCGCGGCGTCGGCGAGGAAGTGGATGTGGCCGCCGAGCAGCGCCTGCATCCACTCCGCGCCGCCCTTGTATGGCACGTGGGTGAACGTCGCGCCGGTCGCCTGATCGACCTCGATCATCATCAGCTGGCCCGAGCCGCCGACCCCCGAGGTGCCGTAGTTGTACTTCTCCGGCTCCTTCTTCCCGGCGGCGATCAGGTCCTCGATGGTCTGCCACGGCGCGTCGCTGCGCACGACGATGCCCAGCGTGTAGGACGACAGGCCCGTGATGTAGGTGAAGTCGCGCAGCGGGTGCCAGGGGACGTCCTGGTAGTGCGGATAGCGCAGGCTGTTGATGCTCATGCAGGCCAGCAGATGGCCATCAGGCTTGGCGTGCACGATCTGCGCGGGCGCCAGCGTGCCGGCCGCGCCCGCCTTGATGTCGACGAGCGCCTGCTGGCCCAGGAGCTTGGTGACGCGCTCCGCGAGGAAGCGCATGTGGATGTCGGTGGCGCCGCCCGCGGCGAAGGGATTGTAGATCGTGATCGGCCGATCGGGCTTCCAGCGCGCCTGGCCGCGTGCGATCTGCGGTGCGGCGAGCGTGGCCGCGGCGCCAAGCGCGAGCACGTGGCGACGGCCGATCGGGGTACGCGACTTTGGGGACACGGGCGGAACTCCGGATGTCAGGTTGGCGTGAAGACGCTGACTTTATCCGCGCGCCCTCCGCCGTCCATGTGTTGGCGTCCCGCCGTTTCGCGCCGCGAGCGACGCCGATGCAGATCAGTCCTTCGCCAAACCGGCCTTGACCAGCACCGGCCGGACTTCGGCGAAGTATTTCTCGGCGAAGGCGCGGTACTCGGCCGGGCTCTTGTACCACGGCACCTGGATGTAGCGATCGAGCAGCGGCTGGTGCGCGGGATCGTCCATCGCCTGCTTGAAGGCGTCGTGCAGCACGCCGACGATTCCCGCCGGTAGGTCCTTGGGACCGACAAGGCCGTAGGGGCTGTGCGCGACGGCGTTGATGCCGCGCTCCACCAAGGTCGGCGTGTCGGGATACTTCGGAAAACGCTTCTCGGTCGCCATCGCCAGCACCCGGACCTGGCCGTTGTCGACGAAAGGCGCCCACTGCGCACCGTCAGGCACGAAATGGATGTGGCCGCCGAGCAGCGCCTGCATCCATTCGGCGCCGCCCTTGTAGGGCACGTGGGTGAACTTCGCGCCGGTCGCCTGCTCGGTCTCGATCATCAGCAGGTGGCCGGTGCCGCCGATGCCGGACGTGCCGTAGTTGTACTTTTCCGGCTCCTTCTTGCCGGCGGCGATGAGGTCGTCGATCGTCTTCCACGGCGCATCCGCCTTGCAGACGACACCAAAGGTGTAGGCCGACAGGCCCAGGATGTAAGTGAAGTCGCGCAGCGGATGCCAGTTGGTCTGCTGGTAGTGCGGATAGCGCAGGCTGTTGATCGTCATGCAGGCGATCGTGTGGCCGTCGGGCTTGACGTTCAGCATCTGTGCGGCCGCCAAGGTCGCCGCGGCACCGGCCTTGACGTCGACGATCACCTGCTGGCCGAGCAGCTTCGAGACGCGCTCGCCAAGGAAGCGCAGATGCACGTCGGTGACGCCGCCCGCGGCCAGCGGGTTGTAGACGGTGATCGGCCGGTCTGGCTTCCACACCGCTTGCGCGGTCACGATGGCAGGGGCGGCGACGAGGCTGGCCGCGCCCAGCGCGATGGCGCGGCGGCGGCCGTAGTGACGGGTGGACATGGCTCGATCTCTCTCCCTGGGCGTCCGGGTCTGCGCCGGACGGTGACGTAGTCTGCGGGACGGCCGCGTGATCGTCCACGTCACATCCGCGTCAGCTTTCGCGTCGCGGCCGGCCATAGGCACGCAACATATCGCGCGCCAGCTCTTCGGGCGAACGACCGGCATGCAAGACCTCGGGAATCTGGCCATCGATCAACAGATGGGCGATGCCATGCACGAAAGCCCAGGCGGCCAGCGCGGTGTCGTTGGCGGCGCGATCGGCGACGCCGCCTGCCACGGCCTGGCGCAGCGCGAAGAAACTGGCGCGCGCCGCGTCACCCAGCTCGGCATGGGCGCTGCCGCTGACATCGTGCGAGAACATCAGCTTGAACACCGCCGGGCGGCGCAGCGCGAAGCCGATGTACGCCAGCGCCCGCGCGAGCATCATCTCGCCCGACGCCGCGGTGGCCGCCGCCTCATGGCTGTCGGCGGAGAGCTCGCGAAAGCCTTCGGCCGCCAGCGCCGCCAGCAAAGCGTCACGGTTCGCGAAATGCTTGTAGGGGGCGTTGTGCGATACACCCAGCGCGCGCGCCAGCTCGCGCAGGCTGAGCGCTTTAGGCCCGGATGTGGCCAGTACCCGACCGCCCTCGCGCAGCAGCGCCGCGCGCAGATCGCCGTGATGGTAGCGGTCGGCGGGTTTCGGGCGGGCGCGCGAAGTTGGCATTGACAACATTCCCGGATCGATTATGTTGGCGATGACAACTTACCGGCTCGACGGCACCGCGACAACCGCGACCCGAGCCAGGGAGCGTCCCATGACCCTTGAGCCGTTCACCGTCGCGCCGATCGCGACCAAGGTCCATCTGGTGTCAGTGCTGATCGCCGCCCTGCTCGGCATCTGGATGTTCGTGCAGCCCAAGGGCACGCTGGCGCATCGCGCCACCGGCCGGACATGGATGGTCTCGATGGTCGTGGCGGCGCTGAGCTCGTTCTTCATCGTGACCAAGGATCCGGTTGTCGGCCCCTTCGGCTTCATCCACGGCCTGTCGGTGGCCGTGCTGGTGATGGTCGCCGCGGCGATCTGGGCGGCGCGGGCGGGCAACATCCGCGCCCATCGGCGCTTCGTCATCGGCCTGTATGTCGGCGCAATCATCGGCGCGGGCGCCGGCGCGCTCATCCCCGGCCGCATGATCTCGCGCATTCTGGGCTACGCGTGATGGCGGAGGGCCGACTCAGCCGAGCCGCGATCCTGCGGGTCGTGATGGATCAGGCCGCGATACGGACCAGCAGATTGGCCAGCGGCGTTGGCGCGGTGACCATCGCGTCGTGGCCGGTGGCCAGCTCCTCGAAGTGCCAGCCCAGGCGCGAGCGCGCCATCTGCTGGTAGCGGCCGACCGACGCCATGGCCGGTCGCGTGCAGGCGACATAGATGCAGCGCAGCCCGTTGCCCAGCGGATTGGTCAGGCGAAGGGGCGTGGCGAAGGTATTGGCGGGATGCGGCGTCAGGTTGCTTTCGACCCAGGCGCGCTCAACGGCGTCGACCACGCCGAAGGCCGACGCGGGCAGCGGCGGCAGGGCGGCGGCGCTGCCGGTCACGCGGGCACCGCCCAGCGACTGACCGTTCTCGACGACCACGGCATCGAGGAAGACCAGTCGGCGCAGGCGATGCGGTACGCGGTCTGCGACGCCGCTGATCACAACGCCGGCATAGCTGTGGCCGACCAGCACCGCGTTCTGCACGCGCCGTCGGTCGAGCAGGTCGACGACCTCGTCGATATGCGTGTCGAGCGTGATGTCGGCACTGAGCTCGCGGGCGCGCTCGCCCAGCCCGGCCAAAGTCGGCGCGATCACCTCGTGACCGCGCGCCTCGAGCAGCGGCGTCACCAATTGCCAGCACCAGCCGCCGTGCCAGGCGCCATGGACCAGCACGAAGGTGACGGGCGCGTTGGTGATGGGGGCGTTCTGGGCGCGGAGCGGCGCGGACAGCGTGCCCGCCGTGATCGCCGCCATGCCGAGGAACGCTCGCCGTCGCATCGCAGAACCCTCACGAGGTCGGTGCCCGATTATCGGGCTCTGGTGGCGGAGAGAGGTCACGAATCCGTGACAGCGCGGGCGCATCGCGCGCGGTGGATGGGTCGTAACACCAACAGCAAGGTGAGGCTTGAAGGGGGCGAAAAATGGGCGAGGACAATACGGGTGAGTTACGCCAAGCCGGCGTGCTGGCCGACGGTGGCGGCCGCGCCTTCACCGTGATGGGCGACCGCGTGATCGTCAAAGCCGCGGCGAATGGCCAGCCGCACACGCTGTTCGAGGTGGTGACACGCGGGCCGTTCGGGCCGCCGCCGCACCGCCAGCCCTGGCCGGAGACCTACTACGTGCTCGAGGGCGCGCTCGAGGTGCTGCTCGACGGGGCGTGGCGCACCGCGTCGGTCGGCGGCACCGTACATGTGCCCGCCGGCACCACGCGGGCGCATCGCGCGCACGAGGCCAAGCGCTGTCGCTTCCTCGTCTTCGCCGCCAATGGCGAGATCGCCGAGTTGTTCCGCGCCCTCGACGAGGAGCCGTCGGTCGCCGCGCCCGACGTCACGGCCGTCGGCCTTGCCGCTTCCAGCTTCGGCGTGCGGCCACCCAAGGCGTGAAGCCGTCTATGATGGCCGCCTTGTCCTACAGGAGGCGACCATGGCTTACGGCAAGCTCATCGACTATGCCGACGCGGCACCGGAGGCGCGCGCGGTGATGGACGACATCAAGCGCGCTCGTGGCGTGCCCGATGTCAACAACGCCTGGAAGGCGATGGCGCGCCATCCCGTCGTGATGAAGCGCTTCTGGCAGCGGGCGCAGACGACCATGGCGCCGGGCGCGCTCGACGCGGTGACGAAGGAACTGATCTATCTCGCGGTCAGTGTCGCCAATGGCTGCCACTATTGCAGCGCCTCGCACACCGCGCTGGCCAAGAAGAAGGGCGCCACCGAGGAACAGCTCGCCGAGATGGTCGAGATTGTCGGCTTGGCGCTCGAAGGCAACAGCTATGCGACCTTCTACGGCCAAGACGTCGATGCGGCGTTGAAGGAGTAGCGTCTACGGCGCCAGCCGCGCGACGAAGGCGCGGATGCGCCGGGCGTTGGTGCCGAGGTCGCTCAGCCCTTGGCGCGATTTCGAGCGGATGTCGATGCGGCTGCCCTCCGGCGTCGGCCTGACGCGGATGACGATGTCGTCGTGAAAGCCGAACCACGGCGTCACCGCGATCGCCTCGATGCGTCCGTCCTCCGGCGCGACCGCGACGACATTCCAGCCCAGCGCGCGCGCCGCCTGCTCGGCGCGCGTCAGCGCCTCGGCCGGCGCCGCGGGTAGCATCACCGGGCCTATGTCGGGATAACCGGCCCTCTGCAGGCGCGCGACGCGATCGCCAGCGTACGCCGCCGCGGTCGTCGCATCGCCGCGCATCGGCAGAAGTGCCACGAGTCGCGGCGGATCGCGCGTGTCGGTCGTCACGTCGTTGATCGGCGGCAGGCTCTGCGCCGCCAGTCGCCACGACAGCGGCACGTAGGCGGCGGCGAGACCAAGGCCGACGCCGAACAGGGCGGAGAGCACGCCAGGCTTGCCGCTGCCGCGCGGCGCGGCGATTGAGGCGAGGATGCCCAACACGATCGCGGCGGCGGCGGCGATGGCGGCGATGGTGATAGCCAGCGGCGGCTCGACGCGCGCGGCGATATCGGGCGCGAAGACCTGGCCGGCGGTCGCCAGACCCAGCCCGATCAGACCGAGCAATGCGACGCTCGCCGCGAGGCGATGGCCGATATCGAATATGCCGGCGACGATACCGCGCCCGGGGCCGGCGGTGGGCAGCAGCAGCGAGACCGACAGGCCCAGCACGACCGCGCCGATCGCGGCGTAAGCGCCGATCGTCAGCACGCGCAGGACCATCACCAAGTCGACGTGGCCGTAGCGATAGCCCGGGCCGACCAGCAGGATCGCCAGCGCCGACAGCCAACCCAACGCGAACGCCAGGCGGGCGAGAAACAGCTTGCCCGGGCTGGGCGCTCGACGCAGCGGCATATGTGAATCCTAGCATATCGGCTGGAATCCGCGCGTCGCTCTCTATAGGGTCGCGCGCCATGACGAGCCCATCGCCAGCGCGCGGCCGTGCCACGCTCTGCGGCCTGGCGGCGATCCTGTTGTGGGCGGCGCTGGCGCTGCTAACCGTCTCGACCAGTGAGATCCCGCCGTTCCAGCTCGTGGCCATGACGTTCGCTGTCGGCGGTCTCGCCGGCCTTGTCTGGATCGCGATGTCGGGACGTTCCCCGCTGGCCGCCTTTCGATGGCCGCCGCGCGTCTGGCTGCTCGGTGTCGCCGGCCTGTTCGGCTACCACCTGCTCTACTTCGTCGCCCTCAGCAGGGCGCCGGCGGCCGAGGCCAACCTGATCAACTATCTCTGGCCGCTGCTGATCGTGCTGTTGGCGGCGCCGGTGGCCGGGGAACGCCTGCGCTGGTGGCATCTCGCCGGCGCCGCGCTCGGCCTCGCCGGCATCGTCGTGCTGGCGCTCAGCCGCCGCGATCTCGGATTCGAAGGCGATTATTGGCAGGGCTATCTCGCGGCTTTGGGCTGCGCTTTCGCGTGGTCGCTGTACTCGACCCTCAGCCGGCGCTTCGGCGAGATACCGACCGACGCGGTCGCAGGCTTCTGCGTCGTCACTGCGCTGCTGGCGCTGCCATTGCACCTGCTGTTCGAGACCACGGTACGGCCGTCGGGCACGATCACATGGCTGGCGCTGGCCGCGCTGGGCTTCGGCCCGGTGGGCGCGGCGTTCTATCTTTGGGACATCGCGGTCAAGCGCGGCGATATCCGCGCGCTGGGCGCGCTGAGCTACCTCACGCCGATTCTCTCGACCCTGGCCTTGATCGTCGCCGGCCACGCGCAGGCCAGCAGAGCACTGCTGCTGGCGACCGCACTGGTCGTCGCCGGCGCCGTGCTGGCGGCACGCGATTTGTGGCAGCGCGGGTAAGGGTTGTCTCGGCTCATATGGACCATATATAATGGTCCAGTTGTTGGGAGACGCCGACATGGCCAGAATCCGCGAGAAGACGATCGCCGTCAGCGCGTTTAAGCCGCGCAGCCTCGAGATCATTGATGAGGTGGCGACCCGCAAGACCGCGCGCGTCGTCTTGACCAGGCGCGGCAAGCCTGTCGCGGCTCTCGTTCCGGTCGAAACCAAGCCCTACGATCCGTGGGGCGCGATGCGCGGCATGGTCCGCGTAATGCCCGGTGTCGACCTCACGGCACCGACCGGCGAGGTATGGGACGCGGATCAGGATCCGGACTGACATGGCCGGTCTGCAGCTGGACACCTGTGCCGCCATTTGGCTCATGGATGGCAGCGCCATGGCGCCGCCAGCAAGGCGTGCTATCCGCGATGCGGTGAATGGGCCAGACGGGTGCTTTGTCTCGGCGTTCACGGCATGGGAAGTCGGCATGCTCGTGGCTCGTCGGCGTATCGTCCTGGCACTCGATCCTGCTTCCTGGTTCGAGCGGCTTATGGAACTGCCCGGCTTTCATCTCGCCGATATCGATGTTGACACCCTGATCGCGGCAACCAGGTTGCCCAATGATCTGCGCGATCCTGCGGATCGGATCATCGTTGCGACAGCGCGAGCGAGGGGCCTCACTATTGTGACGCGTGATCGCCCGATCCTCGAGTTTGCGGGAACCGGAGCCGTCGCAGCGATGCGCTGCTGAAGTCGCCTATTCCAGCTCCCAGCCGGATGGCGCCAGCTCGAATCCGCTGAACTCGAACGCGGGCGAGACGGTGCAGCCGACGAGCGTCCAGTCGCCTAGCGTTCGTGCGGCCTGCCAGGCGTGCGCCGGGACGACGCCTTGCGGCGTCTGACCCGCCGTGAAGTCCGTGCCCAGCGTGATCGTGTGGCGAGGTGCGCCCGGTTCGGCGATCTCCAGCGTGAGCGGTGCGCCGGCATACCAGTGCCAGATTTCGACCGCGTCGACGCGGTGCCAGTGCGAGCGTTCGCCTCGGCGCAGCAGGAAGAAAATCGCCGTCGTGGCGCCGCGCTTCTCGCCTGCCGCGGGCGGCGCGCGATAGGTCTCGCGATAGTGGCCGCCCTCGGGGTGCGGCCGCAGGCCCAGCGCGGCGATCAGCGCATCGGCATCCACCGGGGTCAGCCCGGCGGCATGGTCGCTTTCATCGACGGACGCTTGGCGAACTTGGCATACCAGGCCGCCAGCTTCTTGCGCTTGTCGCGCCAGCCCAGCTCGGCGAAGCGGAAGTCGAGATAGCCCAGGGCGCAGGCGAAGGTGATCTGGCCGATGGTCAGGGCGCCTTTCAGGGAGGCGGCCTCCTTCTCCATCGCGTCGAGCGCACCGTTGATCTTGGCCATCTGGCCGTCGGACCATTCCGGCCAGCGCTTGTCAGCGGGTCGCAGGAAGCCCTCGTAGCGCGCCAGCAGCGCGGCATCGAGCAGCCCGTCGCCCAGCGCCTGCTGGCGCAGCGCCACCCAGCGGGCCTTGCCCTTGGCCGGGAAGAGCTTCTTCTTGCGATGCTTGCTGTCGAGGTATTCGCAGATCACGGGCGAGTCGTAGAGTGTCAGGCCGCCGTCGATCAGCGCCGGGATCTTGGACACCGGGTTGCGCGCCGTGACCTCGATCGCGGGCGCGATCGGCGTCGTGGTGACCGGCACCGTCTCGATCCGGCGATCGAGTCCGGTCTCCATGGCCAGCACCATGGCCTTGCGCACATAGGGCGACGACGGCGCGTAGAGCAGCTTCATCTTGGCCACGATCGATCCTTTCCCCGGGGATGCGAACTGGTAGTCCGATACCATAGACCCCTGCCGCGGCACCGTCGCGATTTTCTCATCGGGGCGTGAGGGCTTGAGCCGGGGAGACGCCGGCGGTCCCAGGCGCTATACTGCGGCGATGTTCAACGACATCGTCGATCTGCGCGATTTCTATGGCGACAGCCTGGGCCAGGTGACCCAGCGCCTGCTGCGCGCGCGGCTGCGCGGGATGTGGCCGGATGTGCGGGGCATGCGCGTCGCCGGGCTGGGCTACGCCGTGCCGTTCCTGCGGCCATTCGTCGACGAGGCTGAGCGCGTCTTCGCGCTGATGCCGGCGGCGCAGGGCGTGCTGCGCTGGCCGCGCGAGGGCGGCAACCTCGCCGCCCTGGTCGACGAGCTCGACCTGCCGCTGGCCGACCGCTCGATCGATCGCATGGTGCTGGTGCACGCTCTGGAATGCGCCGAGCAAGTGCGTCCGCTGCTGCGCGAGGTCTGGCGCGTCATGGCCGATGGCGGCCGCCTGCTGGTCGTGGCGCCCAACCGTACCGGATTGTGGTCGCAGCTCGAGCGCTCGCCCTTCTCCTTCGGCGAGCCGTATTCGGGCCGGCAGCTCGCCGCCCTGTTGCGCGCCAACATGTTCACACCCATGCGCGAGTCCCGTGCGCTCTACCTGCCGCCGGTGCGCTCGCGCCTGCTGCTGCGCGCCGCGCCGACCATCGAGCGGCTGGGCGAGCGCCTGCTGGGCCGCTTCGCCGGCGTCACCATCGTCGAGGCCGGCAAGCAGATCTACGCCGCAACGGGCGTGCGCGAGCAGCGCCCGGTGCTGGTCGCCCGCCCGCCGCTGAAGGTCGCCTATTCGCGCGACAGGCGCGATGCGACGACCGATGGTGAACCGACACCTTCAAGCACGTAACGCGGCATTCCCCTCACCATGGTTCTTGAACCGCTGACCATAGCGTTGATCGGCTTTGGCGAAGCCGGCACCGCGATCGCCCGTGGCCTCGCCGAGACCTGGCGCGGCGCCTCGCGTCCCGGCGACAACCGGCCGCGCAAGCTGATCGCCGTCGACACCGCGCTCGATCTCGACGCGCGCGGCAGCAAGCTGGGCGAGGAGGCGCGTCGCCTCGATGTCGCGATCGAACGCGGCTACACCGCGGCGCTGCGCGACGCCGACCTGATCATCAGCGCTGTGCCCGGCGAGTTCGCGCTCGATGTCGCGCAGGCGGCGGCGCCACTGTTGAAGAAGGGCGTGGTTTATCTCGATCTCTGCACCGTCACCGGCGCGATGGCCGAGACCGACCGTGCCGTGATCGAGGGCGCGGGTGGCGTCTATGTCGATGTCGCCGTGATGGGATCGTTCTTCGGCCGTGGCCAGAAAGCGCCAATGCTGCTCGCTGGCCCCAATGCGCAGACCGCCGCCGAGTGGATGAACGCCAGCGGCTTCGACGCGAAGGTGCTGGGCCCCAAGCCGGGCAGCGCCTCGGCCGTGAAGGTGCTGCGCAGCGTGCTGATCAAGGGCGTCGAGGCGCTGGCGGTCGAGAGCTTCGTCGCCGCCCGCCGCCAGGGGCTGCTCGAGGAAGTGATGGGCTGCCTGGGCGATGTCGATCACGAAGGTTTTGGCCAGTTCCTCGCGCGCATGGTCGAGACGCATCTCGTGCACGCGGGCCGGCGCAGCGAGGAGATGGTGCTGGTGGCGCGGATGCTGCGCGAGACCGGCGTGCCGCCGCTGATGAGCGAGACGACCTACAAGGCGCTGCATCGCACGGTCGAGGCCGGCGCGGTGCCCGCCGATGGCAAGGTACGACCGCTGGAGGAGACGCTGGCGGTTTTGACCGACAGGGTCTTCCGCTGACCGCCATGCCGGCCGACTGGTCGTTCCGCGCCGCCACCACGGCGGATTTCGAGCCGCTGCTCGACTTGCGGCTGAGGGTCATGCGCACGGCCCTCGAACGCATCGGCCGCTTCGATCCCGATCGCGCGCGCCAGTACTTTGGCGACGGCTTCGACCTGAACTGGATGCGCGTGATCGTCGTCGATGGCGCGATCGCCGGCTGCGTCTGTTTCCGCCGCGAAGACGAGCACTGGGTGATCGAGTACTTCTATCTCGAACCGCGCTATCACCGCAGCGGGCTGGGCGCCTCGATCTTGCGTGTGTTGCTGGCCGAGGCGGATCGTTCCGGTCGCCTGGTACGGCTCGAGGTGGTCAAGGGCAGCGAGGCGGCGCGCTTCTACGAGCGCCACGGCTTCACGTCATACGGCGAAGGGCCTTGGGACATCTATTACGAGCGGACGCCGCCGCCGCCGTTCGAGCGCGTGTGCGCGTTGCTCGACGCCGCTGGCGCGCGATACCGCGTGATCGAGCACGAGCCCGAGGGACGCTCCGAGCACATCAGCGTCATTCGCGGTAACCGGCCGGAGCAGGCGGCCAAGGCGATGGTGCTCGATGTGCGCGGCGGCGGTGGCGGCAGACGGCACGTGCTGGCGATCCTGCCGGGCAATCGAAAGCTCGACTTCGCCGCCGTGGCCGCGCTGTTCGGTGCGCGCAAATGCGGCTTCGCCTCGCCAGAGACGGCGCAGGCGATCACCGGCTGCGTCATGGGCGCGGTGCCGCCCTTTGCGCTGCGCGACTCATTGAGCGTCGTCGTTGATCAAACGTTGCTGTCGAACCGGACGCTGTTCTTCAACGCCGGCCGGCTCGACCGGTCTATGGAGCTCGACACGGCCGAGTGGCTGCGCGTCGTCGAGCCGAAAGTCGCGACGATCGCGGCCTGATCACTCCGGCTGGTAGTTCGCCGCCTTCAAGAGCGCCGCGCTCTTCTCGACATCGGCGGCGATGAACCTGCGGAAGGCCTCCGGGCCGTCGAACACCGGCTCCAGCCCGAGCTGCTCGAGCTTCGCCTTGAAGTCCGGATCGTTGGCCGCCTGCTCCAGCGCACGGGCGAGCTTGGCGACGACGTCGGCCGGCACGCCCTTGGGCGCCCAGGCGCCGTACCACGAGCCGATCACGAGGTCGGGCATGCCGGCTTCGGCCGCGGTCGGCACATCGGGCGCCACGGCGGCGCGCTTGGTGCTGGTGATCGCCAGAGCCTTGAGCTTGCCGCCCTTGACCTGCGGGCCGGTGGAGGCGATCGGGTCGATCATCAGCTGCACCGTTCCCGCGACCACGTCGTTGAGCGCCGGCGCCGTGCCCTTGTAAGGAACCAGCGTCAGGTCGAGCTTGGCCAGGCGCAGGAACTCCAGGGTCGCGAGATGGCCGGCGGCACCGAGGGAGGAGAGCGCGAAATTGTAGGCCTTGGGATCGACCTTGGCCGCGGCCACCAGCTCGGTCAGCGAGTTCGCCTTGACGCCGGGATGGGCGACCAGCAGCAGCGGCGCGCCGGCGACGCGGCCCAGCGGCTGGAAGTCGATCTGCGGATCGTAAGGCAGGCTCTTGAACAGCTGCTTGCCGATGACGAACAGGCTGGCGTTGAACAGGATAGTGTAGCCGTCGGCCGGCGAGGTGCGCACGCTGTCGCTGCCCACCGTGCCCGAGGCGCCGGCCTTGTTCACCGGGATGATCGGCGTCTTGAGGATCTCCGAGACCTTGGCCGCGGTCAGCCGCGCCATGGTGTCGGTGGTGCCGCCGGGCGGATAGGGGATCACCCAGTTGATCTGACGGTTGGGATAGTCCTGCGCGAACGCGGTGCCGCTCGACAGCAGCAGCGCGCCGGTGGCGGCGAGCAAGCAACGGCGGATCATCTTGTGGCCTCCTGTTTGGTGACAGCCTGAAGCGTCGCCAGCGTCCTTGCAAGAACGCGACCTAGCGTCGCCGCAACAGGAACAGTCCCTGGCCACCCAGCAGGTTGGCCAGCGGCAGCGGCAGGTTGGGCAGCGGCCGGCCGTGGCGGCTGAGCGTCAGCGCCTTTTCGATCGTGACGCCCATCTCGGTGCACAGCGCGCGGAAGTCGTCGATGCTGCACAGATGGATGTTGGGCGTGTCGTACCACTTGTACGGCAGCGCGTCGGTCTCGGGCATGCGGCCACCGAAGACGAGGCGGGCGCGCACCTGCCAGTGGGCGAAGTTGGGGAACGACACCACCGCGTGCTTGCCGACGCGCAGCATCTGCTCGAGCACGCGGCGTGGCTCGCGCGTGGCTTGCAAGGTCTGGCTGAGCACGACGTAGTCGAAGGCGTTGTCGGGGTAGTGGGCGAGATCGGTATCGGCGTCGCCCTGGATCACCGACAGGCCGCTGGCGACACAGGCGTTCACGCCGGCCTGGCTCAGCTCCATGCCGCGGCCGTCGACCCGCTTCTCGCGCTGCAGCCAGTCGAGCAGCGCGCCGTCGCCGCAGCCGACATCGAGCACCCGTGTGCCCGGTTCGATCATGTCGGCGATCAGCTGCAGGTCGAGGCGGATCTTGCCGCGCTCCGCTGGGCTCATGGGATCTCCTTCTCCCCGCGAAGGCGGGGAGAAGGTGCCGAGCGACAGCGAGGCGGATGAGGGGCTTCAGGCCTCTCAACGCCAGCAGTGCTCGTGGCGAGGCCGCGAAGCCCCTCATTCGCCCTTCGGGCACCTTCTCCCCGCCTGCGCGGGGAGAAGGGAAGAACCGCAGCGATGCTCATTTCAGGCCACGCGCGTTGGCGGCGCCGCGGATGAATCCGTCGAGGGTGCGGAACATCTCGGGCTCGTCGAGCAGGAAGGCGTCGTGGCCCTTGTCGGTGGCGACCTCGACGAAGGAGACGTTGGCGGCGACGGCGTTGAGCGCCTTCACCACCTCGCGGTTCTCGTGTGTCGGGAACAGCCAGTCGCTCGTGAACGACATCACGCAGAAGCGCGTCTTGCTGCCGCGGAAGGCCGTGGCCAGCGTACCGCCGTACTCGGCCGCGAGGTCGAAATAGTCCATCGCGCGCGTGATGTAGAGATAGGCGTTGGCGTCAAAGCGCTCGACGAACGACTTGCCCTGGTAATGGAGATAGCTCTCGACCTGGAAGTCGGCGTCGAAGCTGTAGCCGAAGGCGGCGCGGTCCTGCAGGTTGCGGCCGAACTTGCGCTGCAGCGCCGACTCGCTGAGATAGGTGATGTGCGCGGTCATGCGCGCGACCGCGAGCCCGCGCGCCGGCACGGTGCTATGCGCGCCGTAGTCGCCGCCGTGCCAGCCGGGATCGGCCATGATCGCCTGGCGGCCGACCTCGTGGAAGGCGATGTTCTGCGCCGAATGCCGCGCGGCGGTCGCGATCGGCAGCGCGGCGAAGACACGGTCGGGATAGGACGCGGCCCATTGCAGCACCTGCATGCCACCCATCGAGCCGCCGACGACGCAGAACAGGCTTTCGATGCCGAGATGGTCGAGCAGCTGGGCCTGCGCGTTCACCATGTCGCGGATGGTGACCATGGGGAAAGACAGATTGTAGCGCCCGCCGGTGGCCGGGTTGATGTCGAGCGGACCGGTGCTGCCCATGCAGCCGCCCAGCACGTTGGCGCAGATCACGAAGTACTTCGAGATGTCGAGCGGCCGGCCGGGGCCGACCAGGCTCAGCCACCAGCCTTCCTTGCCGGTCACCGGGTTGGTGTCGGCGACGAACTGATCCATGGTCAGCGCATGGCAGATCAGCGCCGCGTTGCTGCGGTCGGCGTTGAGCGTGCCATAGGTGCGATAGGCGACGCGGTGGCGCGCCAGCTCGACGCCGCAATCGAGCTTGAGCGGCCCCAGCCAAACGCTGTGCGAAGCGTCCAGCGCACGGCGCGCCGCCGGCGTCAGGCCCGAAAGCGGGTCGCCGGACGCCGTATCGGTGGGATGGGGAACCGCGGTGTCCATGTGCAGAAACTCGGGGCCGCTGTGGCGCGACGAACGGCCACGGGCGCGGGGTGCCGTAGGTATGGGAGGGCGATTTAGCCTGTCAATGTTTACTTTGCCTTTGGCCCGACGCCCGACTAAACCTATCGCCCTTCCGCCACGCCAGCCCCGCCATGGACGCTCCCAGCCTCGACGATTTGCGCGCTCAGATCGATGGTATCGACGAAGCCGTCCACGATCTGCTGATGCGTCGTGCCGAGTTGGTCGGCCGGATCGCCGCCGCCAAGGGCGGCAATGGCGGCCTGGCCCTGCGCCCGGGGCGCGAGGCCCAGGTGCTGCGCCGCCTGCTGGCGCGCCACGAGGGCAAGTTCCCCAAGCCCGCTCTGATGCGTCTTTGGCGCGAGATCATGGGCGCCTTCACTTTCCTGCAGGGGCCGGTGCGTGTCGCGGTGTGCCGGCCGGTCGACCAGGCCGGCTTCTGGGATCTGGC
Organism: Reyranellaceae bacterium; assembly: GCA_022844045.1. Taxonomy (GTDB): domain Bacteria; phylum Pseudomonadota; class Alphaproteobacteria; order Reyranellales; family Reyranellaceae; genus JAFAZJ01. Next base: position 63,873 of record JALHMM010000008.1, on the reverse strand, counting down.
GCGTGACCATTTCGGCGCCCAGATCCCGTTCCAGGCGCATGAGACCGCCGCCCAGGTGATCGCCGCCATGCGGCTCGATCCCAATGTCATCGGCGTCGTGCCGGCGCCTGTGCAGGATGAGCCCGCGCCGTGGTGGATCCGCCTGACCAGCGGCGAGGCGACGACGCCCAACATCGTCCAGCGTCTGCCCTTCGTCGCCATGCCCAACAGCCGCGGCCGCGACCTCGATTCCTTCGTGCTGGCGCGCATCGACGCCGAGGCCAGCGGCGAGGACCGCGCGCTGCTCGCCATCGAATCGCCGGTCGAGATCAGCCGCAGCCGTCTGATCGGCGCCATCACCAAGGCCGGCTTCCCGTCACCGACCTCGGTGATCGATGTCGAGCAGAGCGGCACATGGTGGGACCTCGTCGAGGTGCCGACCTTTGTCGCCGACCAGGACCCGCGCCTGCCGGCGCTGCGCACGGCGTTGGGCGTCGAGAATGCTCGCGTGGTTTCGCTCGGCGCCTGGGCCGTGCCGCCCAAGATCTGACGATGAGCGTCTACGCGACATACCTTCCCCCTCCGGGGGAAGGTTAAGAGTTCAAAACAGGATTGAGACGATGACCATCCCGCAGCCGCGTCCCGGCATCATGGACATCGCGCCCTATGTCGGCGGCAAGGACACCGTCGAGGGCGTGGCCAAGGTCAGAAAGCTCTCGTCCAACGAGGGCGCGCTGGGTCCCAGCCCCAAGGCGATGGCCGCCTATGCCCGCGTCGCCGCCGAGCTGCATCGCTATCCCGATGGCGGCTCGGAGAAGCTGCGCGTCGCCATCGGCAAGCGCTACGGCCTCGATCCGGCGCGTATCGTCTGTGGCGCCGGTTCGGACGAGCTCTTGAACCTGTTGGTGCGCTCCTACTGCGGGCCGGGCGACGAGCTGGTCTACAGCAAGCACGGCTTCCTGATGTACGCCATCAACGCGATGGGTGTCGGCGCCAAGCCCGTGGCGGCTCCGGAGAAGGACTACCGCACCGATGTCGACGCCATGCTGGCGAAAGTGACGGACAAGACACGCATCGTCGCGCTGGCCAATCCCAACAACCCCACGGGCAGCTACATCACCCGCGAGGAGGTGCAGAAGCTGCATGCCGGCCTGCCGAAGACCACGCTGCTGATCATCGACGCGGCCTACGCCGAATATGTCTCGCGCAACGACTACGATGCCGGCGTCGAGCTGGTCGATCGCAGCGAGAACGTGGTGATGACGCGCACTTTCTCGAAGATCTACGGGCTGGGCGGTCTGCGCCTGGGCTGGATGTACGGCCCGCCGCACCTGATCGACGTGATGGCCCGCCTGCGTCAGCCGTTCAACGTCAACCTCGCCGCCCAGGCCGCTGGTGTCGCGGCGCTCGAGGACGCGGCCCACACCGAGGCATCACGCCTGCACAACGATACCTGGCTGCCCTGGCTGTCGACCGAGCTCACGGGACTTGGCCTGAAGGTGTTGCCCAGCGTCGGCAATTTCATCCTGGTGGGCTTCGGCGCGGCGGAGCGCGCGGCGGCGGCCAACGAGGCGATGATGAAGGACGGGCTGATCCCGCGCATGGTCGCGGGCTACGGCCTGGCTGAATACCTGCGCATCACCGTCGGCAACGAGGACGAGGTCAAGGCGGTGCGCGAGTCGCTGGCCAAGTTCGTCGCGGCCACGCGATGAGCGACACCGCGAAGCCGGCGCCGCTGTTCAATAAGCTGGCGCTGATCGGCATCGGCCTGATCGGCTCGTCGATCGCGCTGCGCGCCAAGCGCGATGGCCTGGTACGCAGCGTCGTCGCCGCCACGCGCAGCCAGAAGACGGCGGATACCGCCAACCGCATCGGCGTGGTCGATCACTGCGGCACCGACCTCGCGGCGGCGGTCAAGGACGCCGATCTCGTCATCATCTGTACGCCCGTGGGCGCCTGCGGCGAGGCGATGAAGATTATCGCGCCGGCGATGAAGCCGGGCGCCATCGTCTCCGAGGTCGGCTCGGTGAAGCAGGCGGTGATCCGCGACATGCGTCCGCATGTCCCCGCTGGCGTGCATTTCGTGCCGGCGCATCCCATCGCCGGCACCGAGCATTCCGGCCCTGAGGCTGGCTTTCCGACCTTGTTCGATGGCCGCTGGTGCATCCTCACGCCGCTCGAGGGCGCCGACCAAAGCGCGGTCGACCGGCTGGCGGCGTTCTGGACGGCCTGCGGCAGCATGGTCGAGTTCATGGCGCCGGACTGGCACGACATGGTGCTGGGCATCGTCTCGCATCTGCCGCACCTGATCGCCTACACCATCGTCGGCACCGCCGACGACATGGCCGGCGAACGTCGCTCGGAGGTGATCAAGTTCGCCGCTGGCGGCTTCCGCGACTTCACGCGCATCGCCGCTTCGGATCCCACGATGTGGCGCGACGTGTTCCTCAACAACCGCGAGGCGGTGCTGGAGATCCTCGGACGCTTCCAGGAGGATCTCTTCTCCCTGCAGCGCGCCATCCGCTGGGGCGAGGGCGACAAGCTGTTCGACCTCTTCACCCGCACCCGCGACATCCGCCGCGCGCTGATCGACATGAAGCAGGCCTGAGGGCCACGCGCCGTGCCCGCGCTCGCCGCGCCGGCGATCTTCGTGCTGATCTGGAGCACCGGATTCATCGTCGCCCGCGGCGCGCTGCCCTATGCCGAGACGGCCACGCTACTGACCATCCGCTATGTCGCGGCCATGCTGTTGCTGGCGGCGTTGGCCGTCGCGATGCGCGCGCCCTGGCCGCGTGGCACCCATACTTGGATGCACCTGCTGGTCGTCGGACTGCTGATCAACGTCGGCTATATCGGCGGCGTCTTCACCAGCATCGAGCGACAGATGCCCGCCGGTGTCTCGGCGCTGCTGGTCTCGCTGCAGCCGCTGCTGACCGCCATCCTCGCCGGCCCGCTGCTCGGCGAGGCGATCTCGCGCCGGCAATGGATCGGCCTGCTGCTGGGCCTCATCGGTGCTGGGTTGGTGATCTGGGAAAAGGCGCGCATCGGCGAGGCCACCACGGTGTCGGTGGCGTTGTCCGGCGTCGCGCTGATTGGCATCACGCTGGGTACGCTGTACCAGAAGCGGTTCCTGCCCAGCATGGACCTGCGCACCGGCATGGTCGTGCAGTACGGCTACGCCGCGATCGTCTTCGCCGTCTGCGCCCTGCTGTTCGAGACCATGACCGTGCGCTGGACGATGGAGTTCCTGGGCGCGATGGTCTGGGCGGTCCTCGCGCTCAGCATAGGCGCCAACATGCTGCTGTTCTGGCTGATGCGTCGTGGTGCCGCGTCAAAGGTCGCCGCCCTGTTCTATCTCGTGCCACCCTGCACCGCGCTGATCGCGCTGCCGCTGTTCGGCGAGACCTTCGGCGTCGTGGCGCTGATCGGCATGGGCGTCACGGTGGCCGGCGTGGCGCTGGCGAGCCGGGCTTGAGCATGGCCAGGCCGCGCTATCCGCACTCCAGCGTGGCGCCGATCGCAGCGCGGCCGGCCTGGGTCTTCGCCTATGGCTCGCTGATGTGGGATCCCGGCTTCACGCCACAGGAGACGCGCCCGGCGCGGCTGAGCGGCTGGCATCGCGCCTTCTGCATCAAGTCCGAGCACTATCGCGGCACGCCGGAAGTGCCCGGCCTGATCCTCGGCCTGCTGCCCGGCGGCGCCTGCCGCGGCCTGGCGCATCGCCTGCCCGAGGGCGACTACGATGCCATTCGCCATTACCTTTGGGATCGCGAGATCCTTAACGATGGCGTCTATTTCGAGACCGTGCGGCCGCTGACGCTCGACGATCGCGGCACCGTCGAGGCGCTGCTCTACCTCGCCAACCGCGAGCACCCCAGCTATCTCGGCAAGCTGCCGCTCGCCGAAGCCGCCGCCCTGGTGCGCCAGGGCGTAGGCGTGCGCGGCCGCTGCCTCGACTACGTCGCCAACACCGTCGCGCATCTCGACGCGCTCGGCCTGCGCGAGAGCCATTTGCACGAATTGCTGGAAGCGGCTTCTTCTGGGCCCGCCGGCGGTTCCACTTAACGCAGATCGAAGCCCCACTTCAGGCGATCGTCGTCCTCGAAGCGAAAGACGCTTTCGCCGGTGTAGTGCGCTTCGCCCGCGACCTCGACGATCACGGCGCGATGGCGACCGGTGCGCGTCTCCGACAGCGCCTTGGCCGTGAAGCGCGCGCCGGTGACGCTCTCGTAGGCGCAGATATCGCCGACCTTGCTCTGCCGTCTGGCGACCTGAACGGCAATACGTGCGCTCACACCGCTGCCGGTCGGGCTGCGATCGACCTGACGGCCGGCGAAGACGCAGATGTTGCGGCTGGCGCCCGGCCAGTCGCCATCGTTGACCGCGCCGATGCCGCCATCGGTAAGGATCGTACCGTAGATATAGGCGAGGTCGGGATCGTCGGGATGCTCCAGGCGCAGCGTCTTCTTCGCCGCCTCGGCGATCGCCTCGCCGGCATCGACGATGTCGCGCAACGCCGAGGAGCGCACGTCGAGGCCGACCGTCGTGGCGTCGAGGATGGCGTAGAACGCACCGCCATAGCCGATGTCGACATGCACCGGTCCCCAGGTCTGGGTCATCACGATGGCGTCGAGCTGGAAGGCGAAGGACGGCACGCTATCGAAGCGCACACGGCCCGCCTTGCCATCCTTCACCTCGACATGGGCGACGACGAGACCACAGGGACATTGCAGGCGCACAATGGTCTCGGGCTCAACCCGCGCGACGCGGCCCGTGTCGACCGCCCAGCGTGCCAGCGCGATCGTCGCGTGCCCGCACATGGTGCTGTAGCCCTCGCCATGCATGAACAGCACCGCGAGATCGGCCTCGGGATGATCCGGCTTCACCAACAGCGCGCCATACATCTCGGCATGCCCGCGCGGCTCGTGCATCAGCGCGCGCCTGAGATGATCATGCTGCTCACGCGCCTCGCGCCGCTTGCCCAGCAAGGTGGGCGCGCCGAACTCCGGCCAACCCTCCGCGATGATGCGAGTCGGCTCGCCGCCAGTGTGCATCTCTACGGTACGGATGACGCGGTTGCTCATGGACCGCAACCTATCACTAACGGCCTACACCTTGCCGTAGCGATCAATCAGCACGCGGCCCAATCTTTCATTCTGAATCTCGGTCGTGCCGTCGGTGTAGGCGGCGATCTTGGCGCCGCTGAGGTGGCGCATCAGGGGGTAGTCGGCACGCAAACCGTTGGCGCCCATCGCCTGGATGCAATTGGCGATATGCGGCACCGTCTTGTCGCCGGCGAACTTCTTGGCGTGCGCGGCGGCTTCCTGCGCGTCACCCTTGCCGTCGATGATGCGCGCGGCGCGGTAGGTCAGCGCGCGCATCGCCTCGAGGTCGTTGGCGGCGTCGACCAGCTTCCAGCGTACGCCTTGCAGGTCCATCACGTTGCCGCCGAACAGCGTGCGTTCGCTGCCGTACTTCGTCGCCACCGCGATAGATGACTCGAGCATGCCGCAGCACATCGCCGCGACATAGGTGCGCGCGCCGTTGATGCCAGACAGCGCCATCTTGAACGCCTCGCCGGGCTTGGCGGTCAGCGCCTCGTCGGGCGCGATATACTTCTCCAGCCGGAAGCCGGCGGCGCCGATAGCGTGGCCGCCATGCAGCTCGAACGGCGCCTCGCGATGGAAGCCCGGTCGGTCGGCCTCGACCATGAAGCCGGCGATACCGCGCCAGCCCTTCGAGGCGTCGGTCTGGGCGTAGACCAGCGCCAGGCCACAGACGGCCGAGTTGGTGATCCACGCCTTGGCGCCATTGAGTTCCCAGCCGTCAGCGACCTTGGTCGCCGTGGTGCGGATGGCGGCGAAGTCGCTGCCGGCCCAGGGCTCGGTCAGGCCGGGCGAGCAGATCACCTCGCCCTTGAGCATGCGTGGCAGCAGGCGTTCGACCATCGAGGGATGCGCGTCGCGGGCGAAGCGGGCCATGCCGTTGTGCACATTGACCAACGAGAAAGCGAAGGCGAAGTCGTGGCGCGCGACCTCCTCGCAAACCCGCATCTTGCAGGAGAAGCTCAGCGCCTCGCCGCCGAAGCGCTTCTCGAGCTCGATCAGGTTCAGGCCCTCGGCACAGGCCTGGCGGATCGCGTCGGTGGGATGCTTGCGCGCGTATTCCCAGGCCTTGGCGTTGGGCGCCACCACGCGCTCGGCGAAAGAGCGCGCCTTGGCGATCATCGCGCGCTCGGCGTCGTTCAGCGTGGCGTCGAATTCTTCGGTCAGGTTCATGCGCCGACGCTAGCAGCGGCACGCGCGGCGGGGCAAGGTAAGCACGGGGTATTGCAAGGGGGACTCTCGATGCGCGGAACCATGCTGGCGTTGCTCACGGCACTGACGCTGACAAGCGGCGCGTTGGCGCAGGGCCTGGGACCACAAGGCGGCGAGATCGGCGCCAATCGCGAGCAGGTCTGGAAGATCCCCAGCGCCGATGCCGGCCGGCCGATGCTGACCACCGTGTTCCGTCCGCCGGGCGAACAGCGTCGGGCGCTGGCGATCCTCAATCACGGCTCGCCGGTCAGCGGCCGCGATCAGATGCAACGCCCGCGCTTCGCCGCCGCGGCGTCCTGGTTCGTGCAGCAGGGCTACGTCGTGGTCGCGCCGTTGCGGCGTGGCTACGGCGAGACTGGCGGGCGGTGGAATGAAAACTACGGCTCCTGCGAGGCCGGTGACTTCTACGGCGCCGGGATCGAGGCGGCGAAGGACGTCGACGCCGCCGTGCAGTACATGCGCACGCAGCGTTTCGCGCTGCCGGACCGCACCCTGATCGTCGGCCTGTCGGCTGGCGGCTGGGCGACGGTGGCGTACTCTGCGCGCAACCCGGCCGGCGTGTCCGCCATGGTGAACTTCGCCGGCGGCCGCGGCGGGCGGAACATGAACCTGCCCAACAACAACTGCGCGCCGCGCAACCTGGTCGAAGCCGCCGGCAAGTTCGGCCGCACCGCGCGCGTGCCGACCTTGTGGATCTATGCGCAGAACGACTCGTTCTTCGATCCCAAGCTCAGTCGAGACATGGCCAACGCCTACAAAGCCGCCGGCGGCAATGTCGATTTCCGGTTGCTGCCGGCCTTCGGCAGCGACGGCCACGGCCTGTTCGCCGCCGCCGACGGCGTCCCTGTTTGGTCGCCGCTGGTGCAGAGCTTCATCGCGTCTTACCGCTGATAGCCCGAGCATCGCGCAAATCGCATAAGAATTGATCAGTCGCGGTGCGTAGCGAGGGACCGCGGCGCCGTCTATGGTGCGGCCATGCCCGACACGAGCCAGATCATTGCTCCCGCGCGGCTGCAGCGCGGCGATGGCGGCGTCGAGGTGCGCTTCGCGCGACGCGACGACGGCGCGATGGCGTTGGCCCATCTGTGGCAGTCCGATCCCTGTCGCGTGCTGTTCCCGCGGGCCGAGGCCGACGAGCCGCCGCAGGCTGTCATCGTCACCACCTCGGGCGGCCTGACCGATGGCGATCGTGTGCGGCTCTCAGTCGAGGTCGATGGCGGCATCGCGACCGCGACGACGCAGGCGGCGGAGAAGATCTATCGCGCGGCGCGCGCGGCCGAGCAGCCGGCGCGCATCGAGAGCACGCTCAGCGTCGGTGCGGGCGCGACCTTGGAATGGCTGCCGCAGGAGACCATCGTGTTCGATGGCGCGCGGCTGCGCCGGCGGATCGAGGCCGATCTGGCGAGCGACGCGCGGCTGCTGGCCTGCGAGATGGTGGTGTTGGGTCGCGGCGCCAGTGGCGAGCGCTTCACCCGTGGCAGCGTCTATGACGGATGGCGGCTGCGACGCGGCGGCAAGCTGGTCTGGGCTGACGCGCTGGCGCTCGATGGCGCACCGCCCGATGTCGCGGGCTTCGCCGGTGCGACGGCGCTGGCGACCGGCATCTTCGCCGGACCTGACGCGGCGCGCGGGCTGGAGGCGTCGCGCGCGCTCGTCGAGGCTGGTGCGGCGCGGGCGGGCGTGACGGTGGTCAATGGCGTGCTGCTGGCCCGTTTCCTGGGCGAGCCACTGGCGGTGCGACGCGGGTTAATGGACTGGCTGGCCTTCATGCGGCATGACGCGCTGGGCGGGCCCCGAAGGTTGCCCCGCGTATGGCATGTGTGATGCATTTGGCTTGGCGATGACGCAGGGGGAGACGTCGTGAACCTGACACCGCGCGAGAAAGACAAGCTGCTCGTGGCGATGGCCGCGATCGTCGCCCGCCGCCGTCTCGAGCGCGGCGTGAAGCTCAATCATCCCGAGGCGGTGGCGCTGATCACCGACTATGTCGTCGAGGGCGCGCGCGACGGGCGCACCGTCGCCGAGCTGATGCGTGACGGCGGCACTGTCATCACGCGCGACCAGGTCATGGACGGCATCGCCGACATGATCCACGAGATCCAGGTCGAGGCGACCTTCCCCGACGGCACCAAGCTGGTGACCGTGCACAACCCGATCCGCTGAAGGGCGCCGCCATGAAACCGGGTGAGATTTTCACCGCTCCTGGCGAGCACGTGCTGGACGCCGGCCGCGAGACGATGACGCTCAGCGTCTCCAACAGCGGCGACCGGCCGGTGCAGGTGGGCAGCCACTATCATTTCTACGAGACCAACGAGGCGCTGAAGTTCGATCGCGAGAAGACGAAAGGCTTTCGTCTGAATATCGCCGCCGGCACGGCGGTGCGTTTCGAGCCCGGTCAGACGCGCGAGGTGACGCTCGTCGCCATCGGCGGCGATCGCGTGGTCTACGGCTTCAATGCCAAGGTCTCGGGCGCGCTGGCGCCGGCCGCGGCCTCGAGCGCCAGCGGCGGCAACGCGCCGGCGCGCATCTCGCGCCAGGGCTACGCGCAGATGTTCGGCCCGACCGTGGGCGACAAGGTGCGGCTGGCCGACACCGACCTGATCATCGAGGTCGAGAAGGACCACACGATCTACGGCGAGGAAGTGAAGTTCGGCGGCGGCAAGGTGATCCGCGACGGCATGGGCCAGAGCCAGCGCACGCGCGCCGAGGGTGCCGTCGACACTGTCATCACCAACGCGCTGATCCTCGACCACTGGGGCATCGTGAAGGCCGATATCGGCATCAGGGACGGCCACATCGTCGGCATCGGCAAGGCCGGCAATCCCGATATCCAGCCCGGCGTGACCATCATCATCGGCCCTGGCACCGAGGTGATCGCCGGCGAGGGCCGCATCCTCACCGCCGGCGGCATCGACTGTCACATCCACTTCATCGCCCCGCAGCAGATCGAGGAGGCGCTGGCCAGCGGTGTCACCACTATGCTGGGCGGCGGCACCGGCCCGGCGCATGGCACCTTGGCGACGACGGTGACGCCGGGTCCGTGGCATCTCGGCCGCATGATGCAGGCGGCCGAGGGCTTCTCGATGAATCTCGGCTTCTTCGGCAAGGGCAACACCAGCCTGCCCGCGGGCATCGAGGAGCAGATCAAGGGTGGCGCCTGCGGGCTGAAGCTGCACGAGGATTGGGGCACGACGCCGGCGGCGATCGATAACTGCCTCGCCGTCGCCGACCGCTACGACGTGCAAGTGGCGATCCACACCGACACGCTCAATGAGTCGGGCTTCGTCGAGACGACGCGCGCGGCGTTCAAGGGCCGCACCATCGCGACGTTCCATACCGAAGGCGCCGGCGGCGGCCACGCCCCCGACATCATCCGGCTGTGCGGCGAGGCCAACGTGCTGCCCTCGTCGACCAACCCGACGATGCCCTACACGGTCAACACCGTGGACGAGCATCTCGACATGCTGATGGTCTGCCATCACCTCGATTCGCGTATCCCCGAGGATGTCGCCTTCGCCGACAGTCGCATCCGGCGCGAGACCATCGCGGCGGAGGACATCCTGCACGACATGGGCGCCTTCAGCATGATGTCCTCGGACAGCCAGGCGATGGGCCGCGTCGGCGAGGTGGTGATCCGCACCTGGCAGACCGCCGACAAGATGCGCAAGCAGCGCGGACGGCTGAAGGACGAGACCGGCGACAACGACAACGCGCGCGCCAAGCGCTATGTCGCGAAGTACACGATCAACGTCGCCATCGCGCACGGCATCAGCAAGCACGTCGGCTCCGTGGCGGTCGGCAAGCTCGCCGATCTCGTGCTGTGGTCGCCGGCCTTCTTCGGCGTGAAGCCCGACTTCGTGCTCAAGAGCGGCTCGATCGCCATGGCGCCGATGGGCGATCCCAACGCCTCGATCCCGACGCCGCAGCCCGTGCATTACCGGCCGATGTTCGCCGGCTTTGGCCGCAATCTCATCGCCAGCTCGGTAATCTTCACCAGCGCCGCCGGCATCGCCGCCGACGTGGCGAAGCAATGGGGCCTGACGCGGCCGATGCTCGCCGTCGAGAACACCCGGGGCGGCATCGGCAAGCGCTCGATGATCCACAACGCCGCGACGCCGAAGATCGAGGTCGATCCCGAGACCTACGAGGTGCGCGCCGACGGCGAGCTGCTGACCTGCGAGCCGGCGACGGTGCTCGCCATGGCGCAGCGCTACTTCCTGTTCTGATGCTCGGGCGGCGCTGGCGACGACAGGGAACGACATGATGTGGGACATGGTGCACAAGGTGTCGGCGAGGCGGGCGTGAGTGCGATGCGGCGCGCCGCGAGGGTAATGGCGTCGGGCGCCTGGCCGCAGGCCGAGCGCGCCGATTCGATCACACTGATCTATGACGACCGCTATCGCCGGCGGCTGCGGCTCCTGGGCGATGGTGGCACGGATTTCCTGCTCGACCTGCCGGAGCCGGTGGTGCTGCGCGACGGCGACGGGCTGGCGCTCGACGACGGAGGCTATGTGATGGTGAAGGCCGCCGATGAAACACTGATCGAGATCCGCGCCAAGGATCCAGCGCTCTTCGTGCGGCTGGCGTGGCATCTCGGCAACCGTCATCTGCCGGCGCAGATCGAGGCCGATCGCATCCTGATCCGCGACGATCATGTGATCGTCGACATGCTCAAGGGCCTGGGCGCGGAGGTACGCGCGGTGGCGGCGCCGTTCAATCCCGAAGGCGGCGCCTACGGTCAGCACAATCACGACCATCGTCATCCCCACGCGCATGGCGCGGGCGGACGTCACGGCCATGACTGACGGCGCCCAGCTCTATCGACTGCTGGCCTGGCTGTCGCCGGCCTATCCGATCGGCGCGTTCAGCTACAGCCACGGGCTGGAATACGCGATCGAAGAGGGACTGGTGCGCGATCGCGAGTCGCTGCGGGCATGGATCGCGAGCGTGCTCGCCAACGGCGCCGGCCGCGTCGATGGCGCGTTGTTCGCGGCGGCTTGGCGCGCGGCCGAGGCGGGCGATGCGGCGGAACTCGACGCGGTGGCGGCGCTGGCGGCGGCGTGGCGTGGCACGGCGGAGATGGCGCTGGAGTCACGGCAGCAGGGCGCGTCGTTCGCAACGATCACGAAGACCGCCTGGCCGGATGCCCGCCTCGATGAGCTGCTGGCGCGACATGACGGCGAGATCGCCTTGCCGGTGGCCGTCGCCGTCGCTGCGGCGTGGCACGGCATCGCGCTGTCGGCGGCGCTGACCGGCTATCTGCATGCCTTCGCCGCCAATCTTGTCTCGGCGGCGGTGCGGGCGATCCCGTTAGGGCAGACCGACGGACAACGTGCGCTCGCCGGTCTGGAAGCCGACGTCGCCGACGCCTGCGCGCGCGCCATCGCGGTGCGTTCGCTGGACGACGTCGGCGGTGCCGCGCCCCTTGTCGACTGGTGCTCGATGCGCCATGAGATGCAATACACGAGGTTGTTCAGGTCATGATCGGCAACGGACCATTGCGCGTGGGCGTCGGCGGCCCGGTAGGGTCGGGCAAGACGGCGCTGGTCGAGCGCCTGTGCAAGCGCATGCGCGAGGCCTACGACATCGCCGTGGTGACCAACGACATCTACACCAAGGAAGACGCGCAGTTCCTCACCCGCGCCGGCGCGCTGCCGGCCGAGCGCATCGTCGGCGTCGAGACCGGCGGCTGCCCGCACACCGCGATCCGCGAGGACGCCTCGATCAACCTCGCCGCGGTCGCCGACATGGTCAGGCTGTTCCCGAAGATGGAAGTGATGTTCGTCGAGTCGGGCGGCGACAATCTCGCGGCGACCTTCTCGCCGGAACTGGCCGACCTGACGATCTACGTTATCGACGTCTCGGCCGGCGACAAGATCCCGCGCAAGGGCGGGCCGGGCATCACGCGTTCGGACCTGCTGGTGATCAACAAGATCGACCTCGCGCCGCTGGTCGGCGCCAGCCTCGAGGTGATGGACCGCGACGCCAGGAAGATGCGCGGTACGCGGCCCTTCGTGTTCTCGAATCTCAAGGAAGAGCGCGGCGTCGCCGAGATCGCCGATTTCATCGTGCGCCAGGGCGGCCTGCCGGTCCGCCCGCTGGGCCCCTCTTAAGCAGCCTGAGGATCCGACATGCGTTTCATCACTCTTGCCACCGCCGCGCTCGTGGTCACCGCATCGGCGGCGCAAGCCCACACCGGCCATCCCATCGACAGTGCGAGCGCCGGCGCGCTGCATCCGCTGACCGGTCTCGATCACCTGCTGGCGATGCTCGGCGTCGGCATCTGGGCGGCGCATATCGGCGCCACGGGCGACCGTCGCGCGACCTGGCTGGTGCCCGCGTCCTTCGTCGTTGTCATGACGCTGGGCGCGATCGTCGGCCTGTCGGGCGTGCCGTTGCCGCTGGCCGAGGCCGGCATTGTCGGTTCAGTCGTGCTGATCGGCCTGCTGATCGCCGCGACGCCCAGGCTGCCGCTATGGGCGCCGATGGGCCTCGTGGCGCTGTTCGCCTTCTGCCACGGCTTCGCGCATGGCGAGGAGATGCCGGCCGCGTCCTCGGCGCTGGCCTATGGCGCGGGCTTCCTCGTCGCGACCATCGCGCTGCATGGCGCCGGCATCGCTGTCGGCCTGCTGGCGCGTCGCCTCTCCGGCCAGCTCGGCGTGCGTGTCGTGGGCGGCGCGATGGCATTGGCAGGGATCGCGCTGGCCGCGACCTGACCGCTCGACGACCCCCGAGGTAATTGAGCGCCGGCCGCGGCGCTCGCATGGTGTGGGGCATGTGGACCGCCCTGTGCTTCGCTGTCGTCGGCATCATCCATCTGATCCCGATCGCGCCGGTCTTCGCGCCCGATACGCTGACGCGGCTGTATGGCGTCGCGGCCGACGACGCCACGCAGCTGCTGTTGCTCCGGCATCGCGCGCTGTTGCTGGCGCTGGTGGGCGTGCTGTGCGTGTGGGCGGCATGGGTACCGGCCATCCGGCCGGCGGCGCTGGTGGCGGCAGGGCTGAACATCGCCGGGTTCCTGGCGCTCTACGCGCTGTACGGCGCGCCGCCGGGTCCGCTCCGGACAATCGCGCTGGCCGATTTCGTGGCGCTGCCGCCGCTCGCCGTGGCGGCATGGTCGACGCTGTCGCGCTAGCCGCGGCCTGATTGCTCGATCTGCTGGAGGCGGCGCAACGCCCGTACGCGCAGGAGCATGCGGATCAGCCAGCCCATGCCCAGGCCGAGGATCAGGCCGGAGAACCCGAAGGAAGCGGCGACCCACAGCGGATCCGCGCGCAGGCCAGGGATCAGGGCGTTCAGCACGCCCTGGGCGTACTGGACGGCGAAGATCGCCCAGGCCAGACCCAGCGAGAACCAGGAGCCGGCGAGGCGGACTTCGCCGTCGATCAGGGTCATCGGCCGGCGGCTGGCGCCACTGACACCCAGCGCCGCGCCGACCCCGGCCGCCAGCGCCCATGCGGCGACGGCGGGCAGGGGTGGGCCGAACCGGGCGAGGCTGAGCAGCGACAGGATCAGCGAGACCAGCGGCAGGACGGACATGCCGATGGCCGATAGGCGACGCGGGCGAAGGTCACGCAGGCCCAGCGTCGTCACGAAGACAAGGATGAGCCAGACCCACCATGGGGTGTTCGCAAGGATGCCGATGACGTAGTTCATGCCGGCCACCATGGCGGGCGCGTGAAGTCAGGGCGACGTTGGCTTCGTCGGTGAACTGGCTTTTTCGTCAACGGACAGGAACAATCGTTTCGCGATGCGTGAACCGCGCTATGTCCGCAACCTGCGCGACGACATCCCATGGATGCTGGGGATTTGCCTCGTGCTGGCCGTGGTCGGCCCGTTCGGCACCTTCGACTCGATGACGTTCGCGCACCGCCTGCCGTACTTCCTGATCACCGGCATCTCGACGTGGCTGCTGGTTGTCGGCCTGGTCCGCCTGCTGCTGCGGCTCGAGGCGTTCGACCGGTGGCACACGGTGGCGCGCATGGCGCTGGCCGGTGCACTGGCGGCGATCCCCGGCGCCCTGGTGGTCTTCGCTGTCGAGGCGATGTTCCGCACCACGCCGCCCTTGCGCGCCCTGCTATGGCTGGTCCCCAACCACGCGGTGCTGACGATCTCGATCTCGGTCGTGATCGGCCTGTTCATCCAGCAGCGTCTGCATCAGCAGGCCGACGTCGAACGCGCGCGGGTAGCCGACCTGCCGGCGCCTGCCGCCGGGCCCGAGCCCACCAGCTTCTTCCGCCGCATCCCGCCGGCGCTGGGCCGCGACCTGCTGGCGCTGGAGATGGAGGACCACTACCTGCGTATCCACACCGCCGTGGGCAGCGACCTGATCCTGCTGCGCCTGCGCGACGCCATCGGCGAGCTGGGCGAAGCGGCCGGGTTGCAGGTGCATCGCTCCTGGTGGGTGGCGCACGGCGCCGTGCAGAGCGCGACGCGCGATGGCGGGCGGCTGACCCTGGTCCTGCGCAATGGGCTGCAAGTGCCGGTCAGCAAGACCTGGCGCGAGCCGGTGAAGACGGCTGGCTGGCTTTCCTGAGTTGAAGCCGATGCCTCCTTGGTCAGCCGACCTTGGCGCCCGACTCCTTGACCACCTTCTCCCATTTCACGATCTCGGCCGCCGTCCCGGCCGGTGCGAACAATGCGAACCAGGCATCGGACTGGAAGCCGGGGAACAGCGTCTCGGCCATGCTCGGACGTCGGGTAGCGCCGCAGTGCGCGCCCTGTCTGATGTCGCCCAGCGTGTAGCGTGTCGGCGCGGATCTGGCCGATCGCCGAGGGCATGGTCTGGATAGAGCTGTGTTATACTGCCGGCGTCAGCGTCGGCAGGGGCTTTGGTCGCGCAGGCGCGCCGATCCGCCGCCTTGATGGCATTACGCGGTCCCTGAGAGGGGCGCTTGGTCCGACGCACGCCAAGCTCGGAGGTCGCGCATGGTCGACATGATCGAACCTGTCCCCGGGGATCCTTCGATGGGAGGCCTGACGCCCCTGCTGACAACCGCCCTTCCACCCTTCATTGGGCTCAACGCCCAGGCCGTGGTTCAGCGGAAAGTCATGAATTGTCCGCTCCCGGCGCTCCTCGCCGCCATGGCCCATGCGATGCCGGGCCGCCTGCGGAGCATGATCACGAAGGTGGAGCTTTCGACGCCGCGCACGTCCTGGTTTTTCGACAACAAGAACAAAGCCAAGGCCGGGCCGTCGGAGCTTGTCGTCAAGGAAATCTTCCGGGTGGCCTTCCAGAACGCCACGATCGAGATCAGCCCGCTTCTGTTCATGGAGCACATGACCAAGGAGGAGGTCATTAAAGCCCACGGCACGAGGCCTCGGTTCGCCATGACGACGGATGGCGGCGGCTGGGTCAGCTACATCGAGAAAGCGTACGTCGTCTACCGCTGCAATCATCAGTATGTGAACCTCGACTTTTTCGGCCAGTCCGCCACTCGCCTGACGGTGGCGCGCATCGTCGAAGACGTCGCCCGTGATTTCGATTGGTTCAGACTGACCGAACGGACGCTAATGTCCGATGCGGAGCCCGTATCGCCGGATCCGCCGCCAGGACATGAACATGAGGAGTCCTTTGGCAGCAGCGAGGACGCGATCAAGAGATTCCGCAGCGACAGTGGCGTGATCAAAAGCTTGGGACAGATGTTCGCAGCGCACAGTACGCGGGCGACCATCGCGACCACGCACAATCACACGCTGGCGATCGTGGGCTACAACGCCAAGAAGAACGAGGTGATGCTCTACGATGCCTTGCGTGATCCGGTAGGCATCGGCACGCCGCGGGCCATGAAACTGGCCGCTTTCCTTGCCGAGCATGACGCGGTTTATCAGGTTCGGTAAGCGACACCTCGTGCACCTATCGGTTTCGCCGTGCCACGTAATGGGGCCACGGGACGTCGACGTTTGTCTGGACGCGCGCGACGCGCTACCACCGGAGCTATCAACGGAGGGCGCGATGACGGATCGCACTGGGGTGAACTGGACGCAGCGGTTCGCTTTTAGCGCGGCGGCCGCGCTCTCGGAGAAGGGCGTCGGGCCCCATCGAGAGCGCCTGGAGGCGGTGCTGCGTTATGACATCGACGCCGCCGGCACTCGGCTGATAGTGGAGTGCCCCTATCGCGTCGGCGAGCCGGCCTATGGCGAGGGCGATCGTGTCGCACTGTCCTTACGGTGCGGGGGTGGCGTGCCGCCGCCGCCTTGATTCACAATCTCCGCAATGCCCCGCCCGCAATCCCGCCCGAATCATCGGTCAAACACATCCCATCTCCGCGTGGCGGCCGATTCCGGCCGCCCTGACCCTCGATGACCGACGCCGATTTTCCGTCCGCGCTGCGCGCCGGCTACCGCCTCAACGAGTACCGGATCGACCGCGTGCTGGGGCAGGGTGGCTTCGGCATCACGTATCTCGCGACCGATACCGTCCTGCAGCGCGTCGTGGCGCTGAAGGAGTATCTGCCGAGCGAGTTCGCGGTGCGCGTTCAGGGTGCCACCGTCTCCCCGCGCTCGCGCGGCCAGGCGGAGTCCTATCGCTGGGGGCTCGATCGCTTCCTCGACGAGGCGCGCACCCTGGCGCGCTTCCGCCACCGCGGCATCGTGCCTGTCCTGCGCTTCTTCGAGGCCAACGGCACCGGCTACATGGTGATGGAGCACGAGGCCGGCCGGCCTTTCGCCGAGCTGATCGCCGGGCCGGGACGCCTCGAGCCGGCGCGCGTCGTCGCGGTGCTGTCGGGCGTGCTGGAGGGACTGGAGCTGGTGCACGCCGCGGGCTTCCTGCACCGCGACATCAAGCCGGCCAACATCATCGTGCGGACCGACGGCTCGCCCGTCCTGATCGATTTCGGCGCCGCACGCCAGGCGCTGCGCAGCGGCGACCGCACCCTGACCAGCATCGTCACGCCGCGCTACGCGCCGATCGAGCAATACGCCAGCGACGGCAAGCAGGGGCCGGCCACCGACATCTACGCCCTGGCCGCCGTGATGCATCACGCGATCTCCGGCGTGGCGCCGCCGGAAGCCACCGCGCGCGTGCGCGACGACCCCTACAAGCCGCTGATGTCCGATGGCCGGTATTCCCCGCGCTTCATCGCCGCGATCAACGCGGCGCTGTCGGTGTTCCCCGAGAGCAGGCCGCGCACGATCGCGGCCTGGCGCGAGGCGCTGAAGCTCGAGGACGCGGTGCGCGCGGTACCGACGGCGGCGATCGACGATCCCGAGGCCGCGCCCACGCGCGTGCTGGAGCCGTCATCCCGGCGCATTCAGCTCCGCGCGCCATCTGCGCAGGCCGAGGACCGCATTCAGCCACCCGGACCAGCCGTCACGCGGCGGCAGGTCTTCTCCTGGCGCGGCCTGACCGGGGCGCTGGGCGTGGTCGCCGTCATCGCGGTCGGCGGCGTGTTTGTCTTGCCCGCGTTGCGCGATCAGCGCCCGACGCAGGTCGCCACGGCGCCGCCGGCGACGACCCCGCCAACGCCACAACCGCCCGCGGCTGAGCCTCCGCTTCCGCCTACGCCAGCGCCCGCTCCCGCGCCGCGACTGGCACCGCCGCCACAGGCCGAGCCAAAGCCGGCAACGCCGCCGGCGCGTGACTCAATCGACAAGGTGCTACCGCCGGTCACGCAAGCGCCTTCCGGTCCCGCGCCCGCCGCGTCCAAGGGCGTGGCGCGCCAGGGCATGATCGAGCTCTCCAGCGCCACGGCGGTGCGGGCCAATGCGACGGCCGAGCGGGCGTCCATCGCCGCGCAGCGCGCGCGCGAACGGGCCGGCGAGGCCCGTATCCGCGCCGCCGAGGCCAGCAAGGCCGACCTGCCCGGCGCGGAACGCGTCGATTTTCCGGATCGCTCGAAATACGTCGGCACCGTGCGTGACAATCGCCGCGAGGGGCTGGGCGTCGTCGAGCTGGCCGATGGCGAGCGCCAGGCGGGCGAATGGAAGGCCGACCGCCTCGACGGCCTGGGCACGGTGCGCACCACCGACGGGCGCGGCTATGAGGGCGAGTGGTCGGCTGGCGCGCCGGCGGGCTTCGGCGTCTTCATCCTGAGGCCGGGCGAGCGCCATGCCGGCGACGTCACCGGCGGCAAGGCCGAGGGCTTCGGGGTGCGCAGCTTCAGTCGCGATGGCATGGCGGTGACGCAGTCCGGCGAGTGGCGCGACGGCGCGCTGGCCGGCGTCGGGGTCGAGACCCTGGGCTCGGGCGAGCGCTACGAGGGCGAGTTCACCGCCAGCCGACGCCACGGCACCGGCGTGCTGAGCCTGCCCAACGGCACACGCTTCCACGGCCGGTTTGTCGAAGGCGAGCGCGACGGCTACGGTGTCGAGGTTGCGCCCGACGGCACCGTGACGGCGGGTCAGTGGCGCAAGGGTGTATTGGAACGGAAGGAAGACTAGGGCGGTGCCAGACGACCTTCTTTGGGGAAGGTTGGAAGTCGGGACGTCGCCTGCGGTCGCGCGGAGCGTATGGCGGAGTTAATCGGTGCGATCCTGGCCATCGCGGCGGCGCTGGCGCTGGCCAGCCTGCTGCTGCCGGTCGCCGAACGCTTTCGCGTGCCGCACACGGTGCTGCTCGCCGTGCTGGGCATCCTGCTGGGCATCCTGGTCGACCGCTTCGGTGGCGAGGCGCGCGGCCACGGCATCGTCGGTGAGCTGGTCAACGGGCTGAGCAGCGTCACCGGGAAGGCCGAGGCTTTCCTCTACATCTTCCTGCCGCCGCTATTGTTCACCGCCGGTCTGACGATCGACGTGCGCCGCCTGCTCGACGACATCTGGGCGGTGATGCTGCTGGCGATTGTCGCGGTATTCCTGTGCATCGGCGCCGTCGGCGGGCTTCTTCACGTTGTCACCGGGCTCGACATCTTCCTCTGCCTGCTGCTCGGCGCGGTGGTCTCGACCACCGACCCGGCCGCCGTGATCGGCGTGCTGCGCGATGTCGGCGCGCCCAAGCGGCTATCGATCCTCGCCGAGGGCGAGGCGCTGTTCAACGACGCCGCCGCCATCACCGTCTTCGGCATCCTGGTCGCCATCCTGATCAGCCGCGCGCTGCCCGACGCGTCGGCGCCCGGCCTGGGCTTTCTGCGCGAGTTCGTCGGCGGCATCGTGCTTGGTTACGCGCTGGCGCGCGCGGCGATCCTGGTGCTGATGCGGCTGGGTCATTCCAGCCTCGGCGTGACCTCGATCACCGTCGGCCTGGCCTACCTCGCCTATGTCCTGGGCGACCGCTACATCCATGTCTCGGGCGTCGTCGCCGTCGTCGCCGCGGCGCTGACCATGGCGGCGCTGGGCCCGACGCGATTGCAGCCGCACACCTGGGAAGCGCTGCGTGAGACCTGGCATCAGCTCGAGTTCTGGGCCAACTCGCTGATCTTCCTGCTCGCCGCCACGGTGGCGGCGCAGGTGCTCGACGACCTGCAATGGCGCCACGTCCTGGCGGTGGCGGTGGTCTACGTCGCGGCCTTCGGCGCGCGCGCCTTCACGCTGTTCGGCCTGCTGCCGATGCTCGAGGCGACCGGCCGGTCGCAGCCGGTCAACCGGGGCTATCGCACGATCCTGTTCTGGGGCGGGCTGCGCGGCGCGGTCACGCTGGCGCTCGCGCTGGTGGCCTACGGCAACGGCCGCCTGCCGGCGGAGGTGCGCGAGTTCGTCGCCATCGTCGCCACGCTCTTTGTGCTGCTGACGTTGTTCTTCAACGCGCCCACGCTGCGGCCGCTGATGCGCTACTTCCGGCTCAACGAGCTGGACGAAACCGACAAGGCGCTGCGCGAGCGCGTGCTCAAGGTCTCGCGCGAGAAGGTCGATCGCGAGGTGGGCGAAATCGCCGTGGCCTATGGCGCCGCTCCGGCTGCTTCGGCCGCGCCGGACGAGCCGCGGGCCGAGGCCTCGGCCGCTGCCACCACCCACGGACCCCGGCTGCCCGCCGAGGTGCGCGAGGCGTATGGCTTGCGCGTGCTGTGCGCGCGCGAGCGCGAGCACTATCTGGCGCATTTCGAGCACCGCACGATCTCGCGCACCATCGCGACGCGTCTGATCACCGGCGTCGACCGCCTGATCGACCGCGTGCGCTCCGAAGGCGGCGCCGGCTACGACCTCGCCCTGCGCCAGCTCAACACGGTCAGCTGGCGCTTTCACGTGGCGCAGTGGATCTACCAGCGCATCGGCTGGGAAAGGCCCTTCGCCGAGCAACTGGCGGATCGCTTCGAGACCCTGATGGCGATGCGCGTCGTGCTCGACGAGATGCGCGAGGACGACCGCGGCGACCTCGCCGCCCTCCTGGGCGAGGATGTCGCCTCGACCCTGATCGCGCGCGTGGAGCGGCGCGCCGAGGCCGTCGAGCGGGCGCTGCGCGCGCTGTCGCTGCAATACGGCGGCTATGCCGAGGCGGTGCGCGCCCAGCATATCGAGCGCATCGCCATCCGGCTCGAGGGGCTGGAGTACGAGCGGCATTGGGCCAACATGACCATCGGCCGCGAGGTCTATGACGACCTGCGGCGCGAGCTCGATGAGCGTCGCGCCGGCGCCATGCGGCGCACGCCGCTGCGCATCAGCCGGGAACTGGCCCAGATGATCTCCCGCGTGCCGATCTTCGCCGGCCTCAACGACGCCGCCGTGCGCGAGGTCGGCAGCCGGCTGCGCCCGCGCGTCGCCCTGCCGGGCGAGAAGGTGGTCGAGAAGGGCCAGGAGGGCGATGCCATGTACTTCATCACGGCCGGGCAGGCGGTGGTGAAGCTGGCGGTCGGCGACGTGGTGCTGCGCGATGGCGACTTTTTCGGCGAGATGGCGCTGCTGGAGGACCGCCCGCGCGTCGCCGATGTCGTGGCCGACGGCTCCTGCCATCTGATGGAGTTGTCCGCCGCCGATTTCCGCCGGCTGGTCGCCACCGACCCTGACATCAGGCGCGAGATCGAGGGCGTCGCGGCGCGGCGCCGTGCGTCGAACGCGGCACAGTCGTAACTGCGGCACGATATCGACAAAAGAACAATCCGGAAATGTGAAATTAGTCGATGATCGGGCTCAAGGGTTGTTTCTGCTTGTTTCAGATGGTAGTTAGATCGCTGTTGCATTCATGCAACAGCAACCTGAACGGCCGGCGGACCCCCTCATGAGAACGGCGCGACTGGGCTTCTTTGTGGCAATTGTGGCGCTCGCAGCGCCCGCGACCCTCCAGGCCCAGACCGCCGTTCAGCGCTCCGCTACGACCGCCAAGCCGCCAGGCAAGGCGGCCGCCGCCAAGCCGCCGGTCGCGGCGACGAAGCCTGCCGCGAAGCCTGCGACGCAGGCCGCCAAGGTGACTGTCGTGCGCGGGCCGCAACAGGCAGCGGCAGCCAAGGCGCCGGTGGCGGTCAGAGCCGCGACGGGCCGGCCGGTGGCTACCCAGGCCCATACCCAGCGTGCCGGCCGCTACGGCGCGGCTGTGCCGACCGCCGCCGCCATGTCGCCTTACGCGCCGCCGATGGAGAAGCTGGCGCCGCCGCCGGACGACGGTAGCCCGCGCACGCTGACCCTCTTCAACATGAACACCCAGGAGACGATCACGTCGACCTATCGTCGCGGCGGTCAGTACATCCCGGCCGAGCTGCAGAAGCTCAGCACCTTCCTGGTCGACCACAAGAGTGGCGACGTGATCGCCATGGATCCGGAACTGTTCGACATCCTTTGGCACGTACAGCGCAGGCTGGGTAACACGAGCTTTGAGGTGCTGTCGGCCTATCGCTCGCCACAGACAAACGCCGTGCTGGCGCGCATGAGCCGCGGCGTGGCGCGCAACAGCCTGCATACCCAGGGTCAGGCGATCGACATCAAGGTGCCGGGCGCCTCGCCCTACCAGGTGCGCCAGGTGGCGCGCGAGCTGGGGCTGGGCGGCGTCGGCTACTACCCGCGCACCGGCTTCGTCCATGTCGACACCGGCCCGGTGCGCTACTGGTAGCGCGCGCCACCGCCTCAACGAGAACGGGCCGCGTCTGCGGCCCGTTTGTTTTTTTGCGGGTCGACGCGCTCTCAGCCGACGTGTGAACGCAGCATCCAGGCGGCCTTCGCCATCTCTTCCTTACGACCATTCATCAGGTCGCCGGTCTCGGTGTCGCCGGCCTCGTCGGCCAAGTCGCCGAGCTTGCGGCACGCCCGCACCAGCGCGTCATTGTCGGCCGCCAGCTGCGAGCACATCTCCTGCCAGCTTTCGCCGCCCTTGGCCTCCTTGAGCGAGGCCAGCTTCGCATAGACCGCGAAGCCGCCTGGGGCGGGGAAGCCCAACGTACGGATGCGCTCGGCTAACTCATCGATCGCGACATGCAGCGCCGTGTACTGGGCGCCGAACAGCGTGTGCAGGCCCTGGAAGTTCGGGCCGACCACGTTCCAGTGGAAGTTCTGGGTCTTGAGCGCTAGCAGATAATGGTCCGCCAGCACCTCGGCCAGCCCATCGGCGACCTTCTTGCGGACATTGGCGCCTAGGCCGAGGTCGACTTTCTCCGCCATTCCCGAACTCCCTTGTGTGACTATCCCCCTACTTGGCGTCGGGCCGGATCACCGTCAAGGAGATGAGAGTATGGGCTGGAAAGACCGAGTATCGATCGCCAACACCAGCATCGTCACTCTCGATGTGGACGCGATCGTCAACGCCGCGAATTCCACGCTCCTGGGTGGTGGTGGCGTCGACGGCGCGATCCACGACGCCGCGGGGCCCGAACTGTTGGAGGAATGCAGGACGCTGAACGGCTGCCGCGCCGGCGAGGCCAAGATTACGAGGGGCTATCGCCTCAAGGCGCGGCACGTCATCCACACTGTTGGGCCTGTCTGGCGTGGCGGGCGGGAAGACGAGCCGACGCTGCTCGCGTCCTGCTATCTCAACTCGCTGAAACTAGCGCAAGAGCACGGACTGCATTCTATCGCGTTTCCGGCGATCAGCACGGGCGTCTACGGCTATCCGATCGAGGCCGCCTCGCGCATCGCCATCGACGCCGTGCGTGACGGGCCGGTGATCGAGCGTGTCATCTTCTGCTGCTACGGCGGCCTCACCTTCGATATCTATCGGCGCCTCCTGGCCGAATCGGAATGATCACTGGCCGAAGCGCTGGTGATCGCCCGCGAGATAGGCCGCCTCGGCCCGCGTGTCGGCCCGGCCCAGCGCCGCGTTGCGGTGCGGGAAACGCCCGAAGCGGGCGATGATGTCGCGATGGGCCACGGCCCAGGTCAGCACGACCGCCGGGCTGTGCCGCGCGAACAGGCCGATTGAGCGGTGCTGATCGCCCAGCGACTCGCTGTGCTCGAACGGCAGATAGAAGAACTTGGCGATCTGGCAGGGAAAGCGCCTGTCGTAGCCGCGTTCCAGCGCCATGTGGGCGACATGCCGTGCGTGCCGATCGCCGGCGAACGCCGCTGACGTGCCGCGTCCGGTATTGCGGGTGAACTGGTCGAGCAGCAGCACCAGCGCTAGCGCACCCTCGGGCGTGCCGATCCAGTGGTCGTAGCGCCGCGCCTTGGCACGCTCGATGTCCCCGCCGAAGCGCCGGCGGATCTCTTCGTCGAATTCGGGGCCGCCGGCGAACCAGATGTCGCGACTTTCACCGTAGCGGGCATGGCCCTTGGGCAAGCACCAGAAATGGAGGATGGCGGCGATACGCGGGTCGAGCATGTTGGCTTAGGATAGAGGCGAGCAGCTTGGGGGGAAGCCCGATGGGCAAGGTCCGGAACGTCCTGTTTATCATGTGCGACCAGCTGCGCGCCGATCATCTGTCATGCGCCGGCCATCCCCACCTCTCGACACCGCATATCGACTCGCTGGCCAAACGCGGCGTGCTGTTTCCGCGCGCCTATGTGCAATCGGCCGTGTGCGGGCCCTCGCGCATGTCGTTCTATACGGGCCGCTATGTGCAGAGCCATGGCGCGACCTGGAACCGCGTGCCCCTGTCGATCCGCGAACGCACCATCGGTGACTATCTGCGGCCGGCCGGATTGCGCGTGGCGCTGGCCGGCAAGACCCATGTGCTGCCCGACACCGAGGGGCTGGAGCGCTATGGCATCGAGGGCGGCTCGGCGCTGGCCGCGCTGATGCGCACCGGCGGCTTCGAGGAACTCGACCGCTACGACGGCCACTCGCCGCCCGGGGTGGAGAGCGGCTACCCGGCCTACCTGCGCGCCCATGGCTATGTCGCCGACGATCCCTGGAACGAGTTCGTCATCGCCGCCGATGGCCCCGACGGCGAGACGCTGTCGGGCTGGAACATGCGTAACGTGCGGCTGCCGGCGCGGGTCAAGGAGGAGCATTCCGAGACCGCCTACATGACCGACCAGGCGATCCGCTTCGTCGAGCGCCAGGGCGAGGAGCCCTGGTTCCTCCATCTCAGCTACGTCAAGCCGCACTGGCCATACATGGCGCCGGCGCCCTACCACGCGATTTATGGCCCGCAGCACTGCCTGCCGCCCAATCGTGCCGAATCGGAGCTGGTCGATCAGCACCCTGTGCTCGCGGCCTATCGCCAGCACGAGGAATCGGTCTCGTTCTCGCGCCCCGAGGCCGCGGCCACGGTGCGGCCGACCTATATGGGCCTGATCAAGCAGATCGACGATCACCTGGGCCGGCTGTTCGCGGCGATGCGCAAGGCCGGCCGGCTCGACGACACGCTGATCGTGTTCACCGCCGACCACGGCGATTTCCTCGGCGATCACTGGTTGGGCGAGAAGGAGATCTTCTACGAGGAGGCCGTGCGGGTGCCGTTCGTCGTCGTCGATCCCGACGTCGCGGCCGATGCCACGCGTGGCACGGTCGACCAGCGCTTCGTCGAGGGGGTCGACGTGGTGCCGACCTGCCTCGATGCGCTCGACCTGCCGCCGCAACGCCATCTGGTCGAGGGCCGTTCGCTGTTGCCGCTGACCCGGCGCGCGTCGGTAGCCAATGATCGGGCTTCCAGCAAGGCGCAGTCACGCGACGACCGCACTGGCTGGCGCGACGCGGTGTTCTCCGAGCTCGACTATTCCTTCCGCGAGGCGCGCCGCATCCTGGGCCGCCACGTGCGAGACTGCCGTGCCTTCATGGTGCGAACAGATCGATGGAAGTACGTGTGGTGGCTCGATTTCCCGCCGCAGCTCTTCGACCTCGAGAACGATCCGCGCGAGCTGGTCGACCTCGGCCGTGACCCCGGCCACGCCTCGGTGCGGGACGAGATGCAGGCTCGCCTGTTCGACTGGATGCGCGCGCGCAAGAGCCGTGTGACGGTCGACGATGGCTTCGTCGAGGCGCGAACTGCGGCACATAAGGCACACGGAATATTATTCGGCGTGTGGTGATCCAACTTTGGTCGTGATTCGTTGGTAGGCGTAGGGCGAGCGGAGTAAAGTTCGCTTATCAACCCTTTGCCCGTCGGAGAGTCGCGTGCTGCGACGCCGTCCGTTCACTCTAGCCGCCGGTGCCAGCCTTTTGGCAGCGGCGACAGGCGTGCGCGCGCAGGCCTCGACCACGCGTAACCTGATGATCGGCGCCGGTCCAGTGGGCGGCACCTATTTCCCGGTCGCCAGCCTGATCGCCACGGCCATCAGCAATCCGCCGGGCGGGCGGCCCTGCGATGCCGGCGGCAACTGCGGCGTGCCCGGCCTGATCGCTGAAGCAATCGCCACGCAGGGATCGGTCGAAAACGTCAAGCGCATGGCCGAGGGCACGCTCGACGCCGCCCTGGCCCAGGCCGATATCGCCGCGGCGGCGCTGGCTGGCGACGAGATGTTCGGCGGCAAGCCGGTCACCGGCTTGCGTGCCGTCGCCAATCTGTTTCCCGAGACCGTGCACGTCGTGGCCCGGCGCGATCATGGCTTCGACAGCATCGCCGACCTACGCGGTCGCCGCATATCGCTGGGCGAGCTGGGGTCGGGCACGCTGCCGCTGGCGCGCTCGTTGCTGAACGCCTACGGGCTGGGCCGGCGCGACATCGTCGCCGAGTACATCTCGCCTCAGGCCGCGACCTACAAGTTGCGTGAGGGGACGCTCGACGCCTTCGTCATGGTCGCGGGCCAACCGGCGCCGCTGCTGATCGGCCTCGCGCGCCAATTCGAGATCGAGCTGCTGCCGGTTTCTTCCAGTGTCTCTGAACGCCTGCGCCGCGAGCGGCCCGGCCTGGTGACCCTGACCATACCATCAGGCATGTACCAGGGCGTCGAGGCCTGTGACTCGATCGCCGTGGGCTCGCAGCTGGTGATCTCCAATAGCGTCGATGAGGAGATCGTCTATGGCAGCCTGCGGGCGCTGTTCCATCCTTCGGTACGCGGCAGGCTCGACCGCGGCCACCCCGCCGCGGCGCTGATCACGCTCGAGACGGCGCTCGACGGGCTGGCCCTGCCGCTGCACGCCGGCGCGGCGCGCTTCTACAAGGAACGCGGGCTGCTGAAAGACTGACGGATCGGCTTCAACGGTCATTCCGAGCGGGGCGAGGAATCCAGGCAAGTCGCGTAGAGTCCTCGTTTCGCTCGCAGTGACAGGGTCGGGAGCGTGGCCGGGCCGTTCAGCGGAACTCGTACTGCTCGACCAGCCACGGCTCGTGCTTGGCCGCGTCGACCCATTCGACCATCGCCGGGTACTTCATCACATTGTCGCAATAGGTCTTGGCCTCGTCGTCGAGCGACACGGCGTAGGTCCGGAAGCGCGTCACGACCGGGGCGAATATCGCATCGGCCGCGGTGAAGGTGCCGAAAAGGAAGCCGTCGTCGCGCGCCGCCGAACCGGCGAAGCGTTTGCGGCAGTCGAGCCAGAGCGCGACGATGCGCTGCACCTGGGTCATCACTTCGGGCGTGCGGCCGTGACCGGGGAACGAGCCGCGGATATTCATCGGCATCTCGCGGCGCAGATCGGGGAAGCCCGAGTGCATCTCGGCGGATACTGAGCGAGCGACCGCTCGTGCGGCTTGCGCTTCGGGCCACAATCCGGCAGTGGGATAGAGCTCGTGTAGGTACTCCGCGATCGACAGCGAGTCCCAGATCGTGAGTCCCTTGTGGATCAGTGCCGGCAGCAACCCCGATGATGAATAGCGGGCGATCTCGGCCTTGGTCTCCGGCGCGTACAGCCGAATCAGCGTTTCGTCGAACTCGATGCCGGCGATCTTGCACATGAGCCAGCCACGTAGCGACCACGACGAGTAATTTCTGTTGCCGAAAACGAGATTGAACTCGGCCATGTTGTCCTCACCCCACCGTCGCCGTACACACACATCGGCGTTGCAAGCCACACCGATTCGCGACCATGCTGCGCGCTTCGCGTCGAGACTATAGCAGAAGCCGGGGGATCGGACTGTGACGCTTCCGTTCATCGATCGCGCACCGGCGGCGGTTCCGGTGGCCGTCGTCGCGCCGTCCGAATGGGCGGCATGGTTCAAGCGTCAGCCGGCCAAGGCCCGGACATGGCTGCTGGCCGCCTCGATCACCGGCAAGTCGGGCGACTTCGCGATGGTGCCTGACGGCGACGGCAAGCCTTCTATGGCGGTCGTCGTGCGTTCGGCGAAGCCGACGATGTGGGACTACGGCGCGCTGGCCACGCGCCTGCCGCCCGGCGATTACGCGCTGGTCGGCGACAGTTCGCCGATCCCGATCACCGAGGCGGCGATCGCCTTCGCGCTGGGCTCGTGGCGTTTCGCGCGCTACCGCAAATCGACGAAGCCCGGGCCGCGCCTGGTGTGGCCGTCGAAATGCGATCGTGCGGAGGTGGAGCGCGTCGCCCTGTCGATGTTCATGGCGCGCGACCTGATCACCACGCCGGCCAACGACATGGGCCCGGCGGAACTCGCGCTGGCCGCGCGGGGGCTGGCGCGCAAGCATCGCGCGCGCTTCAGCGTGATCGTGGGCAACGAGCTGCAGCGGCGCAACTATCCGGTGATCCATGCCGTCGGCCGCGCCTCGACCCGCGCGCCGCGCTTGATCGACATCGTCTGGGGCCGGCCCAGCGCGCCCAAGGTGACCCTGATCGGCAAGGGTGTGTGTTTCGATTCGGGCGGCCTCGACCTGAAACCCGCGGCCGGCATGGTCAACATGAAGAAGGACATGGGCGGCGCGGCGACCGTGCTGGCCGTGGCCTCGATGGTGATGGCGGCGAAGCTCAATGTGCGGCTGCGCGTGCTGATCCCGGCGGTCGAGAACAGCGTCTCGGGCAACGCCTTCCGGCCGATGGACATCATCACTTCGCGCAAGGGCATCACGGTCGAGATCGGCAACACCGACGCCGAGGGTCGCCTGATCATGTGCGACGCGCTCACCGAGGCGGTGCGCGAGGAGCCGGCCCTGGTGGTCGACGTCGCCACGCTGACCGGCGCGGCCCGCGTGGCGCTGGGCCCCGACGTGCCGGCGCTGTTCTGCAATGATGACGCCACCGCCGAGGCATTGCTCAAGAGCGGTCGCGAGCGCGAGGACCAGCTGTGGCGCATGCCACTGTGGCGCGGCTATCGCCGCTTCCTCGACAGCAAGATCGCCGACATCAACAACGCCGGCCAGACGCCGTTCGGCGGCGCCATCACCGCGGCGCTGTTCCTGCAGGAATTCGTGCCGGACGACGTGCCGTGGATGCACATCGACACCATGGCCTGGAACCAGGGTCAGCCCGGCCGCCCCGAAGGCGGCGAGGCGATGGGCGCGCGGGCACTGTTCGCGATGCTGAAGGAGCGGTATCCGAAGCGGTGAATCACCGCTGTCGTCCTGAGCGCAGCGAAGGACCTTGCGGTGGCGCTTGCGCGCGCCACGTTTGTGGATGACCGCGATACCGCAAGATCCTTCGCTGCGCTCAGGATGACGGAGACGGTTTCCACGGCACCGCGCGGCGCTCGGCCACGCCGGTGTTGCGCGTCCGCCACCACGTGCCGATGGCCGCCAGCTCGCCAGCGATGACTTCATGGAAGCCCAGCCACATCTGCCGGTGGCCACGCAGTGAATGGGCGACGGCGGCGAGCAGGCCGGGCTGGGTGCGCGCGCCCCAGATGGTGTTGTTGAGCAGGATGGCCAACGTGCGGGTGAGCGGCAGGTATTCGAGATAGCCCAGCGTGGCGTTATGCATCATGTCGCGCAGCGCCAGCCGGTCGATCTGGCCTCGGTCGTCGGAATCGTGGCGCGTCGCCGGGAAGTGGTCGACGCCGATGGCGGGGTCGTAGATCAGGATCCAGCCGGCGCGGCGGATCGCGCCGCCGAACAGATACTCGTTGGCGACTTGCGCGCCCTGTCCCCGCAAACGGCGATCGAAGCGCAGAGAGCCGATGGCGGCGCGGCGGAAGGCCATGCACACGCCCTTCAGCGACTCGACCTGGCGCGCCGGGCCGAAGCCGGCGTTGTGGTTGCCGTAGGTGCGGCCGTACCAGGTGCTGACGCCGACGCGTGCCTCGGGCGGCCAGTCGTCGCGGCGCTCGCCCATGAAGATGTGGTCGCGGCCACCGACGCCGCCTGCTCGGGCGTTTGCGAGGAAGTGGCGTGATATGCGGTCGAGCCAATCGGGGTGCGGCGCCGCGTCGTCGTCGGTCATCGCCACGATGTCGCCGATCGCGGCGTCGAGGCCCTCATTCAGCGCGGCCACGACGCCTGGGACGGTCACGACGCGGATGACCACTGGCAGTGGCGCGGCATCGTAGGCGGCCAGCATCGCTTCGGTCGCCCTGTCGATGTCGCGGCGGACAACCACGACACGGGCTGGCGGCGTGGTCTGTTGCTTCAGGGCGTCGAGGCAGCGGCGCAGATCGTCCGGCCGCTTGTATGTCGGCACGATGACCGTGGCGTCCATCTCAATAGCCGGCAGCCCGGTCGATGAGGTTCACGAGCGGCTGGCCGGCGCGCAGGCGCCGGACATTGTCGGCGACGCTGGCGGCGGCGGTGCGCGGATTGGTCGGGCCGGCGACGTGTGGCGTGACGCGCACCTTGGGATGCGTCCAGTAGGGGTGGTCTGATGGCAACGGCTCGACATGGAAGACGTCGAGCGTCGCGCCGGCGAGATGGCCGCTGTCGAGTGCCGCCAGCAGGTCGGCATCCACGACATGGCCGCCGCGCGCCATGTTGATGAAGTATGCGCCCTTGGGCATGCGCGCGAAGGCGCGAGCATCGAGCATGTTGGCGGTCTGCGGCGTCATCGGTAGCACATCGATGACGACGTCGCTGCGCGCCAGCAGGGCCTGCAGCCCGTCCGGCCCGTGCAGGCACTCGACGCCCTCGATCCGGCGTGGCGTACGGCTCCAGCCGGCGGTCGGGAAGCCCAGCATGGCGAATTTGCGCGCGGTATCCGAGCCGATCTCGCCCAGGCCGAGGATGCCGACGCGGCGCAGCGCGGTGTCGGTGTAGGGGATTTCCTCCCACACCTTGCGGCGCTGCAGATCCATGTAGGCGTCGATGTCGCGGTGGTGCCGCAGCGCCCAGTAGATCGCGTATTCGCTCATCTGACCGACCAGGCCAGGATCAATGATACGCACGATCGGCACGGTCTTGGGCAGGTCGGGGTCGATCAGCAGGTGATCGACGCCCATGCCGAGCGAGACGATCAGCTTCAGGTTGGGCAGGCTCGCCAGCGCGCCCGGCGGCGGCTTCCAGGCCAGCGCGATGCCGATGTCGCTGACATCGCCATGCTGGCCCCAGGCGCGCATGTCGATCGTCTCGCCGAGCGCTTGGCCAAGCCGCTCGCGCCAACCCTTCCAGTCGCCGCCACCCTGTGCCGCGACGACGTAGCAGAACGCCTGGCTCATGTGGCGACCGCACCGTCGTCGGCGCCGATCGGCTCCAGGTTGAAGGCGGCTTCCATCAACGCCTTGGTGTAGGGCGTCTGGGGGTCCTCGAAGATCTGCCGCGCCGGACCACGCTCGACGACCAAACCGTTGCGCATGACGATCACCTCGTCGGCCAGCGCCCGTACTACCTTCAGGTCGTGGCTGATGAACATGTAGGCCAGCTTGTGGCGCGCCTGGAGATAGCGCAGCAGGTCGACGATCTGCGCCTGCACGCTCATGTCGAGCGCCGAGGTCGGCTCGTCGAGCACGACGAATTTCGGCTTGAGCACCATGGCGCGCGCGATGGCGATGCGCTGACGCTGGCCGCCTGAGAATTCATGCGGGTAGCGGTCGCGCATCGAGGGATCGAGGCCGACCTCCGCCAGCACCGAATCGACCAGGTCGCGCCGTTCCTGCGCGTCGCGCGCGATGCCGTGCACGTCGAGTCCCTCGCCGACGATCTGCTCCACCGACATGCGCGGGCTGAGCGAGCCGTAGGGATCCTGGAAGACGATCTGCATCTCCTTGCGCAGCGGCCTGAGCTGGCGTGCCGGCAGCGCGCGCAGGTCGCGGCCCTCGAAGCGGATCGAGCCCATGCTCTGTTCCAGCCGCAGGAGCGCGAGGCCCAAGGTTGTCTTGCCCGAGCCGCTTTCGCCGACGATGCCCACGGTGTGGCCGCTGCGCAGCTCCAGCGAGACGCCGTCGACCGCCTTGATGTGGCCGACGGTGCGGCGGAACACGCCACGCTTGATCGGGAAATGCACCTTCACATCGTCGGCCGCCATCACGACAGGCGCGTCGGGGTCGCGTTCGCCCGGCTTGCCCTTGGGCTCGGCGGATAGCAGATGCTTGGTGTAGGTGTGCGAGGGCGTGTCGAAGACCTCCTCGACCGGGCCGTGCTCGACGATGCGGCCGTCGTTCATCACACAGACGCGGTCGGCCATCTTGCGCACGATGCCAAGGTCGTGGGTGATGAACAGCAGCGCCATGCCATAGCGCTTCTGCAAAGTCTTCAGCAGGGTCAGGATCTGCGCCTGGATGGTGACGTCGAGCGCCGTGGTCGGCTCGTCGGCGATCAGCAGGTCGGGCTCGTTCGCCAGCGCCATGGCGATCATCACGCGCTGGCGCTGGCCGCCGGAGAGCTGGTGCGGGAAAGCGTCGAGCCGGCGCGCCGCCTCGGGGATGCCCACCTGGTGCAGCAGCTCCAAGGTGCGGGTGCGCGCGGCGGACTTGGTCAAACCCTTGTGCAGCAGCAGCGACTCGCTCACCTGCCGCTCGATGGTGTGCAGCGGGTTGAGCGAGGTCATCGGCTCCTGGAAGATCATGGCGACTCGATCGCCGCGCACCCTGCGCAGCTTGTCGCCCGTCGTGCCGATCATCTCCTCGCCGGCGAAGCGGATGCTGCCGGAGGGATGGCGGGCCGGCGGATAGGGCAGCAGCTGCAGGATCGACAGCGCCGTCACCGACTTGCCCGAGCCCGATTCGCCCACCAGCGCCACGGTCTCGCCACGGGAGATGCTGAAGGACACGTTGCGCACCGCGTGCACGGCGCCTGGTCCCTGGCCGAAATCGACCGACAGATCGTCGATCACCAGCAAGGGCTCGGTTGACGAGGGGGAAGCGGGCGGCGCGGACATCAGGCGGGCAGCTTACGCGGATCGAAGGCGTCGCGCACCGCCTCACCGATGAACACCAGCAGGCTGAGCGCGACGGCGATCACCATGAAGCCGATGAAGGCGAGGCGGGGTGTGGTCAGGTTGTTCTTGCCCTGCAGCAGAAGCTCGCCCAGCGAGGCCGAGCCCGGCGGCAGGCCAAAGCCCAGGAAGTCGAGCGCCGTCAGGGTGGTCACCGAGCCGGCCAGCATGAAGGGCAGGAAGGTCAGCGAGGAGACCATGGCATTGGGCAGGATGTGGCGGAACATCAGCCTGACGTTGGAGACACCCAGCGCCCGGGCGGCGCGGACGTAATCGAAGTTGCGGCCGCGCAGGAATTCGGCGCGCACCAGACCGACCAGCCCCATCCAGCCGAACAGCAGCATGATGCCGAGCAGGCTCCAGAACCCGGGCTCGATGAAGCTGGCCAGGATGATCAGCAGGTAGAGCGTGGGCATGCTCGACCAGATCTCGAGGAAGCGCTGGAAAAGCAGGTCGGTCGTTCCGCCGAAGAAGCCCTGCACGGCGCCGGCGGCGATGCCGACGATCGAGCCGAGGATGGTCAGCAGGAAGCCGAACAGCACGGAGATACGAAAGCCGTAGATCAACCGGGCGAACACGTCGCGCGTCTGGTCGTCCGTACCGAGCGGATTCTGCCAGGTGGGAGGCGAGGGCGCCGGCGTCGGCGTGTTGGTGACGAGGTCGTCGTAGTCGAAGCGGACCGGCGGCCAGAGGATCCAGCCGCCCTTCTCGCGAATCAGCGGGCCGACGCCGGAATCGTCGTACTTGGCGTTGATCTCCACGTCGCCGCCGAACGCCGTCTCGGGATAGTCCTTGAACACCGGGAAGTAGAAGCCGCCGTCGTAGTGCACAAGAATCGGCCGGTTGTTGGCGATGAGCTCGGCGAAGAGGCTGAGGAAGAAGGCGACGGCGAAGATCACCAGCGACCAGTAGCCGCGTCGGTTGGCGCGGAAGTTCGCCAGCCGACGGCGCATCAAGGGCGTGATCCGCATCAGGCCCCGCGTGTGTCGAAGTCGATACGGGGGTCGACGACGACATACATGAGGTCGCCGACCAACCCCATGATCAGGCCGAGCAGGCCGAAGACCCAGAGCGTGCCGAACATGACGGGATAGTCGCGGTTGAGCGCGGCGTTGAAGCCGAGATAGCCCAGGCCGTCGAGCGTGAAGATCACCTCGACCAGCAGCGAGCCGGTGAAGAGGACGGAGAGGAAGGCCGAGGGGAAGCCGGCGACCACGATCAGCATGGCGTTGCGGAAGACATGGCCATAGAGCACGCGCCGCTCGCCAAGGCCCTTGGCGCGCGCGGTCTGGACATACTGCTTGCCGATCTCCTCGATGAAGGAGTTCTTGGTCAGCATCGAGAGCGTGGCGAAGCTGCCGATCACCATGGCCAGGACCGGCAGCGTCACGTGCCAGAAATAGTCGGCGATCTTCGCCGGCCAGGAGAGCTGGTCCCAGTTGTCCGAGACCAGTCCTTTCAGCGGGAAGATCTGCCAGAAGCTGCCGCCGGCGAAGAGCACGACCAGCAACAGCGCGAAGAGGAAGCTCGGCACGGCGTAGCCGACCACCACGACGGCGGAGGTCGCCACGTCGAAGCGCGAGCCGTCGCGCACCGCCTTGGCGATACCCAGGGGGATCGAGATCAGGTAGACGAGCAACGTGGTCCACAGGCCCAGGCTGATCGACACCGGCATCTTGGAGATCACCAGGTCGACCACCTTGGTGTTGCTTTGGAAGCTCTCGCCGAGGTCGAAGACGACGTAGTTCCGCAACATCAGAAAGAAGCGCTCGAGAATCGGCTTGTCGAAGCCGTACTGCTTCTTGATGCGTTCCAGCAGCTCCGGCGGGATGCCGCGCGATCCGCGGGACCCGCCGGGCTCCGTCGAGCTCTGCGAGGTGTCTCGGGTCTCGCCGCCGGTGCCGGTAAAGCGCGTGGTGGCGTCGACGTCGCGGCCCTGGATCTTGGCGATGGCCAGGTCGACCGGACCGCCCGGCGCCGCCTGGATGATGAAGAAGTTGATGGTCATGATCCCGAGCAGGGTCGGGATCATCAACAACAGGCGGCGCAGGATGTAGGCGGTCACGGGCGCGGTGCTAGAAGTTCTGCGGCATCACGGCTTGCGCTCGCTCGCGCGCTGCGAGAGCGTGCGTTCCTTCTCGGTGTCGATCCACCACGTCGACCAGCCGCGCGGGCTGTACTTCGCCAGTCTGTCCGGCCGGCCGAACTTGTCCCAGTAGGCCACCCACCAGACGGTCGAGTAGTACTGCGGGATGAAGAACTGGTTCCAAAGCAACACGCGATCGAACGCGCGGCTGCGCGTGATCAGACTCTTGCGGTCCGGCGCCGAGACGATCAGCTCGATCAGCTTGTCGACCGCCGGGTCCTTGACGCCCAGCGTGTTGCGGCTGCCCTTTGTGTCGGCCGCCTTCGAGCCCCAGAACTCGCGTTGCTCGTTGCCCGGCGATAGAGAGTTGGCGAACAGCTCGATCGTGGCTTCGAAGTCGAACTCGTCCATGCGCTTCTGATACTGGACCGGATCGACGGTGCGCAGCCGCACCTCGACGCCGACGCGCTCGCACCATTGCTTGAACGGCAGCGCGAAGCGCTCCATCCGCGGCTCGCCCAGCAGCAGCTCGAAGGAGAGCGGCTGCGCGCTCTTGACGTTTGTCATCTTGCCGTTGCGGATTTCCCAGCCGGCTTCCTTCAGGAGCGCGATGGCGCGGCGCTGGCCCTCGCGGTTGTTGCCCGAGCCGTCGGTGGCCGGCAGCTTGTACTCCGTGGTGAACACCTCGGGCGGGATCTGGCCGCGCAGCGGCTCGAGAATCTCCAGCTCCTCCTTCGAGGGCAGTCCCGAGGCGGCGAGTTCGGAGTTGAAGAAATAGCTGTTGATGCGGGTCAGCAGGCCGTAGCTCAGCGTCTTGTTGAA
The DNA here is from genome assembly GCA_022844045.1 of Reyranellaceae bacterium. Lineage (GTDB taxonomy): Bacteria > Pseudomonadota > Alphaproteobacteria > Reyranellales > Reyranellaceae > JAFAZJ01. The sequence goes on along the minus strand of JALHMM010000008.1, from coordinate 28,289 downwards.
CCACTCGAAATCGATCAGGTGGATGAACGCCTCGCGGAACTTGCGGTCGCGGAACTGCTCCTTGCGCAGATTGAAGATCACGCCCTGCATCGGCAGCGTGTTCGAATGCGGCATGGTGACCATCTTCACCGCGCCGTTCTTCACCGCCGGGAAGTCGTAGGCGGTCGCCCACAGCCTGGAGGTGTGCTCGTCGCGATAGTCGATCTGGCCGGCCTTGAAGGCCTCGAACGCGACCTGCTCGTCGCGATAGAAGTCGTAGCGCACGACATCGAAATTGTGCCGGCCCTTGTTGAGCCACAACTCGCGGCCCCAGTAATCCTCGACGCGCCGGGCGACGATGAAGCGGCCGGCCTCCAGCGAGTCGATACGATAGGGGCCGCTGCCCAGCGGGATCTCCAGGCTGGTTCGGTCGAACTCGCGCGTCGCCCACCAGTGCTTGGGCAGCACCGGCAATTGGCCGATGATGTTGGGCAGTTCGTGGTTTTCGCCGCCGCGGAAGGTGAACTTCACGCTTCGTTCGTCGACCTTCTCGGCTTTCGTGACGTCCTGCCAATAGACGGCGTATTGCGGCGAGCCCTTCTCCTTGAGGATGTTGAAGGAGAAGACGACGTCGTCGGGCGTCACCGGCTTGCCGTCTTGCCAGCGCGCCTCGGCGCGCAGCTTGAAGGTCGCCCAGGAGCGATCGGCCGGTACCTCGATGGTCTCGGCGAGCAGGCCATAGGCCGTCGAGGCCTCGTCGCCATTCGAGCCCAGCAGGGTCTCGTAGATCAAGCCGACAGCGCCGGCCGGCGTGCCCTTCAGGATGAACGGGTTCAGCGAGTCGAACGTGCCGCGGCCGGCCAGCTTGATCGTGCCGCCCTTGGGCGCGTTGGGGTTGGCGTAGGCCAGGTGCTTGGCGTCGGGCGGCGTCTCGGGCAGGCCGTGGATGGCGATGCCGTGCGAGATGACGGTCTTGCCCTCGCTCTGCGCCCAGCTCGATGGCAGGCCGATCGACGGCCAGGCCGCCGCCGTTGCCAGTCCGAGCATTACCGACCGTCGTTCGACGCCACGCTTGATCATGCCGTTGGCCTCCGTCTGACCCTGGTGGCGAAGCTAGGACGTCCTTCGTGGTAAACCAAGGGCCACGGCGCTCACGATGCGGTCATGCTCGGGGCGGTCAGGCGGCCAAGGTCGCCAGCGCGAGCGCGTGCACCCGGCGGTCGCCGGCGGCCACGATGGTGCCGTCGGAGTCGAGGTCGAGCGGCTTGCCGGCCCAGTCTGTGCAGACGCCGCCGGCGCCCTCGATCACCGGCCCGAGGGCGGCATAGTCGTACTGCTTCAGCGACGCCTCGACGACCAGGTCGACATGGCCCGACGCGCACAGGCCGTAGGCATAGCAATCGCCGCCCCAGCGCAGGTTCTTGACCGTCTGCGCCAGCTTCAGATGCCGGGGCGCCTGCGAGTCCGAGAACATGGCCGGCGCCGTCGAGTAGAGATAGGCGTTCCGCAGGCTGGCGCAGGCGCGGGTAGCGATCGGCTGGCCGTTGAGCGTGCTCTGCGCGCCGACATGGCCCAGCCAGCGCTCGCGCAGGATCGGCTGGTCGATGATGCCCAGCACGGGCCGGCCACCATGACACAGCCCGATCAGGGTCCCGAAAATCGGCATGCCGGTGATGAAGGCGCGGGTGCCGTCGACCGGATCGAGCACCCAGACCCACTCGGCGTCGGCGCGCACCGTGCCGTATTCCTCGCCCAGGATGCCGTGGCCGGGGACCTCGGTCTCGAGGATGGCGCGCATGCGCTCCTCGGCCTGGCGGTCGGCGATGGTCACCGGCGAGGCGTCGTCCTTGTCATCGATGTCGACGCGGGTGCGGAAATGGCGCGCGATCACCGGCCCCGCCGCGTCGGCCAGCCGCTCGGCAAGCGCGACGTAGGAGGCGGGAACGGCGGACAGCATCGGGTGGGAGGCGTCGGTCCTACTTCAGCGACTTCAGGTACGCGATGACGTCGGCCCGTTCCTTGTCGTTGCTCAGGCCGGCGAAGGCCATCTTGGTCTGCCTGATGTAGGCCGCCGGCTTCCACAGGAACTCGTTGAGCGTCGTTTCATCCCACTCGCCCGCCTTGGCCTGCATGCTGGCCGAATAAGCGAACCCGGCGATATGGGCCTTCTTGGCACCATAGATGCCGAACAAGTTCGGACCAACCTTGTTGGCACCACCCTTGTCGACCGTGTGGCAGGTCAGGCACTTCCTGTCGAACGCGACCTTGCCGGCGGCGGCGTCGCCGCCCGGGGGCAGCGCGGGCACCGCGACCGGCGCCGCGCCAGGCTTGGTTTCGACCGCGGCTTCCTGCACGGCGATATGCGGCTTCTCGGGGAAGCTCGGGTGAACGAGCGCGCCGGCGACTTTGCCGATCATCATGGCGCCCAGGCTGGCGGCCAGCACCGCAGCGGCGATCTTGTTGAATTCAAGCGACATCGCGCGTGCCCAATCCGTGCTCTTCGAGTGGCAGTTCTTGCCCCCGGGTTGGCATCTACCACACCCCCGGTGACCGCTGTAGTATCGAATCGCTGACGCCACGCCCGACGCGGCCTAAGGTCGCAACGTCCTCATTTCGCTCGGCAAATGACCAACCCTATCGTCGTCGTGCCGGCCCGGCTGGGCGCCGGCCGCCTGCCCGGCAAGCCGCTCCTCGACATCGCTGGCGAGCCGCTGATTGTCCATGTCTGGCGCCGCGCCATCGAGGCCGGCATCGGCCCGGTCGTGGTCGCCGCCGCCGATGCCGAGATCGTCGCCGTCATCGAGCGGGCGGGCGGGCGCGCCATCGCCACCGACCCCGACCTGCCCACCGGCTCCGATCGCGTCGCCGCGGCGATCGCCGCGATCGATCCCGGCCGGGACCACGATGTGGTGCTGAACCTGCAGGGCGACCTGCCGACGGTCGCGCCGGTGACCATCGCGGCCGCCCTCGAGCCGTTGGCCAATCCCGCCGTCGACATATCGACTGTCGCCGGTCCGCTCGCCGGCGATGCTCTCGACGACCAGCACGTCGTGAAGGTGATGATCGATCGGGCGGGACTTGCCCTCGACTTCAGTCGCCAGCGCTCGGGCGGGCCGGCACTACGACATATCGGGATCTATGGCTTCCAGCGCGCCGCGCTGGAGCGTTTCGCCGCCCTGCCGCGCGGCATGCGCGAGTGCGACGAAAGCCTGGAGCAGCTGCGAGCGATGGAGCACGGCATGCGCGTCGCCGTGCGGATCGTCACTGATATCTCGCCCGCGGTGGATACGGCGGAGAGCCTGGACGCCGCGCGCCGCCTGCTCAGCCGGCGTACTTCCGGCAGGCACTGAGCGCGGGCATCTCGCCCTCGACGCGCAGGGTGACGATGATGCTCTTCTTGCGATCCTTGCCGCCGCACTGCTCCCAGATGATCTCCATCGATTCCCTGGAGTAGGTCAGCTGGTTGGCTTCGAGGAAGCCAGGGCCGATGCAGCCCTCGAAGTGCGAGGGCACGGAGCCCTTGTGGATCAGGATGTTGCGCAGCTGCTTGTTGCCTTCGGCCGTCTTGCCCAGCCATGGGTTGACGACGATGCCGTGCGTGCCGCCGGTATGCGCCTCGTCGTACATCGAGGACATGGTGTACTCGCCAGGCTTCAGGCAGACGTAGCCGTCCATGCGCTCCAGCGTGTCGAAGGCGTAGCCGCCGACCCAGAGCGTGCCGACCAGGCCGTGGGCGGTCTTGTCGGTCTTGATCTCCTTGCCGGACTTCGGATCCTTAGTGACGTGGGGGTAGACGTTCTCAACGTACTCGTCGCCCCGTTCATAGCGGATCACTGTCGCAGCCATTGCCCACTCCATCGGATGAAGACGGCCGCATGGTCTACCCTGGCATCATTGGGCGCTGTTCCCTGCGCAACAGGGCTGCTAATCAGCCTGACCGACTGCTCTAACCGGACTCTCACATGGCCACGCGCCGCAAGACCGCCGCCCGTTCCGATACCCCGACCAACGTCATCGCCTTCCAGGGCGAGTTCGGCGCCAACTCCGACATGGCCTGCCGCGCGGCGTTTCCCTACATGACCACCTTGCCGTCGCGCACCTTCGAGGACGCGGTGCAGGCGGTGCACGCGCGCAAGGCCGACCTGGCGATGATCCCGATCGAGAACTCGATCGCCGGCCGTGTCGCGGATCTGCACAGCCTGCTGCCCAACGCCGGCCTGTCGATCATCGGCGAGCACTTCCAGCGCGTCGAGCACTGCCTCGTGGCGGTCAAGGGCGCCTCGATGAAGACGGTGAAGGTCGCGCGCAGTCACGTGCAGGCGCTGGCGCAGTGCCGCGGCTTCCTCAGGCGTCAGCGCATCGCGCCCGAGGTTCACGCCGACACCGCCGGCGCGGCCAAGGATATCGCCAAGCTCGGCGATCCGAAGGTCGCGGCCATCGCCTCGTCGCTGGCCGCGAAGATCTATGGTCTGCAGGTGCTGAAACGGAACATCGAGGACGCCGACCACAACACGACGCGCATGCTGATCTTCTCGCGCGACGCCAACGACACCGACTGGCGCGTCGGCGGGCCGTATCTCACCGCTTTCGTCTTCCAGGTGAAGAGTCGGCCGGCGGCGCTCTACAAGGCGCTGGGTGGTTTCGCCACCAACGGTGTCAATATCACCAAGCTGGAGAGCTATCTCTCCGGCGCGGCTTTCGAGCAGGCGCAGTTCTACGCCGAGATCGAGGGCCACAAGGACCATCCCTCAGTGCGACTGGCACTTGAGGAGCTGGAGTTCTTCTCCGAGCTGCGGCCGCTCGGCACGTTTCCTGCACACCCCTTCCGTCGCAAGGGCTGGGAAGCACCGACGCGCACGGGGACATGAAGGAAATTCGTGCGAGTCGATACCAAGGCGCGACGAACGGCCTATTTCAATCCAGGCGGTGCGCCCATATAGAGTCAAAGTCGCCAGTCCATGGCGTTCGTCTTCCGGGGGCATCATCTTGAACCGGATTGTTCGTTCGACGCTCATAGTGCCGATCGTTTCGGCAATGATTACAGCGGCGGCGGCGCAGCAGCCGCCGATGGCGCCGCCTGTCACCGTGGCGAAACCTGTCGTGAAGGACATCGTCGAGTGGGACGAGTTCACCGGTCGGTTCGACGCTGTCGGCGCGGTCGAGATTCGCGCCCGGGTCGGCGGCTATCTTGAATCGGTGCAGTTCACGGATGGCGCGCTGGTCAAAGAAGGCGACGTGCTGTTCATCATCGATCGCCGTGGATTCAAGGCGGCGCTCGATCAGGCTGAAGCGACTCTGGTGGCCGCCCAGACGCGTTTCGATCTCGCCCGCCTCGAGCTGGAGCGTGCCGAGCGACTGGTGCGCAGCGGCGCCGGCACCGAGCAGGCGCTCGATCAGCGGCGCCAGCAATTCCTCGCCACGCAGGCCGACTTCACCGGCGCCAAAGCCTCCCTCGAGCAGTCCCGGCTGAACTTCGAGTATTCCGAGATCCGCGCGCCGATCAGCGGACGCATTTCGCGCAAGCTGGTTAGCGAAGGCAATCTGGTGAACGCCAACACCACGATGCTCACCACCATCGTCTCGGTCGATCCGATCGATTTCTATTTCGACGTCGATGAGCGCTCCTTTCTTGCCTATTCGCGCATGGCGCGCGACGGCTCGACCGGCAAGAGCGTCGGCTCCCAGGTCTTCATCGGCACCAGCGACGAGCGGGAGCTGAAGCGCACGGGCACCATCGACTTCCTCGATAACCGCCTCGATACCGCCAGCGGCACGATGCGCCTACGTGCCAAGGTGCCCAATCCCGACGGCTTTCTCACGCCGGGCATGTTCGGCCGCATCGCCATCCAGGGCTCGCCGTCCTACAAGGGCATATTGCTGCCCGACGAGGCGATCGCCAGTGATCAGACGCGGCGCATTGTCTACGCCGTCGACAAGGACGGCAACGTCACGCCCAAGGTCGTCCGACCGGGACCGCGCATCGACGGCTATCGCGTGATCCGCCAGGGCCTGACCGGCGACGAGATGATCGTGGTCGACGGGCTGATGCGCGTGCGCCCCGGCGTGAGGGTCACGCCCAAGCCGACGACGCTGCCGCCGACGCGCGCCGCGCCGTAAGCGAGCCCCGTCATGCGTTTTGCCCGTTTCTTCGTCGACCGGCCGATCTTCGCGACGGTGCTGTCGATCCTGATCACGCTGATCGGCGCCATCGCCTATCTCAATCTGCCGGTCGCGCAGTATCCGGAAATCGCTCCACCGACCATCGTGGTGCGCGCCAACTATCCAGGCGCCGACGCCGAGACGGTGGCCGCCACCGTGGCGGCGCCGCTGGAGGAGCAGATCAACGGCGTCGAGGGCATGCTCTACATGTCCTCCTATTCCAGCGCCGACGGCGCGATGTCGCTGACCATCACCTTCAAGCTGGGTACCGACCTCAACGCCGCGCAGGTGCTGGTGCAGAACCGCGTCAGCACGGCGATTCCACGTCTGCCGACGCCGGTGACACAGCTCGGCGTCACCACCACCAAGGCGTCGCCCGACTTCATGATGGTGGTCCATCTGCTGTCGCCCGACGAAAGCTACGACCAGCTCTACGTCTCGAACTACGCGCGCAACCGCATCCGCGACCAGCTGTTGCGGCTCGATGGCGTGGGCGACATCATCATCTTCGGCGAGCGCCTGTACAGCCTGCGCATCTGGCTCGACCCCGACAAGCTCGCCGCCTACGGCCTGACGCCCAGCGACGTCGTCGCCGCTGTGCGCGAGCAGAACGTCCAGGTTTCCGGCGGTTCGCTGGGCGCGCAGCCGGCGCCCAAAGACAACGCCTTCCAGCTCACCGTCACGACCCAGGGCCGTTTCCAGGATCCCGCCGAGTTCCGCCGCATCATCGTGCGCTCGACGCGCGAGGGCCGCATCGTGCGCCTGCAGGATGTCGCCCGCGTCGAGCTCGGCGCGCAGGACTATTCCACGGGCTCGTACCTGAACGGCAAGCCGGCGGTGGGTATCGCGGTGTTCCAGCGCCCCAATACCAATGCGCTGAGCGGCGCGAGCGACGTGATCGCGCAGATGGAGCGGCTGAAGCAGGATTTCCCGAAAGGCATCGAGTACCGCATCGTCTACAATCCGACCGACTACATCCAGGCCTCGGTCGACGCGGTCTATGTCACGCTGATCGAGGCGACGATCCTCGTGATGCTCGTGGTGGTCGTGTTCCTGCAGTCCTGGCGCACGGCGATCATTCCGATCATCGCCATCCCGGTCTCGCTGATCGGCACCTGCGCCGTGATGGCGGCTTTGGGCTACTCCCTGAACAATCTCACCTTGTTTGGATTGGTGCTGGCGATCGGCATCGTCGTCGACGACGCCATCGTCGTGGTCGAGAACATCGAGCGCAACATCGCCAACGGCATGACGCCGCACGCCGCGGCGCATCGCACGATGGACGAGGTCGGCACGGCGGTGATCGCCATCGCCTTGGTGCTGTCGGCGGTGTTCGTGCCGACGGCGTTCATTCCCGGCATCACCGGCCAGTTCTATCGCCAGTTCGCGCTCACCATCGCGGTGTCGACGGTGATTTCCGCCTTCGTGTCGCTGACGCTGTCGCCGGCGCTGGCGGCGCTGCTGCTCAAGCCGCACGAGCCGCATCACCGCAGCCGCAACCCGATCGCCCGCGCCGTGGGCTGGGCCGCCGACCGATTCAACGGCGGCTTCGACCGCATGGCGCGCGGCTATGCCACCGCGGTGGGCTTCGTGGCCGGGCGCAAGCTGATCTCGCTGGCGGTCTACGGAGCGCTGATCGGCCTCACGGTGTGGGTGTTCAGCCGCGTGCCGACCGGCTTCATCCCGCCGCAGGACCAGGGCTACATCATCGTCGTGATCCAGCTGCCCGACGGCGCCTCGCTGTCGCGCACGGAAGCGGCCACCGAGAAAGTCGCCGACATCGTGCGGGCGATCCCGGGCGTCGCCAACACGGTGGAGATCGCCGGGCTGAATGGCGCCACCTTCTCCAGCGCGTCGAACAGCGCCGTGGTCTTCGCCACGCTCAAGCCGTTCTCGGAACGCCAGGGGCCGTCCATGACGTCGGGCGCGATTATCGGCCAGGTGATGCAGCGCATCGGCGGTATCGAGGAGGCCTTCGTCATCGCCGTGCCGCCGCCGCCGGTGCGCGGCCTGGGTAACCAGGGCGGCTTCAAGATTCAGCTGCAGGACCGCGACGGCGCCGATATCCGGCGCGTGCTCGCGTCCGCCTACGCGATGATGGGCGCGGCGCAACAGACGCCCGGCCTGTCGGGCGTGTTCACCACCTTCACAGCCAACACGCCGCAGATCTACCTCGAGATCGACCGTACCAAGGCGCAGATGCTCAACGTGCCGATCGGCGCGATCTTCGAGGCGCTGCAGAACAACCTCGGCGCGGCCTACGTCAACGACTTCAACGCCTTCGGCCGCGTCTACCAGGTGCGGCTGTCGGCCGATGCGCGCTTCCGCATCGAACGCGACAGCATCGCGCGCCTTCGCGTGCGCTCCGCCGATGGCGCGCTGGTGCCGCTGGGCACGCTGGTCGAGATCAAGGATGTCGCCGGCCCATCGCTGGTGCAGCGCTACAATATGTACACATCGGTGCCGCTGCAGGGCAACGCCGCGCCCGGCGTCGCCACCGGCACCGCGTTGAACGCCATGGAAGACCTGGCGCGGCGGATCCTGCCGCCGGGCATCGGCTTCGAGTGGACCGAGCTGGCCTACCAGGAGCGCGCGACCGGCAACACCGCGGTGTTCATCTTCGCGCTGTCGGTGGTCTTCGTCTTCCTCGTGCTGGCGGCGCAGTACGAAAGCTGGGCGTTGCCGCTGGCCATCGTGCTGATCGTGCCGATGGGCGTCATGTCGGCCTTGCTGGGCGTCATGGCGCGCGGCATGGACAACAACGTGCTGACCCAGATCGGCCTCGTCGTGCTGATCGGTCTGGCCGCCAAGAACGCCATCCTGATCGTCGAGTTCGCGCGCCAGGCCGAGCAGGAGGGCCGCGATCCCCTCGCCGCGGTGATCGAGGCTTGCCGCCTGCGCCTGCGGCCGATCCTGATGACCGCTTTCGCGTTCATCCTGGGTGTCGTGCCGCTGGCCTTCGCCTCGGGCGCCGGCGCCGAGATGCGCCAGGCGCTGGGCACCGCCGTGCTGTTCGGCATGATCGGCGTGACCTTCTTCGGCCTGTTCCTGACGCCGGTGTTCTACGTCGCGGTGCGCTGGGTCGTGCTCAAGCTGCAGCGCAAGCCGAAGCCGCCGCAGGACGAGCCGCCGGCCGCCGAAGCCCTGCCGCCGGCCTAAGTCCCTGTGGATTAGCGTCGCCGTAGCGGCAAGCAGAAGGCCTGAGCCATCAGCAACGGACGCTCCGATTCGTCGCGCGTAGCGGCGGAAATAGGAGATGGCGAAAGTTTTCGGTACACCGATCCCATCTTTTCGATCGGAGATCGCCCATGGCCCGCGACCGCACTCTTCCTACCGACTTCTGGACCTGGGAAGCTGTCATCGACTGTTCGATGACGGCACGCCTGCTGTTCCTCGGCCTGTGGAACTTCGCCGACGATCACGGCGTGCAGCCGCTGCGCCCACGCACCATCCGCATGCAGGTCTTTCCCGGCGATCCGATCGATGAGGACGCGGTGCGCGCGCTGATCGACGAACTGGTGGCGCGCGGGCTGGTGCGCATCTTCACGGTCGAGGGACAGGAGTATCTCTCGGTGATCGCCTGGGAGCAGATCCAGCGGGTCAGCCGCCGCGCGCGGCACCGCTATCCCGCCGACCCCGCCAAGCCGGTGCCGGTCGAGCCGGCGGCGCCGCCTTCGCCGCCCGCCGCAGCTCCAGCGACCAACGGCGTCAGAGTGTCGTCGCGCTGGCGCAAGGCGATTCGGTACCGACTACGCAACGCCTGGCCGGACGGGCCGCCGGCCGACCTCGAACGCTGGATGGCGCGCTGGCTGGTCGAAGGCCACAACCTGGAGCGCGATGTGCTGCCGGCGATCGACGCCGTCTGTCAGGCCGGCACGCCGCTCTCGGGATTGCAGGCGGTGTCGGACCACCTAGCGACCCATTCCCTCGCCCGTAGCGGCAAGGGTGATGTCGCTGCAGAACGCCTCAGCCACTGAGGAATCTCTTACGCTTCTCCCTCCGGGGAAGGTACGGCCAAGTCGAACGGGCCATATGCGGTAGCCCTGCCCTCCGGCGGAAGGAACCTACTCCGCCGCCTTGGCCACCGGCCGCGGCTTGAACGACAGGATGCTGGCGGCGCGGTGATAGGGAACCGGCAGCGGCGGTGGTTCGACGCCCAGCGCTCTGGCCGCGTTCCAGGCCCAGCGCGGATCAGCCAGGAATGAACGGGCATGCGCGGTGCAGTCGGCCGCGCCCGAGGCGACGATCTGCTCGGCCTGCTCAGGCTCGGTGATCACGCCCACCGCCCAGGTGGCGATACCGGCTTCCTTGCGGATGCGTGCCGAGAACGGCACGTGATAGCCCGGCGTCACCGTGATCTTGGCGTTGGGGATCGTGCCGCCGGAGCTGACATCGATGAAATCGCAGCCCAGCGCCTTGAACTCGCGCGCGGTCTGGATCGAATCCTCGATGGTCAGGCCGCCCTCGACCCAGTCGATCGCCGACAGCCGCACGCCCAGCGCGCGCTCGCGCGGCCAGACGCGGCGCACCGCCTCGAAGATCTCGAGCGGGAAGCGTCGGCGCTTCTCCATCGAGCCGCCGTATTCGTCGTCGCGATGGTTGGTGAGCGGCGAGAGGAACTGGTGCAGGAAATAGCCGTGCGCACCATGCAGCTCGAGCACCTCGAAACCCAGCCGCGCGGCGCGCTCGGTCGCGGCGACGAACTCCGCCTTCACACGATCCATGCCGACGCGGTCGAGCGCCACCGGCGTGTGCCATTTCGCTGTCGGCAGTTGCGAGGGCACGCCGCCCTGGAAGCCGACGCCCGGCCCGGTGGCGTCGAAGGGGATCGCCGAGGCGGAGATCGTCGACCATGGCGTATCCGGCGCGTCGGCCGCGGTCAGCGGGCCACCGCCTTTCCATGGCCGCTGTGCCGACGCCTTGCGGCCGGCATGGGCGATCTGGATGGCGAGTTTGGTGCCGGGCATCCAGGCGCGGCACCAGTCGACCACGCGCTTGAGCGCCGCCTCGTTGGCGTCGCTATAGAGGCCGAGGCAGCCATGGGTGATGCGGCCCTGCGCCGATACGTGCGTCGCCTCCACGCACATCAGGCCGGCGCCGCTGCTCGCCAGCGCGCCATAGTGGGCGAGATGCCAGTCGATCGCCGAGCCCTCGACGGCCGAGTACTGGCACATCGGCGACACGACGATACGGTTGGGCAACTCGACATCGCCGCCCAGACGAAAGGGCGTGAACAACTGAGCCATCAAGTGATCTCCGTTTGCCTTGGTCTTTACCTTCCCCCGGAGGGGGAAGATGCCCGAAGGGCGGAAGGGGGATGTCGAAGACGGACATCGGTGTGTGTTGAGGCATCCCCCATCCGTCGCGCTTCGCGCGCCACCTTCCCCCTCCAGGGGAAGGTAGAATTGAACCCCTCAGCCATTGGGCCCAGGTCCGGCCTCGTGGCCGAGCCAGTTCTCGATCAGGCGGCGCGCGATCGAATCGCGGCGCGGCATGAAGAAGGAGCCGTCCTTGGGCAGGTTCTCCTCGCGCAGCTCGTCGCGATGGAACCAGCGCGCGGTGTCGAGCTCCTCCTTGTTGACCTCGAAATCCATGCTCGCGGCCTCGGCGTGGAAGCCGATCATGACCGAGGCGGGGAATGGCCAGGGCTGCGAGGAGTGGTAGGTCACGGCGCTGACCTTGACCTTGACCTCCTCGTAGATCTCGCGCGCCACCGCGTCCTCGAAGCTTTCGCCCGGCTCGACGAAGCCGGCCAGGGTCGAATGCATGCCCGCGGGGAAATGCTTGCCGCGGCCCAGCATGCAGTGATCGCCGTGATGCACCAGCATGATCACCGCCGGGTCGGTGCGCGGGAAGTGCTGCGCCTTGCAGGATTCATTGGTGCAGACGCGCTCGTGGCCGGCCTTGGCGACCCGCGTGGGCGCGCCGCAGACGCCGCAGAATTTGTGCCGGCGGTGCCAGTAGGTCATGCCCCGCGCATAGGCCAGCAGCGAGCCTTCGCGGGCGAAGAGCAGGGGGCCGACCTGGCGCAGGTCCATGAACTCGCCCAGCCCGTCGATCGGCATGTCGAAGCCGGTGACGTCGAGCGCGAAGTACGCCTCGCCCTCGACCAGGCCGAGGAAGATCGGATGCGAGCCGCCGCGGATGATGGCGCGCGCCATCATGCCCTGGATGAAGACGGCCGACGGCTTGCCGCGCTTGTCGATCAGGTTGCGCTCGCTGTCGACCGGGATGAAACGGGTCTTGGTCGCGACGAGCAGATCCTCGATGTCGTCATCGATCTCGCGGCGGTGCGAGGCGCGGTCGATCTCGGCGCTCGAATAGGGATTGCGGCGCATCGGGCGTATTTCCGCTGTCTTGTTCTCGGGTTCGGGCCGGACAATGGCACCCCGTACGGCGCGCTTCAACCGGTGCCGCCATGCTAGGATGGCGGACGCCCATTGCAGGAGAGACGTCCGTGGCAAGGTTCCGTGCGATCGCATGGCTGGCGTTGGCGTGGCTGCTGCTGGCCGGCGTGGCCGCGGCGCAGACCCATCCGACATTGAAGGACGCGAAGCTGCCGCCGCTGCTGCCGCTCGCCCTGATCGCCGGCGACGACACCGACACGCGCACCAACTTCCAGATCTCGCCCGACGGCAAATGGCTGGCCTGGTCGCAGCGCCATGCCGGGCGCTCGCAGATCCACGTGCGGCCGATGGCCGGCGGCGACCCCGTGGTCGTGCGCACGCCCACCGGCTCGTCGAACTTCCGCTGGCTGCCCGATAGCCGCCGGCTGCGTTACGCGCTCGACAATGGCGGTAACGAGAACACGCAGATCTGGATCGTCGATACGCAAAGCCCGACCGCGCCGCCCAAGAACGTGACGCCCTGGGCGGGCACAGCCAACTATGTCCTGACCACGCGCCTCGACGGCGACGAGGTGCTGATCTTCAGCAACCGCCGCGACCGACGCGTCTTCGACGCTTATCGCCTGCCGCTGAGCGGCGACCTGACGCCGGTGCTGCACGAGCGCAATCCCGGCAACGTCGATCGCGCCTATTTCGACCGCAAGGCGCGGCTGGCGGCGCGCAACCTGCGTGCTGGCGCCGACGGCAAGCGCGCCTTCGAGTTCTGCCCCGGCGCCGTCACGACCTGCGCGCGCGCCTTCGACATGGAATGGGACGAGCAGGTCACCATCGTCGACATCGCGGCCGACGAGGAGGTGGTGTGGGCGCTGTCCAATCGCGGCCGCGATCGCCAGGCGGTGGTGCGGCTGAACCTCAGGACCGGCGCCGAGACGGTGATGCACGCCGATCCCAAGGTCGATGTCGACAGTTTCTGGTTCAACACCGAGACGCGCGAGCCGGTGCTGGCGATCCAGTGGCCGGACCGGCAGCGTCTGCATGGCTTCGGCGGCGGCATCGGCCCCGATCTGGCGGCGATCGGGGGCGATGGCGGCGCCGACGTGGTGACCGTCCAGAGCCACGACTACGCCATGCGCTGGTTCGTGCTGGGCGTGCAGAGCAAGGGCAGCGCCACGCGTACCATCCTCTACGACGCGCAGAACAAGGAGCGCACCCTGCTCACGGCGGGGTCTTGGGATGCCTATCGCGAGTCCATGTCGCCAATCACGCCGATCGAGTACAAGGCGCGCGACGGTCTGTCGATCAACGGCTATCTCACCCTGCCGGCGGGCGCGCCGGGCAAGAACCTCCCGGCGGTGGTTCTGGTGCATGGCGGGCCTTGGCTGCGCGACTACGGGACGCTGGGCACCACGGCGCAATTCCTCGCCAATCGCGGCTATGCCGTGCTGCAGGTGAACTACCGCGGCTCCAATGGCTACGGCCGCGCCCATCTGCGCGCCGGCATCGGTGAGCTCGGCGGCAAGATGCAGGACGACGTCGACGATGGCGTGAAGTGGCTGATCGCCCAGGGCATCGCCGATCCGGCGAAGATCGCGCTGATGGGCAGCTCCTACGGCGGCTACGCCACCTTCGTCGGCATGACCCGTACGCCGACGCAGTTCGCCGCCGGCGTGGCCAATGTCGGCATCACCGACCTGCCGGCCTTCATCGACCTGGTGCCGGAGTACTGGGACCGCAGCCGTTGGAACCGCTATCTCGGCCCGTCCAACACCGTCGAGGGCCGGGCCGCGATGTGGCAGCGCTCGCCGCTGGCGCATGTGCACAAGCTCGAGCGGCCGATGCTGATCACGCACGGCGCCAACGACGTGCGCGTGCGCAAGGACCAGAGCGAGCGCTTCTATGGCGCGGCGCGGGCGTTGGGCAAGCCGGTGGAGTTCCATCTGTTCGAGAACGAGGGCCATAGCCTCGGGCGCTCGGAGAACCGGCTGATCTTCTTCGCCAAGGTCGAGACGTTTCTGGCCAGGCACCTCGGCGGCCGCGCCACCGAGGTCAAGGCGGCTCCGCCCTCCGCGCCGGCCCCCGGCAACCCACCGGAGCCGGCGCCGACCATCGGCAAACCGGAGAGCACCACACCCAGCCAGCCAAAGCCGCCCCGGGGCTAGATTTGGGCCTGTGGCAAACCGGCCGGATTCGGGCCTTGCGAGTCCGCGCCCGAGTCCTGATATAACCGCTTTGGGAGGCCGGCGTGGACGTAGTCTTCGCCAACCCGGTCAGGTCCGGAAGGAAGCAGCCGTAACGAATTCGCTGCGGGTCGTGTCCGGTCTCCCACCTCGCCCTCGCCGACGAGGCAGGGCACACGCCGCGAGGCGCCCCTGATCATGGCCGACGCCCCGCTCGACACCCCCGCGCCCGTTTCCGACGACAACACCCATTACCGGGTGCTGGCGCGCAAATACCGTCCCACCGATTTCTCGACGCTGGTCGGCCAGGAAGCGATGGTGCGCACCTTGCGCAACGCGCTCGATGCCGGCCGCCTGGCGCACGCCTTCATGCTCACCGGCGTGCGCGGGGTCGGCAAGACCACCACCGCCCGCATCGTCGCCAAGGCGCTGAACTGCGTCGGGCCCGACGGCAAGGGCGGACCGACCATGGATCCCTGCGGCGTCTGCGGGAACTGCGTGGCGATCACCGAGGATCGCCATGTCGACGTCATCGAGATGGACGCCGCCAGCCGCACCGGCATCAACGACATCCGCGAGCTGATCGAGGGCGTGCGCTATCGCCCGGTCTCGGCGCGCTACAAGGTCTACATCATCGACGAGGTCCACATGCTGTCGACGGCGGCCTTCAACGGCCTGCTGAAGACCCTGGAGGAACCGCCGCCGCATGTGAAGTTCGTCTTCGCCACGACCGAGATCCGCAAGGTGCCGGTGACGGTGCTGTCGCGCTGCCAGCGCTTCGACCTGCGCCGCGTGCCGGTCGAGGCGCTGACCGCGCATTTCGCGCGCGTGGCGGAGAGCGAGAAGGTCGAGATCGCGCCCGAGGCGCTGCGCCTGATCGCCACCGCCGCCGACGGCTCGGTGCGCGATGGCCTGAGCCTGCTCGACCAGGCCATTGCCCATGGCGGCGGCGTGGTCGACGCGGCGCAGGTGCGCGACATGCTGGGCCTGGCCGATCGTGGCCTGGTCTTCGAGCTGTTCGACCAGGTGATGCGCGGCGACGCCCAGGCGGCGCTCAAGACGCTGGGCGGCATGTACGATTCGGGCGCCGATCCCGTCGTCGTGCTGCAGGACATGCTCGAGCTGGCGCACTGGCTGACGCGGCTGAAGGTCGTGCCCGAATCGGCCGAAGCCGCGCCGGAGCTGGAGCGTACGCGTGGGCGCGACATGGCTGGCAAGCTCGCCATGGCCCACCTGACGCGCGCCTGGCAGATGTTGCTGAAGGGCCTGCAGGAGACGCAGCACGCCCATTCGCCGATCCGCGCCGCCGAGATGACGCTGATCCGCCTGTGCTACGCCGCCGATCTGCCGACGCCCGCCGACGCGCTGAAAGCCCTGCAGGATGGTGGCGGCGCGCCGCCGCCGAGGCCTTCGGCGCCGCCGCCGGGCAATGGCGGTGGCATGAGCGCGAGCGCCGCGTCACCGCGCGGTGCGGCATCGGGGGCACCCGCTGGCGGTCCGGTCGCGCGGTTGGCGGTGAGCAACGCCGTGGTCGCGCAGGCCGCGGTTGACCTCGACGCCGAGGCGCTGGTTGTCGCGCCCAAGCCGCAGCCCAAGGATTTCGCCGAGGTCGTGGCGCTGTTCGAGACCAAGCGCGAGGCGCGGCTGGCGCTGGCGCTGAGCACCGATGTCCATCCGGTGCGCTGCGAGCCGGGCCGGCTGGAGTTCCGGCCGACCGACCGGGCGCCGGTCGATCTCGCGCCCAAGGTCGCCGAGGCGCTGGCGCGCTGGACCGGTCAGCGCTGGATGGTGTCGGTGTCGAGCGAGGCGGGCGAGCCGACGCTGGCATCGCGCCGCGCCGCGAGCCGCGATGCCCGTCGCCAGCGCGCGCTCGAGCATCCGCTGGTCCAGGCGGCGATGGCGATGTTTCCCGGCGCGACCTTGCAGGACGTGCGTGGCCCCGACGACGACGTGGCCGCGCCATCGCCGATGCCGCAGCCGATGAACGCCGAGGCCGCCGACGGTGCTGAGCCGCCGCTGTTCGAGCCCGGCGAACTGTCCTATGACGACTTCGACATCCCCGAAGGCGATCTCTAGAGGCGCACCATGTTCGGCCAACTGAAGGATCTCGGCGCCCTGATGAAGCAGGCGCAGGAGATGCAGCAGAAGATGGCGGAGATGCAGGCCAAGCTTGCCGCCATGGAGCTCACTGGCCGCTCCGGCGGCGGCCTGGTGAAGGTCACCGTCGATGGCAAGGGAGAGGCGCGGCGCGTCGAGATCGACGGCTCATTGCTGGTGCCGGCGGAGAAAGGTGTGCTCGAGGATCTGCTGGTCGCGGCAATGAACGATGCGCGCGGCAAGGTCGAGGCCGAGGCGCAGCAGCAGATGCAGTCGATCACCGGCGGTCTGCCCCTGCCGCCGGGCTTCAAGCTGGGATGAGCCTCCATGCGGTTCTACCTTCCCCCGGAGAGGGAAGGTGCCCGAAGGGCGGATGGGGGATGTCGAAGACGGACGTCGATGTCGTTGAGGCATCCCCCATCCGTCGCGCTGCGCGCGCCACCTTCCCCCTCCGGGGGAAGGTAGAGTTCACGATCATACCCGTGCTGACTCGCCGATGACCGGCCCCGAGATCGATCGGCTGATCCAGCTGCTGGCCAAGCTGCCGGGACTGGGGCCGCGCTCGGCGCGGCGCGCTGCGCTGCACTTGCTGAAGAAGCGCGAGGCGCTGATGACGCCGCTGGCGCAGGCGATCGGTCGCGCCGCCGAGGCGATCCGCACCTGCTCGGTCTGCGGCAACCTCGACACCGCCGATCCCTGCGTGGTGTGCAGCGACACGCGCCGCGACGCCACGCTGATCTGCGTCGTCGAGGACGTCGCCGATCTGTGGGCGCTGGAACGCGGCCGCGTCTTCGCCGGCGGCTATCACGTGCTCGGTGGCACGCTCTCGGCGCTCGATGGTGTCGGGCCCGAGGATCTCAACATCGCCGGCCTGATGCGCCGCGCGCGCAACGGCGCGGTGCGCGAGGTGATCCTCGCCACCAACGCCACGGTCGACGGCCAGACCACGGCGCACTACCTCGCCGACCGGCTGGCCGAGATCGAGGGCATCAAGGTCTCGCGTCTCGCGCATGGCGTGCCGGTGGGCGGCGAGCTCGACTATCTCGACGAGGGCACGCTGGCGGCCGCGCTCAAGGCGCGGCGGGCGATGTAGCGCCATGGATACGATCGCCACTCTGGCGCTCGCGCTCGGCGGCAGCTGGGCCAGCGGCATCAACATGTATCTCGCGGCGCTGACCATCGGTATCGCCGGCCGCGTCGGCGCGGTACGCCTGCCCGAAAGCCTGCAGGCGCTGGAGTCGCCGTGGATCCTGGCGCTGGCCGGCGTGCTCTACGCCATCAACTTCCTCGCCGACAAGATCCCGGCGGTCGAGACCGTCAACGACTTCATCCATACCTTCCTGCGCATCCCCGCCGGCGCGGTGATGGCTGGCGCCGCCGTGGGCGACGCCGATCCGGCGATCATCGCCGCCGCCGCGCTGGTCGGCGGCACGCTCGCCTTCGGCAGCCACGCCACCAAGACCAGCGCGCGCGTCGCGGCCACCAGCACGGTGCCGGGCAGCGGCATCGGCCTCTCCATCGCCGAGGACGTCGCCGTGGTCGGCGGCCTGTGGCTGGCGATCACCAACGCGGTGGTCTTCCTGATCCTGCTGACCATCGTCGTCGGCCTGATGATCTGGCTGCTACCCAAGATCTTCCGGCTATTCGTCTCGGTCGTGCGGCGAGTCACCGGCAGGCACCGCTCCGTTGATTCGAAGCAGTGACGCCAGCGCCGGAAAGGACTGTTGCGATGAGCGAACTGACCATCTGGACCTACGACTGGGTGCCCGAAGGCCCTCGCGGCTTGGTGCGTGACCTGAGGCTGAGATGGGCGTGCGAGGAAGCTGGCCTCAGCTACGCGGTCCGAACGGTTCCATTCGATGGCCGCGAGACCAATCATCTCGCGCGCCAGCCATTCGGCCAGGTTCCGTTCCTGAACGACGGAGAGCTGGAGATGTTCGAAAGTGGCGCGGGGCTTCTGCACCTGGCCGGCAAGAGCGACAAGCTGATGCCGGTTGATCCGGTCGGCGAGGCGCAAACACGGCAGTGGACGATCGCCGCGCTCAACTCGATCGAGATGGTCAGTGTCCCCTGGTGGTTTCTGAAAGTGTCCGGCGCCGAGAAGAATCAGCTGACTGGATGGATGAGCCTGCGCCTCGACCAGCTCGAGAAGGTTTTGAGCGAGCGCGAATGGCTGGTGGCCGGTCGCTTCACCGTCGCCGACCTGCTGATGGCGGACGTGCTGCGGGTTCCGGATGTCCGCTCGTTCGGGGATCGGCCGGCGACCGAGGCCTATGTGGCCCGGGCCACTGATCGCCCCGCTTTCAAGAAGGCCCGGGCCGACCAGATCAGTCATTTCGAGGCGGCGGACGAGCGTCGCTCCCGGCAGAAAGCCGGGTGATTCCGACCGGCCTCGACAACACCAGATCAACCAGCTAGAGCGGGCGCCCATGACGATTGCCACCGCCACCGAGCAGCCCGCCGCCTGGCTCTTCGACCTCGACAACACGCTGTATCCGGCGCGCTGCGATCTCTTCGCGCAGACCGACCGGCGCATCGGGGAATTCATCTCCAAGCTGCTCGACGTGCACTACGACGAGGCCAAGCGTATCCAGAAGGACTACTGGAAGACGCATGGCACCTCGTTGCGCGGGCTGATGACCTTGCACCAGGTCGATCCGGAGCCGTACCTCGACTACGTGCACGACATCGACTACGCGCCGGTCGACGCCAGCCCGCGGCTCGACGCGGCGCTCAAGCAGCTCACCGGCCGCAAGATCGTCTTCACCAACGGCACGGTGCGTCATGCCGAGCGGGTGCTCGAGCGGCTGGGCGTGGCGCATCATTTCGAGGGCATCTATGACATCGTCGCCGCCGACTACGTGCCCAAGCCGGAGATGGTGGTCTATCGGGACATCGTCGGCCGCTACGGCGTCGATCCGACGCGCGCCATCATGCTCGACGACATCGCCGTGAACCTGAAGCCGGCGCATGCGCTGGGCATGCGCACGGTGTGGATCCGCACGCCCGAGAGCACGCATCGCGCGCAAGGCCTGCCGCTGGACTGGATCCATCACCAGACCGAAGACTTGGTGGACTGGCTGCACGATTATCTGGATGGGCGTGGCTGATGAAGCTTCTGGTTCTTGGTGCCGGCGCGGTCGGTGGCTATTTCGGCGGGCGCCTGCAGCAGGCTGGCGCCGACGTTACCTTCCTCGTGCGACCGGCGCGCGCTGAGCTTTTGCGCGCCAACGGGCTGAAGATCGTCAGCCCCAAGGGCGACGCCACCTTGCAAGCCAAGGTCGTGTCCGACGCCACGCAGGGCGGGCCGTACGACCTGGCGATGCTCTCGTGCAAGGCCTACGACCTCGACTCGGCGATCGAGACCCTGGCGCCGGCCATCGGGCCGGACACCGCGATCGTGCCGCTGCTCAACGGCATGAAGCATCTCGACGTGCTCGACGCGCGCTTCGGCGCCGAGCGGGTGCTGGGCGGCGTGGCGCGCATCAGCTCGACGCTCGCCGCCGACGGCAGCGTCGTGCACATGGTGCCGCTGGCCGCCGTGCTGACCGGCGAGCGCGACAAGGGCAAGACAGCGCGGCCGGCGTTGCAGGACCTCGCGGCGGCGATCGGCAAGTCGGGCTTCGACGGCGGCATCCAGTCCGACATCGTGCAGGACATGTGGGACAAGTGGGTGATGCTGTGCGCGCTGGCGGCGCTGACCGGCTCGATGCGCGGCGCGGTCTGCGACATCCTCGAGACCGACGAGGGCATGGACCTTACGCTCGAGGCGATCGAGGAGTGCCGCAAGGTCGCGCGCGCCGCTGGTCACGAGCCGGGCGGCGGCGCGATGGACAACATCCGCGTCTATCTGACGACGCGCGGCTCGAAGTTCGCCGCCTCGATGCTGCGCGACCTCGAGGGCGGCTTCCGCATCGAGGCCGAGCACGTCATCGGCGACATGATCGCCCGCGCACGGGCCGCCGGCATCGCCACGCCCATCCTGCGCCAGGCCTATGTCCATATGCAGGCCTACGAGCAACGCCAGAAGCGCGAAGCCACGGCCACTTGATCGATTGAAGGGGGAACACCATGAGCGCCGCACAGCTGCAATCCACCATCGACGCCGCCTGGGAGGCGCGCGACGGCATCAACAGCAAGACCAAGGGCGAGGTGCGCGACGCCGTCGAGGCGGCGCTGGCCGGGCTTGACGATGGCAGCTTCCGCACCGCCGAGAAGTTCAAGGGCGAGTGGGTCGTGAACCAGTGGCTGAAGAAGGCCGTGCTGCTGTCGTTCCGGCTCTACGACAGCGTGCCGATGGACGGTGGCGCGGTGTTCCCCGGCATGGGCGGCGCGCCGTGGTTCGACAAGGTGCCGCTGAAGACCACCGGCTGGGATGCCGCGCGCTTCGCCAAGGCGGGCTTCCGCGCCGTGCCCGGCTCGATCGCGCGCCGCGGCTCGTATATCGCCAAGAACGTCGTGCTGATGCCGTCCTTCGTGAACCTCGGCGCCTATGTCGACGAGGGCACCATGGTCGACACCTGGGCGACGGTCGGCTCCTGCGCGCAGATCGGCAAGAACTGCCACCTCTCGGGCGGCGTCGGCATCGGCGGCGTGCTCGAGCCGCTGCAGGCCAACCCGGTCATCATCGAGGACAACTGCTTCATCGGCGCGCGCTCGGAAGTCGTCGAGGGGGTGATCGTCGAGACCGGCTCGGTGCTGTCGATGGGCGTGTTCATCTCGGCCACGACCAAGATCGTCGATCGCGAGACCGGCCAGGTCCATGTCGGCCGCGTGCCGGCCTACTCTGTCGTGGTGCCCGGCAACCTCAACCGCGGTCCGAACCAGCCCTCGACCTACTGCGCGGTGATCATGAAGACCGTCGACGAGCGCACGCGGTCGAAGACCTCGATCAACGAGCTGCTGCGCGACTAGCGCCGGTACCAGACGCCAAGGAGAAAGCCGGTCTGCTTGCGCCGGTTTTCTCCCATCTGGTCCTGGACCTCGGTCAGATGGACGCCCCGGGTGCCCATCCAACGGTCGATCAGCCAGCGGCCGCCGTATCCGACGACCAGGAAGGTGCCGAAGTAGAGGATGGCGGTGAGAGCCGCCTCGAGGACGTGATCGTCCATGCGCTCAGCATAGCGCCGGGGTTGCCCGCCGGCGAGGGCGGGGCTAAGGACAGCCCATGCCCGATACCGCCGTCGGCCCCGCTCTGGCCAATGAAGCCCTCGACGTCGTCGAGTTGACCCGCGACCTGATCCGCTGCCAGAGCGTGACGCCGGCCGAGGGCGGCGCGCTGCAGTTGCTGGAGCGCACGCTGGCGCCACGTGGCTTCACCTGCGAGCGCATGGATTTCAGCCAGGAAGGCACGCCCGACGTCGCCAACCTCTACGCCCGCATCGGCACGGGCGGCCGGCACTTCTGCTTCGCCGGCCACACCGACGTGGTGCCGGTGGGCGACCTATCGGCCTGGACGGTCGGGCCGTTCGGCGCCGAGCTCGACAAGGGCGTGCTGTTCGGCCGCGGCGCCGTCGACATGAAGGGTGGCATCGCCGCCTTCTGCGTCGCCGCGTCGGAGTTCCTCGCCGCGCGCGGCCGCGATTTTGGCGGCTCGATCAGCCTCCTGATCACCGGCGACGAGGAGGGGCCTGCGATCAACGGCACGATCAAGATGCTGAAGACGCTCGCCGCCCGCGGCGAGAGCATCGACGCCTGCGTCGTCGGCGAGCCGACGAGCGCCGAGCGCTTCGGCGACATGATGAAGATCGGCCGCCGCGGCAGCGTCAATGTCGACCTGATCGTGCGCGGCACGCAGGGCCACGTCGCCTATCCGCATCTGATCGACAACCCGATCCACCGCCTGTCGAAGCTGATCGAGGCCTTGATCGCCACGCCGATCGACAACGGCAGCACGCATTTCCAGCCGACCACGCTGCAATGGACGAATGTCGATGTCGGCAACAGCGCCGACAATATCGCGCCCGGCGTCTTGCGCGCGCGCTTCAACAGTCGCTTCAACGATCTGTGGACGTCGGAAAAGCTGATCGCCGAGTTCCGCCGCCGGCTCGACGCGGCCGACGCGGCGGTCGGCGGCAGCGGCGGCTACGAGATGAAGGCGCGGGTATCCGGCGAGTCGTTCTATACGGCGCCCGGCGAGCTCTCGAGCCTGATCGGCGACGCGGTGCGCGAGGTCACGGGCCTGGAGGCCGAGCTGTCGACCACCGGCGGCACCTCCGATGCGCGGTTCATCCGCTCCTATTGCCCGGTGGTCGAGTTCGGTCTCGTCGGCCAGACCCTGCACAAGGTCGACGAGCGCAGCACCGTCGCGGACCTCGAGGCGCTGGCCAAGGTCTACCGCCTGATGCTCGATCGCTACTTCGCGTGAGGAAGGTTGTACAACCGTAATTTTGTTGCAACGATAGCGAGGTTATACCGTGCTTTCATCCTTTTGATTGGATGCTTCGATGGCCGAGCTTGGCAGGTTGCTTTCCGACGCCCATCCGCTCATTCGGCTCCCGCAATCAGTCGAAATCGATCGGGCCCTGGTCAACGCCTTTCGTGACATCTGGCGGTTGTCGGAGAGCGACGGCGTGGAGTACGGCTGCAACCTGTTCCTGAACGGCGGGCGGGTTGTTCCTGGTCGTACGCTCAAGGGCGGGCAATCGGCTGTCGATCTTCAGACCGATGCCAACGCCGCGCTCGACAGCTATGTCGGCGATTTCCACGTCCATCCCTATGAGCGCAAGATGGGACCGGAAGCCGCGATCGGCTTTTCGACGACCGATATCGACGGCGACGTGCAGATCAGGCGACGGGAACGCTCGCTTTTCGTCCACGTCGTCTTCGCCGGCACGCGTCTCTACATGACACTGATCCCGCTATCGGTTCGGCCAAACCCCAGCGAGCCGTTCTCCGGACACATCGATACCTCTGTCGGCCTCAACTACATCTATGACAAGGGTCATGACAGGGCTTGGCAGCAGGGGATCCAGGCTCGCAATACCGCGGCGTCGCTCGACACCAAGATCGACATCGAACGACAGCTCTGGGACTCCATTCCGGGCTATGCGAAGGCCTTCTCGAAAGCCAACAAGGCGATGAACAAGGCTTTTGCTGACTTCCATCGGTATGGCCTGTACATCGGCAAGGATGCGCATGCCATCCGCCCCGACGCCACCAGCTACGCCTTGTTCAAGAAAGCCGGCCCGACCTAGCCCGCCGATCGCGTGGCGTCCGTGACGGAGAATCCGACGGCCGATCCGATCGAGGCTGGCCGGCTGCTTTTCGCCGCGCCCTGCGACTTCGTCGCCGGCGCGGCGTCGATCGAGTCGCTGCCCGGCATTGGCGCGCCGGAGATCGCCTTCGCCGGCCGCTCCAATGTCGGCAAGTCGAGCCTGGTCAACGCGCTGACCGGCCGCAAGACCTTGGCGCGCGTCTCGTCCAAGCCGGGCCACACACGCCAGCTCAACTTCTTCGATCTCGGCGGCCGGCTGTGGCTGGTCGACCTGCCGGGCTACGGCTTCGCCCAGGTCTCGAAGTCGATGAAGGACGCCTGGAAGGATCTCGCCACCGCCTATCTGCGCGGCCGCCCGACCTTGCGCCGCGTCTGCCTGCTGATCGATTCGCGCCACGGCGTGAAGCCGGCCGACGAGGAGACGATGACCAACTTCGACAAGGCGGCCATCGTCTATCAGCTGGTGCTGACCAAGGTCGACCAGATCCCCGCCGCGAAGATTCCCGGGGCGATCGAGGCGGCGCGCAAGGCCGCCGCCAAGCATGTCGGCGCCCATCCCGAGCCAATGGCGACCAGCAGCGAGACCGGCTACGGCATCGCCGAACTCAGGGCTGAGATCGCCGCTTTCGCCGCGCTGTAGGCGCGTCGAAATCGGCCGGCCGGTCGCCGAGCAGGAAGCGCGGCCCGGCGCCGGCGCGCGCGGCGCGGTCGCCGGGATTGTAGAGCGCGCAGGAGCCGAGCGACAGGCAGCCGCAACCGATGCAGCCGTCGAGCAGGTCGCGGGTGCGCTCCAGCGTGCGAATGCGCTCCTCCAGGGTCGCGCGGATGCGCTGGCTGATGGCCAACCAGTCGCGCCGCGTCGGCGCGCGGCCCTCGGGCAGGGTGGCCAGCGCGCGCTCGATCTCGGTCAAGGTCAGTCCCAGGCGCTGGGCGATCAGGACGAAGGACAGCCGGCGGATATCGGCGCGCGCGAAGCGGCGCTGGTTGCCGGCGCTGCGCAGCGCGCGCACGAGGCCGCGCGATTCGTGGAAGCGGATGGCCGAGACCGAGAGCCCGGTGCGGGCGGCGAGCTGGCCGATTGTGAGCAGGTTGGGGGTCAGCAGGGCCGGCGTGGCCATCGTGTTGGACCTCGCAAGGAAAAGCTTGACCTCACGTTAACTTGAGGTTGCAGGATGCGCAAGCCGGCGCGGAAACCGGAGGAGAGATCGTCATGACCGTCACCAGGATCGAGCACGT
Source organism: Reyranellaceae bacterium (assembly GCA_022844045.1). Lineage (GTDB taxonomy): Bacteria > Pseudomonadota > Alphaproteobacteria > Reyranellales > Reyranellaceae > JAFAZJ01. The sequence continues at coordinate 3,078 of JALHMM010000008.1, read as the reverse complement.
CAACGTCACCGTCACCGACCCCGAGCGCACCGCGCGACTGATGGAGGACCTGTTCGGCTGGCACGTGCGCTGGCGCGGCCCGGCGCGCGACGGCGGTCGCACCGTGCATGTCGGCACCGACGACCACTACGTCGCGCTCTACACCGGCAAGGGCGCGCACTACACGGCGGAGGATTTCGCCAAGGGCCGGCCGCTCAACCATGTCGGCGTCGCCGTCGACGATCTCGACGCCGTCGAGGCGCGCGTCACGGCGGTCGGCCTGCTTCCCTTCAACCATGACGACTACGAGCCGGGACGCCGCTTCTACTTCCTCGATCCCGACGGTATCGAGTACGAGGTGGTGAGCTACAGTTGAGGCGACGGCCTTACCGCATTTGGAACCAACCTCACCCTGAGGAGCGCCGCGCGGCGGCGCGTCTCGAAGGGTGGGCCACAGACCTGGTCTGTCGCCCATGCTTCGACACGGCCGCAAGCGCGGCCTCCTCAGCATGAGGTTGTTGGTCATCCACGCTCACGCCGCGTCGTGGAAGATCACGCCCAAGGTCATGCGCTCGCCCGACGTGATCGTGCTGACGCCGTGGCGCATGGCGGTGCGGTACCAGCCCTTCGAGCCTTTCACCGGCCGACGATCGACGGCGAAGATCACCGCGTCGCCCTGGCCCAAGGTCACGACATGGGCGCGAGACTGCTGGCGCGGGCGGTTCTCGACCAGCGTGAACTCGCCGCCGGTGAAGTCCTGGCCCGGCCGGCTCAGCAGCACGGTCATCTGCAGCGGGAAGGCGAGGTCGCCGTAGAGATCGCGATGCAGCGCGTTCCAGTCGCCGGCGCCGTATTTCAGCAGCAGCGGCGTCGGCCGCGTCTGCCCGGCGTCGTGGCAGCGCTTGAGCCAGGCATCGAGCGTCTCGGGGTAGCTCTCCGACTCGCCCAGCGCGCGGCACCAGCGATTGGCGACGGCGGCGAGCGGCGGATAAGCCGTCGCACGCAGCGCGTCGATCATTGGCGGCAGGGGGCGGGCGAAATACTGGTACTCGCCCATGCCGAAACCATGGCGCGCCATGATCACGCGGCTGCGGAAGCGGGCCTCCTCGCCGTACAGCGCCGCCAGCCCGGCGCACTCGGCCGGGCTCAGCAGATCGCGCACGACGGCGTGGCCCAGCGTGTCGAGGTCGCGACCGAGCGACTCCCAATCGAGGGACTGGATGCGGCGTCGAACGGGTATTGCGCGATCGGGCATGGTCGCAAGGTACGGTACCGCCCCGACAGCCGCTATCCGCGCGCGGGCGCCATATTTGGCGCGAAGCGGCCGATCCTCTCTGTCCGGCCGGCGTTTGCGATGCACGGCGGTTTGCGGTACTTTTCGCCGTCGCAGCAACCAAGCCCTCTCCCCGCCGGGGAGAGGGCTTTGTGCAACGAGGGTCGGGTGATGGCGGACGCTGTGCAGCAGCCGGAAAACAAGGAACAGAGGCGTCTTATCCGCATGGCGGAGACGATCTCCAAGGCGCTGCCCTATATGCGACGTCATTCCGGCGCGACCTTCGTGGTGAAGTATGGCGGCCACGCCATGACCGACCCGAAGCTGGGCGATCTTTTCGCGCGCGACATCGTGCTGATGAAGCAGGTCGGCATGGAGCCGATCGTCGTCCATGGCGGCGGCCCGCAGATCAACAAGATGCTCCAGCGCGTCGGCATCAAGAGCGAGTTCGTCAACGGCCTGCGCGTCACCGACGCCGCGACGATGGAGATCGTCGAGATGGTGCTGGCCGGCTCCATCAACAAGGCGATCGTCGCCGACATCAACGAATGCGGCGGCATCGCCGTCGGTATCTGCGGCAAGGACGGCAACCTGATCCTGGCGCGCAAGGTCACGGAGATGCGCAACCCTACGACCGGCGAGCTGCTGAAGGTGGACCTGCAGCAGGTCGGCGAGCCGGCCAAGATCAACGTCATGGTGCTGGAGCAGCTGGCGCGCGCCAACGTCATTCCCGTGGTGGCGCCGATCGGCTTCGGCGTCGACGACGAGCTGACCTACAACATCAACGCCGACACCTCGGCGGGCGCGATCGCCGGCGCGATGAAGGCCAAACGCCTGCTGTTCCTGACCGACGTACCCGGCGTGCTCGACAAGAACGGCAACGTGATCTCCGACATGACGGTGGAGCAGGCGCGCGCCCTGATCGCCGACGGCACGATCTCCGGCGGCATGATCCCCAAGGTCGAGAACTGCATCGACGCGGTGAACGCCGGCGTCGAGGCGGCGGTGATCATGGACGGCCGCGTGCCGCACGCCCTGCTGCTGGAGGTCTTCACCGAGGTCGGCGTCGGCACCATGGTGAAGCGCAAGTAACCACGGCGGTTGCTGCGACTGGGCAGCGCCTTGACGGCGCCCGGCCGCGACCATACCTAGGGCACCCAGACCCCTTTTGTTCCCATAACGAGACTATGGCCATTCTGCCCATCATCACCGCGCCCGATCCGAGGCTGAAGCAGCACTCGACCCCGGTGGCCAAGGTCGACGCCGAGATCCGTCAGCTGATGGACGACATGCTGGAGACCATGCATGCCGCGCCCGGCATCGGCCTGGCGGCGCCGCAGGTCGGCGTGCTCAAGCGCGTGATCGTGCTGGAGATCGACCGCGAGGAGACCAAGGTCGGCCCGCTCTTCATGGCCAACCCGGAGATTGTCGACGCCTCCGATGACGACGCCGTCTACAACGAGGGCTGCCTGTCGGTGCCGGAACACTACGCCGACGTCTCGCGCCCGGCCGAGGTGACGGTGCGCTACCTCGATCGCGACGGGAAGCGGCAGGACCTGAAGTGTGAGGGGCTGCTGTCCACCTGCGTGCAGCACGAGATCGACCATCTCGACGGCATCCTGTTCATCGACAAGATCTCCGCGCTCAAGCGCAACATCATCCTGCGCAAGCTGGTCAAGGAGCGGAAGGACCGCGAGAACGCGCTTTAGATTCACCTTCCCCCGGAGGGGGAAGGTGGCGCGGAGCGCCGGATGGGGGATGTCGAAGACGGACTCCTCAGTTCGTCTTCGACATCCCCCATCCGCCCTTCGGGCACCTTCCCCCTG
>JALHMM010000007.1 GCA_022844045.1 Reyranellaceae bacterium | reverse complement strand
GTGCCCGAAGGGCGGATGGGGGATGTCGAAGACGAACACCGATGTCGTTGAAACATCCCCCATCCGTCGCGCTACGCGCGCCACCTTCCCCCTCCGGGGGAAGGTAAATCCGGAGTCCAAATGCGATCGCCCCACACGCTCTCACGCGATCGACCGCTGCCGCATCGGGCCGATCCAGTGGGCGCGTGTCTGGTCCCATGACGGGACCGGTCGTTCCTCGTAGGGCTTTTCCCAATCTCCGACGGCGCTTCGATCGATGATCGCCGTGGGCAGGATGATCTCCCGCGGAACCGCCTCGCCGCGCAGATAGCGACCGACGGCCTCGAGAGACAACTCACCGAACGCCAGCGTGTTGAAGGACGCCGTCGCGAGCATTGCGCCGGCCTTGATGGCGGCGACCGCCTCGGGCGTGCCGTTGATGCTGGCGACCGGAAACGTCCGGCCGCTTTCCCGCAGCGCGTCGATGACGCCCATGGCCATCAGGTCGTTGGCGACGAGCATCCCGTCGATCCTGGCGTGTCGCCGCAACACATCCTGCGTCGCGGCATAGGCTGGTTCGCGCAGAAGATAGCCGCAGACGGACTCGACGATCCTGATACCGGGCCGCTCGCCGGCCGCGTCGACGAAGCCCTGGTGGCGCTGGGGACTGGCGATGGCGCCGGGCGTGCCGTCCATGATGACGATCTCGCCCGCGCCACCGAGATGATCGAACAGATGGCCGGCGATATCGCGGGCCATCGCGACACTGTCGGTCGCGACGTAATTGATCCAGGCGCTTGTCATCGGCTTGCTGACGATGTGGAACACGGGAACGCCGTGGGCGTCGGCCTCCTCGATCGCGTCGTTCAGCGCGCTTGCGTGTGCCGGCAGCAGGATGACGGCCGACGGACGCGCGGCCACCGTCCGCCTGACCAGTGCGCGCTGCTCGTCGATATCGTCGGCGACCGCGGGCGCCACGCCCCGCAGCGTCAGGCCGAAGCGGGCGGCCGCCCGCGCGGCGCCGACCAATGCGCCGCCATATGCCGGGTTGACCTGATTCTTCATGATGACGACGACGTCCGCCGACGTGCCCGCGGCTCCCCTGGATCGCTCGACCGGCCGCTCCACATCTCCCGTCCTGATGACATTCAGGATCGCGCGCGGTGATACGACCTCACAGCGGGCCGTCAGCTCCTCGATCCGGTGCGCGGGCATGTCGTAGTGCGGCCAGCGGCCGTCATGGAACCAGCCGCGCGACAGGCGAAGGTCCTGCGCCATGACGTGCAGGTTCTCGACGCTGTACGGCAGACAGACGATGTGGCGGGAACGATCGCAGAGGTAGCGTAGCCGGACCATATCCGCACCTATCGATGCCGATAGCTGGGTCTCTCGAGCGTCATCGGGTTGCAGCCCCGCATCGCCCTCACGCCCTCGCCCGCCTCAATGCGGCCGATCTCGGTGATCGGCACGCCGACGTCCTTGGAGAGCGCGACGAGCGCGTCTCGCACCGAGGCGGGCGCGGTGAACAGTAGCTCGTAGTCGTCGCCGCCGGTAATCGCCAGCTCCAGCAGCCTAGCGTCGCGCTCGATCGCGCGCCGCGCCGGCTCCGACAGCGGCACGCGCGCGACATCGACCACGGCGGCGACTGCTGAGCGCGCGCAGATATGGCCGAGATCGCCGATCAGCCCGTCGGAGACATCCATGCAGGCGTGGGCGAAGTCGCGCAGGCGCGGGCCCAGCGCCGCGCGCGGCTGTGGCAGCAGATAGCGCGCGGCCAGCGCGGCGACATCATCACCGTTGGCGCCCGCGAGCTCGCCCTTGCTGGCGCGCAGGCCCAGCGCCCCATCGCCGATCATGCCGCTGACGAACACCGCGTCGCCGACCCTCGCGCCGGCGCGGCCGAGCGAACGCCCCGTCGGCACCAGGCCCAGCGCCGTTACCGCGATGGTCAGGGGGCCCGGCGTCGAGACCGTGTCGCCACCGGTGAGATCGATGCCGAATGCGCGCTGGTCCAGCGCGAGGCCGTCGCAGAACGCAGTCAGCCAGGCGTCGTCGATGTCATCCGACAGCGCCAGCGCCAGTTGGTAGGTCCATGGCCGCGCAGCGGCGGCGGCGAGGTCGGAGACGTTGACGCGCAAAGCCTTGCGCGCGATCAGATCAGGAGGGTGGTGGGCGAGGAAATGGACACCGCAGACCAGCGCGTCGGTCGTCACCACGATCTCATGACCCGCCGGCGGCGTCAGATGCGCGGTGTCGTCACCCAGCCCTTCAGCGCCGGCGACCGCGGACGCCAGCGGTCGCAGCAGGCGCGCGATGAACTCGAACTCGCCGAGCCGACCGCCGGCCACGGGTGTCAGCCGCCGTCCGGCGCCGCCGCCTTGCCGACGGGCGCCTCGAACTCGCTGGGCCGCAGCCGGCGCGCGATGCGGTCGAGCGTGACATTGACGAAGGCCGGCTCGCCGCCCGAGAAGAACTGCTGCGCGACATCGACGTATTGCGTGATGACGACGCGCGCCGGCACGTCATTGCGGCGGTCGAGTTCGTAGATGCCGGCGAGCAGGACAGCGCGCAGCAACTTGTCTATGCGCTCGATCGTCCAGGTATCGCGCAGATTCTCGGCGATGGTCTTGTCGTAGTCCTCGCCGCGCTTGGACGCGCCGGAAACGATCTCCTGGAAGAAGCTTCGGTCGGCGTCCTGTGGCATGCCACCTTCGCCGTCGTCCTCGCGGCTGCGGAAGCGCAGGAACTGCGTGACGACCTCGCGCGGCTCGTCGTTGCCCTGCAGCCACTGGAACAGCGCCTGCACGGCGGCGACGCGCGCCAGGCCGCGCCGGCGCGCCATGTCATCCGACAGCTTGTGCGTGGCCATCAGGCCTCGCCGTATTTGTGGCGTAGTCCGATCATCGAGATGCAGGCATAGGCCACATCGCCGCCTTTGTCCTGCTCATTGCGTCGCGCCCGCGCCCAGGCCTGCGCCTCGTTCTCCACGGTTAGCACGCCATAGCCGATCGCCAGCCGGCGCCGCACGGTGAGGTCCATCAGGCCGCGCGCGCTCTCGCCGCAGACATAGTCGTAGTGAGTGGTCTCGCCGCGGATCACGCAGCCCAGCGCGACGAAGCCGTCGTAATGACGACCGCCGGCCCCCGGACGATCGGCGGCGATGGCGATGGCGCCGGGCAGTTCGAAGGCGCCGGGAACCGCGATGCGTTCCCAGGTGCCGCCATGATCGCGGATCACGGCGATCGCGCCCTCGGCCATCTCGTCGGCGAGATCGGCGTAGAAGCGCGCTTCGACGATCAGCACGTGCGGCGGGCGCGGCAACGCGATGCGCGGGCGGACGACGCCGTCGCGGGTGGCCATGGTCAGGTGCCCCCACCCTTGGTCGGGATCGGGCGCTGGCCGACGATCTCCAGGCCGAAGCCTTCGAGGCCGACGATGTTGCGCTTGGTGTTGGTCAGCAAGATCATCTGGTTGACGCCGAGATCGAGCAGGATCTGCGCGCCAACGCCGTAGTCGCGCAACTCGCCGGTGGGCGGCTCGACCTTCTCGCCGGCGCGGCGGCGGTTGATGGCGAGTTGCACCGCGATCGGCTCGCGGATCAGCACCAGCACGCCCCTGCCCTCCTCGGCGATGATGCGCATCGCCGCCTCGATCTCGCCGCCCCGGCCGATGGACTTCTCGCCGAGGATGTCGCTGAACAGGTTCATCGCGTGTACACGCGCCAGCACCGGGCCGCCGGTCGCGACGTCGCCCTTCACCAGGGCCACGTGCTGCGCCATGGTCGCCTTGTTGACGTAGACGATGACGCGGAACTCGCCGCCGGCATGGCTGTCGAGCGTCGTCTCGGTGACGCGCTTGACGATCGAATCGTACTTGCGGCGATAGGCGATCAGGTCGGAGATCGTGCCGATCTTCAGGCCGTGCATCTGGGCGAAGCGGATCAGATCGTCGCGGCGCGCCATGGTGCCGTCGTCGTTCATGATCTCGCAGATCACCCCGGCCGGCGCCAGACCGGCCAGGCGCGCCAGGTCGACGGCCGCCTCGGTATGGCCGGTGCGCTCCAGCACGCCGCCCTCGCGGGCCATCAGCGGGAAGACATGGCCCGGCGTGACGATGTCGCGCGGCCCGCAGCTCGGATCGATGGCGACGGCGACAGTGCGCGCGCGGTCGGCGGCCGAGATGCCCGTGGTGACGCCGTCGCGCGCCTCGATCGAGACGGTGAAGGCGGTCTGGTGGCGCGTGCCGTTGTTCTGCGCCATCAGCGGCAGGCCGAGTTCCTCGACGCGCTTGCCGGTGAGCGCCAGGCAGATCAAGCCGCGGCCGTAGCGCGCCATGAAGTTGATCGCCTCGGGAGTCGCCATCTGCGCCGGGATGACGAGGTCACCCTCGTTCTCGCGATCCTCGTCGTCGACGAGGACGAACATGCGCCCGCGCCGGGCCTCCTCGATGATCTCGTCGGCCGGCGCCTTCATCTCCGAGAAGGTGACGCGCCACGGCTCCTTGCCGACCATCGTCATGACGATCTCCCCTCGAGCTGACGCGCAACGTATCGCGCCAGCATGTCGACCTCAAGATTCACCGAATCTCCCGCACGCGCCGTACCAAAAGTGGTTTCACGCTGGGTGTGCGGGATGATGTTGACGCCGAAGCGCGCGCCCTCGACCTCGTTGACGGTCAGCGAGACGCCGTCGATCGCCACCGAGCCCTTCGAGGCGATGAAGGCCGACAGCGCCGCAGGTGCGTCGAACACGTAACGCAGGCTGCCGCCCTCGGGCGTGATCGAGCCGATGCGCGCCACGCCATCGACATGGCCGTAGACCAGGTGACCGCCCAGTTCGTCACCGAATTTCAGCGAGCGCTCCAGGTTGATGCGGCGGCCGACCGTCCAGGCGCCCAGCGTCGTCTTCGACAGCGATTCGCCCGAGACGTCGACCGTGAACCACCCCAGGCCGTTCTGCTTGCCCTTGGTCGTCACCGTCAGGCAGCAGCCGGAGCAGGCGATCGACGCGCCCAGATCGACATTGTCCATGTCGAAGCGCGTGGCGATGGTAAAGCGCTGGTCGCCGGTCTGGCCGCCGGCCACGACCGCGGTAACCTCGCCGATATCGGTGATGATGCCCGTGAACATGGCCGGAACCTAATGACGCCGAGCCCAGGTTTCCAGCGCGTCGGCGCCGATTTCCTGTAGCGATTGCCTGGTGTACCGCCGTGCGAGATCGAGCTTTTCCAGGCCATAACCGGCCACCGCCGCCAGCCCGTCGCCGCCGATCACCACCCCTGAGCGGAAGATCGCCAGCCGATCGACCAGGTCGGCCGCCAGCAGCGAGGCCGCCAACCGGCCGCCGCCCTCGACCAGTACCCGGGTGATCCCTTTTTGAGCGAGCATCGCCATCACTCCGGCGAGATCAACCTTGTCGTCCACGGGCGGTCCAATGAGCACGATGCCCACACCTGTATCGTTGAAGCGCTCGATCCCGACCATCTCCGAGCACATTAGCCAGAGCGGTATCTTGTTGGCAGTCCTGACCAACTTGCTATCGAGACGTAGCCGCGCCTTGCTGTCGATGACGATGCGCACCGGCGAGCGATCACCGAGGCCGGGCAGCCGGCAGGTCAGCTCCGGATCGTCGGCCTCAGCGGTGCCGATGCCGATCATGATCGCGTCGTGCGTGGCGCGCAGCAGCTGGCCGCGCGCCCGCGCATCGTCGCCGGTGATCCACTTGCTCTCGCCGCTCGCGGTGGCGATGCGGCCATCGAGCGAGGTCGCCAGTTTCAAGGTCACCAGCGGCCGGCCTTCCCGGACGCGCTGGAAGAAGCCGGCGTTGATCTCGTCGGCCTCGCCGCGCCGCACGCCCTCGACGACCTCGATACCGGCGTCACGCAGACGCGTCAGGCCGCCCCCGCTGACGCGTGGGTCAGGATCGGCGGTCGCGACGACGACGCGCGCCACCTTCGCCTCGACCAGCGCATCGGCGCAGGGTGGTGTGCGGCCGTGATGCGAGCACGGCTCCAGCGTGACGTAGGCGGTCGTGCCGGCAAGATCGTGACCGGCCTCGCGCGCCGCGGCGATCGCCGCCGCCTCGGCATGCGGCCGTCCACCGCGCGCCGTGCGGCCACGCGCGATCACCCGGCCGTCGCGCACGAAGACGCATCCGACCGTCGGGTTGGGCCAGGTCTCTCCCATCCCGCGCCGGGCCAGCGCAAGCGCGCCACCCATGAAGGCGTGATGGTCGTTCATGTCTTTTGTCTTCCCCCGGAGGGGGAAGGTGGCGCGAAGCGACGGAAGGGGGATGTTTCAACGCGCTCCGTGTCCGGCTTCGTCATCCCCCATCCGCCCCTCGGGCACCTTCCCCCTCCGGGGGAAGGAAGACATGATGGAATGATCGAAGGTGGGAGACGGCGATGGCGGGACTGCCGGCGGGCTCTGGCCGACTGGAGCTGCCTGGCGTCGCGCCGGACGGCGCGTCGATGCCGTTGTGGTTCCATCGCCCGGCCGGCTGGACCGCCAGCCGCCCGGTCGTGGTCCTCCTGCACGGCCTGAACCGCGACGCCGACGCCTATCGCGACAACTGGGTGGCGCTGTCGGAGCAGCATCGTCTGTTGGTCCTGACGCCGGAGTTCAGCCACGCGCAGTTCCCCGGTTCGGAGACCTACAATTTCGGCAACATGGTCGACTCCGGCGGCGCGCTGCGCGATCGCGCGCAGTGGTCGTTCGGCGTGATCGAGCGCGTGTTCGACGCCGTACGCGCCATGGGCGGGCTCGAGCGCAACGGCTACGTGATCTTCGGCCACTCGGCTGGCGCCCAGTTCACGCACCGCGCCCTGCTCTTCGGTACGCTGGAGCGCGCCGAGCTGGTGATCTCGGCCAACGCCGGCGCCTATGTCCGGCTCGATCCGTCGATTCCCTTCATCGGTGGCCTCAAGGGTGCGCCGCTCGACGAGGCCGGCGAACGCCGCGCCTACCGGCAGCGCGCGATCTTCATGCTGGGCGACGCCGACAACGACCCCAACCATCCCAACCTGCCACGCGGGCGCTTCGAACTCGACGAGCAGGGACCGCACCGCTTCGCGCGAGGGCAGTACTTCCTGAAGAGCGCCGAAGCGCGCGCGACGGCACTGGGCGCGATGCTGGCGTGGCGGCAAGTGGTCGTGCCCGGCGTGGCGCACGACAATGCCGGCATGGCCAAGGCGGCCGCTCCGCTGATCGCCGCCGAAGTGGCTTAGCCTACCGGCACTCAATCGCTGTCGATCTCGTTGAGGTCGCTGACGAAGTTCTCGAAGTCCTTGGCCTCGCGGAAGTTCTTGTAGACCGAGGCGAAGCGGACATAGGCGACAGGATCGAGGGCGCGCAGGGCGTCCATCACCAGTTCGCCGATCTGCGTCGAGGCGATCTCGCTCTCGCCCGAGCTTTCCAGCCGGCGCACGATGCCGTTGACCACGCGCTCGATGCGCTCGGGATCCACGGGGCGCTTGCGGCAGGCGGTGACGATGGAGCGCGCCAGCTTGTCGCGGTCGAAGGCGACGCGCTGGCCGTTCTTCTTGACCACGGTGAGCTCGCGCAATTGCACGCGCTCGAACGTCGTGAAGCGCGAGCCGCAGGCCGGGCAGTAGCGCCGGCGGCGGATCGCGGAATTGTCCTCGGTGGGACGCGAGTCCTTCACCTGGGTGTCGTCATTGCCGCAGAACGGACAACGCATTCGAATCCCCCGTTAGGTCCTTGTGCCTGGCGGTCTTGTGATGGCCGCTCAGGCGCCCCCATAGATCGGGAAGCGACGGCAAAGCTCGAGCGCCTTGCCGCGCACTTCCTGTTCGACGAGGCGATTGCCGTCGACGCTGTTGGCCGCGAGGCCGTCAAGCACGTCGGCGATGAGATGGCCGATCTGGCGGAACTCGGCCGGGCCGAAGCCGCGCGTCGTGCCCGCCGGCGAGCCCAGCCTGATGCCGGAGGTCACCGTCGGCTTCTCCGGATCGTTGGGGATGCCATTCTTGTTGGTGGTGATGCCGGCGCGGTCGAGCGCCTTCTCGGCCACCGTGCCCGTGGTGCGCTTGGGCCGAAGGTCGACCAGCATGACGTGGCTGTCGGTGCCGCCCGATATGATCGCCAGGCCGCGCTCGATCAGCGCGGCGGCAAGCGCGCGCGCGTTCTCGACCGTGCGATGGCCGTAGGTCTTGAACTCCGGTCGCAGCGCTTCGCCGAAGGACACCGCCTTGGCGGCGATGACATGCATCAGCGGGCCACCCTGCAGGCCGGGAAAGACGGCGGAGTTGATCTTCTTGCCCAGCTCCGCGTCGTTGCTGAGGATCATGCCGCCGCGCGGGCCGCGCAGCGTCTTGTGCGTCGTCGTGGTGACGACATGGGCGTGCGGCAGCGGCGTGGGATAGGCGCCGGCGGCGACCAGGCCGGCGTAGTGCGCCATGTCGACCATGAAGAAGGCGCCGATCTCGTCGGCGACCTTTCGGAAGCGCGCGAAGTCGATGGTGCGCGAATAGGCCGAGGCGCCGGCCAGGATCACCTTCGGCCTGTGCTGGCGCGCCAGCGCCTCCATGCGCTCGTAATCGATCAGCTGCGTGTCCGGCTTCACGCCGTAGGAGACGACGTTGAACCATTTGCCGGACTGGTTGACCGGCGAGCCGTGGGTGAGATGGCCGCCCTCGTTGAGCGACATGCCGAGGAAAGTGTCGCCCGGCTTCATCAGGGCGAAGAACACGGCCTGATTGGCCTGCGCGCCGGAATGCGGCTGGACGTTGGCGAAGCTGCAATCGAACAGCTTGCAGGCGCGCGCGATCGCCAGCGCCTCGACCTTGTCGACCTCCTCGCAGCCGCCGTAGTAGCGCCGCCCGGGATAGCCTTCCGCGTATTTGTTGGTCAGCACCGAGCCCTGCGCCTCGAGCACGGCCTTGGAGACGATGTTCTCCGAGGCGATCAACTCGATCCAGTCGCGCTGGCGGTGCAACTCGCCGTCGAGCGCGTGCTTGACCTCGGGATCGGACGCGGCGAGGCCTGCCGAGAAAAAACGGTCGTCGAGGATGGTGGCGTTCATGACGCGCTCCTTGCGAGCTTGGCGACGCGGGCGGTGTGGCGGCCGCCTTCGAATGGGGTGTCGAGGAAGACCCGCAGGCAGTCGCGGGCGACTTCGGTGCCGATCAGCCTGGCGCCCAGCGCCATGACGTTGGCGTCGTTGTGCTGGCGCGTCAGGCGGGCGCTGGTGACATCGTGGACGACGGCGGCGCGGACGGACGGCTCGCGGTTGGCGGCGATCGAAATGCCGATGCCGGTGCCGCAGATCAGCACGCCGCGCGCCGCCTTGCCGTCGCGGATCGCCTCCGCCAGCGCCCGGCCGTAATCGGGATAGTCGGCCGACTGGGTGGAATGGACGCCGAGGTCGAGCACTTCCCGCCCCGCCGCGCGAAGGTCGCCCTTCAGCAGTTCCTTCAATTCGAAGCCGGCGTGATCCGACGCCATTACTATGGTTTGCGCGGCCATCGGCGCGAACGACCCATTACTGTACCCGGAACGGCACCGATACCATATCTCGCGCGGCCCCGCCAACCTCGCACAAGCGCTTGTTGGGCGCCGGTTAATCCATTGAAATCGCGGAGAAAAAAGAACGGCCCGGCGATCGCCCGCCGGGCCGGTCCACAGACTAGCGGTAGTGGTTCTACTTGGCCGACGGCATCGACTTGCCGTCCTTCCAGACGTAGATGTCGTAGGCGGCGTTCTTGACGTCACCCTTGGCGTCGAACTCCAGCGGACCGACGACGCTGGCCCACTTCTGGGAGCGCAGCGCGGTGGCGACTTGGGCGGAGTCGGTCGATTTCGCCTTCTTGGCGGCGTCGGCCCACACCTTCACGGCGGCGTAGGTGAAGAGCGTGTAGCCCTCCGGTTCGTACTTGGCGTCGCGGAACTTCTTCACCAGCGCGGCATTGGCCGGGTCGTTCTCCGCCTTTGGCGGGAAGGACATCAGAACGCCGTTGGTGGCGGCACCGCCGAGCTGGCCGAACTCGGCCGTCTCCAGCGAGTCGAAGCCCACCATTTGCGCCGCGAGACCCTGCTCACGCGACTGCTTGATGATCAGCGCGCCCTCGGTGTGGTAGCCGCCGAGCACGATGATCTGCACGCCGGCCTGCTTCATCTTGTTGATCAGCGCGGTGAAGTCCTTGTCGCCCGCGGTGTAGGCCTCGTACATCACTTCGCGCAGGCCGCCCTTGTTGATCGCCTTCTTGGTCTCGTCGGCGACGCCCTTACCGTAGGTCGACTTGTCGTGCAGGATGGCGACCTTCTTGTCCTTGTGGTGCTTCAGCAGGTAGGTGCCGACCACGAGGCCCTGCGCGTCGTCGCGACCGCAGGTGCGGAACAGCGTCTTGTTGCCTTCGGCGGCGCCCTCGTCGGTCAGACGCGGGTTGGTAGAGGCCGGGGTGATCTGCAGGATGCGGCCCTCCTTGTAGATCTTCGAGGCCGGGATCGACGAGCTCGAGCAGAAGTGGCCAGCGACGAAGACGACCTTGTCGGTGACCATCTTGTTGGCCACCGCCGTGGCCTGCTTGGGATCGCAGGCGTCGTCGCCGACCACCAACTCCAGCTTGACGCCGTTGACGCCGCCCGCCGCGTTGATCTCGTCGACCGCCATCTGCGCGCCGCGCTTCATCTGCTCGCCGAACGCCGCGTTCGAGCCGGTCATCGGGCCGGCGGCGCCGATCTTGATCTGCGCCCAGCCCGCGCTGGCGCCTAACGCGATGGCGACCGCCGTCGCCGTTCCCAACGTCACGAAGAACCGCTTCATCGGATTGTCTCCCTGTAAGTCGCGGACGGCCAAAAGCGCGCCGTCTCCTGACCAAACCTTAGTTCGCCTCGCGCGCGCCGCCAAGCGCAGACGATGCTCAACTCCCGGTCCGGTCGCGCCAGCCGAACAGCCCGTTGCGGACATGCAGCCAGGGGTATTGCGCCACCATCATCGCCGCGCGCGTCGCCCGGTGCATCGCCAACCCGGCGGCGGCCAGCGCCACCCAGGCGAGCACGAATCCACCCAGCGCCCAGAGGGCGCCCTCCGATAGCGCATAGTCGATGAACCGGTGCGTCGCCGCCAGCAGCGCCGCGTAGACGACCACCTGCCAGCCCGGCCGCCAGGTGATAGCGACGCCGCGTCCGGTCGCCAGCGCCGCCGGCAGCATCAGCACCACCAGGGTCAGCAGCCAGCTCCACGGCGTGTTGCCGAGCCAGGGGAGTATCTCGTTCATACGCAGCAACTTCCTTCCCCCGGAGGGGGAAGGTGCCCGAAGGGCGGAAGGGGGATGCCGAAGACGAACGCAGGAGTCCGTCTTTGACATCCCCCTTCCGGCGCTCCGCGACACCTTCTCCCTCCGGGAGAAGGTATGAATTTGGCGTCCATCAATGGCCACCCAGATAGGCCGAGCGCACGTCGTCGTTGGCCAGCAGCTCCTTGCCGCCGCCGCTCAGCGTGATGCGGCCGTTGACCATGACGTAGCCGCGATCGGCGAGGTTGAGCGCGCGATGGGCGTTCTGCTCGACCAGGAACACGGTAACGCCCTCCTCGCGCGCGATGGCGCCGATGATGTCGAAGATCTGCTTGACGATCAGCGGCGCCAGGCCGAGCGACGGCTCGTCGAGCAGCAGCAGGCGCGGCCGGCTCATCATCGCGCGACCGATCGCCAGCATCTGCTGCTCACCGCCCGACAACGTGCCGCCGCGCTGGTCGCGCCGCTCCTTCAGACGCGGGAACAGCGCGAAGACTCGCTCGACGTCGTGCGTGAAATGCTGGGGATCGGCGAAGGTCGCGCCCATCTGCAGATTCTCGTAGACGGTCATGCGCGCGAAGATGCGGCGGCCCTCCGGCACCTGCGCCACGCCCGACCGCACGATCTCGAAGGTCGGCAACCCGGTGATATCGCGACCTTCGAACAGCACCCTGCCCGCCCGCGCCCTGGGCGAGCCACAGATGGTCATCAACAGGGTCGACTTTCCGGCGCCATTGGCGCCGATCAGGGTGACGATCTCGCCGCGATTGACCTCGATATCGACGCCGCGCAGCGCCTGGATCGCGCCGTAGAAGGTCTCGACGCCTTCGACGCGGAGCATGGGCTCAGCCATGCGCCGCCTCCTGCGTCGTCTCGTCCTCGCCGAGATAGGCGCGGATCACGGCGGGATCGCTGCGCACCTGGGCGGGCGCGCCCTCGGCGATCTTGCGGCCATAGTCGAGCACGACGATGTGGTCGGAGATCGCCATCACCACGCTCATGTCGTGCTCGATCAGCAGCACGCCGACCTTGTCCCGCTCGCGGATCGACAGCAGCAGTTCGTTGAGTTCGGCCGACTCGCGGTTGTTCAGGCCGGCGGCTGGCTCGTCGAGGCACAGCAGGACCGGATCGGCGCACATCGCGCGCGCGATCTCGAGGCGGCGCTGGCTGCCATAAGGCAGCTCACCGGCGCGGCGATCGGCGTGCTCGAGCAGGCCGATGCGCTCGAGCCAGGCGCGCGCCTTGTCGACCGCGCTGCGCTCGGCCGCGGCGTAGCCGCCGATGCCGAGAATGCCCAGCACGCTGTAGCCCGAGGCGAGCATCAGCCGGTTGTGCTGCGCCACCAGAAGGTTCTCCAGCACGCTCATGCCGGGGAACAGGCGGATGTTCTGAAAGGTGCGCGCCACCTTGGCGAGCCGGGCGATCTCGTGGCCGGGCATGCGCTCGAGCAGGAACTCGCCGCCGCCATGCGTCAGCGCCAGCCGCCCGATCGTGGGCCGGTAGAAGCCGGTGATGCAGTTGAAGACCGTCGTCTTGCCGGCGCCGTTCGGGCCGATGATCGCGGTGATCGCATGCGGCGCGCCCTCGAACGACACATCGTCGATCGCCACCAGGCCGCCGAAGCGCATGGTGAGATGCTCGACGCGGATCAGCGGCGCCGTCATCGGCCGCCGCTCTTGCCGTTGGCGGGATGCAGCCGGATGGTGGGATCGCGATGGGCGATCAGGCCGCCGGGCTTGAACACCATGATCAGCACCATGGCCAGGCCGAAGGAGACCATGCGGAACTGGCCGAGATCGCGGAACCATTCCGGCAAGCCGATCAGGATCACCGCGGCCAGCACGACGCCGAGCTGGCTGCCCATGCCGCCCAGCACGACGATGGCGAGGATGATCGCCGATTCGATGAAGACGAAGCTCTCGGGGCTGATGAAGCGCTGCTTGGCGGCGAAGAACGAGCCGGCGAAGCCCGCGAACATCGCGCCGATGGCGAAGGCGGTGAGCTTGGTGTTGGTCGGATTGATGCCCAGCGCCTGGCAGGCGACCTCGTCCTCGCGCAGCGCCTCCCAGGCGCGGCCGACCGGCAGGCGGCGCAGGCGCACGGTGACGAAGTTGGTGATCATCGCCAGCGCCAGGATGACGAAGTACAGGAATATCAGGCGGTGGTTGGCGTTGAACTCGATGCCCATCCACTGATGGAAGGTCGTCGTGCCTTCGGGCGCGTTCTCGGCGAAGGGATGACCCAGCAGCGTGGCACCGGGGATACCGCCGATGCCGTCGGGCCCCTTGGTGAAGTCGATCCAGTTCAAGAGCACGATGCGGATGATCTCGCCGAAGCCCAGGGTGACGATGGCGAGATAGTCGCCGCGCAGGCGCAGCACCGGGAAGCCGAGCAGGATGCCGAAGAACGCCGCCATCAGGCCGGCGATCGGCAGGCAGACCCAAAAGCTTAAGCCATGCTGGGTCGAGATCAGCGCGTAGGTGTAGGCGCCCACGGCGTAGAAGGCGACGTAACCAAGGTCGAGCAGGCCGGCGAGGCCGACGACGATGTTTAGGCCCCATCCCAGCATCACGTAGGTCAGGATCAGGATCGCCAGGTCCATCACCCGCTGGTCGGCGAAGGGCAGGAATGGCATCACGACGGCAAAAGTGAAGAGCCCTGCGCCAAGCCATGGGAACGCCAGCCGCACCGATTCGGTGAACGCCGAGCTTCCCTGCAGGATGGCTTGGGCACCGCCGCTGGAGCGACCAGCCAGCGCCCAGCCGCCGCGGAACACCAGCAGCAGGCCGGCGCCGCCGCACACCACCGCCAGGAAAACCGACGGCATGAAGGAGGCCGGCCTGGTGGCCAACGCCGCCGCCGCGACCAGAAGCGCCGCCACGCCAAGCCCCAGGGTGACGACCGGTGCGGAGGACGACAGGGTGAGGCCCAGCCGGCCAACGAAGATGATGGCGCAGGCCACCAGCACGTCGACGACGTGGTAGTCGAACTTCAGCCCGCCCTGGTCGAAAGTGCGGAAGCCGGCGACGAAGAAGCCCAGCGCCAGCGCGATGGCCGCGGTGATCGCGGCATCCTTGAGCGCGGCCGGCCAGTCGGGCGCGGCGACGGACGGCACGGCCGTGGTCAGCGCCATCTCAGACCTTCTCGATCTCGGGCCGGCCAAGCAGGCCGCTGGGCCGGAAGATCAGCACCAGGATCAGCACGCCGAAGGCGGCGACGTCCTTGTACTCGCTGGAGAAGTAGCCAGCCCAGAAGACCTCGATCAGGCCGATCAGCAGCCCGCCCAGCATGGCGCCCGGCAGCGAGCCGATACCGCCCAGCACGGCGGCGGTGAACGCCTTGATGCCGGCGAGGAAGCCGACGAAGAAGTCGATCACGCCGTAGTACATCAGGAACATCATGCCGGCGACGGCGGCCAGGGCGGCGCCCATGACGAAGGTCAGCGAGATGGTGCGATCGACGTTGACGCCCAGCAGCGCCGCCATCTTCATGTCCTGCTCGCAGGCGCGCTGCTGACGGCCCAGCGCGGTGCGGTTGATCAGCAGGGTGAAGCCGACCATCAGCGCCACCGTCACCACGACGATGACGATCTGCAGCCATCCCACGCGCACGTCGAAGCCGTTGGCGCTGAGCAGGGTGAAGCCGCCATCAACCAGCGAGTCATGCGGCTTGGAGCGCGCGCCCTGCGTCAGCTGCACGTAGTTCTGCAACGCGATCGACACGCCAATGGCCGAGATCAGCGGCGCCAGCCGGAACGAGCCGCGCAGCGGCCGATAGGCCAGTCGCTCGATAGCCCAGCCATAGACGGCGGTGAATGCCATGGTCAGCAACAGCACCAGCAGGATCGCGATCGGCGCCCATCCCAGGCCCAGCATGCCGCAGATCATGAATCCGATCAGGGCGATGAAGCCACCGATCATGAAGACATCGCCATGGGCGAAGTTGATCATGCCGATGATGCCGTAGACCATCGTGTAGCCGATGGCGATCAGGCCGTAGATCGCGCCCAAGGTCAGCGCGTTCACAAGCTGCTGAAGGAAATACTCCATGCGCCCCCTGATCTTAATTGTATCGATATAAACCCGATCATCCGGTCGGGGGCAAGCGGCGACGGCCACGCCGAAGCGGTTCTCGCCCTCGTCGGGCGACGCTATGCCGCCCCTGTCGCACCGTGCCGGCGTCTGTTAAGAGGGCCGCTGAACCCCGCCCCGACCGCAGAAACAGCGAGATCCGCCATGTCATCCGCCATCGCCAGCGCCGTGAAGGCCGCCAACGCCAAGGGCATCAAGGACGGCGCCGCGCCGTTCGACTGGCAAGACCCGTTCTTCCTCGACGACCAGCTGACCGAGGAGGAGCGCGCCATCCGTGACGCCGCGCGCGACTATTGCCAGGACAAGTTGATGACCCGGGTTCTCGAGGCCAATCGGCACGAGACGTTCCATCGCGAAATCATGAACGAGATGGGCGCGCTCGGCCTGCTCGGCAGCACGCTGCCCGAGAAGTACGGCTGCGCCGGCTCGAGCTACACCGTCTATGGCCTGGTGGCGCGCGAGGTCGAGCGCGTCGATTCGGGCTATCGCTCGGCGATGAGCGTGCAGTCCTCGCTGGTGATGCACCCGATCTACGCCTACGGCACCGAGGAGCAGCGCATGAAGTACCTGCCCAAGCTCGCCACGGGCGAGTGGGTGGGCTGCTTCGGCCTGACCGAGCCCGATCACGGCTCCGATCCCGGCAGCATGATCACCAAGGCGGCCAAGGTGCCGGGCGGCTACAGGCTCAACGGCGCCAAGATGTGGATCACCAACAGCCCGATCGCCGACGTGGCGGTGGTCTGGGCCAAGACCGAAGACGGCGCGATCCGCGGCTTCATCCTCGAGCGCGGCATGAAGGGCTTCGAGACGCCCAAGATCGAGGGCAAGTTCAGCCTGCGCGCCTCGGTCACCGGCGGCATCATGCTGAGCGACGTGATGGTGCCGGAGGAGAACCTGCTGCCCAACGTCTCCGGTCTGGGCGGACCGTTCGGCTGCCTGAATAACGCACGCTACGGCATCGCCTGGGGCGCCATGGGCGCCGCCGAGTTCTGCTGGATGCGCGCGCGTGACTACACCGTGGAGCGCAAGCAGTTCGGCCGGCCGCTGGCGGCCAACCAGCTGATCCAGAAGAAGCTCGCCGACATGCAGACCGAGATCGCGCTGGGTCTTCAGGCCTGTCTGCGCGTCGGCCGACTGAAGGACGAGGGCAAGGCGCAGCCAGAGATGATCTCCCTGATCAAGCGCAACAACTGCGGCAAGGCGCTCGACATCGCCCGCCAGGCGCGCGATATGCACGGCGGCAATGGCGTATCGGACGAGTACCACGTCATCCGCCACGTCATGAACCTCGAGGCGGTCAACACCTACGAGGGCACCCACGACGTGCACGCGCTGATTCTCGGCCGAGCCATCACCGGGATGCAGTCCTTCACGGCGCGTTAGCTCAAATTAGCCTGAGGTAAGGCGTCGCACGCCTTGCGGCGCGGCCTGCGTCACCCAACTCTGGGGTGTTGGGGCGCGCTGCCGCGCCGGAGGGGTCGATGGCCCGACATCTGCACGATCTCGCCTACAGGCGCCCGAAGTCAGGCTTTTCGGATCGCGTCGCCTGGTCCATCACCCGCACGCTGCGCTTCTTCGCGGATACGTTCTTCGCCACGCGCTACGGCCACCGCGCCGTGGTTCTGGAGACGGTTGCGGGCGTGCCGGGCATGGTCGGTGGAATGCTGCAGCATCTGAGTTCGCTGCGCCGTATGCGCGACGACCATGGCTGGATCCGCATCCTGCTCGACGAAGCCGACAACGAGCGCATGCACCTGATGACGTTCATCGCCATCGCCCGCCCCAATTGGTTCGAGCGCGCGCTGGTGCTGCTGGCGCAGGGTATGTTCTTCAACGTCTACTTCGTGCTTTACCTGATCTCGCCGCGCACCTGCCATCGCCTCATTGGTTACTTCGAGGAAGAGGCTGTGGTCAGCTACACGCACTACCTCGCCGAGATTGACGCCGGCCGGCACGAGAACGTGCCGGCGCCGAAGATCGCCATCGACTATTGGAAACTGCCGTCGGATGCGCGGCTGAGCGATGTGGTGCGAGCGGTGCGCGATGACGAGGCTGGTCACCGCGACGTCAACCATCTCTTCGCCGAGGCGATCGACCAGCGCACGACCGAAGGCGCCGTCGACCGTCTAAGGGCAGAAGGCGCCGTCTGAACTGAAGGCAAAATAGCCGCCAACCTGCCCACTGCACAGGCGCATCGCCATCGCCATATGCAGATTGCGTGACTGAACAGCGCGGACAGCGCGCTACGCAGGCGACCCGCCGCTTTTTTCGTCTGGCACAGCAATTGCTCCCTCTTCTGCCGACGAACAAGAAGACAGGGGAGCGCGTATGTCGACCTTCGACGATCCATTCAACGCCGAGGCGGCGCTCTCGCGCGGCTGCTGTTCCTGTGGCCGGCACGCGTCGGCGGCCGAACATGACGCCGCGACCGCCGAAGAGACACGCCTCAATCGAGTCGTGGATGCCGCCGTCGTGCGCGCGCTGTTCCCCGAGGATGCGACGCGCCGGGCCTTCTTGCGCGGCGTCGGCACCGCGACCGCGATGGCGGCGATCGGCAGCCTGTTCCCGCTGGCCACCGCGCGGGATGTCTTCGCACAGGGCGGCGGCGCACCGGAGAAGAAAGACCTCAAGGTCGGCTTCATCCCCATCACCTGCGCCACGCCGATCATCATGGCGCATCCGATGGGCTTCTACTCGAAGCAGGGGCTGAACGTCGAAGTGGTGAAGACCGCCGGCTGGGCGGTGATCCGCGACAAGACACTGAACAAGGAATACGACGCCGCCCACATGCTCTCGCCGATGCCGCTGGCGATCACGCTGGGCGTCGGCTCGGCGCCACAACCCTTCACCATGCCGGCGGTCGAGAACATCAACGGCCAGGCGATCACCTTGGCTATGAAGCACAAGGACAAGCGCGACCCCAAGAGCTGGAAGGGCTTCAAGTTCGCGGTGCCCTTCGACTACTCCATGCACAACTACCTGCTGCGCTACTACGTGGCGGAGCATGGGCTCGATCCCGACACCGACATCCAGATTCGCGCAGTGCCGCCGCCGGAGATGGTCGCCAACCTGCGCGCCGACAACATCGACGGCTTCCTCGGTCCCGATCCCTTCAACCAGCGCGCGGTGTTCGACGGCGTGGGCTTCATCCACCTTCTGTCGAAGGAGCTGTGGAACGGCCATCCGTGCTGCGCCTTCGCCGCCAGCAAGGCCTTCGTCACCGAGACGCCCAACACCTACGCCGCGCTGCTCAAGGCGATCATCGAGGCCACAGCCTTCGCCGCGAAGCCCGAGAACCGCAAGCAGATCGCCGAGGTCATCGCGCCGCAGAACTATCTCAACCAGCCGGTCACAGTGCTGGAGCAGATTCTCACCGGGACCTACGCCGACGGGCTGGGCCAGGTGAAGCGCGACGCCAACCGCATCGATTTCGACCCCTTCCCCTGGGAACAGTTCGCGATCTGGATCCTCACCCAGATGAAGCGCTGGGGTCAGATCAAGGGCGACATCGATTACGCCAAGGTCGCCAAGGAGGTCTATCTCGCCACCGACGCGGCCAGGCTGATGAAGGAGGCCGGCCTCACGCCGCCCGACCCGTCGAGCAAGACCATCGTCGTCATGGGCAAGAATTTCGACGCGTCAAAGCCCGAAGAGTACGTCAAGAGCTTCGCCATCAAGCGGAGCTGATCGAGGTGGGCGCGCTCTATCGCTCGCTAGGCCTGCGCTCGGCGCTGCTCTCGCTCATCCTGCTGGCCGCGCTGATCGCGGTCTGGCAGGCGGCGGTAGGCGGCGGTGCCAGCACTGGCCCCGCTGTCGATCCCGAGTATGCCAAGCTGGTGGGCCAGGCGGCGGCCGGCGGCAAGAAGCAGGGCATGCCCGGCCCAGGCGAGGTCGGCGCCACGATCTGGAAGCACCTGCTCGATCCGTTCTACGTACGCGGCACCAACGACCAGGGCATCGGCATCCAGCTCGCCTACTCGATCGGCCGCGTGCTGCTGGGCTACGTCCTCGCCGCGGCCGTCGCCATTCCGCTCGGCTTCCTGATCGGCATGTCGCCGCTGATCTATCGCGCGCTCGATCCCTACATCCAGGTGCTCAAGCCGGTCTCGCCGCTCGCCTGGATGCCGCTGGCGCTCTACACCATCAAGGACAGCGCCATTTCGTCGATCTTCGTGATCTTCATCTGCTCGGTGTGGCCGATGCTGATCAACACCGCCTTCGGCGTCATGTCGGTGCGCAAGGAGTGGCTCAACGTCGCGCGCACGCTCGAGGTCTCGCCGCTGCGCAAGGCCTTCACCGTGATCCTGCCGGCGGCCGCGCCGACCATCATGACCGGTATGCGCATCTCCATCGGCATCGCGTGGCTGGTGATTGTCGCCGCCGAGATGCTCGTGGGCGGCACCGGCATCGGTTACTTCGTGTGGAACGAGTGGAACAACCTCTCGATCAGCAACATCCTCACCGCCATCCTGCTGATCGGCGTGGTCGGCCTCGTGCTCGACCAGCTGCTGGCCTGGCTCGCCCGCCTCGTGACCTATCCGGAGTGAGGCGATGAGCGGCTCGCATCTCATCAGCGTCGAGGGACTGGCGCGACGCTTCCCCGCGCCGCCGGGCGGCGCGCCGACCACGGTGTTCGAGGACCTGTGGTTCACCATGGACCGCGGCGAGTTCGTCTGCGTCATCGGCCATTCCGGCTGCGGCAAGACGACGATTCTCAACGCGCTGGCCGGGCTGGAGACGCCCAGCGACGGCGTGATCATCGCCGACGGCGTCGAGGTCGTCGGCCCCAGCCTGGATCGCGCCGTGATCTTCCAGTCCCACGCGCTGATGCCGTGGATGACGGTGATGGGCAACGTCGCTTTCGCGGTCCGCTCGCGCTGGCCGTCCTGGGACAAGGACAAGGTCCAGGCGCATGCCCGGCGCTACATCGAGCTGGTCGGCCTGGGCGGCGCCGAGGCCAAGCGGCCGGCGCAGCTCTCCGGCGGCATGAAGCAGCGCGTCGGCATCGCCCGCGCGCTCAGCATCGAGCCCAAGATGCTGCTGATGGACGAGCCGTTCAGCGCGCTCGATGCGCTGACCCGCGGCACGCTGCAGGACGAGGTGGTGCGCATCTGCGCCGACACGCAGCAGACCGTGTTCATGATCACGCACGATGTCGACGAAGCCATCCTGTTGGCCGACCGCATCGTGCTGATGACCAACGGGCCGGGCGCCAGGATCGCGGAGATCGTGGTCAACACGCTGCCCAAGCCGCGCGCGCGGCACGATCTGCACAAGCACCCGCACTACTACCGCATCCGCAACCACCTGCTCGACTTCCTGGTCGAGCGGTCCAAGAGCTTCGACCGCGAGATCGCCGCCACCGGCTTCGATCCGCGGCGGCCGAAGCATGTCCGTCCGGGCGATCCCGACCCGACGCCGGTCGGTCCCGCCCGTTCCATCGCCGCAGCCTAGGGAGGCAAACCATGAAGCGCGAAGACGTCACCGAAACCATCCTCAGCGCCAAGCGACTGAAGGGGCTGAGCTGGAAGGAGATCGGCGAGAAGATCGGCGGCATGTCGCCGATTCTCATCTGCGCCGCCTGCATGGGTCAGATGAAGATGACCAAGGAGCAGGCGACCAAGGCCGGCAAGCTGTTCGGTCTCGACAAGGAAGCGGTGCTGCTGCTCCAGGAAGTGCCCTATCGCGGCTCGCTGCCGCAGGTGCCGCCGACGGATCCGTTGATCTACCGCTTCTACGAGCTGGTGCAGGTCTATGGCACGACGTGGAAGGAGCTGATCCAGGAGGAGTTCGGCGACGGCATCATGAGCGCCATCGACTTCGATATGACCATGGAGCGCCTGCCCGACCAGAAGGGCGATCGCGTCAAGCTGGTCATGAGCGGCAAGTTCCTGTCTTACAAGACCTACTGAGGAGCCCGGGAGCGGCAGCGCTCCCGGTCAATCCTCCAGCCAGCGCAGGCAGCCGGTGTCTTTCAGGATCGCGTCGAGGCCCGGCGCGTTCTTCGCCGCCTGGTACTTGCGCTTGATCTCCGCCAGCGAGCGCGCGTGATACTTCTGCGTTTGCTGGGTGAACGGCTTGCCGTCGAGCATCACGGTGAACCGGTCCTGCCCGCCTTCCAATGCCATGGCGTTCGCCGTCGACCACGGCAGGAACAGCCCGCCCACCTCCGCATCGAGCAAGCGGCCGATACCCCATCGCATCGACGACCAGGTGTCCCAGTCGCCCTCGATCTTCGGAGCCAGCATGCGCTCGATCCAGCGCCAGGTGTTGGGATAGAGCTCGTCGATCAACGCCCGGGGCGTCGGATCGGTCCAGCATTCGTAGAGCTGTCCCCACAGGCCGAGATCGGCCAGAGCCGGCCGATCGCCGAACATGTATTTGCGGCCGACGAAGTGCATTTCCAGGGTATCGAGGATGCGGCGCAGCGAACTCTCGATGGTATCCTTGGTTCCCTCGCTCGAGCCGACGAAGCTGAGACGCGGAATCATGCGCCCGCGCACCCCCTCGGCCGTCTTGGCCACCGCCGCGTCGTCGGAGCCGTCGGGCGCGATCTGGCTGGCGATGCGCTGCGACGCGGATTCCGCGTCGGCCGTGTAGCTCCAGCGATAGTGGAACATCGACTTGTTGACCCACTCGTCGGCGTATTCCTCGATCAGCTCGGACAGGAAGCGCAGCGCCGGATCGCCGGGGTGGATCGACGGCTCCGGAATCTTGGCCTCGAGCGCCTCGATGATCGGCGTCGAGTCCTGCAGGCCATCGCCTTCGGGCGTCACCAGCAGCGGGATCAGCGGCAGCTTGGCGTGTTTCTGGAACTCCGCCGCGCTCTTGGGACCGCGCGGGATCCACTCGTGCTCGATGCCCTTGAAGCGCAGATAGGAGCGCACCTTGACGGAGTAAGGCGACAGTTCGGAGCCGAACAGGCGGTAGCCGCTCACAGCCATTTTCGATGCCTCATCCACAAGAACAGGCCGCCGACGATCGTCGCGACCATGGCCCAGAAGTAAAGATAGCCGTGCTTCCAGCCCAGCTCGGGCATGTTGCCGATACTGGTCTCGAAGTTCATGCCGTAGATGCCGGCGAGGAAACTCAACGGCATGAAGAACACCGTGACGATCGCCAGCGCCTTCATCACCTCGTTGGTGCGGTTCGAGGTCTCCATCAGATGGAGCTCCATCAGGCCGCCGGCCATGTCGCGATAGCTCTCGACCAGTTCCTGCACCGTCACGGTGTGGTCGAGGCAGTCGCGCAGGTATGTCCGCGTCTCGGGCTTGATGAACGGCGTATCGGGGCGCATCAGCGCCAGCACCGTCTCGCGCTCGGCCCACTGAACGCGATGGAAGCCGACCAGCGCGCGCCGCGCGGCGTGGATGTCCTGCGCCGTCTCGCGCGAGGGACGCGGCTCCATCGAAAGCTCCTCGAGCTCTTCGAGCCGCTCGCTCAGCCGCGCCAGCAGCGGGAACTTGCGATCGACGACGAGGTCGACCAGCGCATAGACGAGGTAGTCGGTGCCGAACTGGCGCAGCCGTGAGCCGTCCTGCTGGATGCGTTCGCGTACCGGCTTGAAGAGGTCTTCCTTGTGGTCGTGGAAGCTGATCACGTAGTTGTCGCCGAAGAAGATGCTGACCTGGCGGCTCTTGAAGACGTCGTCGACGATCACCGGATCGTTGAGCACGATGAAGCCCTGCTTGTCGTAGATCTCCAGCTTCGGCCGCTGGTTGCCGTGAAAGACGTCCTCCAGGGCGAGCGCGTGCAGATTGAACGCCTGGCCCAGCGAGCGCAGCATCTCGGCGCTGGCGTGGCCGCCGACATCGATCCAGGTGCGGCCGGGCGTCGTGAGGTGGAAGCTGCATTCGGCCACCTCGACCTCGTTGTAAACCTCCCACCCCTCCGTCGTGTACTCCGTCAGCGTGAAGGTCAGCGCCTCGTCCGGAACCGGCTCGCGACCAACCAGCATGCCCGGCGCGGTGCCCGGCTTGGAGCGGCGGATGAGGCCATCGAACATGGCGGCTCCCGTTCGCTAGAAATCGATCTCGGGCATGCGCTTCACTTCCGGCGGCTTGGCGAGATAGTCGCCGAGCTTGCGGCCGAGCTCCTTGAAGTGCGGCGCCGCGCGATGCGCGGCCAGCGCCGCCTCGTCATCGTAACGCTCGAGAAAGACATAGACGTTGGCATCCTCGGTGCGATGCAGCGCGTAGAGCTTGTTGCCCGGCTCGTTGGCGCGCACGGCCTTCGCCAGCTGGCCCACTACGGCCTCGAAATCCGCGTTGGTGCCGGGCTTGATGGTGAGCGTCGCGATCACGCCGATCATGGGTCTTTCCTCCTGGTACAGTTGTGCTTCAGAACGATGACACCTGCCTGATCAAGCCCTGGCCGTCGGCGTGGTGGTTTCCAACCCGCCGACATAGAAGCGGTTCCAGGTCGGCGACACGACCATCTCGTTGATGCACACCCGGGGCGGCAGGCTGGCGAGGAACAGGATCGTCTTGCCGAGATCCTCCTCCTGCAGCATGCGGTCGAGCTCGACCTGGGGCGGCTTCACCGGCCTGCGATCCATGATCGGCGTGGCCGCCTCGCCCGGGCACAGGCTGCAGGCGCGGATGCCGAACTTGCCCTGCTCGGCGTTGATCGATTCGCTGAGGAAGCGCGCGCCGGCCTTGCTCGCGGTGTAGCTCGGGCCTCCCAGCGGCGAGACGTGCCTGCCCAGCCAGCTCGCGACGTTGATGATCAGCCCGCCGCCCTGGGCGCGCATAACAGGGATCACCGCATGGCAGCAGTAGAACGTGCCGTCGAGGTTGATCGAGCGCACCTGGTCCCAGCCCTCGGTGTCGACCGTGCTCCAGGCGCGCGTCGGGATGTTGATGCCGGCGCTATTGACCAGGATATCGATGCGGCCGCGTGCCTTGATTATGCGCTCGGCTACGGCGGCAACAGCCTTCTTGTCCGCAACATCGAGCAACTCAATGGCGCAGCTGCCGCCGGCCTGTTTCACCAGGTCAGCGGTCTCCTCCAGCGTTTTCGCGGTCCGGCCCGAGAGCGTGACATGCGCGCCCTCGCGCGCCAGCTCGATCGCGCCCGACCGGCCGATGCCGGTGCCCGCGCCGGTGACCCACGCGACCTTGCCGTCGAGAATACCCATGATCCGCTCCCTAGGCCGGCCGTTTGCGCACGAGGTACTTGTGCTCACCGTCCATCACGAGATCGCCCTTCTCGTTGTGCACGGTGATCCTGCAGACCACGACGCCCGTCGTGCGATTGGGCTTCAGCTCGGTGATCTCCATCATCGGAAACAGCGTGTCGCCGACATAGACCGGCTTGAGGAAACGCGAGGACTGCTCGATGAAGCCGATCAGCGAATCGCCCAGCACATGCGGGAAGATGCCGCCGCCGGCCGCCGCCTGGATCACCACCTGCAGGCCGTGCGCCAGCATGTCGCGATGACCGCGCGCCTGGCAGTAGACGCGGTCGTAGTGGATCGGATGGTTGTCGCCGCTGGCGAGCTGGAAGGCCGAGAACAGCGCCTCTGTCTGGGTGCGCGAGTTGATGTAGAAGCGCTGCCCGAGCGTGAGGTCCTCGAAGTAATGCGCCGGCCCGAAGCTGTGCTTCGCCGGGTCGAACCGCCCAGCGATCCCGTCCGCTTGCGCCACGTGCTCCCCCGTTTAGGATGCGCCGCCAAATCGCCGCGGATGCTACGGGAGGGACCCCATGCGCGCCATGCAAATCGTCGACTTCGGCAAGCCGCTGAAGCTCAACACCTACGACGATCCCAAGCCCACGGGTTCCGAGGTGCTGGTGAAGATCGTCTCCAGCGGCGTTTGTCACTCCGACCTGCATATCTGGGAAGGCTTCTTCGACATCGGCGGCGGTCAGAAGCTGGAGATGGCGGCGCGCGGCCTCAAGCTGCCCTTCACGCTCGGACACGAGATCGCCGGTGAGGTCGTTTCGGTCGGCCCCGACGTGAAGGACGTCAGGCCCGGCAGCCGCTACGTCGTCTTCCCGTGGATCGGTTGCGGCACCTGTGCCGCCTGCCAATCCGGCGAGGAGCTGCTCTGCCCGACGCCGCGTACGCTGGGCACGCGGCGCGACGGCGGCTACGCCACGCATGTGATCGTGCCGCACAGCAAGTACCTGGTCGATCCCGGCAACTCGCCTATCGACCTGGCCTGCACGTACGCCTGCTCGGGGCTGACCGCCTACAGCGCGATCCGCAAGACCGAGACGGTGAAGAACCGCAAGCGCCTGCTGCTGGTCGGCGCCGGCGGCGTGGGCCTCGCCGGGCTCGAGGTCGCCAAGGCGATCTTCGACGGCGAGATCGTCGTCGCCGATATCGACGACAGCAAGCTTGAGGTGGCGAAGAAGCACGGTGCGCACCACACGGTGAATCCCAAGGCCGAGGGCGCTGTGCAGAAGCTGGTGCAGCAGACCGGCGGCGGCGTCGACGCGGCGATCGACTTCGTCGGCGCGGCCGCTTCGTTCCGCTTCGCCTTCGACTCGATCCGCAGGGGCGGCAAGGTGGTGATCGTCGGCCTGTTCGGCGGTGATGCGCCCTTCGCGCCCATCGCCATGCCGTTCAAGATGGCGGCGATCGAGGGCTCGTATGTCGGCAATCTGCAGGAGCTGCAGGAGCTGATGAAGCTGGTGCGCGAGGGCCGCGTGCAGGCCCTGCCCTACTCCACGCGCCCGCTCGAAGCCGCCTACGACGTGCTCGAGGAACTGAAGGCTGGCAAGGTCGTGGGCCGTGTGGTGCTCACACCCTAGCGGACCGCGTCGTCAGATCGCCAGGCGCGCGCCGACGCCTCGGGCGAGCGCGCGGCGATAGACGCCGGCGGCTGCAGCCACGTCCTGCAGGCCAAGCCCGGTGCTGTCGAACAGCGTGATTTGCCGCGAGTCGGTACGTCCTGGTTTGCGGCCGGCAACAATCTCGCCCAGCGTCGCATGCACATGGCCGGTCGTGACGGCGCCCACCGCGAGCGCATGGCGCAGGTTGCCGATCTCGGCACATTGCGCCAGGGAATCGACGACAGCACGCGTGGCCGCATAAAGCAGCGGATCGATTTCGCTCTTATGCGGGTTATCGGCGCCAGTAGCAGCGATGAAAGTGCCCGGCCGCACGAGCTCGGCGGTCAGGAACGGCGCCCGCGCGGATGTGCAGGTGACGATGACGTCGCTGGCGCTGCCGATGGCGAGATCGTTACTCGGTCGCACATCGAGCCGCAGCGCGACGGCGAGCTCGCGCGCCAGACTGGCGGCGGCGTCGGGCCGGATATCCCAGAGATGGATCGTCTCGAGCCGCAGCGCGGCGGCGATGGCGATCGCCTGGATACGGCCTTGGACCCCGGCGCCACAAACCGTCGCGACCTTCGAGTCCGGCCGCGCGAGATGACGAGCGGCGAGTGTCGTGGCCGCGCCGGTGCGATTGATGGTGACCTCGATGGAATCCATCAGCGCCAGCGGCCGGCCATCGGTCGCGTCGGCGAGATAGATCACGCCCTGCACGGTCGGCAGGCCGTTGGTCACCGGGTTGCCGGGATAGTTGCCGTTGAGCTTGATGGCGACGACAGGTGGATCGCCAGACAACAGAACCGCGCCCTTCGCATGGTAGGAGCCACCCGGCACCTGGAACCCCGCCGCCGGCGGAGCGAGCGCCGCGCCGCTGGCGGCCGCGCGGAATGCGGCCTCGACCGCTTCGACATAGGCGGGGTAGTCCATCAGCGCCGCGACATCGGCGCGTGACAGGACCAGCAGCGTGGGCATGGCATCCCCCTAGGCGTCGATGCGGTAGACCGACGCGCGATGGCTGCGCGGCAGGAAGGCGCAGAGCCAGTCGCCCGATGGCGACAGCGCCGTGGTATGCGCGCCCGGCTCGGTGACGATCGTCGCCAGCTTCGCCACGGGCGACGTCGCGAAGACATCGATGACGCCGGGATCGCCGATGGCGACGTAGAGCTGCTGGCGCTGGCGGTTGAACCAGACGACGTCGGGCACGCCACTGAGCGGCGTCTCATCGAGCACGCCGCCCGAACGCGCATCGAACGTCACCAGCACGCCGGCATCGCAAGCGCAGAACAGGCGCTGCGTCGCGATATCGAGATCGAGTCCATGCGCGCCGGCATGCGCGATCGCATAGGTGCGGGCGATGCGGTCGGGTTGGCGCGGATCGATGACGATGATCTGCGAGGGCTTGGCGACATTGACGTAGAATAGTTCGGTGGTGGGATCGAACACCGTCCAGCGCGTGCGGCCGGGCACGGCGATCTCGCGGCGCACGGACCCGCCGCCGAGCCACACCATCGACACCGTGTGCGTGCCCGGCGTCGCCTCGTCGCCGACATTCGCGGCCAGCACGAGCCGGCGGCGATGGTCGTAGGCGAGGCCGTTAGGCCGCACGCCGACGCCGAGGCGACGCACGACTGGATCACGTCCCGGCGCGAACACGCCGATCGTGTCGCCGGCGCGGTTCGACGACAGGATCAGTTGCCCCTCATCGCTCACCAGCGCGCCGGCCACGCCCGGCAGGTCGGGTATCGAGTACAGGTATTCGCGGCGCAGCGGATCGAAGACATCGATCGAGTCGTTCGCGGTATGCGCGACATAGACGTGGCCGGTCGCGGCATGGACAGCGGCGTGGTCGAAGCCGCCTTTAGCGGTGTGCGGCGGCAGATCGACATAGCCAACCAGATGTAGAGGTGACGCGCTCATCACCGCCTCACATCTTTGGCGGCCAATTGTGCGTCTCGCCGGTCAGACTGCGGCACCATGCGTAGAGCGCGTCGTACATCACCATGCCATGCTTCAGCATCTCGTGGTCGTCCTGGTAGACGTGGCTCAGCCCTAGCGAGATCGCGAACAGCCCGGCCGACTGTGGCGTCAGATCGAGGCGCGAGGTGTCGGCGCCGCGCACGATATCGGCCAGGCGATCGAGGCCGGGCGCGTCGAGCTTGTACTCGGCAATGAAGGCGTCGAAGCTGCACTTCTCGCCGACATGGGTGAACTTCACGCCAGGGACGTCGTAGGGCTCGGCGCCGGTTTGCTTCGCCGTCGCCAGCACGCGGTCGGCCGGCACGTAGAGAAACTCCGGCTGCTTGTCGATGAAGCGCGTGATCAGCCACGGACAGGCGATACGGTCGATCTTGGGGCGCTCACGGGTGACCCACTTCATGGCTTGTCTCCTTCCTTGTGCGGTTCGGTAGGCAGACCGTCGGCGCGCCACGCGCCGATGCCGCCAGCGATCGTCACCGCGTCGAGGCCGTGCTCGCGCAGCTTGGCGGCGCAATCGCCGCCGATCTCGAAGCCCCAGGCGCAGTACACCAGCGCCTTGGCGCCCTTGGGCAGCGTGGCCACGACATCGTCGACTCGTCCAGGTGGCGCACGGCGCGCACCACGCAGGCGCACCGGCACGCTGGTCGCGTCGTCGGGCTGGCGCGCGTCGATCACCAGCAGATCGGGATTGGCCTCGAGCAACGCGCGCGCGGCGTGCGTGCCGATGGCGTGCGCCCTCTTCTCTGTCGGCGCACCGGCGAAACGCGCCGCCACTCGCTGCCAGGCGATGTTCGCCATAAAGGCGTCGACATACGCCGCGACGTTGGCGCCGAAGTCGATGTGATAGGCGTGCTCGTACATATCGAGCGCCAGGATCGGCGCGCCGCCCGCCAGGCTGTGCGTATGGTCGGCGGCCCAGACATTCGTGAGCTGCCCGTCGCGCGGCGAGCGCGTCAGCAGCGCCCAGCCCGAACCGCCACCCAGCGCCTTGCCCATGGCGACGAACTCGGCGCGCCAGCGCGCCAACGATCCGAAGTCGCGCGCGATTGCCTGCGCCAGCTCACCCTCGGGCTCGCCGCCGGGCCCACCCAGCGCCTCGAAATAGAGTTCGTGCAGCAGCATAGAGTTGGTGGCGATCAGCTCCTCGCGCTTTAGCCCGTTGAGGCGGAATCCCGGCACGCTCGCTGGATCCAGAGCGCCAAGTTCGCCGCGGATCGCGTTCAGCCGGCGCACAGCGCCGCCGTAGTTGTTCTCGTAGTGGCTAGCAATCATGCGGGCGCTGAGCCCGTTGAGCCGCGCGGGCTTGAAGGAGATCGGCCGGGCGTGGAGCGACATGAATGCCTCGTTGATACACTCGTTTCACCAGTAAGATATCCTTGCCTCAAAGGAAGGCAAGTAGAAAATGATATGAGTGTTGCGATTTATGTTATCAACATGATACGAATGCACTATGGACGCGTCCGAGAGTTCCGAGTCGCCGCGCTGGCTGCTGCTGATCCACCAATTGCCGGCCAAGCCGGCCTACGCACGGGTGAAGATCTGGCGGCGGCTGAAGGGCCTGGGCGCGGTGACGGTGAAGAACTCGGTCTACGCCCTGCCCAGCAACGCCGACACCCGGGAGGACTTCGCCTGGCTGGTCCAGGAGATCGTCGAGCTCGGCGGCGAGGCCTTCACCTGCGAGGCGGCGCTGGTCGACGGCCTCGACGACAGCGAGGTCCAGGCGTTGTTCGACGCGGCGCGCGACGAGGACTACGCGGAGATCGCCACGGCCGCGCGCGAGCTTGCCGGGCGCCGTGACAGCCTGGAGACGGCGGAGGCGCGCACCGAGTTCATCACGCAGGTGACGCGACTGCGCCGGCGTCTCGACGAGATCATCGCCATCGACTTCTTCGGCGCCGACGGACGCGAGCCAGCCAAGGGCCTCGTCTCGGGGCTCGAGGCGGACCAAAAACAGGAGGACGCCGTGCGCGAGGTTCAATCGAACGCCGCCGACGCTGGCGGGCTGAAGGGCCGCGTCTGGGTGACGCGCAAGGGCGTGCAGGTCGATCGGGTCGCCTCGGCCTGGCTGATCCGCCGTTTCATCGATGACGAGGCGCGTTTCAAGTTCGTGTCGGGTACCGGCTACGCGGCGAAGCCCGGCGAACTGCGCTTCGACATGTTCGAGGGCGAATTCACCCACCGCGGCGATCGCTGCACCTTCGAGGTGTTGGTCGGCGAAGTCCGCACGCTGAGCGGCGCCGACGATCCGGCGCTGAGCGCGATCGGTGAGATCATCCACGACATCGACCTGAAGGACGGCAAGTATGGCCGCGAGGAAACCGCTGGCATCCGCAACCTGATCGCTGGCATCGCCGCCGCGCATCGCGACGACGAACAGCGTATTGCGCGGGCAGCCGCCGTGCTCGACGATCTCTACAAGTATTTCACCAGCAAGCGGGGCCAGGCGTGAAAGACCACGGCGTCTCTTTCGGCGAGGCCGTGAAGGTCTGGCTGCGCGTCGCGGCGCTGAGCTTCGGCGGGCCCGCCGGCCAGATCGCCGTCATGCACCGGATCATCGTCGAGGAGAAGCGCTGGATCGGCGAGACGCGTTTCCTGCAGGCGCTGAACTACTGCACCTTGCTGCCCGGACCCGAGGCGCAGCAGCTCGCCACCTATATCGGGTGGTTGATGCACAAGACGAAAGGCGGGCTGACCGCCGGCCTGCTCTTCGTGCTGCCCGGCTTCCTGTCGATCATGGCGCTGAGCTGGATCTACGTGATCTTCGGCAAGGTCGGCATCGTGCAAGGCCTGTTCTTCGGCCTGAAAGCGGCGGTGCTGGCGATTGTCATCGAGGCCGTGGTGCGCGTCGGCAAGCGGGCGCTGAAGAACCGGGTGATGGTTGGCATCGCCGCCGCGGCCTTCATCGCCATCTTCTTCTACGACGTGCCCTTCCCGCTGATCATCGTCCTCGCCGGCGTGCTGGGCTACATCGGCGGCCGCGCCGGCATGTCGGCGTTTCTCGCCGGCGGCGGACACGGCAAGGTCGGCGACAAGCAGGTCGCCGATCGCGACTCGCTGCTGGGCGAGCAGACGCCCGATCATGCGCGCCCAAACCTGCGCTGGTCGCTCACCATCAGCGCGGTGTTCCTGGTGCTGTGGCTGACGCCGGTCGCGGCGTTGTTGCTGACCTTGGGGCCCGACAATGTCTTCAGCAACATCGCGGTCTTCTTCAGCAAGATGGCGGTCGTGACCTTCGGCGGCGCCTACGCCGTGCTGGCCTATGTCGCGCAGCAAGCGGTGGAGCAGTATCAGTGGGTCAGCGCCGGCGAGATGCTCGACGGGCTCGGCATGGCCGAGACCACACCCGGGCCGCTGATCATGGTGACGCAGTTCGTCGGCTTCCTCGCCGCGCACCGAGCACCCGGCGGCCTGCATCCGCTGCTCGCCGCCAGTCTGGGTGGCATCCTCACCACCTGGGTGACCTTCGCGCCCTGCTTCCTGTGGATCTTCTTTGGCGCACCCTTCGTCGAGGCGCTGCGTGGCAACAGGGCGCTGTCGGCGGCGCTGGGCGCGATCACGGCGGCGGTGGTCGGCGTGATCCTGAACCTCGCGATCTGGTTCGCGCTTCAAGTGCTGTTTACCAAGCACACACCCTTCGCCTGGCTCGGCATGTCGCTTCAGGCACCAGTGCTATCGTCGGTCGACTGGCCGTCGCTGGTGCTGGCCGCGGCCGCGGCGATCGCGGTGTTCCGCTTCAAGATCGGCATGATCCCGGTACTGCTGGCGAGCAGCGCCGCCGGCATCGCCTGGTACTTCCTGCGCGGCGCGCTCTGATCGCCGTGGGCGTCGGCGTTTCAAGCCGGCGCCGCGATGCGCAGCGCGAGGATGTCCTCCGGCGATTCGGCGACGCGAAGATAGTCGTCCGATGCGCCCGGGAACACGATGCGGGTTTCCGACTCGACAACGCGAATGTAGGCCACGTTCGCCATGTTGACGAAGATCGCCACGCCGTTCGGCGCTGTGCATTTTATCCATTCGGATGACATGATAGGGCTCCTGCCCTTGCGGTTCCGGACTCCGAGAGGAGGTCCAGTCGTTCACATGCGACGCGGCGTTGCCATTGGGCGACGCCGACGCGTCACCCATGCGCCACTATCGCGCCATCCGCAATCACTTAGGCAGGCTGGAGTTGTTCAGCCTGCCGCCTTGTGTGCGCGGCCCATACCATCGAACAGATCGAGCATGCGGCCGATCCAGTCATGCAGCGGATCGTCTCCGGCCAGTAGCGGCAAGGCGCAGACGGTGCGCGCCCACATGAAGGCGCCCATCACCGTATAGTCGGGATAGGCCGGCGCGGCGCCTGAAATGAAGGGCTGCATACGCAACTGCTGCCGCAGCGGCTCCACGGTCGCGCGCAGCGCCGGGATTCGCTGCTCGCGCGCGGCCGTCTGCGCCTCCTCCAGACTTGTGCCCAGTCGCTTTTCGCGGCTCTCGCGGAAATAAGCCTGGTCCGCCGGGTGGACCGCGGCGTGGATGTCGGCGACAAGCAGCGGGAACAGCGCACCGTGCAGCGTGACATTGGTCCAGGCGGCGACGAAGCGCGCGAAGGCCTTGCCGCGTTCGCCACCCAACAGCGCCGGGCCGTCGGTGTAGGTCTCGTCGAGATGCTCCGCGATATCCCAACTGTCCTTCACCACCCTGCCGCCATGGCCATGGTCGACCATCACGGGCACGGTGCGCGCCTGAGCGAAGGCGATCTTGTCCTTCTCGGTGAAGCCCACCGCGACCTCGTTCCAGGCCAGGCGCTTGTGCGCCAATGCGAACTTCGCGCGCCAGCAGAACGGGCTGGGCCGACGGCCGCCACTGACGTCGAGGTCGTAGAGGGTGATTGTCGCCATGGCCAACTCCGGTCGCACCTGGCGCCGCATCGTAGAGATGCGGCGCCGTCGCCGCTACCGCGCCTTCTTCACCGACTTTTTCGGAGGCGCGACATACCGAACGCGCGTCATGGCCCAGGGGCTGGGCTTCGGCTTGACCGAGATATCGCCCATGTCGATTTCCGCCGCATGCATGAGCTCCGTCAAGGCGGCACACACCGCCGCCGCCGCCGCCTTGGGCTCCTTCAGTTCGTCGGCGATTTTCGCCGCGATGGCGAAGCTGATGTCGAAACCGGCCGCCTTGAAGGCCAGAATGACCTCGCTGGGACTCATCGGGTCAAACGAGCCGCCCAGCTTCAGCGCGTTGGTGCCGGCGGTGGTCATCGCGTTCTGGGCGCCGCTCTTGGCAGAGTCCTTCAGCGTGTCCTGCCAATCCTTGAGCGGCTTCAGCAGGCCTTCGAGGAACTTCTTGCCCGCCAGCTTCAGCAGGTTGAACGTGCCGCCCGACACCCAGGTGCTGTAGATCGCCGACGCGATCTCGTAATAGTCCTTGGCGGTGTCGACGCAGTCCTTGGTCGTCGAAATATACTCGTCCCACGTCATGCCGTCCTTGATCTCGGGGATCTTGGGCAGGCCGGCGATCTACAGCCAGCCCTTGTCGGCCTGCGTGATGGCGTTGGTCACCTCCGTCTTGACGCTCGCTGGAATCGTCTTGATCCCGTCGAAGATGGCGCGGTGATCAGCGCTTCGTAGAGCGTGGGCGTGGTCTTGATCATCAGCGCCCGCGCGCGTAGGGCCGCCTGGATGATCGGGATCGCCTTCTCGATCGCCGGTATGGCGGTCAGGACCCAGAGATTGAAGGAATGACTCGTTGCGATTGTCAACGAACCCTGCGTGATCGCCCCCGCCGGCAAGCTGGCCAGGACCGCCGGCGCGCAGATCATGACGATGATCGCCGACGTGACCATGACTTCCATGGCCCAGCCGATCCCGGCGGTGTTGATCGCGACCTTGTCGATCGTGTTGGTATCGTTGTCAAAACCGCTGCGGTTCTGCTCGTAGATCTTGCCGCCACTCTCGAACAGCAACGTGTCGCCGATGATTCCGAGGATGACGCGCTTGGTCCCGAGGCTGGTCTTCCAGGTTTGCCCGACCTCGAATGTAGAGCTTTGGAAAGCGCCGATGGCGGGGGCGGCACCGACACCGCGGCCGATGGTGGACGGCGAGAAGGGACTTGCCCCTGCTGTCGATTTGCGGTGCCACCCCAGCCACTTTTCGAGAATCTTGTTGTCGGCTTGATTGATCATTGTTGCCCCCAAGTCCGGCCTGCGATGTTTCACAAGCTCGGCGATATCTTGAGGGCGACCCTAGCGGCCGCCTGTTCCTCAGGGAACAGGCGGCGGAAAATCCGTCCGACTCATCGACCGTCGATCATCTTGATAATGCCGGAGCAATCGACGGCACCCGAGCCGGCATTGACGAACAGGCTGTAGAGCTGCGCCGCCTCCGCGCCCATCGGCGTCGAGGCGCCGACCGCGCGCGCCGCGTCCTGCGCCAGCATCAGGTCCTTCAGCATCATCGCCGCGGTGAAGCCGGCCGCGTAGTCGCGATTGGCCGGCGAGGCCGGCACCGGGCCCGGTACCGGGCAATAGCTGGTGAGCGCCCAGCTCTGCCCCGACGACGTCGAAGCGATATCGAACAGCTTCTGCGCGTCGAGGCCCAGCCGCTTGGCCATCGTGAAGGCCTCGCAGGTACCCAACATGGCGATACCGAGCATCATGTTGTTGCAGATCTTGGCGGCCTGGCCGTTGCCGCTGGCGCCGGCGTGCACGATGTTGCGGCCCATCTTCTCCAGGATCGGCTTGGCGCGCGCGAACGCCGTTTCCGGGCCGCCGACCATGAAGGTCAACGTGCCGGCCACCGCGCCGCCGACGCCGCCGGACACCGGCGCGTCGACCATGTCGAGCCCGACCTTGGCCGCCGCCGCCGCGACGTGGCGCGCGCTGTCGACATCGATGGTCGAACAGTCGATCAGCAGCGCGCCCTTGGCCGCGGCGCCCAGCACGGCGCCTTCGTAGACCTCCCGTACATGCTTGCCGGCGGGCAGCATGGTGATCACCACCTCGGCGCCCTTGACCGCCGTGGCGACGTCGGCCGCGCGTGACGCGCCAGCGGCGACGGCGGCCTCGACAGCCTTGGCGGATAGATCGAAGGCCGCGACCTGATGCTGCGCCTTGAGCAGGTTGGCGGCCATTGGCCCGCCCATATTGCCCAGTCCGATAAAGGCGATCTTCGCCATGTCGATTTCTCCCTCAGTCGAACGTCAGGTCGTTGTCCACGGGCCGGAAATGAGCCTCGACCATCTCGCGCGAGACGCCCTGCAAGGTCGCCGGCGTCCAGGTCGGCTTCTGATCCTTGTCGATCAGCACGGCCCGCACGCCCTCGAAGAAGTCATGGCCGGGCTTCATGCATTCCTGGGACATGCGGTATTCGATGGTCATCACGTCCTCGAACGAGCGGTTGGCGCAGCGCGCCAGCTGCTCGAGCGTGATCTTCAGCGACAGCGGGGACATCTTCTGCAAGATCGCGAGTTGCTTGCCGGCCCACTCGCTGCCATGAGCTTTCAGCTTGGCGAAGATCTCCTCGACGCTGCCGGCCGAGAAGCAGCGATCGATATCGGCCATCATCGCCGGCAGGCTCGGCGTACCCGGATCCTCGGCGAAGGGCGCGACAATGGCGTCGACACGCCGCGGCAGCGGTGGCCCCGACAGGTCCGACTTGGCCAGCGCCTCGACCACCTGCGGCAGCTTCGCGCTCGGCACATAGGCTTGCACGATGCCGGCCCAAAGCGCGTCCGCCGCGCGCAGGCGATGGCCTGTCAGCGCCAGGAACACGCCCAGCGCGCCGGGCAGGCGATTGAGGAAGTAGCCGCCGCCGACATCGGGAAACAAGGCGATCGCTGTCTCCGGCATGGCGAACAGGAACTTCTCGGTGGCGATCGAGTAGGTGCCGTGCACCGACAGGCCGACGCCGCCGCCCATGTCGATGCCGTCGATCAGCGAGATCCACGGCTTGGCGAAGCGGTAGATGCGGCGGTTGACAATGTACTCCTCGCGGAAGAAGTCGCGCCGGCCGGTACCCGAGGGATTGTCCTTGGCTTCGCGCGCCAGGAAGGCGACGTCACCGCCGGCGCAGAACGCCTTGTCACCGGCGCCGCGCACGATCACCGCCTTCACCTGGGGATCCTTCTCCCACTGCGGCAGCATCCGCTCCATCTCGCGGATCATGCCCACTGACAGCGCGTTAAGCGCCCGTGGCCGATTCAGCGTCATGACGCCCAGGCCGTCCTTCACTTCGAACAGAATTTCCGCTTCCGACACGCTCACACTCTCCATCAACCAGTCATCAGTCGCCGCGCGATCACCACGCGCATGATCTCGTTGGTGCCCTCGAGGATCTGATGCACCCGCAGATCGCGCAGATAGCGCTCCAGCGGAAAGTCCTTGAGATAGCCGTAGCCGCCGTGCAGCTGCAGCGCCTCGTTGACGATGCGGAAGCCGGCGTCGGTGGCGAAACGCTTGGCCATGGCGCTGGCCTGCGTGGCGTCGGGCGACTTCGCGTCGAGCAGCGCCGCCGCCTTGTGGATCAGCAGGCGCGCGGCCTCCAGATCGGTCGCCATGTCGGCGAGCTTGAACTGCGTGGCCTGGAAGTCGGCGATCGGCCTGCCGAACTGCTTGCGCTCGACGACGTAGCGCGAGGCTGTTTCGAGGCAGGCGCGCGCACCGCCCAGCGAGCAGGCGCCGATGTTGATGCGTCCGCCATCGAGGCCGGCCATGGCGATGCGAAAGCCATGGCCCTCGGGCCCGATGCGATTGGCGACCGGCACGCGGCAATTCTCCAGGATCACCGCCGCGGTAGGCTGGCTGTTCCAGCCCAGCTTCTCCTCCTGCTTGCCGAAGCTCAGGCCGGGCGTGCCGTTCTCGATCGCCAGGCACGAAACGCCGCCCGCGCCCTCGCCGCCGGTGCGCACCATCGTGACGTAGATGTCGCTGCGCCCGCCGCCCGATATGAACGCCTTGGTGCCGTTGAGCACGTAGTGGTCGCCGTCGAGCACCGCTTTGGTCCGCAATCCCGCGGCATCCGACCCGGCGCCGGGCTCGGTCAGGCAGTAGCTGGCGAAATGCTCCATCGAGCACAGCTTCGGCAGGAAGCGTTGGCGCTGCGCCTGATCGGCGAAAGCGTCGATCATCCACGCCGCCATGTTGTGGATGGAGATGTAGGCCGCGGTCGACGGGCACGCCGCCGACAGCTCCTCCATGATCAGCGCCGCATCGAAGCGAGAGAGCGCGCTGCCGCCGACATCGTCGCGCACATAAATGCCGCCGAAGCCCAGCGAGGCGGCCTCGCGCAGCGTGTCGACCGGGAAGGTCTTGTCGCGATCCCAGGCGGCGGCGTGCGGCAGCATGCGATCGCGCGCGAAATCGCGGGCGACCTTTTGGAACGCGGCCTGGTCTTCGGAGAGCGTAAAATCCATCGGCGGCCACCATAGCCAGCGACCCCGGCCTGTCAACGAAGCGTGCCTCGGCTATTCTGCCGAAGACGGCGAACAGGAGAGATCGATGACGTGGCGTCCCATGACGGCCGAGGAACTGGTCAGCCGGCCGGAGGCGCGCCTCGAGGGTTCGCTGTTGCTGATCGTGTTGTGCGCCGCGGCACTGGGCGTCGTCGCCATCCTGTTGCTGCTGGCGGCGCTGCTCACCCTACCCGCGGCGCTGCTGTTCGGCGGCTTCGCAGGCAGCCTCCTCACCGGCAGGGGACCGGCCGGGCTGGCCGCCCTGTACGCGATCCCGACGCTTTACCTTCTGATCTGGGCCTTGGCGTTCTTGATCATGACGTTCATGCGCTCGCCCTTGGCGCCGGGTTTAGCCTCCTGGGGACTCATCGGCTGGGCTGGCGTGCGCCTGGTGGTCAGCGTCGCCGGCCAGTTCTGGATCGCCAGCCAGTACAGCGGCGGCGCGGAATTCATGCTGCAATCGCTGGTACCGATGCTTCTCGCCTTTATTGGCGAGGCGATGCTGGTTGTCGGCTTCTGGATCTACATGCGCGACAGCCCACGGCCCAACGCCTATTTCCGTCGTCGGCTCAGGGCAGGCTGACGCTCGGCAGCTCAAGGAAACACTGGCTGGGCGCCGACGGCGGCTCCTCGACGCGACGCATGATGAAGGTCGAGCAAGCGGGCCCTTCGACGCGACCGACGATGCGGTCGCGCCCGCCGGAGAAGCGCCCGCGGAAGTTCACCGTGACATAGCCTGATGGTCGCAGGATCCAGCGGCTCTCGTCGCTCTCCAGGTTGATCGCGCCCGATGCGGTGTCGACATGGCCGAGCATGGTGTAGCAGCCGACGGGCACGTCGGGGTTTGCGGGCACCGGGTAGAAGTGGAACAGCGCCTCGGCGTTCTGATCGTCGCCGCGGATGGTCAACGTCACGCCGGTGAGACCCTGCGCGCAGTAGTACGTGCCCTGCCAGCGGCCGGCCAGGCGGTTCTGCGCCGATGCGGCTGTGGCCACCAGTAGCGCAGCCAACAACACACCAAGCAGCCGGATCATTCCACGCTCTCCCTGCGGCACGGCGACGGCTTACCGGGCGGCGCCCGCTGTCCTATAACCTCGGTCAGGGGAGAGATAATCCATGCCGCAGCGCCATACCACCCTCGGCTCGTTCCCGACCACGCGCATGCGCCGCAACCGCCGCGCCGACTGGTCGCGCCGACTCGTGGCCGAGACGAAGCTCAGCGTCGACGACCTGATCTGGCCGGTCTTCGTGCAGGAAGGCAGCAACGCGCGCACGCCCGTCTCCTCGATGCCCGGTGTCGATCGCCTCAGCGTCGACCTGTTCGTCGAGGCGGTGCGCGAGGCGCGCGATCTCGGCATCCCGGCGATCGCGATCTTCCCCGAGGTCGATCCAACGGCGAAGACGCCCGACGCGCGCGAGGCCTACAACCCCAAGGGTCTGGTCTGTCGCGCCATCCGGGCGGCGAAGAAGGCCGTGCCCGATATCGGTATCGTCTGCGACGTGGCGCTGGATCCCTTCAATAGCGATGGTCATGACGGCATCGTCCAGGACGGCGTGATCCTCAACGACGAGTCGGTCGAGGTGATGATCAAGCAGGCGCTGGCACAGAGCGAGGCCGGCTGCGACGTGCAGGCGCCGTCGGACATGATGGATGGGCGCATCGGCGCCTTCCGCAAGGCGATGGACGCGGCCGGCTATCAGCATGTGCAGATCATGTCCTACGCGGCGAAATACGCGTCGGCCTTCTACAACCCCTTCCGCGACGCCATCGGCAGCTCGGGCGCGCTGAAGGGCGACAAGAAGACCTATCAGATGGACCCGGCGAACTCCGACGAGGCGCTGCGCGAGGTCGGCATGGACATCGCCGAGGGCGCCGACATGGTGATGGTCAAGCCCGGCCTGCCCTATCTCGACATCGTGCGCCGGGTGAAGGACGCCTTCGGCGTGCCGACCTACGCCTATCAGGTGAGCGGCGAGTACGCGATGCTCAGGGGCGCGGCCGATCGCGGCTGGCTGGTATGGGAGAAGGTGCTGATGGAGGCTCTCAGCTCTTTCAAGCGCGCCGGCTGCGACGGCATCCTGACCTACGGCGCCGTCGACGCGGCGAAGCTGCTGGCGAAGAAGTAGACGCCAGGCCACGTGCCATGCGCCTGATCCCGTCCGCCCGAGCGCTGCTGATCGATCCGGACGATCGCGTACTGATGATGAAGCTGGCGGGGCGACGCATCGTCGATCCCGCCGCGCGGCTGCGGCCGACCTTCTGGGTGACGCCCGGCGGCTCGCTCGAAGCCGGCGAATCGTTCGAGGACGGATTGCGTCGTGAGCTGCGCGAGGAGACCGGATTGGAGCTCGAGGACATCGGCCGCCACGTCTGGATCAGCGACAAGGAGCTGGATATCGGCGGTGAGCGCGTCCTGACCCGTGCCCACGTCTACGCGCTGCGCGTGCCGGCGTTCGAACCCGTGGTGAAAACCATGACACCGGAAGAAGCCGATTCGTTTCGCGGCTTCCGCTGGTGGTCACTCCAGGACATCGCCGCCTCGCGCGAGAGCTTCATCCCGCGCGATCTCGGCGGCCTGCTCCGCCCCCTGCTCACCGGTGCTTGGCCCAAAGAACCGATCCAGATCGTGCCTTGACGGGGAGCTACGGCACGCCCGGGAAACTGTTGACGTACATGATCTTGATGTCGGGGAACGACGTCACGAACTGGATCTTCAGGTCGGGCCACGACGTGACCATCTGCCACTTGCCGCAGGAATCGGCGAACGAGTTGACGTGCATGACCTTTAGATCGGGAAACGAGTTCACGATCTGGATCTTGATCTCAGGCGACGACGTCACGACCTCGACCTTGCCCCAGAGCTTGCGGCCCTTGAACGTGCAGTCCTTGCCGACGGCCTGCGCGGCCGCGCCACCGGCGCCGACACCCAGTGCCAGCGCCGCCACCAGCGCGCATGTCGCAATCCTCATGCAGTGATCTCCCTGATGAAGCGCTCGATGGCGCGATCATGCCATGGCACGGAATGGCCGGCGGCATGAAAGCCGACGTGTCCGCCACCGTCGGCCAATAGCGGTGTCAGGTCGGCGTGCGCCTTCCAGTCGAAGCCGCGATAGATCGCGATCGGCACCCATGGATCGTCGTTGGCGGCGATCACCAGGGTGGGCTTGCGGATCGCCGGCATGAAGCGCAACGCGCGATTCTGTTCGTAGTAGTCCTCGGCGCCGGCGAAGCCATGGCGCGGCGCGATGAAGACCTCATCGTAGTCCCACACCGACGCCGAACCGAGGATCGCCGCGCGCTCGGCAGCGGTGAGGCGCGCGCCCTCGGCCGTCGCCTCGGCCTTCATCTGACCGAGGATGTAGCGATGGTAGATGCGATTGCGCGGCCGCAGCATATGCTGGCAGGTGACCGACAGATCGATCGGCGTGCAGACGGTGGCGGCGCCGATCAGCGGCGCCGACCCACGCTCCTCGCCGAGGAACTTCAGCAGCATGTTGCCGCCCAGCGAGTAGCCGATGGCGAAGATGCCGCCCGCGGTCAACGCCGGGTCCAGCATCCCCAGCACGGC
Source organism: Reyranellaceae bacterium (assembly GCA_022844045.1). Lineage (GTDB taxonomy): Bacteria > Pseudomonadota > Alphaproteobacteria > Reyranellales > Reyranellaceae > JAFAZJ01. The sequence continues at coordinate 74,431 of JALHMM010000007.1, read as the reverse complement.
GCGGAAGTCCTGCGATCTGCCGGCGTAGTAGATGTCGCCGCAGGTCGTGCGCGAGGGGCCGGCTGCCCGCAGGTTGAGCCGCAGCACACGCCGCCCGAGCGACAGCATGTGGCGCGTCGTCGTATGGATGTAGGCGCTGTTCTCGCTGCCCGTCAGGCCGTGAATCAGGATCACCAATGGCCCGCCGCGATCGACTTGTGGCCGATCGAGCGTCGCCAGCAGCGTGTCGCCGCTGCCATCGGCCATGGGCAGGCGGATACGCTCGCTCGATGCCGCGCCGAGGCCAGCCCGCGGCGGCACGATGCGGTTGGCGATGGTCTGCAGATCGGCGGTCAGCCAGGGAAAGCGCGGACGGAACGGCTCTAGGTCGAGGGCGACAGACATTGTCGCGAACAATACCATTGTTGCGTCCCCGACAGGCGCCGGACATAACGCGCCCATGACCCGCCCAAACTTCGCCCTCGGCGTCGCGCTGGTCGCCGGCGGCGCGCTGTGCTGGAGCTTCGCAGGCGTCGTCACGCGCTCGCTGCAGGCCAATCCCTGGGAGATCGTGTTCTGGCGCTCCGTGGTGATGGCGCTGACGATCGGCGGCTATCTCCTGGTGTTCGATCGCACCGCGACGCTCGATGCGATCCGCCGCGCCTGGCGCGCGATGCTCCTGAGCGCCTTCTGTCTGTCAGGCGCCTTTGTCGGCTTCTTCGTCGCGCTGGACCACACCACCGTCGCCAACACGCTGGTCGTCACGGCTTCGGCGCCGCTGATCGCCGCCCTGCTGGCGCGCGTCTTCCTCGGCGAGACGGTGCGGCCGGCGACCTGGATCGCCATGCTGGCGGCGATCGGCGGCGTGGCCCTGACGGTCGTCGATTCCCTGTCGAGCACCGGCATCGTCGGGCCGCTGCTGGCGCTGTTCTGCGCCATCAGCTTCGCCGCCAACATGGTGGTGATCCGCACCCGGCCCGATGTGAACATGATGTTCTCAGTCGTGCTGGGCGGTATCGTCTCGGCCCTGATCACGCTGCCGCTGGCCTGGCCGTTTCCGGCGCCTTCGCATGAAATCCCATGGTTGGCCTTCCTCGGTGTCGTGCAGCTCGGGCTGGGCCTCGTGCTCTTCACCCTGGGCCTGCGCCACCTGCCGGCGGCGACCGCGAGCCTGGTCGGCCTCCTCGAGACAGTGCTCGGTCCGCTCTGGGTCTGGCTGGCTTTCGGCGAGACGCCTGGGCTCTATGGCTTCATCGGTGGCGGCGTGATCCTGGGCGCGCTGGCGCTCAACACGCTGTGGGAGGCGCGCGCCGCGCGACCAAGGCTGGCGCCGGCCTGAGCCGCCTTTTCGCCATTCTCGCGCGGCAGGCTCACGGCCAATGAAACGCGCCGCCTTCGTCCTCAGCCTCGCCCTCGCCGCCCTGTTCGTGTTCGGCCATCCCGCGCGTTGGACCGCGGCCGCGCTGCTGATGGCCGACATCGCCGCCACCGGCGAACCGTCGTTCTACAAGCGATTGACCAATACGCCGATCGAGACCCAGAGCGCGCTGCGCAATATCGAGGTCGATCTCTACACCCCGGCCGACGGCACGCGCGCCAGCCTGGTGCTGGTGCCCGGCGCAGCCGTGCTCGGCCGCGAGGAGCCGCGCCTGCGCAATCTCGCGCGCTCGCTGGCGCGCGCCGGCTTTCGGGTGGTCGTACCGGAGCTCCCCGGCCCGCGCCGGCTTTCGCTGTCACGCGCCGATGCCGAGATCCTCGCCGAGGTCCTGCGCGGCGCCAGCGCCGACCGCCCCCGGCCGCCGCTGGGTATCGCGGCGGTGTCCTATGGCGTCGGCCCGGCGATCATCGCCGCGCTCGAGCCCGATCTTGTGGACAAGGTCGACTTCATCGTCGGCATCGGCGGCTATCACAACGCCGATAGTGCCATCCAGTTCATGGTCACCGGCACGTTCCGTCGCGCCAATGACCCGCGGCTGCATCGCATGGCACCCAACACCTACAGCCGCTGGGTTTTCCTGCACGCCAATGCCGGACGCCTCGACGATGCGCGCGACCGCGACCTCCTGCGGGCGCTGGCCGATCGCCGGCTCGACGACGCCAACGCCTCCTCCGCCGATATCCGCGCGTCGCTGTCGCCGCCGGGACTGGCGGTCCTCGACCTTCTCGAAGCCACCGACCCGGCGCAGGTGCCGGCTCTTGTCGCGGCGCTGCCGGAGGCGATCAGGCGCGACATCGACTCGCTGAACCTCGCGCTGCACGACCTCAAGCCGCTGTCGGCGCGGCTGATCCTCGTGCACGGCCGCGACGATCCGATCATTCCCTACAGCGAAAGCGAGGCGTTGGCCACCGCCGCCCGCCCCGGCGCCGCCCGGCTGTTCCTGGTCGAGCGCATCGGCCACATCGGCTTCACGTCGGTGACCCTGGCCAACGCCTGGACGGTGTGGCGGGCCGTCGATGCGCTGCTGGGCGAGCGGCGCTGACGAATTGTGATCCCCGGGCACGGCAGTACGGCATAAACGTCACACCCCGAGGTTCGATGTGCGCGTAAAAGCGGGACGATGGTCCTGGGCTTGTCCTACGAACTGCTCGCGCTCCTGTTCGCCGCCGGCGCGCTGGGCACGGCGATCAACGCCGTGGCTGGCGGGGGCACACTCGTAACCTTCCCGGCCTTCCTCGCCGTCGGCGTCTCGCCGGTGGTCGCCAACGCCTCCAATGCGGTGGCGATCTTCCCCGGCCGAATCCTGGTGGTACGCGCCTACCGCCGCGAGCTCGCGCGCCACCTCAGGATCTGCGTGATCACCGCCATCGCCTGCCTCGCCGGCGGCTTCGTAGGCGCGCTGTTGCTCTTGCGCTCCTCGGACTCGGGGTTTCTACGCGCGGTGCCGTGGCTGCTGCTGGTCGCCACCCTGCTCTTCGCCTTCGACCGCCGGCTGGCACGTCTTGCACGGCCCCGACGCGGCGGGCCGGCCGCGTCGCCGGGCCGTATCGCCCTGGTCTGTCTCGCCCTGTTCGCGATTTCGATCTATGGCGGCTTCTTCGCCGCCGGATTGGGGCTGCTGATGATGCCGTTTCTCGCCGTGCTCGGCGTCGAGGAGATGCAGGAGCTCAACGGCATCAAGAATCTGCTGGTCACCGTGGTCACCAGCGTCGCGGTGCTGAGCTTCATCGTCGCCGGCGCGGTATCTTGGCCTGGCACTGTCGCGATGAGTCTGGGCAGCCTGTTCGGCGGTTATATCGGCGGTCCGCTGGCGCGGCTGATGCCGGCCCTTCTGATGCGCGTCCTGATCATCGTTTTCGGCATGGTGCTCAGCACCTACTATTTCTGGAAGGTCTATCTGGTCTGAGCTATGAGACTCCCCATTCGAGGGAGTCGCATGACCGTATCCAGTACCAAAGGTCCGCTTTCGGGCGTTACCGTCATCGATCTGTCGCGCATCCTCGCCGGCCCTTACTGCACCATGATGATGGCCGAGCTGGGCGCGCGGGTGATCAAGGTCGAGCCGCCCAAGGGCGGCGACGACGCGCGCGCCTATGGCCCGTTCATCGAGGGCCGCTCGATGTATTTCGCCTCGGTCAACCGCGGCAAGGAATCGATCGCGCTGGACCTGAAGCTCGACGCCGACCGGGCGATCTTCGAGAAGCTCCTGGGCAAGGCCGATGTCATCGTCGAGAACTTCCGTCCCGGCACGATGGAGAAGCTAGGCTATGGCTGGGAGCAGCTGCATCCCAAGTATCCGCGGCTGATCTACGCCTCGGCCTCGGGCTTCGGCCACACCGGCCCGAATTCCAAGGACCCCGCCTACGACATGGTCGTGCAGGGCATGGGCGGCATCATGAGCGTCACCGGCTACCCCGAGGTACCGCCGGCGCGTGTCGGCATGTCGATCGGCGACATCGGCGCCGGCCTCTACACCGCCGTAGCCGTCAACGCCGCGCTGCTGCATCGCTTCCGCACCGGTGAATCCACCAAGGTCGACATCGCCATGTTCGACTGCCAGATCGCGCTGCTCGAGAACGCGGTCATGCGGTACCAGGTCGAGCGCGAGATCCCCGGCCCGCTGGGCGCGCGCCACCCGACGATCACGCCGTTCCAGGCGTTCCGTACCGGCGACGGCTTCCTGATCATCGCCGCCGGCAATGACGGGCTGTGGCTCAAGACCTGCGAGGCGCTGGGCCGATCCGACATGGCGGGCAACCCCGCCTACAAGACCAACGCGCTGCGCCTGAAGAGCTACGAAAGGATCCAGAACGAGATCGAATCGGTGCTCAAGACCAACACCACAGCGCACTGGATCGGCGTGCTCGGTAAGGCCGGCGTGCCCTGTGGGCCGATCAACAACATAGAGCAGGCGCTGGCCCACCCGCAGATCGCGGCGCGCAACATGCTGGTCTCCGTGCCCGACGGAAACGGCGGCACGCTGAAGCTCGCTGGCAATCCGCTGAAGATGTCGGCTTTCCCCGACCCCACGACGCGCGCGCCGGCGCCCGACCTCGACATCGACCGCGCCCGCATCGTGAAGTGGCTGGACGGGGCGTGAGGCACGGCACCTCATACCTCGCCCCGCTCGCGGGCAAAGGCATGTCGCGATGAGGCGCCTGGGCCGCATCCTCGGTCACGTCGGCCGCGTACTGGGCGCGCTGGCAATCTTGCTCGCGGTGATGGGTACGGGCCTATACTTCCACCTGCGTGGCTCGCTGCCCTCGCTCTCGGGCAATCGCACGATCGTCGGCCTGCAGGACCGCGTGCAGATCGTGCGCGACGCCAACGCCGTGCCGCACATCTTTGCCAATTCCCACGAGGACGCGGCGCTGGCGCTGGGCTACGCCCACGCTCAGGACCGGCTGTGGCAGATGGAGTTCAGCCGCCGCATCGGCGCCGGCCGCGTGTCCGAGATGCTGCCGCCGCTGGGCCCGCTGAAGCCGCTGCTCGACCTCGACCGCTCCATGCGCGGCCTGGGCGTCTATCGCCGCGCGCAGGACAGCGTCAACGCCCTGCAGCCACGCACGCGGCGCATCCTCGAGGCCTATGCCACCGGCGTGAACACGTATATCCGCGAGCGCCAGGGTTCGTACGGGCCGGAGTTCACGCTCCTGCAGGTCACGCCCGATCCGTGGACGCCGGCCGACACGCTGGTGATCGCCAAGCTGTTCGCGCTCAGCCTCGACGGCAACTGGCGCGCCGAGCTGATGCGCGCCCGCGCGATGCTGGCGCTGGGCGAGGAGAAGACGCGCCAGCTCTTCCCGCAGCTCGACGACGCGCGCGACGCCACGCTGTCGGTGATCAACGAGGCGCTGCGCTCGCTGCCGCTCGACAGGCTCTACGACGTCACCGACCACGACGCGACGCGCAAGCGCGAGGCGTCGAACGAGTGGGTGGTGGCCGGCGCGCGCACGCGCTCGGGCAAGCCGCTGCTCGCCAACGATCCGCATCTCGGTCTCGCCGCGCCGGGCACCTGGTACCTCGCGCGTCTGGTTGGCCAGGATTTCGATATCCGCGGCGCCACCATGCCGGGTACGCCGGCGATCTTGCTGGGCCACAACAACCGGATCGCTTGGGGTTTCACCACCACCAATCTCGACAGCCAGGATCTGTTCATCGAGAAGATCGATCCGACCAACCCCAACAACTACGTCACCCCCGAGGGCTCGCGCGCCTTTGCTGTACGCGAAGAGATAATCACCGTCCGCTTCCAGGATCCGGTGCGTCTGCGCGTGCGCGAGACACGCCATGGGCCGGTGATCTCCGACGTGCTAGACTTGAAAGCCACCGCCGCGGCGGCGCCGTCGGGCCATGTGCTGGCGCTCTCGGCCACGGCGCTCGATCCCGCCGACACGTCGGCCGAAGGTTTCCTCGAGATCGGCCTGGCGACCAACTGGGAGCAGTTCCTCGCGGCGACGCGCAAGATCGTCAGCCCGATGCAGAACATCGTGTTCGCCGATATCGAAGGCAATATAGGCTTCGTTTCGCCGGCGCGCGTGCCGATCCGCCGCCGGGGCGACGGCAGCCTGCCGATGCCGGGCTGGACCGGCGAGTACGACTGGGCGGGCTTCGTGCCGTTCGAAGAGCTGCCACGCGCCTTCAATCCGCCCAGCGGCGTGATCGTCAACGCCAATGCGCGCGTTACGCCCACCACCTACCGCCACTTCATCACCAAGGACTGGGTCGAGCCCTACCGCCAGCGCCGCGCCGCGGCGATGCTCGCGGCCACCCAGCGTCACGGCATGGGCAGCATGATCGCCATGCAGGAGGACAACGTCTCGCCCGAGACCGCCGACACCCTGCCCTTGATGCTGGCCATCGAGCCGCGCGGTTTCCGCCAAGCCGCGGCCATCGACATGCTGCGCGCCTGGAACCGGCGCATGCTCGCGGACCGGCCCGAGCCGCTGATCTATAGCGCCTGGCTGCGCGAGCTGCACCGCGCGCTCTATGCCGACGAGCTCGGCGAGGATCTCTACCGCGAGGTCTCCGGCCAGAGCGTCGCCTTCCTGGTCAAGGCGCTGCGTGACAACAGCGCCTGGTGCGACGACACCCGTACGCGCGAAACCGAAACCTGCGCCGACATCATCGCGCGGTCGCTGGATACGGCGCTGGAGCAGCTCGTGGCGCGCTTCGGCACCAATATGGAACGCTGGCGCTGGGGCGATGCGCATATGGCGGTGCACCGCCACCTCCTGCTCGACGCGCTGCCGCTGGTACGCAACGCCGCCTCGGTGCGCTTTCCCGCCGATGGCGGACCGCACACGCTGAACCGCGCCGCTTACAGCGCGCGCGATCCCTTCAATGCGGTGCACGGCGCGACCTTGCGCGCCGTCTACGATTTCGAGGATCTCGACAACAGCCGCTTCGCCATCCCGCTGGGCCAGTCCGGCAATCTGCTGTCGCCGTGGTACCGCAACTTCGTCGACGGCTGGCGCCGCTTCGAATACGTGCGCATTGCCGGCTTCCGCTTCGCCGTGATCAACCAGGGCGTCGGCACGCTCAATCTCGCGCCGCCAGCGAAGTAGGCATCAGCCAGCCCTTGTAGGCAACCAGCTGGCCGAAGAGCGGCACGGCGATGGCGACGTCGAAGGTGAATCGCCCCTGCCCGTCGATCCGTTCGCGCGCACGGATGCGTGGCCAGAACAGGCGCGGCAAGCGGATGCCCAGCACATAGGCGCCGGCGATCTCCTGTGACAGGCCCTCGCCGTCCAGCGTATTGCGTAGGGCGAAAGAAAGAGCGCCAAAGCGCTCGATCACCGTGCCGGCATCCAGCCCCTCGCCGGCGTATTGCAGCGAGGCGAACGGCCTGCCCGCGAACGATCGCTGCCAGCGCTCGACGCCATCACGGACCTCGAACTCGACGGCGACGTCAACGCCCCGCGCCGCGCGTGGGATGCCGACGACACGGGCCGCGAGGAACGCAAGCGGATTCGCAGCGCCCGTGATGTCGGCACGGCCGGACCACCGCACGCGGGACACGTTGTCATGCAGGGCGCGGATCGGCGCAGGCAAGGCGGCGCAGGCATCCGCGCCGCAGACGGTTTCGTAGACCGGACCGATCTCGTCCGCCGATGTGCGGATCGCCAGCCCGTCGGCGACCGCGAGAATCTCGTCGAGCGTCAGCAGCCCGACGCAGGGGTGGGCTCCGCGCTCCACAATAGCGCCGCGCGCCAGACCTCTGGCCAGCGCGACCGCCGCCAGAGTCGGCACCCATGGTCCATCGCCCGCCTCGGCGATCAGACGCCAGCGTCGCGTCACGGCGCGGCCATCGGCCAGGCGGCCGGCGACATCGACCGCCATGCCACCGCGATCGGTGCCCAGCGCGCGCACGCGGTCGGCGAGCCAGGCGATCACGCCGGCCGCCGGCGCCAGCGAGCGCAGCCAGCGCCAGCGCACCGGCCAGGACAGCAACCACAAGCCGAGATGCAGCAGCGGCAGTTCCAGCCCGGCATGGAACAGCACCCGCTCGCGGACCTGGTACCGCTCGGGAAACAGCTCGAGATCGGGCACGTCGCAGGCCGAGAACCAGCGGCGGCCCAGGGTCGGCAGGCGCCGGCGATGCAGGTCGTGCCAACCCGCGACCTCGTCCCAACGGCCGCCGCGCCACCAGCGCAACGTGTGGCCGACGTAGCTCAGGATCGCGGCCACCGTGGCCCGGCCACGGGGTGCGCGATTGCCCGGGGTGATGGCGATGTCGATCGCTTCGATCTCGGCGAAGCCGTCGCGCAACCGATCGATCACGGCTGAGGACAAAGCGGGCACCGAGCTCGCGCCGCTGGCGACCAACACGCCGGCGGCGCGCGCTTTGTCGTCGAGCGCGCTAATCCCGGCGACAAAGCCGCGCGCATCGGCCAGATCGACGTAGTGCGCGCCAATCGCGATGCTGGCCTCGGCGACGGCGTAACTGTGGCCCTGGAATGGCCCGGCGGTATGTATGACCAGATCCGGCGCGGTCGCGGCGAGCGCCGCGTGCCAGCCGCCGGCGAGATCGAAGGCGGCGATCGCCAAGCCGAGTTCCTGGCGCAGCCTTTCCAGCTTGGCGCGGTCGCGGCCGACGGCGGTGATCGCGATCGCGGGGTCGCGCGCCAGCAGCCGGCAGATCCGCGCGCCGAACAGGCCGGTCGCGCCCAGCACCGTGACCTTCATTCGAGGAAGCGGCGGCGGATATCGGGCGTCGGAACCAGGCAGGAGTCGCGCCGGCCGAACAGGCGATAGCGATTGTCGGCGATGATGTTGTAGACGCGGTCGGTCAGCGCTAATGGCACAAGACGCAGGATCGCGAGCCATGACCAGGGCCGGGGCAGATGGCGCAGGATCGCGAAGAACGCGCCTGATTTGAACCAGGCGCGACCGTCCTCGATCAGGACATTGCTCTCGAAATCCGTGGTCGAGAGGCCCAGCCGCGACAGCAAGGATTGGCCCAGCGGCGTCTGCGCGGCGACGAAGCGGAAGCGGGCTTGGGGGTCGCGCTTGATGACGAAAGCGACGAAGCGGGAGCACATCACGCAGACGCCGTCGAACAGGATCAGCGGCCCTTCGACCGCTGGCGGCGGCAGGATAACCCCGTTCGGCGGCACGCGCCGTCGCGACGACATGGGATGCCCTTTGTTCTTGTAGCGATCCTGCGCGCGAACACCTGTCATTGCCATTGACAGGACGCCGCATGTCGTAGCCGCGCCGCGGATGAAGCGCTGGCCGTAACCCGACCGATATGCCTACACTTCATCGTCGCCCACCACGATCCGGCTCGTCAGATGTTCATACGGCAAGCACAGGCTCCGCTGCGGTTCTTCCGAACCACGCCTGCGCTGCGTTGTCCGTATCTCACCCACAAGTTCGAGACCAAGCTGGTCACCGAGCTGGCGGGCCCCGACGTGCTCGACCTGCACGACCGCCTCACCGATTCCGGTTTTCGCCGTTCGCACCACTTCGTCTACAAGCCGCTGTGCGATGGCTGCCGCGCCTGCGTGCCGGTGCGCGTGCCGGCCGCCGAGTTCACGCCCAGCCGCTCGCAGAAGCGTATCTGGCGTGCCAACGAGGGCGTACACGCCGCCGTGGTGCCGGCGATGGCGACCAGCGAGCAGTTCGCGCTGTTCTCGCGCTACGTCGCGGCCCGGCACGGCGACGGCGACATGGCCGACATGGATTTCGACGACTACCGCGCGATGACCGAGGAGAGCCCGGTCGACACGCATCTGGTCGAGTTCCGCGACGGCGGGCCGGCGGGCAAGCTGGTCGGGACCTGCCTGATCGACGCGCTGGGCTCTGGCCTGTCGGCGGTCTACAGCTTCTTCGATACGCGCCAGCCGCGCCGCGCGCTGGGCGTCTACATGGTGATGTGGATGATCACCGAGGCGGCGCGGCGGCGCCTGCCCTATGTCTATCTCGGCTATTGGATCAACGATTCGCAGAAGATGGCCTACAAGGCGCGCTACCGCCCGATCGAGGCGCTCGGCCCGGGTGGTTGGGAGCGGCTTGGAAGCACCGGCGTCCCGCCGGCATCTTCATGAACCAGCGGGACGCCGGCGCTCCCGGAACTACAGATACCGAGACGCCGCCAGCAGCGCCAACGCCACGCTGCCCAATGCGATGCGATACCAGGCGAAGACGCCGAAGCCGTAGCGGCTGACGAAGCCGATCAGCGCGCGTACCACCAGCATCGCGGTCACGAAGGCGAGCACGAAGCCGATGGCGATCAACACGATGCCGCCGATATCGGTGCTCAAAGAAGCGCGGTTCTTGAAGATGTCGTAGACCGCCGCGCCCAGCATGGTGGGCATGGCCAGGAAGAACGAGAACTCCGCCGCCGTCGCGCGATCGGCACCGAAGACCCGCGCGCTCATGATGGTGGCGGCGGCGCGCGAGGTACCGGGAATCATGGCCAGGCATTGGCAGATCCCGATCTTCAGCGCCAGCTTCCAGTCAATGTCGTCGACGCGCTTCACCGACGGCCGGGGTGCGAAGCGTTCGATCAGCAAGATCGCGATGCCGCCCACGATCAGCGCCACCGACACGACCCAGGCGTTGAGCAGGACTTCCTTGATCTCCTTGTGGAACAGCACCCCGATCACGACGGCGGGCACGAAGGCGATCGCGATGTTGGCGGCGAAACGCCGTGCCACCGGATCGCTGCGCAAGCCGACCACCGTGCGCCAGATCTTCACGCGATAGAGCCAGCACACCGCGAGGATGGCGCCGAGCTGGATGACGATCTCGAAGACCTTGCCCTTGGGGCCTTCGAAGCCGATCAGCTCCTCCATCAGGATGATGTGGCCGGTCGAGGAGACCGGCAGGAATTCGGTCAGGCCTTCGAGAATCCCGAGCAGCGCGGCCTTGAGGATGGTCAGGATATCCATGCCGCCTCCGCCGCCTCTAGAACTTCCGGAGTTGCGGCGACTTCGGCGGCGGCAGACGACCGGCCTGGGCGCGTTCGCCGATCCATTCCTTGAGCTCGGCCGCGGTAATCGTCCGATGCTGCCAGGCGAGGCCATCGCCGAGCTTGAACGCCTTGGCGTCGGACAGGCCGCCGTCCTTGTGCTTCTGCAGCATGACGCCGCGACCGCGCGTCATTTCCGGGACCTGCTCGATCGGGAACAGCAGCAGCTTGCGATTGTCGCCGATGACCGCGACGTGGTCGGCGTCCGCCGGCACCACGGCGCAAACCGTCGCCTCCTCGCCCTCGGAGAGGTTCAGCACCTGCTTGCCGTTCTTGGTCTGCGCCACGACCTCGTCCTCGGGCACGATGAAGCCGCGCGCCTCGTGCGAGGCGACGAGGAAGCGCCGCCCGCCCTTGAGCACGAGCATCTCGACGATGTCCTGGTCGTTGGCGAGATCGATCATCAGGCGCAGCGGCTCGCCATGGCCGCGCGCGCTGGGCAGCTTGTCGATGCCCACGGTGTAGAAACGGCCGTTGGTGCCGAACACCAGCAGCTTGTCGGTCGACATCGCGTGCAGCGCGAACTTCTCGCGATCGCCTTCCTTGTACTTCAGCTCGGCGACGGCGGTCGGCTCGAGATGGCCCTTGGCGGCGCGGATCCAGCCCTTCTCCGAACAGACGACGGTGACCGGTTCCTTCTCGACGAAGGCCTCGATCGGCACGTCGATCGGTTCGGGCGCGTCGGCGACCTCGGTGCGGCGGCGCCCACGCTCGGTCTTGGCGCCGTACTTCTTGCGCAGCTCCTGGATCTCGCCGGCGATCGACTGCCACTGCTCTTTTTCATCGGCGAGCAGCGCCTTCAGCCCCTTGCGCTCCTCGCTCAGCGCCTTGTTCTCTTTCTTGATCTCGATCTCTTCGAGCCGGCGCAGGCTGCGCAGGCGCATGTTGAGGATCGCCTCGGCCTGCGCGTCGCTGAGCTTGAAGCGGCTCATCAGGACGGCCTTGGGCTCATCCTCGCGGCGGATGATCTCGATCACCGCGTCGATGTTGAGGTAGGCGATCAGGTAGCCGCCGAGCACCTCCAGCCGCCGCTCGATCGCCGCCAGCCGATGCTCGGAACGCCGCCGCAGGACGACGCGGCGATGGTCGAGGAAGGCCTGGAGCGCCTCGCGCAAATCCATGACCTTGGGCGTCTGGTCGGCGTCGAGCACGTTGAGATTGAGCGGGAATCGGCTCTCCAGATCGGTGAGCTTGAAGAGCTGCTCCATCAGCAGGTCGGCGGGCACATTGCCGGTCTTGGGCTCGATCACCAGCCGGATGTCGTCGGCCGATTCGTCCCGGACATCCTCGACCATCGGCAGCTTCTTGCCGTTGACCAGTTCGGCCAGCTTCTCGATCAGCCGGGCCTTCTGGACCTGGTAGGGGATTTCGGTGATGACAATGCGGTACTGGCCGCGCGGCAGCTGCTCCTTGGTCCAGCGCGCGCGCATGCGGAACGAGCCGCGGCCTGTCCTGTAGGCCTCGATCACCGACTCACGCGGTTCGACCAGAATGCCGCCGGTCGGGAAGTCGGGGCCCGGCACGTGCGCCACCAACGTCTCGATGCGCGCGTTCGGTGTCTTGATCAGATGCAGCAGCGCGTCGCAGAGCTCGCCGACATTGTGCGGCGGGATCGATGTCGCCATGCCCACCGCGATACCCGCCGCGCCATTGGCCAGGAGGTTCGGGAACGCTGCCGGCAGCACGACCGGCTCGGTCTCGGAGCCGTCGAAATTGGCACGGAAATCGACCGCGTCCTCGTCGATGCCGCTGAGCAGCGCTTCCGACACCTCGGTCAGCCGCGCCTCGGTGTAACGCATGGCGGCGGCGTTATCGCCGTCGATGTTGCCGAAATTGCCCTGGCCGTCGACCAGCGGGTAGCGGATGGCGAAATCCTGCGCCAGCCTCACCAGCGCGTCGTAGATCGATTGATCGCCGTGCGGATGCAGCTTGCCGATGACGTCGCCGACGACGCGGGCGCTCTTCTTGTAGGGCCCGTTGGCGTCGAGCCTGAGCTGCTGCATGGCGTAGAGCAGCCGGCGATGCACCGGCTTGAGCCCGTCGCGCACATCAGGGAGCGAGCGCGCCATGATGGTGCTGAGCGCATACGAGAGGTAGCGCTCGGAGAGCGCCTCGCCCAACGCCACGGGCCGGACCGGGGGTGGCGGCGGCGCAGCCGTTACCGTCTTTTTCGCCATGCTCTAGAGGGGCCGATGACCGCTGAAAGCGGCCGCCGTTTCGTTGTTGTGTTGGATATTGCCCGCCTCAATAGGTCCGCCGGTCCGCCGAGGCAAGGGGCATGTTTCCGCACTATCCCGGCGCCGGGACCAGCCGCTTCAGCGTATCCAGGAACCGTTCGCGCGCCGGCGGCAAGGGACGATTGTGTGGCCAGAACACATGGCGTTCGATGAAGTAGCCGGTGAGCTCCAGGCCGAGCAGAACATCCTCGGGTCCCGCCGCGCCGCCCACGACCAGGAAAGACGGCAGCTTCAGCAGCCGGTCGGCGTACGGCGCCCCCGCCTCTTCGCTCACCGCGCGGCCGGTCTTGGGTGAGACATAGACCAGCCCCTCGGTCACACCCGACGCGGCGCATTTCTCCAGGTCGAGGCCGAAGCCCAGTTCCTGCAGCAGGCCAAGCTCCAGGCGCACCAGGATGCTGGGCCACCCCTCATGGCCGATCGCGGTCATCAGGGCGACAAAACCGTCATAGATCGCCGGATGCGGTTCGCGCTCGGGCAGCGCGCCGTCGATCAGCGCACAGGCGGCGCTCAGCCCGCCGAGCTCCAGCGGATCGTCGAGCGCGCGCGCGGCGTGCGCCGCCAGCATCTCGCCCTTGAACGTGCCGAGATGCTCGGCCAGCCGCGCCCGCCACTCCACGCGCACGAGATTGCCCGGCTGCCAGGCCGGGCGCTGGCGCGACGACATCCCGCCATGGACGAGCCCCGCGTGCCGGCCGCGTTCGCGCGTGAGCAAGGTCGCGACGATGGCGTTCTCGCCATGCTCGCGCGTGTGCAGGACGAAGCCGTCGTCGATCCAGTCCATTCAAACCCCGACCTCACCCTGAGGAGGCCCGCAGCGGCCGTCTCGAAGGGCGGGCAGCGCACGAGGTGTAGCCCACCCTTCGAGACGCGGCCCCTGCGGGCCGCTCCTCAGGGTGAGGTCGATTACGCATCGTACTCCAGCCCCCACGCCACATAGCGCGAGCGGTCGTCGGCCCAATTGGCGCTGACCTTGACGTGCAGGAACAGGTGGACGGGATGGCCGACCACCTCGGACAGCGCGCGCCGCGCCCGGGCGCCGATCGACTTGATCTTGACGCCGCTCTTGCCCAGCACGATCGAGCGCTGGTTCTCGCGCGCGACATGGATGGTGCAGTCGACGCGCGCGCTGCCGTCCTTCTTCTGCTGCCAGCCCTCGGTCTCGACCGCGATCTCGTAGGGCAATTCCTCGTGCAGCTGCTCGAAGACCTGCTCGCGCACGATCTCCGAGGCCAGCGCGCGCATCGGCATGTCGGTGGTCTGGTCCTCGGGAAAGAGGAACGGCCCGGGCATCGCCTGCGCCGCGACATAGTCGAGCAGATCGCCCAACCCGTCGCCCTTGAGCGCCGAGATCAGGAAGGTACGCTCGAACGGCAGTGCCTGATTGGCCTCGGCCACCAGCGCCAGCAGCTGTTCGCGCGGCACCAGGTCGATCTTGTTGACCACCAGGATGCATGGGCTGCGACGCGTCGCCAGGCGCTCGAGGATCGAACGGACGTCGTCGCTCAGGCCCTTCACGGCGTCGATCACCAGCAGGGTTCGATCGCCCTCCTCCGCGCCGCGCCAGGCGGCGGCGACCATGGCGCGCTCGAGGCGGCGCTTCTGGGTACGGAAGATGCCGGGCGTGTCGAGGAACAGGATCTGCGCCCGCTCGCCTTCGGGCAGATCGCGCATGGCGATGCCCATGATGCGCGTGCGCGTGGTCTGCACCTTGCGCGAGACGATCGAGACCTTGGCGCCGACCAGCGCGTTCACCAGCGTCGACTTGCCGGCATTGGGCGCGCCGACCACCGCGACCACGCCGGCCCGGGTTCCGCTCACCGCAACATCTCCAGCAGGCTCTGCGCCGCGATGCGCTCGGCCTCTCGCTTGTTGCCGCCGGCGCCGCGCACCGCCGCATGGCCCCTGACCTCGACCTCGATGACGAATTTTGGCGCGTGTGCCGGCCCTTCGCGGCCGACCTCGCGATAGGCCGGCAGCGGCAGGCCGCGGCCCTGCGCCCATTCCTGCAGTTCGGTCTTGGGATCGCGCGGCGGCTTGGGCGAGCCCGCGATCAGCGGCTGCCAAAGCCGCTCGATGAAGCCGCGCGCCGCGTCGAGACCACCGTCGAGATAAAGCGCGCCGATCACCGCCTCGCAAGCGTCGGCGAGGATCGCCGACTTGTCGCGCCCGCCGGTGGCGTCCTCGGATTCGCCCAGGATCAGGTCACTGCCCAGCTCGATCTCGCGCGCCACCGTGGCCAGCGCGCCGGCGCGAACCAACGAGGCATGGCGGCGCGCCAGCTCGCCCTCGCTCTCGGTGGGGAACTGCGCCAGCAGCATGTCGGCCACGACCAGCGACAGCACGCGGTCGCCGAGAAACTCCAGCCGCTCATTGCCATAGCGGAACGCCGCATCGACACGCTGGCGCTCGGCGGCGCTGCGATGGGTCAGCGCCTCGTCGAGCGCCTCGGGATTCTTGAAGCTGTAGCCCAGCCGGCCGGTCAGTCGCGTATGCGCATCGGCCGATCGGCGCCCGGTCTTGCGGCGATCGGCTACCACGCGGCCCTCAGCGTATCGCCTGGCCGATGCGCGACCAGCGGATGCGCCCCTCGAACGGCGCGGTGATGAAATTGCCGATGCCGTCGAGAATTCGCCCAATCACACCGAGAGACACCCCGCTCAGCAGGCGCTCGGTGAAGCCCGGCTCGAAGCCGGTCTCGATGTAGGAGAAGAACAGGAACTCGGCGCGGCCGACCATGTTCTCCATCGGCACGTACCAGCCCTGTACCCTGCTCTCGACTTGGCGCAGGCGCCCGTCGGGCATGCGCTCCATCGAGGTGAGGAAGCTGCGGCTGTCGGATGAGTTGTCGCGGTTGTCGCCCATGACGAAGACATGGCCCGCCGGCACCTTGAACACCTCGGTGTTGTCGAAGCGCTCGTTGTCGGATTCCTCCAAGATGCGATGCGACGCGCCGCCGGGCAGCGTCTCGCGATAGAGCGTGCTGCGCGTGGTGCCGCCGCCGCTGCCCTGCACCGTGTCGTCGATACGCACGCGCTCGACCGGCTTGTCGTTGATGTGCAGGACGCCGCCCTTGACCTGAATCGTGTCGCCCGGCAGTCCGACGATGCGCTTGATGTAGTCGGTGCGGTGTACGCCCTCGCCCTGGTCGCCCGGGTACTTGAAGACCGCGACGTCGCCGCGCTTGGGCGCACTTTCCATGACACGGCCCGAGAACGGCGCGATCGACAGCGGGAAGGAGTGCCTGGAGTAGCCGTAGGAGTATTTCGAGACGAACAGGTAGTCGCCGACCAGCAGGGTCGGGATCATCGAGCCGCTGGGGATGTTGAACGGCTCGAAAGCGAAGGTGCGCACGACCAGCGCGATCAGCACGGCATAGACGACGGTCCGGATGGTTTCCCCCCAGCCGCCCTCGTCCTTGGTGCCCCGGTTCCTGCTCGCCATTCCGCCGTCCATCATAGCCTACGCCGGCCGGACGGGGTCACCGGCCGACGGAGCGCGGATATAACAGGGATCGCAGGGCGAGTCCTGCTGATTTCCCTGGCATTTCCGGGGACTCCCGCCTGCGTCACACGAACGCAGGGCCACTTCCCTTCCCCCGGAGGGGGAAGGTGCCCGAAGGGCGGATGGGGGATGTCGAAGACGGACTCCCGCGTTCGTCTTCGACATCCCCCATCCGTCGCTACGCGCCACCTTCCCCCTCCGGGGGAAGGCAAGAGGTCAGGCCGGCAGGGCCTCGATGATCACGAAGGCCTGGGCCAATGGCCCATCATCGGTGATGGTGACGTGGACCTCGGCCCGCATACCCGCGGGCGTGATCTCCTGCAGCCGAGCCAGCGCGCCGCCGGTCATGACGACGGTGGGCTTGCCGCCGCGCTGGTTGACCACCCCCATATCGCGCCAGAAGACACCCCGGCGGAATCCGGTGCCCAGGGCCTTGGAGCAAGCCTCCTTGACGGCGAAGCGCTTGGCGTAGCTCGCCGCACGCATCGCCCGCCCGTCCGACTTCGCCCGCTCGATATCGGTGAACACCCGGTGCGTGAAGCGATCGCCGAAGCGCTCCAGGCTCTTCTCGATGCGGCGGATGTCGATCAGGTCGCTGCCGATGCCGATGATCATGCCCCGCCCATAGCGCGAAGCTCAGGCTTTCGCCACCCCGCGCGCCGCATCCATGATCCGGCGCATCTCGCGGATCGCCTGATCGAAGCCGATAAAGATCGCCTCGCCGACCAGGAAATGGCCGATGTTGAGCTCGCGCACATTGGCGATGGCCGAGATCGGCGCGACGTTCTCGTAATTCAGCCCATGCCCGGCATGACACTCCAGGCCGAGCGACTCGCACAGCGCTGCCGCCTTCTGGATGCGCGCCAGCTCGGCCGCGCGCGCGGCGCCCTCGATCTCGCAATAGCGGCCGGTATGCAGCTCGACCACCGGCGCGCCCAGCGACACCGCCGCCTCGAGCTGCCGCGGATCAGCCTCGATGAACAACGAGACGCGGATGCCAGCGTCGCGCAGCCGCGACACCATCGGCTTGAGGTGGTTGTGCTGGCCCACGGCGTCGAGCCCGCCCTCGGTCGTGCGCTCCTCGCGCTTCTCCGGCACGATGCAGGCGGCGTGCGGCCTGTGCTTCAGCGCGATCGCCATCATCTCCTCGGTCGCCGCCATCTCGAAGTTCAGCGGCAGCGCGACCTCGTTTACCAGCCGACCGATATCACCGTCGATGATGTGCCGACGATCCTCGCGCAAATGCGCCGTGATGCCGTCGGCCCCCGCCTCCTTGGCCAGCAGCGCCGCGCGCACGGGATCAGGATTGTTGCCGCCGCGCGCGTTGCGCACGGTCGCGACATGATCGACGTTGATCCCGAGGCGCTGATGAACGGCGGTCATGGATTGCCCGGCAGGTTGATAGACGCAGCGATGTTACGGGCGCGCCGGTTCAGCGTCCGCCGGCAGATTGTCCGCATTGTTGAAGTATACTGCAGCTGGGCGTGGCATCCGACAGCAAGAGGCGACCGACTCCATGGCCATGACGTTGATCGATGTCATTGCGAGATTGGATAGCTTCGATCCATCTCACACCATCTATGTGCGCAAGCCTTGGATGAGAGGTGCTCTCGCAGTCGTCGCTAGCGAACCGGAGACTGGCGGACTTCCGGACGAGGCGATGAGGCAGGGCTTGGACTATCTCCTTGAGATAGATATCACCCTAGGATTCCTCGAAGGCTGGATCTCGAATCTTCAGTCGCTTCCTTCATTGGAAGCCAAGTGCGACAGAGTAATACAGTACGCGATACACGACGCTTGAGCAGTGCGGTCGTCGGCTGAAGACTGAGGCTGACCAGCTTACATCCTTGCCCGCTCCACCGCGTTGATCACCGGCGTCGCGCGCAGCGCCGCGGTGATCTCCGCCAGGTGGCGCACGTCGTTGACCTCGATGTCGACGATCATGTCGAAGAAGTCGAGCGAGCGGTTGACGATCTTCAGGTTGTTGATGTTGCCGTCGTTCTTGGCGATCACCGTGGTCATGCTCGACAAGGTGCCGGGCTGGTTGGCCACCGTGATCTTCAGGCGGCCAACATACTTGCCGACGCTCTCACCGCCGGCCTGCCAGCCGACATCGATCCAGCGCTCGGGCGTGTCGGCGAAGCTCTCCAGGGTCTCGCAGTCGATGGTGTGGATCGTCACGCCCTTGCCTGTGGTGATGATGCCGACGATGCGATCGCCCGGCAGTGGGTGACAGCAGCGCGCGAAGTGCACCGCCATGCCGGGGATCAGGCCGCGAATCGCGATCGCCGCGCCCTTGCCGTCGGCACCGCTGTCGCCACTGTCGCGTAGCCGGGCACGGGCACGGGCCAGCGGCACGACATCGGCGCCAGCGCCGGCGCCACCGCGCGTGCGCTGGGTCTTGAGGCCGGGATAGACAGCCATGACGACTTCGCGCGCCGGCACCAGGCCGGCGCCGATCGCGGCGTGCAGGTCCTCGATGCTGGCCTGCTTGAAGTTGGCCAGCACGCCCTGCAGGCCCTTCTCGGTCTGCGCCTCGCCGCTGTCGGTGAAGGCGCGCGACAGCATCGACTTGCCGAGGCTGAGATACTGCTCGCGCTGGCGCGTGCGTACGAACCGGCGGATCGCCGCCTTGGCCTTGCCGGTGACGACGAAGCGTTCCCATTCCGGCGACGGCGTCTGCGCCTTGGAGGTCGAGATCTCGACCTGATCGCCGTTACGCAATTCGTGGCGCAGCGGGACGATGCGGCCGTTGACCTTCGCGCCAACACAGGTGTCGCCGATCTGCGAGTGCACGGCGTAGGCGAAATCGATCGGCGTCGAGCCGCGCGGCAGGGTGATCAGCTCGCCCTTGGGCGTGAAGCAGAACACCTGGTCCTGGAACATCTCGAGCTTGGTGTGCTCGAGGAACTCCTCCGGACCCGAGGCCTTGTCGAGGATCTCCAGCAACTCGCGCAGCCAGCGATACTGACGGCCCTCGGTGTGGCTGTCGCCGTCTTTGTAGATCCAGTGTGCGGCCACGCCGTGCTCGGCCTGGTCGTGCATCTCGCGAGTGCGGATCTGGATCTCGATGCGATGGTTCAGCGGTCCCAGCACGCCGGTGTGCAGCGAGCGATAGCCATTGGGCTTGGGCAGCGAGAGATAGTCCTTGAAGCGATCCGGCACGACGCGATAACGACCATGGATCGCGCCCAGCGCCTGGTAGCATTCGCCCACGGTGTCGACGATGACGCGGAAGGCCATGATATCGGAGAGCTGCTCGAACGAGACGTTCTTGCGCTGCATCTTGCGCCAGATCGAGTAGGGCGACTTTTCGCGGCCGTTGACCTCGACCTGCGCCAGCCCCTGCTCCTTCAAGGTCGCCGTGAGCTCGGCGGTGATGCGCGGCACGGCGCTGCGGCCCTGCTCGCGCAGGAAGTCGAGCCGCGCCACCACCGATTGCCGGCCCTCGGTGTTGAGCTCGGCAAAAGCCATGTCCTCGAGCCGGTCCTTGACCCGCTCCATGCCGATGCGCGAGGCGAGCGGCGCGTAGATGTCCATGGTCTCGCGCGCGATCCTGCGGCGACGCTCGGGATCCTTGATGAAATGCAAGGTCTCCATGTTGTGCAGCCGATCGGCCAGCTTGACCAGCAGCACGCGGATGTCGTCGGACATCGCCAGCACCAGCTTGCGGAAATTCTCCGCCTGCTTGGTGCGATCCGATTGCAGCTCAAGACGCGACAGCTTGGTGACGCCATCGACCAGCTTGGCGATCTTGGGACCGAAGAGCTGCTCGATCTCCTCCAGGGTGGCGTCGGTGTCCTCGACCGTGTCGTGCAGCAGCGCGGTGACGATCGAGGCGCTGTCGAGCCGCATGTCGGTGAGGATGCCGGCGACCTCCAGGGGATGCGAGAAATAGGGATCGCCCGAGGCGCGCTTCTGAGCGCCGTGCTTGCGCAGGCCATAGACATAGGCGCGGTTCAGCAGATCCTCGTCGGCGGCAGGATCGTAGGCTTTGACGCGCTCTACCAGCTCGAACTGGCGAATCATGCGTCGACTATAGTCGCTGCGGCGCGGGATCGCCACGAGTTGCCGGTTCTCCCTGCTGCCGAAGTCATTGGACTATCGCCTATGGCTCTCAAGAAACTCGGATCGCGTCACTGAAGTGGCGCGCGCCCAGCCTCTCGCGACAGCCGTAGCGGTAAGGGAAAGGCCTGAGCCACAAGCATCGGATGCCCCGATTCGCCGCCCGTAGCTGCGGAAATGGAAGACGGCGAAACCTTTCTGTACACCTGCTCCAGTCATTCCGATGGAGCCTCGCCATGTCCCGCGACAGGACCCTGCCAACAGACTTCTGGACCTGGGAGGCCGTCATCGACTGCTCGATGACGGCTCGCTTGTTGTTTCTTGGCCTGTGGAACTTCGCCGATGATCACGGCATACAGCCGTTACGTCCGCGCACCATCCGCATGCAGGTGTTTCCCGGCGACGCGATCGGCGATGACGCGATACGCGTCCTGATCGACGAACTGGTGGCGCACGGGCTGGCGCGCATCTTCACCGTCGAGGGCCGGGACTACCTGTCGGTGATCCACTGGGAGCAGATCCAGCGGGTCAGCCGCCGGGCGCGGCACCGCTATCCGGCCGATCCCGCCAAACCCGTGCCGGTTGAGCCTGTGGCATCGCCGCCGTCTCAGCCGGTCGCACCACGCACTGCCGACGGCGTCAGGGTGTCATCGCGATGGCGCAAAGCGATCCGTCGGCACTTGGGCAAGGGCTGGCCGGGCGGGCCACCGGCCGACCTCGAGCGCTGGATGGCGCGCTGGCTGGTCGAAGGCCACAACCTGGAACGCGACGTACTGCCGGCGATCGACGCCGTCTGCCAGGCCGGCGCCGCTGGACGGCCGCTAGCGGGATTGCAGGCGGTGTCGGATCACCTTGCGACCCATTCCCTCGCTCGGTTGGCGAAGGGGGATGTCGACGCCGAACGCCTCAGCCAGTGAGGTATCGCCCATCAGGCGCTTCGCGCCGCCTTTTCATCCGGAGGAAGGCGAAGCCCCTAAAGCAAAGCGCCGGTCGACAGGGTCGACCGGCGCGTTTGTCGGCGAAGGACGTCGGATGTCCTACGGCTGATCGGTGTCGTCGTATTCGTCGGCGCCCGGCAGGGCGCGCGGCTGGGACGCCTCGGCGCCCTGCTGCGCCAAGGTCGCTGCCAGCTCCTGCTCGAGCTCGAGCATCTCGCCGCCCTCCTCCGGACGGTCGATGTCGGAGTGCTTCTGCAGGCCCTTGACGATCGACTCGCGCAGCACTTCGAGCTGCATCTTCTTCTCGGCGATCTCGCGCAGGGCGACGACCGGGTTCTTGTCGCGGTCGCGGTCGAGCATCAACGGCGCACCGGCCGAGATGTCGCGCGCCCGCTGGGCTGCCAGCATGACGAGATCGAACCGGTTGGGCACTTGGACGATGCAATCTTCAACAGTGACGCGCGCCACGCTGGGCCTCCATCACGGGAA
Organism: Reyranellaceae bacterium; assembly: GCA_022844045.1. Lineage (GTDB taxonomy): Bacteria > Pseudomonadota > Alphaproteobacteria > Reyranellales > Reyranellaceae > JAFAZJ01. The sequence goes on along the minus strand of JALHMM010000007.1, from coordinate 52,303 downwards.
ACGGGGGAGCGCGGTGATACCGGCGCCGGCCCCGAATGGCAAGGATTCTCGGGAGGGGCTCACGGCAGGCGCTCAGCCATCTGGCCCGGCGGCAGGGCGGCGATCAGCGCGTCGATCGAGGCGCCGGTAAGCGGATGATGCCAATTGGGCGCGACATCGCGCAGCGGCAACAGAACGAAAGCCCTATCTTGAAGTCTTACATGAGGAATTATCGATAATCCTATATTATTAAATATTTTATGGGCCGAATTATAGTCGAGCAAATCGAGATCGATCAAGCGCGGCGCATCGCGCACGGATCGTACGCGACCGAACAGGTCCTCGACGCCATGCAGCGTGGCCAGCAGGGCGTCGGGTCCCAGGCCGGTGGCGACCTGCGCCACGGCGTTGACATACCAAGGCTGATCCGACGCCGGCACAGGCGCCGTGCGGTACCAAGGCGAGCGCCGTACGAGCCGTACACCGCGATCATTCAGGCTGCTGAGCGCGCGCCGCAGGGTCCGAATCGGCGGACCAAATTCGGGATGTGGCAGGTTCGCGCCCAAGCCGATGTAGATACTCACAGATTATTTCCCAAGGTGTGACAGGAGTTTATGGCCAGGAGCCGCCAAAATCCACGAAGTACTCGACAGGCCTTCCTTGACAAAACGTCAATATCTTGCCGCCCGCCTTTGACTCACGTACACTCCGTGGTAGTTTGTGTTTGTTTCCTATTGTCGGCGACCCGGCATCTGCCGGGCCAGCCAACCAAGAATTATCGCCCCTCTGCACCATAAGGATTGTTGCGATGAAAAATCATTTCTACCCCGAAGAGCGCCTCGCCCTCTTCATCGACGGTGCCAATCTCTACTCCGCTGCTCGCGCCCTGGGCTTCGACATCGACTACCGCAAGCTGCTGAAGGTCTTCCGCGACCGCGGCCGGCTGGTGCGCGCCTACTACTACACGGCGCTGGTCGAGGATCAGGAATACTCGCCCATCCGCCCGCTGGTCGATTGGCTCGACTACAACGGCTACACGATGGTGACCAAGCCGACCAAGGAATTCACCGACGCCATGGGGCGTCGCAAGATCAAGGGCAACATGGACATCGAGCTGGCCATCGATGTCCTGGAGATGGCCGAGCATCTCGACCACGTCGTGGTGTTCTCCGGCGACGGCGATTTCCGCCGCCTGGTCGAGGCCGTGCAGCGCCGCGGCCTGCGTGTCTCCGTCGTCAGCACGATCAAGTCGGCGCCGCCGATGGTCGCCGACGAGCTGCGCCGACAGGCCGACGAGTTCATCGAGCTGGCAGAGCTGGCGCCGCTGATCGCGCGCTCCGCCGCCGACCGCCCGGCCCGCCAGAGCGGCCCGATGCAGCGGCCCGACGTGGAGGCCGACGACGACCAGATGGTACGCTCGGCCTGAGCCGGCTCTCCGATGCGACCCACGAAGGGGGCTGCGGCCCCCTTCTCTTTTGCCTAATGTCCGCGCTGTGCCAGACCCCGCCGCTTTCGTCCCGCCGTCGCGCGACTGCCCCCTCTGCCCCAGGCTGGTCGATTTCCGCCACGTGCACCGCGCCCAGCACGCGGACTGGCACAACGCGCCGGTGCCCTCCTTCGGGCCGATCACCGCGCGGCTGCTTATCGTCGGCCTGGCGCCCGGCCTGCGCGGCGCCAATCGCACCGGCCGGCCCTTCACCGGCGACTATGCCGGCGACCTGCTCTATTCGACTCTGCTGAAGTTCGGCCTGGCGCGCGGGACCTTCCGGGCCGATCCAAACGACGGGCTGGAGTTGCTTGATTGCCGCATCGCCAACGCGGTGCGCTGCGTGCCGCCCGAGAACAAGCCGTTGCCTCAGGAGTTCGGCCATTGCCGGCCGTTCCTGGTCAGCGAGATCGCCACCATGCCCAAGCTCGAGGTGCTGCTGGCGCTGGGCAAAGGCGCACACGACCAGGTGCTCCGCGCGCTCCAGGTGCGCCCGGCCGGCAAGTTTCCCTTCATCCACAACCGCTTGCACGATCTGCCCAACGGCCTGGCGCTGGCCGACAGCTACCACTGCTCGCGCTACAATACGAATACGGGGCGGCTGACCGAGGCCATGTTCCACGACGTTTTCCGATCCGTCGCGGCGCGTATGGCCGGCTGACGTCGAGCCCTCGGCAACGTATGCTCCGTCCTCATATGCCCGCCAAAGACCCCCTGCTGGAAGCGGCCCTGTCGCATCATCGCCAGCCGCACCGCGCCTATCACGACGAGCGTCACGTGCTCGAGCTGCTGGCGCTCGCCGCCGAGCATGTGCCCGACCTGACCGAGACCGAGCGGCTGGCGATCCTGTTCCACGACGCCGTCTATGTGCCAGGCGCGCCCAAGGGCACGAACGAGACTCTGTCGGCGCTGCTGATGCGCGCCACCGTGGCTTGGCTGGCGCGCAACGGCGAGATGGCCCCGCTGCGTGATGGGATGGTCAATGACGTCGCGGCGATCATCGAGGCCACCACGCATGGCGAACCGCCACCGGCCGCGGCCGAACGCGTCTGCGATCTCGACCTGTGGCGCCTGGCGGCGCCGTGGGAGGAGTTCCAGCGGCACAGTGCCGACATCGACCGCGAGTTCCGCCACCTCTACCCACCGGGCGATGCCTGCAAGCTGGCGCGCAAGGAGTTCTATCGCTCGATGCTGACGCGCGCGCACGTCTTCCACACACCGTACTTCCGCCAGCGCTTCGAGCCGATCGCGCGCGCCAATTTCCAGCGCGCGCTGCAGGAGTAGCCTTCCCGAGCCGGCGTGACGCCGGCGCAGCCATCAACCGAGCGCTTTCTCGACCGCGCCGGTCACTTCCTTCGACATCGGCCCGACCCGGCTCGACCAGGCCTCGAGCAACTGGCCGTCGCGGCCAATCAGGTACTTGTGGAAGTTCCAGCGTGGCGCCGCGCCCTCGCCGAGCTCGGCCGCGATCCAGCGATAGAGTGGATGCGCCGATGCGCCGATCACCTTCTGCTTCGCCGTCATGGGAAACGTCACGCCGAAGCGCGTTTCGCAGAAGGTGCGGATCTGCTGCTCAGTGCCCGGTTCCTGGGCACCGAAATCGTTCGACGGCACGCCCAGCACGACCAGGCCTTTCGGGCCGTAGGTCTCGTGCAGCTTCTGCAGGTCGGCATATTGCGGCGTGAACCCGCAGGCCGAGGCGACGTTGACCAGCAGCACCGGCTTGCCGGCGAAGCCGCTCATCGGCAGGTCCGCGCCGTTGATGTCGGAGAAGCTGAAATCGGTTGCCGGCATCGTTCTTGCTCCATCAGGTCATCGAGGCGTCTCACGTCTCGGTATCGTATCGCTCTTCGAGCCACGGATCGCCGTTGTTGTGATAGCCGCGCACTTCCCAGAAGCCCGGCTTGTCGATCTCGCTGAACTCGATGCGCTTGATCCACTTCGCGCTCTTCCAGAAATAGAGCTTCGGAATCACCACGCGCACCGGCCCGCCATGCTCCTGACTGATCGGCTCGCCGTGCCACTTGATCGCCAGCAGCGTGTCGTCGTCATCGAAGGCCTCGATTGGCACGTTGGTCGTGTAGGTGTCGTAGGCATGAAAGATCACGTGCCGCGCTTCGGGCTTGGGCTTGACCACGTCGAGGATGTGCCGCGCGCTGACGCCTTCCCAGTCGTTGTCGTAGCGCGACCACGCGGTGACACAATGGATGTCGCTGCGATACTTCACCATCGGCTCGTCGGTGAACTCACCCCACTTCCAGACCGTGGGATTCTCGACCAGCCCGTCGATGGTGATGCGCCAGATATTGGTCGGGATGTCGGGCTGAACGCCGAGGTCGAGCACTGGCCAGTTCTGCACGAGGCGCTGCCCCGGCGGCAGGCGATTGGCGCGCCGCAGATCGGCCGAGCCGGTCAACAATCGGCCGTCTCTGGCCCACTTCTGCTTGCTGTCGATCAGCTTCTCCTTGATGCGGCCAAGGAAGCCGACGCCGTCATCGTCCTTCGACACAACAGACTCCTTGCGGGGACCGCCGGCGGTCCCAGTCAGATGGACCTGCCCGCCTTCTCCCAGTAGGGTTGGCGCAGCTTGCGCTTGAAGATCTTGCCCGAGTCCTCGCGCGGCAGCTCCGGCGTGAACTCGACGACCTTGGGGATCTTGTACTTCGCCAGCCGCGCCGCAAGGTACGCGCGCACGTCGCTGGCGCCGATCGTGTCGCCGCCGGCCGGCTGGACGTAGGCGCAGATCGCTTCGCCGAACTCCTCGTCGGGAATGCCGAACACGGCGCAGTCCCGCACGCCGGGCATCTGGATCAGCACCGACTCGATCTCGGCCGGATAGATGTTCACGCCGCCCGAGATGATCATGTCGCGCTTGCGATCGCACAGGAACAGGTAGCCGTCGGCATCCATGTAGCCGACATCGCCTACGGTCACGAGGTCGCCCAACGCCACGTCGCGGCGCTTGGCGTCGTCGTTGTTGTAGGTGAAGTCGCTCAAGCCCGGCGCCTTGAGATAGATCTCGCCGATGTCGCCCTGCTTCACGTCGCGACCCTGCTCGTCGACGATGCGCAGGGTGCCGCCAGGCACGACACGGCCCACGGTGCCGGGCTTCTGCAGCGCTTCCGCCGAGCTGTGCCAGACCACAACACCGGTCTCGGTGGCGCCGTAGTACTCGTTGATCACCGGCCCCCACCACTCGATCATCGCTTTCTTCACGGCGGGCGCGCAGGGTGCGGCGCCATGGGTGAGGAAGCGCAGCGAGGACACGTCGTACTGGCGTTTCACCTCGTCCGGCAGCCGCGCCAGTCGCACGAACATGGTCGGCACGATGTGCATATGGCTGACCTTGTGGCGCTGGATCAGACGCAGCATGTCCTCGGCCTCGAAGCGCGGCTGCAACACCATGGTGAGGCCTAGTCGCGCCGAGACCATGCCATAGGCGGCGGGCGCGGAGTGGTACATCGGCCCGTTCATCAGCACGACAGCGTTGGGATCGGCCTTCAAACCCCAGACCACCTCGAGCTGTTCCATCATCGATTGCTGCGCTTCGGGTGGCGTCGGCTGACGGCGCACGCCTTTGGGCTTACCGGTGGTGCCCGAGGTGTAGATCATGCTGCCGCGTGACGCCGGCGGCGGCGCGGTGTGCGGCGTCGCCGAAGCCAGGAACGCATCCCAGGTCGTGGCACCCGCCGGCGCCTTCGCTTGCTCGGCGCTCACGCCGTAGGCCGCGGCGATCTCGGGCGGCGTCTCGACCACGAGCACCTTCACGCCGGGCGGGATCGCATCCTTTACCTTGGCCAGCAGATCGGCGTGCGCCACCAGCGCCTTGGCAGCGCTGTCGCGCAGGATGTAGCCCGCCTCCTCGGCGGTGAAATGCCAGTTGAGTGGTACGGCATAGGCGCCCAGCAACGAGGCCGCCATGTTGACCTCGAACAGCTCGAAGTCGTTGCGCAGTAGCAGCGCGATCGAATCGTCCTCGCCCACGCCCAGCGCCTTGAGCGCACCGGCGGCACGCGCGGCACGCGCCGCGAGCGCGACATGCGAACGTTCGCGTTCACCCGAGATGATGCGGCTCAACGCTTCCTCCTACCGCTGGCGGTCTTGCGAGTATCGTCCTTGCTCGCCCGCGCGCCGCGCGCGATCAGGCGCATGGTCTCGGCATGCAGGTCGCGGAAGCCTGCCTCGTCGGCGAGGAAGCCGGCCAGCCGCAGCACGACCAGACCATGCACCGCCGCCCACATAGCATAACCGACGACATGCGGATCGCCCTGGACCAGCCCGACCGTGGCCAAGTCCTCGGCCTGGCGTGTGATGAACACACGCGCGCGGGCCGCTTCCCGCGCCAGCTCTGGATGCTCGGTGTCCTCGGCGCGATGGACATCGAACATGATGCGGTAGGCCGCCGGATTGGCCAACGCGAAGTCGAGATAGGCTTGGCCCACGGCGCGAGCGCGCGCGACCGGTTCGGGATGCAACTTCGCCTCGGTCTCGAGCGCGTCAGCGAAGCGGCGGAAGGCATCGGCGCGCACCGCCGCCAGGATCTCGTCCTTGTCCTTGAAGTAGCGGTACGGCGTCTTGGGGCTGCAGCCGAGATCGTCGGCGAGCTGGCGCATGGTCACGCCGTCATAGCCATAGCGGGCGAAGCGCTCGGTCGCCACGCGGCAAAGCTCGGCGCGGAAATCCTGAATGTCCTCGGCGGAAAGGATCTTGGGCACGGCTCTTTAATTCACACCGTGAACGATCAGTCAACCGGGTAGCCGGGATCGGCGCTGGCCATGCCGTCGAACGCGGCCAGCAGGTCGGCGCGCCAGCGATACACCGGGTCGTCGGCCGCCAGCAGGCGGTGCGGCGAGACCGTCTTGCCCCACATGAGGCCGCCGAACAGGCAGTAATCGGCGTAGCCCGGCTTGTCGCCGCAGAGATAGGACTGGCGCACGAGCGTCTGCCGTGCCGGCTCCAGCACCCGGCGGAAGGCGGCGATCTTCCCTTCCGGCTCGGCCCGCATCGCCTCCAAAGTCATGCCGGCCTTCTTCTCGCGATCAGCGCGGAAATAGGCCTGGTCGACCGTCGGGATGTGATCCCAGGTGGCGGGCCACAACAGCAGGCGCAAGGCGCCCAAGGTCTCGACATCGGCCCAACGATTGATGAACAGCGCCATCGCCCGGCCCTTGGCGCCGCCGAACAACGTCGGCCGGTCTGGGTAGGTGTCCTCAAGGTATTGCGCGATCGCCCAGCTATCGTTGACCCAGCGCTCGCCGTCGACCAGCACCGGCACCAGGCCCTGGCCGGAGAAGGCCAGCCTGTCCTTCTCGCCATAGCCGATCGGCACGCGCTCGACCGCCAAGCCCTTGTGCGCCAACGCCATGCGCGCACGCCAGACGAACGGGCTGGGCTCGCGACCATCGGCGATGCGAAGGGTGTAGAGCTTGAGGGTCATTGGGGCAGGCCGTTGTTGGTGGCGGTGTTTTCGAGTCGCACTCTAGCGGGGTCGTCGTCCTCAGAATGAGATGGTTTGAGAAGGTGGCAGCAACAGGTCGGGTCTATATAATTCCGATATACTTGCATACGGAAACATATTGGCCTATATAAGCGCATGACCACCCCATCCTACGCCGCCGTCATGCATCTGCTGGCGGCCCATGCTGGCATTGCCGAGCGTTTCGGCCGTGGCCTGGGCTCGATCCACGGCCTGGGCCTGAACGACACACTGCTGCTGATGCATCTCGAACGCGCGCCACTGAACCGCCTGAGCCGGGTCGACCTAGCCAAGCGGCTGAGCGTCAGCCCCTCGACCGTAACGCGCATGACCGCGCCGCTGGAAAAGATCGGCATGGTCGGCCGGGAGGCGAACCCACGCGATGCGCGACTCGCCTATGTCGTGCTGACGGATGCCGGCCGCCGGACGATCATCGACGCCCGCGCCTCGCTCGAGCGCATGGCCGCCGACGTCTTCCGCGACCGCTGGAGCGAGGCGGAGATCGCCACCCTGGCGTCCCTGCTCGCCCGCCTCACGGCGGGCCAGCCCGGGGAACTCGTGTGATGACCCTGCACCTGATCTGCGGCTCCACCGGCGCCGGCAAGACGACCTACGCGCTCAAGCTCAGCAAGACCTTGGGCGCCGTCCATTTCTCGATCGACGAGTGGATGGTGAGCCTCTACGGCCCGGATGCCCCGCAGCCGATGGATTGGCGCTGGATCTCGACCCGCGTGCGCCGCTGCGAGGATCTGATCGCAGCCATGGCGCTGCAGACCGCGCGTCGCGGTACGCCCATCGTGTTCGACCTGTCGTTCCTACGTACAGCCGACCGGGCGCACTTCGCGCAGATGGCGCGCGATGCCGGCGTGCCGGTGCGACTCCACTATGTCGATGTCGATCCGGTGGAGCGTTGGCGGCGGGTCACCGAGCGCAACGAGCGCAAGGGCGAAACCTATCGCCTCACCGTCACACGCTCTATGTTCGATGGCATAGAGTCGATCTGGCAGCCGCCGAGCGCGGCCGAACTCGCCGCGCTCGATGGCGTCCGCGTTTGACGAGGAGCAAGACGATGGAGCAAACGCGACAAGCCGCCCCCGAGTTGCTGGTCTCGCACTGGTTCAACACCACGGCGCCGATCACGCTCGCGGGGCTGCGCGGCCGGCCGGTCCTGCTGCACAGCTTCCAGATGCTCTGCCCTGGATGTGTCGCGCATGCGATTCCGCAGGCGCGCAAGATCGCGACCATGCTCCAGCGGACCGACCTCGCCGTCATCGGCCTGCACACGGTGTTCGAGCATCACGCCGCGATGACGCCGGTATCGCTGGAAGCGTTCATCCACGAGTACGGCATCACGTTTCCCGTGGGCGTCGACATGGCCGGCGAGAACGACCCCATTCCGCTGACGATGCGGGCTTATCGCTTCCAGGGCACGCCCTCGACCGTGCTCATCGATCGTGACGGCGATATCGCCTACCAGGGCTTTGGCCAGGAGGACGATATCGCCATGGGCCTGCGGCTGGGCATGCTGCTCAGCCAAGCCAGCGGCGGCGCGTCGGACGCTTAGCTCAGGCCGTCTCCTCGAACAGCTCGCGGCCGATCAGCCAGCGGCGGATCTCCGAGGTGCCGGCGCCGATCTCGTAGAGCTTGGCGTCGCGCAGGAAGCGGCCGGTCGGATAGTCGTTGATGTAGCCGTTGCCGCCCAGGATCTGGATGGCGTCGAGCGCGATCAGGGTCGCCTTCTCGGCGGCGTAGAGGATCGCGCCGGCGGCGTCCTTGCGCGTGGTCTTGCCGGCGTCGCAAGCCCGGTTGACCGCGTAGACGTAGGCACGCGCCGCGTTCATGACCGTGTACATGTCGGCGATCTTGCCCTGAATCAGCTGGAAGGTGCCGATCGGCTGGCCGAACTGCTTGCGCTCATGGATGTAGGGCACGACCACGTCCATGCAGCTCTGCATGATGCCCAGCGGGCCGGCGGCGAGCACGGCGCGCTCGTAGTCGAGGCCGGACATCAGCACGTTGACGCCCTTGCCGACCTGGCCCAGCACGTTCTCCTCGGGAATCTCGACATCCTCAAACACCAGCTCGCCGGTCGAGGATCCCCGCATGCCCATCTTGTCGAGCTTCTGCGCCACCTTGAATCCCTTGAAGCCAGTCTCGACGACGAAGGTCGTCATGCCGCGCGGTCCCGCCGCCGGATCGGTCTTGGCGTAGACCACGATCACCTGCGCGTCGGGGCTATTGGTGATCCACATCTTTGTGCCGTTGAGGATGTAACGATCGCCCTTCTTCTCGGCGCGCAGCTTCATCGACACCACGTCCGAACCGGCCTCGGCCTCGCTCATCGCCAGGCTGCCGACATGCTCGCCGGAGATCAGCTTGGGCAGATAGCGCTTCTTGATGTCGTCGCTGCCGTTGCGGCGGATCTGGTTGACGCAGAGGTTGGAATGCGCGCCATAGCTCAGGCCCACCGCCGCCGAACCTCGGCTGATTTCCTCGACCGCGATCGCCTGCTCGAGATAGCCCAGGCCCGAGCCGCCATACTCCTCCTCGACCGTGATGCCGAGCAGACCCAGCGCGCCCATCCTGGGCCATAGCTCGCGCGGAAAGCGGTCGGTCTTGTCGAGCTCGTTGGCGATCGGCGCCACCTCGTCTGCTGTGAAGCGCTGCACCGTCTCGCGGATCGCATCGGCGGTCTCGCCCAGCATGAAGTCGAAGGGCGGCATGCGGTTGGGAATCATGGTCGGGGCGTTTCCTTGGTTCGCTAGGGTCTGATCATAGCTGCGGTCCTTCTCCCCGCGAAGGCGGAGAGACGGAAAAGGAGGCTCACCCGGGCAGCGCCCATGTGATGTCCCTTCCCTTCAACTCGCGATATCGGCGCGCGTGCGCACGCAGGCTGCCGGGATCCGACATGCCGCGTGACAGCCAGTCCCGGTCAAGCCGCGCGGCGGCATCGATGGCCGCCATCGTCGTCGCCTGCAGGGCACGCTTGGAAAACGCATAGGCCGGGTAGCAGCCGGGCGGCACCAGGGCTGCCCAGGCGATGGCGGCGTCCAGCAGCTCGCCCAGCGCGACCGTCCTGTGCACGACGCCCATACGCTGCGCCGCCGCCAGGTCGTAGACTTGTCCGAAGAGCGTGAGCTCGGCGGCGGCCGGCGTTCCGAGGGCGTACTTGATGATCTCGACATAGGTGGCCGGCATCGGGATGCCGATCGGCACCTCGTTCAACGAGAACTGCAGCGCTCCTTGCGCGGCGACGCGATGGTCGCAGCCGATGGCGGTGATGAATCCGCCGGCATAGGCGTGTCCATTGACCGCCGCCACGGTCGGACGCGGATAGGTGAAGAGACGGAGATTGGTGGTCCGATAACTCTCGAACCACGCGTCGATCTCCTTCAAGGATCGACGCGCGAACATCGGGAAGTGGTGATCGAAGTCGAGACCGGCCGAGAAGACCGCACCGGTGCCGGTGAGAACCACGGCGCAATCGCTGAACTTCGCCTCGAGCTGATCGAAGGCCGCATGAAGATCGGCGAAGAACGCCGGGTTCTGCGCATTGACCTTGTTGGTGTTCATCGTCACGACCGCGACATGGTCGTGCTTGCGTTCAACGGTCCACGGCATCGTCCAATTCCTTCACGGTTCGCGAGCATCCCGCTCACACGGCATCATCGAGCTCACGCCGCTTGCCCCATTTGCGCCCGTGCGGCCACCACGAACGCCGGCGGCCATGGCACGGCGCGCCGGGTCTTGAGGTCCATGCACACCGTCATCAGCTTGCCGGCGAGGATGGCACGACCATCTTCCAACCGCTCGAAGCGATGGCGGAAGACGATCTTGCGCTCGCCCAGTTCCTCGATCCGGCTGCGCGCCACCACGACATCGCCGCCGTTGAGCTCACCAGCGAAGTCGAGCTCGGCATGCGCCGCCACCATGCTGACGCCGTTGCGCGCCGCCTCGCGCGCGCCCATGCCCAGCGGGCCGACCAGGACGAAGGCCGCATCGGCCAGCCAACCCATATACGAGCGTACGTTGACGTGGCCGAGGTGATCGCACTCCCAGGCCTGCACCATGAACCGCAAGGTCTCGGTTTCCATGTCCGGCCCCTCCTCGCCGAATGACGCTAGGCCAACGAGGTCAATAGCGAAAATTGATTGTTTCTGTGTGGCCCATAGTCATACTCAATGGCAATGAATCTCGCCTTCGTCCGCTACTTTCTGGCCGTCGCCGAGGCCGGCGCCTTCACCGCGGCGGCGGCGCGCGTGCACGTCACCCAACCGACCCTGTCGACAGGCATCGCGCGGCTTGAGGAGCTGCTGGGCGCGCGCCTGTTCGAGCGTCAGGGGCGCGTGCGGCTGACCGAAGCGGGCGAACGCTTCCTGCCCCGCGCCCGCTCGATGCTGGCAGAGTGGGCGGCGGCCGAGAGCGATGCGCGCCGCCCGCCGCAGCGCCTGGCGGCGCGGTTGGGCATCATCCCCTCCCTGCCGGCGAGGCCCGTCGCGGCTTGGCTGGCGTCCTGCGAGGCCGGCGGCTTCGACGTCGAGGCAGTACAGGCTACACCCGAGGTCCTGCGCGAGAGACTGCGGCGCGGCCGCCTTGATGCGGCGCTATTGCCAGTGGCGGCCGGCGACATCCGCGCGGTCACCCTGTTCCGTGACCCGTTCCGCATTGCGTTGGCCGAGGGTCACAAGCTCGCCGCCAAGCGTCGTTGCGCGATTGCCGATCTCGCGCGCGAGCCCTTCGTCACCCGCCCGCATTGCCCCGAGCACGAGACAGCGCGGCGAACGTTTGCCGCCCATGGCGCCCGGCCGAGGGTGGCGCTGCGCACCATGGACGACGAAGCGGCCATCGCCGCCGTGGCTGCGGGGGTTGGCGCTTGTTTCGTTCCGGCGTCACTGGCGCGGCCGGGCTGCGCGTTGCTGTCGTTGAGGGAATTGCCGGCCGAGCGCCGTATTGGTCTCGTCTGGTCGGAACGGTTGGAGTCGACACGGCTCGAGCGTCTGCGCAGGCTCGCGCAGCAGGTCAGCTGGCCGAGGACCGTGGGCGTCTCGCCAGTCCCCTGAGAGCAGCAGGGCTGCCGAGTATGGAGGCGGAGTGGTCTTGCGTTACTCACCGGTCGCGCGTTCGACCGCTATACCCGCGGTGAAGCCGTGAATGACCGTGGACAGTACAATCGTGAACGCGACGGTCGCCCAGAGCTGCGCTTCATTGACCAGCTCCGTATGCGATCCGGCGTAGGCGAGATAGTAAATCGATCCGATGCCGCGAACGCCGTAGAAGGCGACGACAGTGCGCTCGCGGCTCCTTGCCATCACCCCGGCGAGCGACAACCATCCCGACAATGGCCGGACTACGAAGATCAATCCAGCGCCGATCGCCACGCCGGCCCAGCTCAGCGGCTGCAACAATGTCGGCAGTGCCGCCCCTAAGGCGATCAGAAGGATGGCCGTAAGGGTGTGCTCGATCGATTCGGTAAAACGGTGCAACTGCCCATGGAACGCGTGATGCGATTCCTGGCGCCGAAGAGCAAGCCCGGCGACAAACGCGGCGATAAACCCGTAACCCTCGGCAAGCTCCGTCAACCCGTACGTCGCAAGAACACCCGCGAGGCCAATGACGCCGGAGTCGGTGTTCGCCAGAGCATTCTCCCGCGGCCAGCTGAAAAGCATCTTCCCGAGCACCCAGCCGATGGCGATCCCGGATGCGACCCCCAGCGCGATGCGATAAACCACATCGCGCCACAACCATTCGCCCAGCATTTCGCCGGTGACTCCGGCACTGACCGCGATGGCGAGCGCCAGATGGACGAATGGAAAGGCGAGCCCGTCGTTCAGTCCGGCCTCCGTCGTCAGCGCGAAGCGGACCGGGTGCTCGCCACCTTCGAGCGGCGGTCCGACCTGGACGTCGCCGGCCAATACCGGATCGGTTGGCGCGAGGACGGCGGCCAGCAGCAGCGCGCCAGCCAATGTCATGCCGGCGACCAGCCAGCCCGCGATGGCCATACCCGCGATGGTGAGCGGCATCGCGATCGCCAGTAGACGGGCGGTCGGCACCCACCGCTGACGCGATGACAGCTTGTCAATTCGCAGGCCGACACCGAACAGACCGATGGTGACGCAGAGTTCGCTGACCCTCTCCCAAGGCTGGGGAAGCGCGATCGGGTCGATCGCCAACGGCAGACCGGGAATCCAGGCGAAGACGACGAAGCCAATTCCAATCAACAGCGCCGATGCCGCCGGCTCCCGCCCCGAGACGAAGCGTGGCAGCCAGTAGCCCAATATGACAACCGCACCAAATGCTGCCAACAGCATGTGGTAGCTAGCGAATTCGAACATCTGCATCTTCCAGAAGCCGTCGGCCGCGCAAATCCTCCAGCACGCGCGGACTGTCGGGTTCGAGCATGGATGTTCGAGGGCGCGAGGCGCTGTTCGCGAGACAACGCGGCAACAGTCTCAAGGTTGTCGCACGCCGCTGCCGGTCGGCCCTTTGAGGCCTGCAGCATGCGACGGGCCGCTGACCCCAGTCAGAGCAGGAACAGTGCCGCCAGGCCGAGGAAGGCGAGAAAGCCGACGACGTCGGTGACGGTGGTGAGGAACACCGTCGAGGACACGGCGGGATCGACGCCGGCCCGTTGAAGGCCGAGTGGGATCAGCGTGCCGGCGAGCGCGGCGCAGACCAGGTTGATGACCATGGCGGCCGCGATGATCAGGCCGAGGCGTGGATCGTGGAACCACAGCCAGGTGACCACGCCGAGGATCAGCGCGAAGATCAGGCCGTTGGCGCCACCGACGAAGGCCTCCTTGACCACGAAGCGCGCGATATTGGCGATGGTCAGCTCGCCCATCGCCAGCGCGCGCACCGCGACGGTGACGGTCTGCGTGCCGGCATTGCCGCCCATCGAGGCGACAATCGGCATCAGTACGGCCAGCGCCACGATCTTCTGCAGTTCCTCCTCGAACTGGCCGATCACGGCCGAGGCCAGCAGCGCCGTACCGAGATTGACCAGCAGCCACCAGAAGCGCTGGCGCGCGGTGCGCACCATCGGCGCGTGCACGTCATCCTCGCGCACGCCGCCCATCTTCAGCAGGTCGTCCTCGGCTTCCTCGTCGATGACGTCGAGCACGTCGTCGACCATGATCACGCCCAGCAGCCGGCCAGACGAATCGACCACAGGGCAGGACACCAGGTTCTGGTCGCGGAAGATATGCGCGACCTCCTCCTGCTCCGCCGCCACCGGAATCGACGGGATGTCCGGGTCCATGATGTCGGTGATCGGCACCGGCCGCTTGGTGCGCAGCATGCGCCCCAGCGGCACCGAGCCCATCAGCCGTCGCTGCTCGTCGACCACGAAGAGGTCGTAGACATCGTCGGGCAGGTCCGATGCCTCGCGGCAATGGTCGATCACCTGGCCGACGGTCCATGCGTTGGGCACCGCGACCAGCTCGCGCTGCATCAGGCGGCCGGCCGTGTACTCCGGATAGGCCAGCGTCTCCTCGATCGCCGCCCGCTCGTCGGCCGGCAGTGCCGCCAGCACCTCGCGCCGCTCCGCGTCGGACAGATCCTCGAGGATGTCGGCGGCGTCGTCGGTATCGAGCTCGTGGGCCGCTTCGACGATGTCGCTGGGCTCCATCGCCTCGAGCACCTCGTCGCGCACGTCGTCGTCGAGCTCGACCAAGGTCTCGGGATCGAGGTCGCGCCTGAGAATGCCGACGAGCTGGGTGCGCGCCTCGGGATTGACCTGCTCCAGCAGGTAGGCGACGCCGGCCGGGCTGAGATCGCCGACGATGGCACGGATCTCGTCTATGCGGCCGTACTCGAGGTGCTCGAGAACGGTGCGCAGCAGCGTCTCCGTCAACTCCTCCAGGCTCTCATTGTCCTCGCCCGGAGCGCGCGCGGTATCGGCCATGGCGATCTCCTTGGTGCTCGTCACTCTTTACCTTCCCCCGGAGGGGGAAGGTGGCGCGCAGCGACGGATGGGGGGATGTCGAAGACGGACTCCTCTGTTCGTCTTCGACATCCCCCTTCCGCCCTTCGGGCACCTTCCCCTTCCGGGGGACGGTAAGGCTCTAGGCGCCGCGTCGCGCGGCCTCTTGGGCGTCGACCACCGCGAGCGCGCTCATGTTGACGATACCGCGCGCCGTCACCGACGGCGTCAGGATATGCGCCGGCAGCCGCGGCCCGAGCAGGATCGGCCCGACATGCAGGCCATCAGCCGCCGACTTCAGGAGGTTGAAGGCGATATTGGCGGAGTCCAGTGACGGGCAGACCAGCAGGTTGGCCGAGCCCTGCAGTTTCGATCGCGGGAAAAGCTCACGCCTGATGTCCTCATCGAGCGCCGAGTCGCCGTGCATCTCGCCATCGACCTCGAGCTCGGGCGCGCGCTGCCAGATCAGCTGCAGGGCGGCGCGCATCTTCTCGGACGAGGCGGAATCGGCGCTGCCGTAGTTGGAGTGCGAGAGCAGCGCCACCTTGGGTTCGATACCGAAGCGGCGCACCTGCTCGGCGGCCAGCACCGTGGTGTCGGCGATCTCCTCGGGATCGGGGTTCTCGTTGATGTAGGTGTCGCAGATGAACAGCGGCATCTTGGGCAGCACGATGAGGCTGACAGCGGCGAAGCGTTCGATGCTGTCCCGTAGGCCGATCACGTCGCGCACATGGTTGAAGTGCGTGCGATACCTGCCGAAGGTACCGGCGATCAGCGCGTCGGCATCGCCTTTGCGCACCGCCAGCGCGCCGATCAAGGTCGGGCTGGAGCGCACGAGGTTACGCGCCGCCACCGGCGTCACGCCGCGCCGCTCCATGA
This sequence comes from Reyranellaceae bacterium, assembly GCA_022844045.1. Classification (GTDB taxonomy): domain Bacteria; phylum Pseudomonadota; class Alphaproteobacteria; order Reyranellales; family Reyranellaceae; genus JAFAZJ01. The sequence goes on along the minus strand of JALHMM010000007.1, from coordinate 36,562 downwards.
TCTCGTGATAGGTCGACCAGTAGGAGTCGAAACGCGGATCGCTCGCCGGGTTTATCAGCTCGACGTCCTGGCCCGGCTTGAAGCGCAGACCCAGCCGCTCGGCGCGGTGGGCGATGATCTCAGGCCGGCCGATCAGCATCGGCACGGCCAATCTCTCGTCGAGCAGGACCTGCACCGCGCGCAGAACGCGATCGTCTTCGCCGGCGCTGAAGATCACCCGTTTGGGATCGCGCCGCGCCTGGTCGAAGACCGGGCGCATGATCAGGCCCGAGCGGAAGACGAACTGCTCCAACTGGTGGCGATAGGCCGCCATGTCGGCGATCGGCCTTGTGGCCACGCCGCTATCCATCGCCGCTTGCGCCACGGCCGGCGCCAGCTCGACGATCAGCCGCGGGTCGAACGGCTTGGGGATGATCTGCTCGGCGCCGAAGCCCGCTGCGCTGTCGCCGAAGGCTTTCGCGACCACCTCCGACGTCTCGGCATGAGCCAGCCGCGCTAGCGCCTGCACGCAGGCCACCTTCATCTCGTCGTTCACCGTCGTGGCGCCGACATCGAGCGCGCCCCGGAAGATAAAGGGGAAGCACAGGACGTTGTTGACCTGGTTGGGATAGTCGCTGCGGCCGGTGGCGATGATGGCGTCGTCGCGCACCGCCTTGACGTCCTCCGGCATGATCTCAGGGTGGGGGTTGGCCAACGCCAGGATCAGCGGCTTCTTCGCCATGCGCGCGACCATGTCGCGCTTGAGCACGCCCCCGGCGCTCAATCCCAGGAAGATGTCGGCGCCCTCGATGATCTCGCCCAGGGTGCGCTTGTCGGTGGGGCGCGCGTAGCGCTCCTTCCACGGGTCCATCAGCGTGTTGCGGCCCTCGTAGACCACGCCCTCGATGTCGCTGACCCAGATGTTCGCGACAGGCAGGCCGAGCTTCACCAGGATGTCGAGGCAGGAGAGCGCAGCGGCACCAGCGCCGGAGCACACCAGCTTCACGTCGGCGATGGACTTGCCGACCAGTTTCAGGCCGTTGCTGACCGCGGCGCCGACGATGATCGCGGTGCCGTGCTGGTCGTCGTGGAACACCGGGATCTTCATGCGCTCACGCAGCGCTCGCTCGACGGTAAAGCACTCCGGCGCCTTGATGTCCTCGAGGTTGATGCCGCCGAAGGTCGGCTCCAGGGCCGCGACGATGTCGATCAGCCGCTGCGGGTCCTTCTCGGCGATCTCCAGGTCGAAGACGTCGATGCCGGCGAACTTCTTGAACAGGACGCCTTTGCCTTCCATCACCGGCTTGGCGGCCAGCGGGCCGATGTCGCCCAGGCCCAGCACGGCTGTGCCGTTGGTGATCACGGCCACGAGATTGGCGCGGGAGGTGACGGTGGCGGCTTCGGCGGGGTCGGCGACGATGGCGTTGCAGGCGGCGGCGACGCCGGGTGAATAGGCCAGCGACAGGTCGCGCTGGGTCGCCAGCGGCTTGATCGGCACGACCTCGATCTTTCCGGGCCGCGGCAGGCGGTGATAGCGCAGCGCGGCGTCGGCGAGTTCCTCGGCCATGTCGGTTCCTCCCGGGATTGCCCCAAACAAAGCGGCCGCCCCTGATCGGGGCGGCCTCCTTGTCGCATCTTGCCGGTTACGAACGGATGATTGGTGCGCCCGAGAAGACTCGAACTTCCACGATGTTACTCGCCAGCACCTCAAGCTGGTGCGTCTACCAATTCCGCCACGGGCGCAAACACCGATCGGCCGGCCTGGATGCCCGGTCGGGCCTCTCGGCCGAACCGGCCGGGGAGATAGCAAATCGCCCCTCCCGAGGCAACACGGGCGGCCAACCTTGCCGCGATTGATCGCGCGGCCTATACAGGGGCACCTCCTCCCGGCCCTCAGGACCGGGTCGCGGCAACGCCGATCTCAGGGAGGGCTTCAATGAAAGAACACAAGTTCCAGACCGGCCAGTTCGTGCAATTCACCGCGCGCATCCTGAAGGCCACGGCCGCCCGGCGCTATCAGATCGTGCGCCTGATGCCGACGGAGAACTCGGTCAACCTGTACCGCATCCGCTCCGTCGAAGACGGGCATGAGCGGATGGCCAAGGAAGGCGACCTGGCCGCCTGAATTTGACGGAACTTGGGTCACGGCCTATCTGAGGCCGATGGACGCCGTCACGCCTACCCTCGCCGCGCCGCCGCTGGAATGGCGGGTCGAGGACCGGCTGGTACCCTATCCGGAGGCGCTGGCGGCGATGGAGGCCCGGGTCGCGGCGATCCGCGCCGGTACTGACTCCGAACAGGTCTGGCTGCTCCAGCACCCCCCGCTCTACACGTCGGGTACCAGCGCCAAGCCGACCGATTTACTGAGCCCCGAGCGCTTTCCCGTCTACGCCGCCGGGCGCGGCGGGCAGTACACCTATCACGGCCCCGGCCAGCGCGTGGCCTACGCCATGATCGACCTGCGCCGCCGCCGCGGCGACGTGCGCCGCTACGTCCATGACCTCGAGGAATGGATCATCCGCACCCTGGCCCGCTTGAACGTCAGGGGCGAGCGCCGGTCGGATCGCATCGGCGTCTGGGTGGTGCGGCCCGACAAACCGCCGATCCTGGCGCCCGACGGGGCTTTGCTGCCTGCCGAGGACAAGATCGCCGCGATCGGCGTGCGCGTGCGCCACTGGGTGGCCTTCCACGGCATCTCGATCAACGTCGACCCCGACCTTAGCCACTTCCACGGCATCGTGCCCTGCGGCATCCAGGGATATGGCGTGACCTCCCTGGTCGATCTCGGCCTGCCAGTCACCATGGCCGATCTCGACGCCGCGCTGCGTCAGGCGTTCGACGAGGTGTTTGGCTCTCCTGTCATTCCGAGCAAAGCGAGGAATCCAGGCATTCTAGATTCCTCGCTCCGCTCGGAATGACAGGGTTGCTGCTGCTCAGGTGCCGCCCTTCATCCGGTACCGGAAATCGCAATACGGCGCGCCCTTCATGATGGTCTGGGTGCGGGTGAACTCGATCTCCGGGCCGCCGACATCGGCGATGTGGAAGTCGATCTCGCACAACAGGATGGTGCCGAGATCGGGCTCACCCAGTTCCTTGAAGAACTCGGCGTAGCGGCAACGCGTGATGTTGTAGTCGCGCGCCTCGGGGTCGTCGCGCAGCAGGTCGCGCTCGACCGCATCGCCGATGCGCGGGCGCAGATCGGTCCAGATGGCGTCGAACTTCTGCTTCGGCCCGCCCGGCTCGACCGCGCCGATCCGGTGATACAGAGTCTTCGACCAGTCGCGCAGCGCCTCACCGACAAGCCGGTTGGCGCGCTCGGCGCCCAACTCGGCCCGCAGCGCCTTGAGCACCGGCACCAGCACGCGCGCCTGCGCCTTCACCTCGTCCATCAGCGATACCGGGGATGCGATCTCGGTCATGGCGTCCTCCTGTTCACAGCGTGGCGATCTCGCCGAAGCCCTCGCCCACGATCTCGTTGGCGTTCTCGATATCCACTGACACGACACGCGCGGCGCGTGGGCCCCTACGACAGGCGATGACGAAAAGGTCCAGCGAGTCCTGCGACCCTGCTGCGAGCGCCTCGACCGAGCCGTCGCTGCGATTGCGCACCCAGCCGCGCAAGCCGAGCGCCCGCGCCTGGCCGACCGCCCAGTAGCGGTAACCGACACCCTGCACGCGGCCGCGGATGCGCAGCCTCAGCATGCCGCCCCTCCGTTCAGCCGGCGATCGCGCGCCAGCCGTTCTGCAAGGTAAGCACCACGCCCGAGGCCAGCAACAGGCCGAGCACGACGATGCGGAACGAAGCCGGCGGGATATGCCGCGTGGCGATGGTGCCGAGCCAGGCGCCAATGATCAGGCACGGCAGCATCCAGGCCCAGCGTAACAGCGTGGTCGCGGTGATGTAGCCCGCCCAGGCGACCATGCCCAAGGCGACGATCTGGCTGACCGAATTGAGGATGGTCATCAGGCCGCGATGACGCTGCTTGTCCCAGCCGCGCAGCACACCCCATACGGCCGGCACCGCGCCGGTCAGCCCGGCCAGCCCACCCATCACGCCGCCTACCGCGCCGATCGCCGCGTCGGCCACCTTGCCGCCGCCCTCGACGCGCAGGCGTGTGCCCATGGCGAGCTGGAACACCGCGTAGACGATCAGCAGCAGGCCGAAGCTCAACCGGAAGACGTCGAGATCGGTGTGCGCGATCAACCAGACGCCCAGCGGCAGGCAGACCAGCGAGGCGCCGAGCATCGGCCACAGGGTCGGCCAGTCGACCGTGCGCCACACCGAAGGCACGGCGACCGCCTGAGACACGACGGCGCCGAACAGCACCAGCGGCGTCGCCTCGGCGAGCGGAAACAGCCAGATCCAGAAGGCCAGTGACACCAGCGCGTAGGCAAATCCTGACAGGCCGGACACGAACGCGGCGGTGAACGCTCCAGCGAGGAAGACGACATAGTCGACCGGCGTCATCCCCCTTCTCCCCACGCAGGTGGGGAGAAGGTGCCGAGCGCAGCGAGGCGGATGAGGGGCTTCTCGCCCAACAACCTGCATCGAATCCGTTGGCGCACCGCGAAGCCCCTCATCCGCCCTTCGGGCACCTTCTCCCCGCCTTCGCAGGGAGAAGGAAACTCTACGCGAATTCGAGAATCTTCTGGTCGACGCGCAGGCTTTCGCCGGGCTGGGCGTGCAGCTTGGCGATGGTGCCGTCGCGCGTGGCGCGCAGCACGTTCTCCATCTTCATCGCCTCGACCTTGGCCAGCGCCTCGCCCGCCTTGATCTCCTGGCCCTCGGCGACCTCGAGCGACACCAGCAGGCCGGGCATCGGCGACAGCAGGAACTTCGAGGTGTCGGGCGCGGCCTTCACCGGCATCAGCTTCAGCAGCTCGGCGCGGCGCGGCGTGAGTACCAGCACGTCGGCCTGGCCACCACCATGGAACAGCGTATAGCCGGCACCCCGGACGTCGACCTGCGCCACGACGCGCGCGCCATCGATCTTGGCGTCGAACAGAGGCTGGCCCGGCGACCATCGTGTGGCGACCTTCATCGCGCGGCCATCGACCGTGACCTCGACGCTGCCGAACAACTCCTCGATCGACACCTGGGCATCGTGATGCTCGCCGTTGAGCACGACCACGACCGCGCCAGCCTCTGGTCCGCCATGGCGCGCGGTGGTGAGCCGGTCGATGGTCGCGGCGATGGCGACCAGGATCGCCGGATCCCGCGGCGGCAGATGCGCCGTGGTGAAGCCGCCCTTGAATTCCTCGGCGATGAAGTTGGTGGTGAGCTTGCCGGCGCGGAACCGCGGATGGCCCACCAGGGCCGCGAGGAAGCTCATGTTGTGATTGAGGCCACGTACGTAATACTCGTCGATAGCCTGCAGCATGCGGTCCGCGGCGGCGTCTCGCGTGGCGCCGTAGGTCACCAGCTTGGCGATCATCGGATCGTAGAACATGCTGATCTCGCCGCCTTCGTAGACGCCGGTATCGACGCGCACGTCCGTCGTGGCCGGCGGCGGCAGATAGCGCACCAGGCGGCCGGTCGAGGGCAGGAAGCCACGGAACGGATCCTCGGCATAGACCCGCGCCTCGACCGCCCAGCCCTTGAGCTCGACATCCTTCTGCGTGAACGGCAGCTTCTCGCCCGCCGCCACGCGGATCATCAGCTCGACCAGATCGAGGCCGGTGACCAGCTCTGTCACGGGATGCTCGACCTGCAGCCGGGTGTTCATCTCCAGGAAGTAGAACTTGCGATTCTTGTCGACGATGAACTCGACCGTGCCGGCCGATTTGTAGTTCACCGCCTTGGAGAGCGCGACCGCCTGCTCGCCCATCGCCTTGCGGGTCTTCTCGTCGAGGAAGGGGCTCGGCGCCTCCTCGATCACCTTCTGGTGGCGGCGCTGGATCGAGCATTCGCGCTCGCCGAGATAGACGCAGTTGCCGTGGCCGTCGGCCAGCACCTGGATCTCGATGTGGCGCGGCTCCTCGACATACTTCTCGATGAACACGCGATCGTCGGCGAAGCTGGCCTTGGCCTCGTTGGTCGCCGAGACGAAACCTTCCTTGGCCTCCGGATCGTTCCACGCCAGGCGCATGCCCTTGCCGCCACCGCCGGCCGAGGCCTTGATCATGACAGGGTAGCCGATGGACTTGGCGATCTTCACCGCCTCGTCGGCATTGGGGATGGCCTCGAGATGGCCGGGTACGGTGCTGACGCCGGCCTTCTTGGCGAGGATCTTCGATTCGATCTTGTCGCCCATGGCATGGATGGCGTGGGCATCCGGGCCGATGAAGACGATGCCGGCTTTCGCCAGCGCCGCCTGGAACTCGCGCTTCTCCGAGAGGAAGCCGTAGCCGGGATGTACCGCCTGTGCGCCGGTCTTCTTGCAAGCCTCGACGATGCGGTCGATCAGCAGATAGCTCTGCGCCGAGGGCGGCGGACCGATGAACACCGCCTCGTCAGCCTCGCGCACGTGCAGCGAGTCGGCGTCGGCCTCGGAGTAGACCGCCACGCTCTTGATGCCCATGGCCTTGCAGCTGCGAATCACCCGGCAGGCGATCTCGCCGCGATTGGCGATCAGGATCTTCTCGAACGGCGGCTTGGTCGGGCGGGTCGCGGCGGCCTTCTTCGCGGCCGCTGTCGTCGAGGCGTCGGCTGCGGCGGCTTGCGCCTTCGCGGTCTTCTTCTTGGCGGCGGCCATCAGGCTCTCCATCAAACCGGATTGGGCTGAACGGGTAGGTCGAGCGCGCGGACCACGAAGGCCAGGCGCTCGGCGACCTCGATCAGGATCTTGTAGCGACCGGAGGCGCCGCCATGGCCGGCTTCCATCTCGGTGTGCAGCAGCAGGACGTTGTCGTCGGTCTTGGTAGCGCGCAGTTTCGCCACCCATTTCGCCGGTTCCCAGTAGGTCACGCGCGGATCATTCAGTCCGGCCGACACCAGGGTCGGCGGATAGGCCTGCGCCGTGACGTTGTCGTAGGGGCTGTAGGTCTTCATGTAGCCGTAGAACGTCGGCTCACCGGGATTGCCCCATTCGACATACTCGGTCGGCGTCAGCGGCAGGGTCGCATCGAGCATCGTCGACAACACGTCGACGAAGGGCACCATCGCCAGCACCGCGCCGAACAGGTCGGGCCGCATGTTGGCGACAGCGCCCATCAGCATGCCGCCGGCGCTGCCGCCCATGGCCGCGATGCGGCCTGCGGATGTGCGCCTGGTCTCGATCAAGTGCTCGGCGCAGGCGATGAAGTCATCGAAGGTATTGCGCTTGTTGAGCAGCTTGCCGGTCTCATACCAGGCGCGGCCCATCTCCTGCCCGCCCCTGATATGCGCGATCGCCCAGGCCATGCCGCGGCGCAGGAACGGGATGCGATTGGCGGAGAATCCCGCATCCATCGACATGCCGTAGGAGCCGTAGCCGTAAAGCAGCAGCGGCGCTTGCCCTTGCGCGGGTGCATCGCGATGACGCACCAGCGAGATCGGCACTTTCACGCCGTCCTTCGCCGTGGCCCACAGCCGCTCGACCACATAGGCCGCCGGATCGTGGCCGGGAACCTTGGTCTCCTGCACCACGTCGAGGCGCGCGCCGGCGACGTGATAGTCGTACCAGGTGCGCGGACGCGCCGGTGATTCGTAGACCAGCCGTAGGGTCGGCCGATCCCATTGGTGGCCGCCCATCGCCGACACGCTGAACGCCGCGTCGGGAAACGTCACCACACGGCCGGCTGCAGCGTTGTCATGCCCGCCCGGCACGACGCGCACGCGCTTCAGGCCCTCAGCACGCTCGACCATCCACCAGAAATCGCGCGCCGCACCGTAGCCAGCGATAAAGACGTCGTCGGATGGCGGCACGACCTCGCGCCAGTTCGCTTCGGCCGGATCGCTGAGCGGCGCGCGCACGATGCGGAAGTTGAGATGCCTGTCGTTGGTGCGAATCAGCAGTTCCTCGCCGCGGTCCGTCACGTCGTACTCGTGATCGGCGCGGCGCGGCAGGATCAGGCGAGGCGCGCGAGTCGGGTCGTCGAGCGGGATCAGCCGCGTCTCGCTGCTGTTCTTGGTCGCAGATTCGACGATCAGGAAGCGGCCGGACGCGCTCTCGCCGATGCCCATGAAAAAGGCGGGATCCGGCTCCTCATAAACCACCGGGTCATCACCCGTCACGCCGCGCTCGTGGCGATGCAGCCAGCGTGGCCGCTGCTTGTCGTCCTGACGGATGTAGAACAGCGTCCGCGAATCGCGCGACCAGCCCAGGCCTGGTGAGCAATCCACCTTGATCGTCTCGACATCCCTCCCGGTGTCGAGATCACGGATGCGCAGCCGCAGGCGTTCGGAGCCGTCCAAATCGTCAAGAATCGCCAGCCAGCGATGATCGGGCGACACCGCCCAGTCGCGCACGGCATAGAACGATTGCCCCTCGCCCTCGACATTGGCGTCAAGGAAGACCTGCTCCGGATCGCTTGATGTCGAACGCCGGTACCACAGCGGATACTCGTTGCCCGGCACGAAGCGATGGCCGTACCAGCGCCCATGCAGCCACTCCGGCGGCGCGCTGTCGTCGGGAATCACCAGCGCCTTGAACTCCTCCAGCAGCGCCGGCCGGATGTCATCAGCGCCGCCCAGCACCGTGTCGCAATAGGCGTTCTCGGCCCGCAGATAGGACAGCACCCGCTCGTCCTTCACGTCGGGATAGCCGGGATCGCGCAGCCAGTGCCAGGGATCGTCGCGCCCATCGGCGTGACGATACGGAATCTGCGCCGCTTTCGGCGGCGGCGCGAATGCCGACTGTCGGAAGCGGCTCACAGCGGAATGTTGCCGTGCTTGCGCCAGGGATTGTCGAGCTTCTTGTTCTTCAGGAGCTCGAGCGCCTTGCAGATCCGGCGCCGCGTGCCGTGCGGCATGATCACGTCGTCGATGAAGCCGCGGTTGGCGGCGACGAAGGGGTTGGCGAACTTCTCGCGGTATTCCTTCTCACGCGCGGCGATCTTGGCTGAATCGCCGATATCGGAACGGAAGATGATCTCCACCGCGCCCTTGGCGCCCATGACGGCGATCTCGGCGCCGGGCCAGGCGTAGTTCATGTCGCCGCGCAGATGTTTCGACGCCATGACGTCGTAGGCTCCGCCATAGGCCTTGCGGGTGATCACCGTGACCTTGGGCACGGTGGCCTCGGCATAGGCGTACAGCAGCTTGGCGCCGTGCTTGATGATGCCGCCGAATTCCTGCGCCGTGCCGGGCAGGAAGCCCGGCACGTCGACGAAGGTGACGATCGGGATGTTGAAGGCGTCGCAGAAGCGCACGAAGCGCGCTGCCTTCTTGGACGAGTCGATGTCGAGGCACCCCGCCAGCACCATCGGCTGGTTGGCGACGAAGCCCACCGTGTCGCCGTTCATGCGGCCCAGGCCGATGACGATGTTGCCGGCGTAGTCGGCTTGCAGCTCGAAGAAATCACCCTCGTCGCAGACTTTCAGGATCAGCTCCTTGATGTCGTAGGGCTTGTTCGGGTTGGCCGGCACCAGCGTGTCGAGCGAGAGGTCATCACGCGCCCAGTCGTCTGCTGTCGGTCGATTCGGCGCCTTCTCCCGGTTGTTCAGCGGCAGGAAGTCGTAGAAGCGGCGCAGCTGCAGCAGGGTCTCGATGTCGTTCTCGAAGGCGAGATCGGCGACGCCTGACTTCGTCGTGTGGGTGACCGCGCCGCCCAGCTCCTCCTGGGTCACCGTCTCGTGCGTCACCGTCTTCACCACGTCGGGTCCGGTGACGAACATGTAGGAACTGTCCTTCACCATGAAGATGAAGTCGGTCATGGCCGGCGAGTAGACCGCGCCGCCGGCGCAGGGGCCCATCACCACCGAGATCTGCGGGATCACGCCCGAGGCCATGACGTTGCGCTGGAAGACGTCGGCGTAGCCTGCCAATGAGTCGACGCCCTCCTGGATGCGCGCGCCGCCGGAATCGTTGAGCCCGATCACCGGCAGGCCGTTCTTCATCGCCGTGTCCATGACCTTGCAGATCTTGCGGGCATGGGCGGCCGACAGCGCGCCGCCGAACACGGTGAAATCCTGGCTGAACACCATCACCGGCCGGCCGTTGATCTTGCCGTGACCAGTGACGACGCCATCGCCGGGGATGCGGTTGTCGGCCATGCCGAAATCGGTGCTGTCATGTTCGACGAACATGTCGAACTCCTCGAACGAGCCCTCGTCCAGGAGCACGTCGAGCCGCTCGCGCGCCGTCAGCTTGCCCTTGGCGTGCTGCGCCTCGATGCGACGGTCGCCGCCGCCCAGGCGCGCCGCGGCGCGCTTCTTTTCGAGCATCTGGAGGTTTTCCAGCATGAGCGATCCCCGATCCTTCGACCTTGCGCCGGTACCGTGCAGCACACGCTATGCCATTGGCGGCCCGACGAAAAACGCCTGCCCATAGCATCGTCGCCGGGGAAGCGCCAGCCGCGCCGACCGCGCTGCGGACGCCGCGGCCCGGTCTGTGGCATCCTCCGCGGTGGAACAGTCGAGTGGGGTCCCCGTGAGCGGAATACGTGCGCTGGCTGTGGGTTGCGCGCTGCTGATCGGCGCCGGCGCGGCGCTGCGTTTCGGCAGCGACCTGTTCGCCCTCACTGCCCACTTCGTCGGCCTGCCTTTCGCCGAGGAGCCGGAGTGGCTGGCGCAGGCCGTCGCGATCCTGTTCACGGCGGGCGCCGTGCTCAGCCTGCCGCTGCAGATCCGCTTGGCGGCCGATCCCTCCGACGTGGGCCGGCCCTGGCTGTTCGCCGGCCCCGGTGCGCTGGTCGCCTCCTTGCTGATCGTCGTGTCCGCTGCGGTGGCCGGCCTGCATGGCGGCGAGAATCTCCTGCTGACGGCTGGCGTCCGCATCTGGCTGGACCTCGGCGGCGTGACCAGCGCCCTGCCCGTCATGCTGCTGCTGGTCGGCCTGCTGGCGTTCGCCGGGCGCGGTAGCCCGGCAGCTGGCGCCCTCCTGGCCGCTCCCATGATCATGATCAGCTTGCTGGCCGTGACTCTCGAAGTCAGCATCGTCGGCTCCACCTTGATCGCCAGCCTGCCTATGTTGCTGTGCGCTGGCGCGCTTTTACCGGCGGCGATCGCCGGCCGCCGATCGGCATTGGCGATCTGGCCAGCCGGCGCCGCCAGCGTCGGCGCCTTCGCCATCACCCTGTTCCCCGGGCTGATGACGCCAAGCGAGCTGGCGGCGCTCCTGCTGGTGCCGGCGATCGCGGTCGGAGTCGCGGGCTATCTTGGCGCGACCCCGCCGGTGCGCGGCGCCTGGCTCGAACGAGCGGTGGCCGATCTCGGCGGGCTGGTGCTCGCGCTGATCGCGTTGAAGCTCGTCGCCGTGCTCTTGGTCACGATCCCCTGGATCATCGACGCCAAGCGGACGCTGGCCGGGGTGGCGCCTTCGGCGATGCTGGCGCTGACCTTCATCGCCTATATCGTCGTCGCGTCCTTCGCCACGCCGGTGGTCAGCGTGGCCATCGTGCTCCTGATGGTCAGCGCCGCCTATGGCGGTGGCGTGCCCGCCGACATCCTGGTCGTCGGCCTCGCGATCGCCACCTTGCAAACAGCGGTCACGCGCGGCACCGCGCGCGAGCCAGCGCCTTCGGCCGGTTCCGTCGCCTTGCCGCCCCGGCAAGCGGCATGGGCGCAGATCCTGATCATGATCATCATCACGGCGTTCGCCTTCGCCTCGGTCCTCGGCTGGGTCTGAAGATCAGCGCGCGCGATAGACGCAGTCCCAGACATGCGCGCGCATGAAGGCATCGAGCGCCGCCCGGTTGCCGTTGAAGGCGTTGCGATCGATCGGCTTGCCGTCGATGCGCGACTGCGGCAGCAGCGAACTCGCCGAGCGATCGCCATCGGTGTACTGCCACAGCACGAAGCTGCGCCACGGAAGACCGTCGAGCCTCGGACCGGAGCCGTCTCGCAGCAACCCGCTGCCCTCGGCGCGCAGGCTGGCGATCCATAGCGGCTGGCTGCCCAGCAATTGCCAGAGACCCGGCCGCTCGGCGATATCGCCGCGTCGTTCCTTCAGAAAGTGCTCGTAGCTATAAACCAGGATCGGTTTGCCGGTGCGCGCGACGGCGCGGCGAATGAAGCCGCCGAGCTCGACCGCCGACATATAGTTGTCGGGATCGCTGCTGGTCGGTTCCCAGTCGACCGCGAGCAGGATTCGGCGGCTCGCCGGCGGCAGGCGATCACACGCCGCCTTCACGACCTTCAGGAAGTCGTCGGCCTGTTGCGAGCCGCTGCCGGTGCGCGTGCCGACATGGTAGGCGCCCAGGCCGATGCCGTGCGCGGCCGCCTGCGCCAGGCGCTCCTCGAAGCGGAAGTCCGCGTCGCTGAAATTGCCGATGTCGAGCCCGATGGTGGCGCGATGGATGATGAGCGACACGTCATGGCGCGTGCGCATGCGCGCATCGACCGCCACCTCGTTATGGCTCGACAAATCGATGACGCTGGTCGTGAGCTGTTGCGCCGGCGCGGCGCTCGGCAGAAGAAAGCCCGCGATCAGTGTCAACGCCTTAACGCAGCCGCGCATCGCCCAACAACTCGAGAAAACGCGCCGCGGCCTCGATATCGGCGCGCAGGCGCTGGTGACGCAATGTGGCCTCCAAGTCGGTGCCCCAGCGCTCGATCTCGAACAGCGCGTCGAGCTCGGCGGCCGCGAAGGCCATACCGCCGTCGAGCCGCCGATCGGATACGGCCAGCGCCAGCACCACCGAACCCATCCAGGTCGTCAGGTTGTAGAGCGCCGCCAACGCCAGATCGCCATGCGCGGCCACGGCCAGGCGCACGCGCTCGATCGAGTCGGGCGGTTGCGATCGCAGGATCACACCCGCCGCCGGTTCCAGCCGCGCGCCGTGGCGTTCGCCAAGCCAGGCCAGCATTGGGTCCCAGACCTTACATTGCCGGGCCACCAGCGAGTCGGGATCAGTGGCGCGATAGCACAGCAGGTCGGAGCCAGCGTACTTAGCGGTGTCGTCGATGACCTTGTCGCGCTGCTCCGGCACCCGCTCCAGCCCGGTCGCCGCCAACCGCATCATCGGCATGTCCGTCGGCTTGATCTCGCCGCCCGCGGGCTGCGCCTGCCATTCCTCGGCGATGGCGCGCGCCAGCGGCTCGTTTGGCACAACGATGAAACCGCCGCCGGGCGCGCGGATAGGCTTGCCGTCAAGACGCACGTCGAAGCCGCCGTCGACGGCGGACGTGCCGACGGTGGTGTAGAAGCGCTTCATTGCGATAGTCCCTTCCCCCGGAGGGCGAAGGTGGCGCGCGCAGCGCGACGGAAGGGGGATGTCGAAGACGACCACAGGAGTCTGTCTTCGACATCCCCCTTCCGCCCTTCGGGCACCTTCCCCCTCCGGGAGAAGGCAAGGCGCTGATCGTTCATCATCTTGGCCGGCGCGGTGGGCGGTCGACGGGGATTACCGGCGGCTGCGGCAGTTGCAGGCGCATCAGCGGTCGCAACCCCTCGATCTGCGCCGCGACGCGCACGCAGGCGTTGGGCGCCGCCGCACCGGCCGCGGCGCCAGCTGGCGCGCGCCCGGCGGCGGTGATCGCCGCGGTCAGGCTCGGAATGCGCGCCAGTGGCGGCACGCCGGCCGGCAGCTTGTTGGCGTTGAGATCGACCTCGCCCGAAACACGCGCGAGATTACCTTTGATACGCAGCGGGACCGCGATCGACATCAGCCCGATCTCGCGCGGCTCGGGCCATAGCACGATCTCGATCTGCTCGTTGCGTAGATGGAGATAGCCGCCGCCCACGGCGGTAAAGCGCGGCGAATCGAGCGCGAAGCGGCGCATGTTGACGATGCCGTTGGTGACATCGACACGACCGCCGACGCAATTGATGCGACCGCTGTCGCGCTCACCGAAGGCCAGCAGCTTCGTCCATTGCCCCGGGAAGACGGGTACCGCATCGGGCGCCATCACGCCCGATGAGGCTGCGAAGTCGACGCTGCCAGTGGCCACGCCCAAAGCGTCGCGCAGCGATCGCCCGGTGCCGCGCAGGCGCAGATCGATGTCGGCCGACAGATCGGTGAAGCCGGTACCAAAGCCGAGCAAGGTCAGGATCTCGTTAAGCGGCACGCGAGATGAGGACGCGTTGATCGTGGTGACGGGGTTGTTCGGCGCGACGTCGATCTGCAGGTCGAAGCTGGCCTGGCCGCCGCCGATCGTGGCCGCCGGCCGCAAGGTGAGCTTGCCGTTGCCGAGCGCCAGCGCGATCGAGAGGTCCTGGACCTTCACGGACATGCCGCCGAGTTCGCCGACCTTGACGCTGACCGACGCGTTCCAGCGCCGAATCATATCCAGGGGATAGGGATCGGCCGGGATCACCCGCTGATCGGGCGAAGGGGGTACCGGTATGGTCGCCCCCGGCGGCACGATGGGGCTGACGCCGGGCGCGGCGATCAGCGCCTGCGGCGACCGCGCTCGTAGATCGGCCAACTCCAGCTTGTCGGCGGTCAGGTTCAGTACCAGCACCGGCCGGTTCTGCCGATCCTGTCGCAAGGTGAGGTCGCCCTTGGCGACGCTGGAGCCGATGCGCAGCTCGACGATCTCGACCTTGGTGACCGCGCGGGGATTGGACAGCTTGAACGAGATCGCGACGGGCGCCGTCTCCGGGAATGGGAACCCGAGCAGGGGCGCCAACGCCGCCATCGAGCGCGCCTCGATCGAACCGCTGACACCCACGGCTTTGCTGGTGGCGGACCCGCTGATGGACATCACCCCGGCGCCGAACTTGCCGTCGAGCTTCAACTCGCCAGGCAGGCCGCGCATCCAGCCATCGAAGGTGCCGGCGCGGCCGGCCAGCACGATCGGCTCGCTGCCGTTGACCTTGCCAGCGAAGTCGATGGTGAAGGGCGAGTTGGTCGCCGAGGCCGTGCCCACGAAGCGCTCGATGGCGACCACCAGGGTCTGGCGATCCGCCGTCTCACGCAAGGTCAGCGTGGAATTGCGCGCCTCGATGCGATTGATCCAAGGCAGGGTCGGGATGGTGCGCACGCGAAGCGAGCGGCGCTCGCTGGGATGCGGGCCGGAGCCCTCGACCGGCGGCGTCATCTCGAGGTTCGAGCGACCATTGGCGTCGCGCTCGACCAGGATGTCGGCGCCCACCAGCTCGACGCGGCCGATGCGCATCTCGCCCAGCAGCAGCGAGATCGGATCGAGATGAAGGATCAGCCGGCTGATGCGCGCCATCTCGGGGCGCGTGCCGCCCTCCATGTTCGACAGGGTGACGTTCTCGGCCACCGCCGAAGGCGACAGGGTGAAGTTGATCCTGAGCTGGCCCCTGATCGCCAGCTCGCGGCCGGTCGCGCGGCGCACCTGGTCGACGATCTGACTCTGGTATCGGCTGAGATCGCGCGTGCTGGCCCAGACATACAGGCCAGCCGGCGTCAGCAGCGCCACCAGGAGGACCGCGCCCGCGATGATCAGCCAGCGTCTAAGACGTCCCATCGTCCGCCGAATGCGCCTGCCGGGGGCTGGCGGCGCTTGTCTTGGTTAGCGGGTGCTGCCGACCGTCACATCGCGTGGCGGCGAGAACCCGTACATCCGCATTGTACTCCGAAAATGCGGCGGCGGTTCGGCAAACAGATCCAGCCGGCCGCTCCCGGGATGCGGCATGACGAGGCGGGCGGCGTGCAGGTGCAACCCGGCTTCCGCCTCCTCGGGCACCCCCTCGCCGCCCGGCCGCACGCCGTACTTGGTGTCGCCCAGGATCGGCGTACCCAGCGCGGCGCAATGGGCGCGCAACTGATGCGTCCGCCCGGTCAGCGGTCGCAGGACCACCAAGGCGACATGCTTGCCCACCGTGTCGGCGACCACGTAGTCGGTGACCGCGTCGTCGCCCTCCTCATGGTCCACCGCCATCGACTCGCGGCCGTGGCGGCCCACGGCCGTCTTCGCCAGCGGCAGATCGATCCGACCCTTCTCGACCTTGGGCACGCCCAGGAGGATGGCCCAGTAGAGCTTCATCGTGTCGCGACGGCGGAACGATTCCGCCAGCTTCGCCGTCGCCCCGGCGGTTCGGCCCAGCACGAGCAGACCGCTGGTGTCGCGGTCGAGGCGATGCACCAGGCGTGGCCGCTCCTTGGCCTCGAACTGCAGCGCGTCGAGCATGCCGTCGACATGCACCGTGGTGCGGCTGCCACCCTGCACCGCGAGGCCGGGCGGCTTGTTCAGCGCCAGAACCAGCGGGTCGCGGTGCACGATGCGCGCCTTGAGGTCCTCGGCCAGGGCGCTGGACGCAGCCTCAGCGCGGACCTTCTTCTCCGTCACCACGGCCTTCATCGGTGGCACACGGATCACCTGTCCGGCACTCAGCCGGTCGCCGGACTTGGCCCGCCTGCCATCGACGCGGATCTGCCCGCCACGCAGCATCTGCTCCAGGCGGCCGTGGGTCAGCTCGGGATGATGCCTGCGGAACCAGCGGTCGAGGCGGATATCGGCGTCATCGGGCTCGACAGTGACCTGCCGCACGCCCGGGGCGAGTTTGTCGCTCATGGCGCGAGGATATCGCACGGACGGCGTCCGCCGGCTATCGTCGGCCGATGGGTGAAACCGCGCTGGCCGCCGATTTCGAGCGGCTCACCTTCGAGACGCTGACCCCGGCCGCGCCGCTGGCGCTGCCGCCGGCGCGCATCACCGCGCGGCTGTACCGCCCCGACGGCGCCAGCCGGCCTACGCCGGCGATGGTGCTTCTCAGCAGCAGCGCCGGCGTGCAGCGTCATCGCGAGCTCTACTATGCCCAGCGCCTGGCGGCGGCGGGCATCGCCGCCTGCGTGGTCGACAGCTTCGGGCCGCGCGGCGTGCGCTCGACCGTGGCGGACCAGTCCAGGGTCTCAGCCTTCCAGATGGAGTGCGACGCCGTGGCCGCGCTGCGCCTGCTGCGCGACGATCCAGCGATCGACGGGGCGCGCATCGGCGTCATGGGCGTCTCGAAAGGCGGCGTCGCGGCGATCAACAGCGCCATCGCCGTGCGTCAGGCCTGGCGCGGTGTCGACGACGTCTTCGACCTGCATGTCGGCATCTGCCCGGGCTGCGTCGCGCAGCATCGCGATGCCTCGACCACCGGCCGGCCGGTCTTCTTCATGTTGGCGCGGCACGACGATTACACTCCGGCCCGTTTCGCCGTCGACTATGCGCAGCGCATGCGCGCCACCGGCAACGGCCAAATCCGGGTCAAGGTCTACACGGCGCATCACGGCTGGGAATCCATCGGGCCGGTCTACGCTATCGCCAACGCCCAGAACTTCTCGCGTTGCGCCAATCTGATCGAGGACGACGGCCGGCATTTCGTGACCGCCGCCGGGCGGGCGATGAGCGAGGCCGAGTACCGGACCTGGGTACGCGACCACGGCCTGCTGGATTTCGGGGCCCATGCCGGCGGCGGGTCAGTGGCGCTGAGAGATCGAGCCACCGGCGATCTGCTGTCCTTCCTTACCGCAAACTTCGGGCAGTGACACTGCGCGCCTTTGCAGGAAGCCCCGTGTTCACCTATAACGTGAACACAAGATAAGGGGAGCATGAACTTGAGTTTCCTGTCTGGCGTGACGGCGCATGTTGCATCCCTCGTGCAGCTGGGCGTCGCGGCCACGGCCTTTGCCGTGATCCTCGCGGCCCCGGCCGCGGCCCAGAGCGACGCGGTGGCCGCCGCCCTGCGCGATCGGGTCAAGCTGGCGATCCAGTCCTCCACGGACTATGCCGCCCCGATACACGCGGCGATCGAAAAGCACTACCAGGACCGCTCCTTCGAGCCGATGTGGCACAGGGACGGCCGCCGCACCGACAAGGCGACCGTGCTGCTCGCAGCCCTGCGCGACCTGACCGCCGATGGGTTGGAGCCCGAGGACTACGACGTCTCGACCGCCGAGAAGCTGCTGGATTCCCAGGCCGCGACCGATCACGCTCGCGCCGAATTCCTGCTGACCCGCGCCCTTGTCCTGGCCGCCGCCGACCTGTCGACCGGCCGGGTCAACGCCAACGCGCTCGACAAGGACATGTCCCCGGTCCAGCGCAAGCCGGACTACGCAGTCCTGCTGCGGGATGGCGCGGCCCATGCCGATCCCAAGGCGTTCTTCGATACCCTCATGCCGCAGGGCGTGCAGTACCCGGCGCTGAAGAAGGCTTTGGCGGAGTGGCGCGAGAAGGCCCGCACGGTGCGCTACACGACGGTCCCGCCCGTGACCGGCCTGCTCAAGCCCGGCGCCGTCGACGAGCGCATCGCGGTCATCCGCAAGCGCCTGGCCGAGACCGAGCCAGACGTCCCGGCTCCCGGCCCCCAGGGGCCCAACCACTACGACGACGCGCTGGTCGCCGCTGTGAAACGGTACCAGGAGCAGCACAATCTCAGCGTCGACGGCGTGATCGGTGGCAAGACCGTCTTCTCCTTGAATATCCCGATCGAGGAACGGGTGCAGCAGGTCGTGGTCAACCTCGACCGCCGCCGCTGGGCGGCCGAGATCCCGGGCGATCGCTTCGTGATGATCAACGCGGCCGACTACTCGATGTACTTCTTCGACGAGGGCAAGATCGCCTTCCGCAGCAAGGTCATCGTCGGCACGCCCAAGGACCAGACACCGGAGATCACCAGCACGCTGGTGAATTTCCAGACCAACCCCTACTGGACGGTGCCCAGCTCGATCGCCGGCGAGGAATACCTGCCGGTCCTGCGCCGCGATCCCTACGCGCTGCAGAAGTCGAACATGCGGATCTTCGCCGACTGGTCGAGCGACACCGAGCTCGACCCGGCCTCCGTCGACTGGAGCTCGGTCAATCCCAAGGCCTTCCCTTACCGCATCCGCCAGGAGCCAGGGGCCGGCAACGCGCTGGGCTACATCTTCTTCGGCTTCCAGAACAAGTACGGCATCTACATGCACGACACCGCGTCGCGCTTCCTGTTCGGCGAGGGCAGCCGCAACTTCAGCCATGGCTGCATCCGGCTGCAGAACCCCTTCGACTTCGTCGAGGCGGCGTTCAAGAGCGCCGACATGAAGACCCGCGTCGCCGCGGCCGCCACCTCGGGCCGGCAGGCGACCTTCGCCTTCGCCAAACCGATTTCCATCCACGTGACCTACCAGACCGTGTTCGCCGACGAGGCGGGCAAGGTCCACTTCCGGGATGACGTGTATGGCCGTGACCGCAAGGTGTTCGCGGCGATGAAACGCGCGCGCGCGCTGGAGAAGCGCTCGTCGTAGCGTCCGCGGGAGCGCCGGCGCTCCCAGCAAGATAGGTCCTTACGAGTCACGCTGGGCGCGCAGGCGCGCCCAGTACTCGATCCGCTTGAGGATATCGCGTTCGAAACCGCGCTCGACGGGGCGGTAGAACTGCCGGCGCGCCATGCCGTCGGGAAAGTAGTTCTGGCCGGAGAAGGCGTCGGGCGCGTCGTGGTCGTAGTCGTAGCCCTTGCCGTAGCCGATCTCCTTCATCAGCCGGGTCGGCGCGTTGAGGATGTGCATCGGCGGCATCAGCGAGCCGGTTTCCTTGGCAGCGCGGCTGGCCTCGCCCTGGGCGACATAGGCGGCGTTCGATTTGGGCGCGGTGGCGAGGTAGATCACCGCCTGGGCGATCATCAACTCGCCCTCCGGCGAGCCCAGCCGCTCATAGGCGTCCCACGCCGCCAGCGTCTGCGGCAACGCCTGCGGATCGGCCATGCCGATATCCTCCGAGGCGAAGCGTACCAGGCGGCGCACGACATAGAGCGGGTCCTCGCCGCCCTGCAGCATGCGCGCGAACCAGTAGAGTGCCGCGTCGACGTCGGATCCACGCAAGGACTTGTGCAGCGCGCTGATCAGGTTGTAGTGGCTCTCCTGCGCCTTGTCGTAGATCGGCGCGCGCTTCTGCATCAGCGCCGCGAGCCCCTGCGCATCGAGCGGCGTCTGGTCCTTGAGCTCGAAGAGCTGCTCGGCCATGCCCAGCAGATAGCGGCCATCGCCGTCGGCCATGGCGCAGAGCGCGTCGCGGCCGGCCTCGTCGAGCGGCAACGGCCGGCCCATCGCCTGTTCGGCGCGCGTGATCAGCAGGCGCAGCGCCGCGTCGTCGAGACGCCGCAGCACCAGCACCTGACAGCGTGACAACAGCGCGGCGTTGAGCTCGAAGGACGGGTTCTCGGTCGTGGCGCCAATGAGCGTGACCGTGCCGTCCTCGACATAGGGCAGGAAGCCGTCCTGCTGAGCGCGATTGAAGCGATGGATCTCGTCGACGAAGAGCAGCGTGCCCTGCCCCGCCGCGCGCCGGCCGCGCGCCGCCTCGAACACCTTCCGTAGATCGGCGACGCCGGAGAATACCGCCGACAGCGGCTCGAAATGCAGGTCGACCCGGTCCGCCAGCAGGCGCGCGATGGTGGTCTTGCCGCAGCCCGGCGGGCCCCAAAGGATCAACGAACTCAACCGGCCACTGGATAGCATCCGGCCCAGCGGCGCCGTCGGCGCCAGCAGATGGTCCTGGCCGACGACCTCCTCGATGTTGCGCGGGCGCAGGCGGTCGGGCAGCGGCGCAGGCGCCAGCCCGGTGAACAGCGACTCGCTGGGCGGCTCGGCGCGTCCCTTCCTCGCCGCCACCGGCTTCGTCCTCAGCCGCGGAAGGTGAAGGTGCGTTCCTCGCCCTTGCGGCGCACCGTGACAGACCAGCCCGGCTTCTCCTCGCCCAGCGCCGAACGCAGCGTGGCGACCGAGTCGATCGGCTGGCCATTGATCGAGATGACATAGTCGCCAACCTGCATGACGCGCGCGATCGGCGCGCCCTGGGCGATCTCGGCCACCACGACGCCCTGGGTCCAGGCATCGACACCCAGCTCGTCGGCGACCGCCGGCGACATGTTCATCACGGTGACGCCGGCCAATGGATTGCGGCCGGCGAGTTGCGAGCGATCGCGCGCGGGGTTCTCCGGCGGCGCGGTCAATCTGACCTGCACCGAGCGCTCCTCGCCGCGGCTCAGCACGCGCATGTTGACGGTGCTGTTGATCGGCGACGTGGCCAACCGGAAGCGCAGCGCGGCCTCGTCGTCGACCGCCTGCTCGTTGATGCTCAGCAGGACGTCGCCGACGCGCAGGCCGGCCTTGGCCGCCGGCCCGTCGGGCGTCACCGCGCGCAGGATCACGCCCTGTGGCCGCGGCAGGTTCAGCGAGGTGGCGATATCGGCGCTGACGCGCTGCACGCTGGCGCCGATCCAGGAGCGCACCATGCGTCCGCCCTTCTCGCCCGCCTCGATCATGCGCGCGACGATGTTCGAGGGCGTGGCGAAACCGATGCCGATCGAGCCACCGCTGCGCGAGAAGATCGCGGTGTTGATGCCGATCAGGCGGCCGTCCATCGACACCAGGGCGCCGCCGGAGTTGCCTGGGTTGATCGCCGCGTCGGTCTGAATGAAGAAGCCGTTCTCGGTCACGCCACTGCCGCTGCGGGCAAGGGCCGAGATGATGCCTGACGTGACGGTCTGGTTCAGGCCGAAGGGATTGCCGATCGCCAGCACCAGGTCGCCGACCTCCAGCGTGTCGGAGTCGCGCAGTTCGAGATACGGCATGCCGCCGGGCTCGCCGTCGAGCTTGAGGATGGCGAGGTCATAGCGCTCGTCGGTCGCCAGGATCGTGGCGGCGAACTCGCGCCGGTCGGCGAGCACGACGTTGATCTCGGTGGCGCCACGCACGACGTGGTTGTTGGTCACGATCAGGCCGTTCTGGCGCACGATGACGCCGGAGCCCAGCGACTGCGCCACCCGCTCCTTGGGCAGCTGACGCAGGAACTCGTCGCCGAAGAAGCGCAGGAAGGGCGGAACCTCCTGCTTGACCCGCGTGCGGGCGTAGATGTTGACCACCGCCGGCGAGACGCGCTTGACCAGCGGCGCGAAGGAAATCTGCATCTGGTCGCGCGAGTTGGGCGTCTGTTGCGCCGACGTCGGTGTCGCGACCAGAAGGCATGCGAAAAGGGCCGCGGACAACGCGGCGATCCTTGCGCTCATGTGACGCTCGCTCCCCATGGGCTCAGTCTAGACCTCGGGCTGCCCGAGTAGAAAAGGAAAGAGGCGGCACTATGGCCGCCTCTCCCGATCTTTGCCCCGGCAACGCGGCGTTACGCGGCCTCGGCGTTCTCGTCCGTCTTCTCGCCCGAGGGTCCGCTATCCAGACCCTTGGCGTCGACGTCGCGATCGACGAACTCGATCAGCGCCATCGGGGCGGCGTCGCCGTAGCGGAAGCCGGCCTTCAGCACGCGGGTGTAGCCGCCGGCGCGCGTCTTGTAGCGCTCGGCGATCGTGGTGAAGAGCTTGTGCACGATGCCCTCGTCGCCGAGCTGCGCCAGCGCCTGGCGGCGGGCATGCAGGTCGCCGCGCTTGCCCAGGGTCACCAGCCGCTCGACGATCGGGCGGATGTCCTTGGCCTTGGGCAGGGTGGTGCGGATCTGCTCGTGCTTGATCAGCGCGAGCGAAAGGCTCTTGAACAGCGCCGTGCGCTGGGACGAGTTCCTGCTGAACTTCCGTCCGCTCATTCCATGTCGCATCGTGGTCTCCAATGTTGTGTTTTATCGACGGCCGCTTGCGATTTCGCGGCCGCGTTGGGGGCCTCGCGGCCCCGGTAGGCTAAGAACTCAGTATGGCTCCTCGAGACGCTTGGCGAGCTCCTCGATGTTCTCCGGCGGCCAGTTGGGGATTTCCATACCGAGATGCAGACCCATCTGGGCGAGGACTTCCTTGATCTCGTTGAGCGACTTGCGGCCGAAGTTCGGCGTGCGCAACATCTCGGCCTCGGTCTTCTGCACCAGGTCGCCGATGTAGATGATGTTGTCGTTCTTCAGGCAGTTGGCCGAGCGCACCGACAGCTCGAGCTCGTCGACCTTGCGCAGCAGGTTGCGATTGAACGGGATGTCGTCGGCGACGACATCGGCCTTCACCGCCTGCGGCTCCTCGAAGTTGATGAAGAGCTGCAGCTGGTCCTGCAGAATGCGCGAGGCGATCGCCACCGCGTCGTCCGGGCTGACCGTGCCGTTGGTCTCGATGCTCATCGACAGCTTGTCGTAGTCGGTGACCTGGCCGACGCGGCTGTTGTCGATCTTGTAGGCGACCTTCTTCACCGGGCTGAACAGCGCGTCGACCGGGATCAGGCCGATCGGCGCGTCGGCCGGACGGTTGGCCGTCGCCGGCACATAACCCTTACCGGTCGAGACCGTAAGCTCCATGTGCAGCGAGGCGCCGTCGTCGAGCGTGCAGATCAGGTGCTTGGGATCCATGATCTGGATGTCGCCGGTGGTCTCGATCATGCCGGCGGTGACTTCGCCGGGACCGGTGGCGCGCAGGACCAGGCGATGCGCCCGATCGCTCTGCATCTTCACCGCCATCGACTTGATGTTCAGCACGATGTCGGTGACGTCCTCTCGGACACCCGGAATCGAGGAGAACTCGTGCAGCACGCCGTCGATCTTGATCGACGTCACGGCGGCGCCCTGCAGCGAGGACAGCAGCACGCGGCGCAGCGCGTTGCCGAGCGTCAGACCGAAGCCGCGCTCGAGCGGCTCGGCGACGATGGTGGCGACGCGCATGGCGTCGCTGCCCGGCTCGACCTGCAGCTTGTTCGGCTTGATCAGTTCCTGCCAATTCTTCTGAAGCACGGGGGGCTACCTTTCGGATCGGCTTGTCGGCCTGGGCGCCGCGAACAGGCGCGGCAGCCTCGATTATTGGAAGCCACAGCGACCGGCCGCGGCGTACTACCGGGAGGCGCGGACAGGGTCCGCGCCGCATCGGGAATGACTAGACGCGACGGCGCTTGGGCGGACGGCAGCCATTGTGCGGAATCGGCGTCACGTCGCGGATCGCGGTGACGGCGAAACCGACGGCCTGCAGCGCGCGCAGGGCCGATTCGCGACCTGAACCCGGACCCCGCACCTCGACCTCGACGGTGCGCATGCCGTGCTCCATGGCCTTGCGGCCGGCGTCCTCGGCCGCCATCTGCGCCGCGAACGGCGTCGACTTGCGCGAGCCCTTGAAGCCCTGCGTGCCGGACGACGACCAGGCGATCGTGTTGCCCTGCACGTCGGTGATGGTGACCACCGTGTTGTTGAACGACGCGTTCACATGGGCGATGCCCGACGTGATGTTCTTGCGCTCGCGACGCCGGGGACGCGCGGCCGCGGCGGTGCCGGCGGCAGGTGCTTTCGCCATGACTTCGAACCTCTTGGCCTAGACGGCTTTCTTCTTGCCAGCGATCGGCTTGGCCGGTCCCTTGCGGGTGCGGGCATTGGTGTGGGTGCGCTGGCCGTGGACCGGAAGGCCCCGGCGGTGACGCAGCCCGCGATAGCAGCCGAGATCCATCAGCCGCTTGATGTTCATGGCCACCTCGCGCCGCAGATCGCCCTCGACCACGTAGTCGCGGTCGATGGTCTCGCGGATGCGAAGCACCTCGTCGTCGCTGAGCTGGTTGACACGCCGCTCGTCGGCGATGCCAACCTTCTGGCAGATCTCCTGGGCTTTCAGCTCGCCGATGCCATGGATGTACTGCAGCGCGATCAGCACGCGCTTGTTGGTCGGAATGTTAACGCCTGCGATACGGGCCAATTTCCCAGCTCCTTCAATACGTTAAGCGCGGCCGTAACCTAACGGTCGCGCTTCGGCTATTTCTGGAAAGCGCGCGATTATAGGGATCGAGCCTCGCGAGTCAACCGTCAGCCGAATTTGTCAAGACTTTCCCAATACCGCCTTCAGCTGGCGGTAAACCTCGTCCATGGACGCCATCCCGTCGACCTTCCGAAGCACCCCGCGCGCCGCGTAGTAGGGCAGCAACGGGGCGGTCTGGGACCGGTACGCGGCCATGCGCGCTGTCACGGTCTCGGCGTTGTCGTCCTTGCGGCGCGTGAACTCCGTCGCGCCGCAGGTGTCGCAGACGCCATCCTTCTTCGGCCGCTTGAACCGGTCGTGATAGCCGGTACCGCACTTGGCGCAGGAGAACCGGCCGACGATACGGTCGGTCAGCGCCTTCTCGTCCACCGTCATCTCGACGACGTGGTCGAGCTTCCAGCCGCGGCTGGCCAGCATCCGGTCGAGCGCCTCGGCCTGGGCCGTGGTCCGCGGAAAGCCGTCGAGGATGAAACCCGGGGCGCAATCGGGCTGGCCGATGCGGTCCTCGATCAAGCCGACCATGAGGTCGTCGGGCACCAGCCCGCCGCTCTCCATGATGCCCTTGGCCTTCTTGCCGAGCTCGCTACCCGAGGCGACGGCCGCCCGCAGCATATCGCCGGTCGAGAGCTGCTTCAGGCCGAGTTCGTCCTGCAGCCGCTGCGCCTGGGTGCCCTTGCCGGCGCCCGGCGGCCCCAACAGGATCAGCTTCATTTGTTCTTGCCCCCCTTCAGCCGCGCCTGACCGATCAGGTCGCCGTACTGGTAGGCGAGCAGATGCGACTGGATCTGGGTGACGGTATCGAGCGTCACCGAGACCACGATCAGCAGGCTGGTGCCGCCGAAGTAGAACGGCACACCACCCTGGGCGATCAGCAGCTCGGGAATGATGCAGACGATCGACAGGTAGGCCGCGCCGATCGTGGTCAGGCGGGTCAGCACGTATTCGAGATACTCGGCGGTGTTCTTGCCGGGACGGATGCCCGGCAGGAAGCCACCATACTTCTTCAGATTCTCGGCCGTGTCGGCCGGCTGGAACACGACAGTCGTGTAGAAGAAGCAGAAGAACACGATCAGGCCGATATAGATCGCCAGGTACAGCGGCTGGCCATGGCCGAGATAGACCGAGATCCACTGCACCCAGTCGCTGGCACCGGTGCCCTGGAAGCCGGCGATGGTGGCCGGGAAGAGCAGCAGCGAGGAGGCGAAGATCGGCGGGATGACACCGGCGGTGTTGATCTTCAGCGGCAGATAGCTGGCCTGGCCGCCATAGACCCGGTTGCCCATCTGGCGCTTGGGATACTGGACCAGGATCCGCCGCTGCGCCGTCTCGATGAAGACGACGAAGATCACCACGGCGATGATGCCGACGATCAGGCCGATGATGAACAGCGCCGACAGCGATCCGGTGCGGCCCAGCTCCAGGGTCTGCACCATGGCGCCGGGCATGGCCGCGACGATGCCGGCGAAGATGATCAACGAGATGCCGTTGCCGACGCCGCGCGCCGTCACCTGCTCGCCCAGCCACATCAGGAACATCGTGCCGCCGATCAGCGTGACGACGGTGACGAAGCGGAAATAGAGACCGGGATCGAACACCACATTGCCGACGGTACTGGTCTGCGACTCCAGCCCCACGGCGATGCCATAGGCCTGGACCGCCGCCAGGATGACGGTGCCATAGCGGGTGTACTGGTTGATTTTCTTGCGGCCGGCCTCGCCCTCTTTCTTCAGCGCCTCGAGCGACGGCACGACCGTCGTGAGGATCTGCATGATGATGGAGGCCGAGATGTACGGCATGATGCTGAGCGCGAAAATCGACATGCGGCCGATCGAGCCGCCCGAAAACACGTCGAGCAGCCCGGCGAGGCCGCCGGCCTGGCGCTGAAAGACGTCGGCGAGCGCCACGGGATCGATACCCGGCACAGGGATGTACGAGCCGATTCGATAGATGATCAAAGCGCCCAGCGTGAACCACAGGCGCTTCTTGAGCTCGGACGCCTTGCCGAGATTGCCCCAGTTGAGATTACGGGCGAGCTGTTCGGCGGCTGAGGACATGGCTTCCGATCCTCCGGCAGCCGGCGGCGAGCCGCCGGCGCATCATCAATCGCGGGCGGGCTGCGGCCAGGGTCAGGCCGCTTCCGCCTCGACGGGCGCCAGAACGGTCACCTTGCCGCCGGCCTTCTCGATCGCCTCGATCGCGGCCTTGGAGGCGCCGGTCACGGTGATCTGCAGGGCGGCCTTGACCTCGCCCTTGCCGAGCAGCCGCACACCGTCGCGCAGATGGCGCACGATGCCGGCCGCCTGAAGGGCGGCGGCGTCGACCGGCTTGCCGGCCTCGAGCTTGCCCGCCTCGACCGCGCTCTGCAGCGTGCCGAGATTGACCAGCGCGTATTCCTTGCGGAACGGGTTGTTGAAGCCGCGCTTTGGCAGGCGACGGAAGAGCGGCATCTGGCCACCCTCGAAGCCCTTGATGGCGACGCCCGAGCGGCCCTTCTGGCCCTTGCCGCCGCGGCCGGCGGTCTTGCCCTTGCCCGAGCCGATGCCGCGCGCGACGCGCATGCGCGCCTTATGGGCACCTGGGTTGTCGGAAAGCTGATTGAGTTTCATGACTGGCTCACTTCGCGTCTTCGACGCGCACGAGATGCTGCACCTTGGTGATCATGCCGCGCACCTCAGGCGTGTCCTTGAGGATCTTGCTGCGGTGCATCTTGTTCAGGCCAAGGCCGACGAGATTCTCGCGCTGGTCGAAGCGGCGGCGGATCGGGCTGCCGGTCTGCGTGACTTTGATCTTCTTCTGATCGGACATCGGAACGCTCCTCAGGCGGCGGCTTCAGCGGCCTGGTCGTCGCGGCGGCCGAGGATGTCGCCCACCTTCTTGCCGCGGCGGTTGGCGACCATGCGCGGCGACTGGACCGACGACAGCGCGTCGAAGGTCGCCTTGATCATGTTGTGCGGGTTCGACGTGCCGACCGACTTGGCGACCACGTCCTTCAGCCCCAGCGTCTCGAACACGGCACGCATGGCGCCGCCGCCGATGATGCCGGTGCCCGCCGGCGCGGCACGCAGCACGACGCGGCCGGCGCCGAAATGGCCGAGCACGTCATGATGCAGGGTACGGCCCTCGCGCAGCGCGACGCGGATCATGCCGCGCTTGGCCGACTCGGTCGCCTTGCGGATCGCCTCGGGCACCTCGCGCGCCTTGCCGGTGCCGTAGCCGACGCGACCGCGCTGGTCGCCGACGACGACGATCGCGGCGAAACCGAAGCGCTTGCCGCCCTTCACCGTCTTCGACACGCGGTTGATGCCGACGAGCTTGTCTACGAGCTCGCTCTCCTCGCGATCGCCGCCGGCGCCGCGCTGCTGACCGCGCCCGCCGCCGTCACGATCGCGACGACCGCGGCCACCGCCGCCATCGCCGTCGCGCGGACCGCGGCTCGAACCACCCGGTGCACGTGCCATGTGCCTGCTCCTAGAACGACAGGCCGCCCTCACGGGCGGCATCGGCCAGCGCTTTCACGCGGCCATGGAACATGTAACCGCCGCGGTCGAACACGACGGTGCTGACGCCCGCCTTGATCGCGCGCTCGGCGATGAGCTTGCCGACCTCGGTCGCCGCCGACTTGTCGGCGCCCGTCTTCAGCTTGCCCTTCAACGACTCGTCGGCCGACGAGGCCGAGGCGACCGTGTGACCCTTCAGGTCGTCGATCACCTGGGCGTAGATATGCTTGCCCGAGCGGAACACGCTCAGACGCGGACGTCCGCCGGCGCGCTGCTTCAGCGAGTGGCGGGTGCGGCGCTGGCGCCGCGCAAACTGGACAGTCGTGGTCATG
Source organism: Reyranellaceae bacterium (assembly GCA_022844045.1). GTDB lineage: Bacteria > Pseudomonadota > Alphaproteobacteria > Reyranellales > Reyranellaceae > JAFAZJ01. Next base: position 8,153 of record JALHMM010000007.1, on the reverse strand, counting down.
GTCGACCCCGTTCCTACTTCTTCTTGCCTTCTTTACGCAGGATCTTCTCACCTGCGTACTTGATGCCTTTGCCCTTGTAGGGCTCCGGCGGCTTAAGTCCGCGGATCTCGGCGGCGATCTGCCCGACCTTCTGCTTGTCGGCGCCGCTGATCTCGATCTCGGTCGGCTTGGCCGTCTTGATCGTGATGCCGGCCGGGATCGGGATCTCGACGTCGTGGCTGAAGCCGAGCTGCAGCTTGAGCTGCTTGGCGTCCGCCGCGGCGCGATAGCCGACGCCCGTGATCTCGAGGTTCACCGTGAAGCCCTCGCCCGCACCGTGCACCAGGTTGCGCACGAGGTTGCGGTTGGTGCCCCACAGCACGCGCGAGCGCGGGTTGTCGTGGCGCATCTTGAGCGAGATCAGGTTGCCCTCGCGGACCACCTCGATGTCGTCGTGGACGACCATCGCCAGCTCGCCCCGCTTGCCCTTGGCCTTGATCGCCTGGCCCTTGATGTCGACCGTGACGCCGGCGGGCACCGGCACGGGGTTCTTTCCGACGCGCGACATGATCAGAACACCTTGCAGAGGACTTCGCCGCCGACATTGGCGGTGCGGGCCTCGCTGTCCGACATGACGCCTCGCGGCGTCGACAGGATCGAGATGCCGAGGCCGTTATAGACCTTCGGCAGGTCGGAGATCTTGGAGTAGATGCGCCGGCCCGGCGTCGACACGCGGTGGACCTCGCGGATCACCGGCTTGCCGTTGTCGTATTTCAGCTCGACGCGGATCTCGCGAATGCCGCCGCGCACCTCTTCCTCGAGGTAACCGCGGATGTAACCCTCGCGCTGCAGCACGTCGAGGACGTTCGCCCGCAACCGGGATGCCGGCATCGTGACGCTGTCGAGCCGCGCCGCCTGACCATTGCGGATGCGGGTCAACATATCGCCGACAGGATCGCTCAGTGCCATGACCGTCGTCTCCTTCGACTCACCAGCTCGACTTGACCACGCCGGGCAGCAGCCCGCGTGATGCAAGGTCGCGCATCGCGATGCGCGAGAGCTTGAACTTGCGGTAGACCGCGCGCGGGCGGCCGCTCAGCTCGCAACGGCTGTTCAGGCGGTCCTTGGCGCCGTTGCGCGGCAGCTCGTTGAGCGTGAGCTGCGCCTCGAAGCGCTCTTCCACCGGACGGGAGCGATCCATGATCACTTCCTTGAGCGCCTTGCGCTTGGCGGTGAACCGCTTGACCAACGCCGCGCGGTTCTTGTTCTTCTCGACCATGCTGGTCTTGGCCATGTGAGCCTCCAGCTCCTAATTGAAGAACGGAAAGTCGAAGCCGCGCAGCAGCGCCTTGGCTTCGGCGTCCGTCTTCGCCGTGGTGCAGATGATGATGTCCATGCCGCGGACCTGATCGACCTTGTCGTAGTCGATCTCGGGGAACACGAGCTGTTCCTTGAGGCCCATGGCGTAGTTGCCGCGGCCGTCGAAGGAACGGCCGTTGAGCCCGCGGAAGTCGCGCACGCGCGGCAGCGCGATGTTCACCAGGCGGTCGACGAACTCGTACATGCGGTCGCGTCGCAGGGTGACCTTGCAGCCCAGCGCCATGCCTTCGCGCACCTTGTAGGTGGCGATCGACTTGCGCGCCTTGGTGATCACCGGCTTCTGGCCGGAGATGCGGGCGAGCTCGACGGCGGCGTTGTCCACCGCCTTGCGGTCGGCGACGGCCTCGCCGACGCCCATGTTGATCACGACCTTGTCGAGCTTCGGCACCTCCATCGGGTTGCCATAGCCGAACTGCTTCAGCAGCTCGGCGCGCACGACCTTCTCGTAGTGCTCTTGCAGACGGGCGGGCATCCTTCCCACTCCCCTAGCGATCGATCGACTCGCCGGAGGCGCGCGCCACGCGCACCTTGCGGCCGTCTTCGAGGAACTTGAATCCGACCCGCGTCGGCTTGCCGCTCGACGGGTCGATGTGAGCCACGTTGGAGACGTGGATCGAGGCTTCCTTGGCGATGATGGCGCTCTCCTCGCCGGCGCGACGCGCCTTCTGGTGTCGCTTCATCATGTTGACGCCCTGGACGACGACGCGGCTGTCGTCGGGCAGCACGCGGACGACCTCGCCCTGCTTGCCCTTGTCGCGGCCGGTGATGACGACCACCCGGTCGCCCTTGCGGATTTTCAGTTTCGGCATCGCGTCCTCACAGCACTTCGGGTGCCAGGGAGATGATCTTCATGAACTTGCGCGCGCGCAGCTCGCGCGTGACCGGCCCGAAGATACGGGTGCCGACCGGCTCGTCCTGCTTGTTGACGAGCACCGCGGCGTTGCGGTCGAAGCGGATGGCGCTGCCGTCGGGACGGCGGATCGCCGCGGCGGTGCGCACGATGACGGCGCGGGCCACCTCGCCCTTCTTCACCTTGCCGCGCGGGATCGCGTCCTTGACCGCGACGACGATGACGTCGCCGATGGTCGCGAACTTGCGCTTCGACCCGCCCAGCACCTTGATGCACTGCACCCTCTTGGCGCCGGAATTGTCGGCGACGTCGAGGTTCGTCTGCATCTGGATCATGTTTACCTATCCGACGGGTGACCCGCCGCTCCCAAACTGCTTCGCCCAGCCGTCCGTCAGGACGCCTGCTCGCCCTCGGTGATCACGACCCACCGCTTGGTCTTCGACAGCGGCCGACTCTCGATGATCCGCACCGTCGCGCCCGTCTTGACGGCGTTCGACTCGTCATGCGCGTGGTAGCGCTTCGACTGGCGGATGAACTTCTTGTAGACCGGGTGCTGAACGCGGCGCTCGACCTCGACAACGACGGTCTTGTCCATCTTGTCGCTGACGACGACGCCCTCAAGAATTCGCTTCGGCATCTCAATGCTCCTTAGGCGGCGCTTTTTGCTTGAGCACGGTCATGATGCGCGCGATGTCGCGGCGCACGGCCTCCACGCGGGCGGTGTTGCCCGACTGCGGCCCGATCACCCCGTTGGCCTGCTGGAAGCGCAGGTTGAACGCTTCCTTGCGCAAGTCGCCGAGCTGGGTCTTGAGCTCGTCGGCCGTCTTGGCGCGCATGTCACTGGCCTTCATCATGCGCCTCCCTCGCTCATGCGAGCGATGAACTTGGTCTTGATCGGCAGCTTGGCGGCGGCGAGGTCGAACGCTTCCTTCGCCACGTTCACCGGCACGCCGCCGATCTCGAACATCACGCGGCCCGGCTTGATGCGGCAGGCCCAGAATTCAGGCGAGCCCTTGCCCGAGCCCATGCGCACCTCGGCCGGCTTCAGCGACACCGGCAGGTCCGGGAAGATCCGGATCCACACGCGGCCGGCGCGCTTCATGTGACGCGTGATGGCGCGGCGAGCGGCCTCGATCTGGCGCGCGGTGACGCGCTCCGGCTCGAGCGCCTTCAGGCCGTACTCGCCGAAGGCCAGCGTCGTGCCGCCCTTGGCCTGGCCCTTGATGCGGCCCTTGAAGGCCTTGCGGTATTTGGTTCGCTTCGGACTCAGCATGACCCTGCCCTACCCCGTCTCAGCGCCCGGCCTGGGCTTCTTCGAGACGCTTGTCCTGGACCATCGGGTCATGGACCATGATCTCGCCCTTGAACACCCAGACCTTGACGCCGCAGGTGCCGAAGGTGGTGAACGCCGTCGCGGTGCCGTAGTCGACGTCGGCGCGCAGCGTGTGCAGCGGCACGCGGCCCTCGCGGTACCACTCCATGCGCGCGATCTCGGCGCCGCCCAGACGGCCCGAGCAGTTGATGCGGATGCCGAGCGCGCCCAGGCGCATGGCCGACTGCACGGCGCGCTTCATGGCGCGGCGGAAGGCGACGCGGCGCTCGAGCTGCTGGGCGATATTCTCGGCGATCAGCGTCGCGTCGATCTCCGGCTTGCGGATCTCGACGATGTTCAGGCTGACCTCGGCCTGGCTCATCTTGCCGAGCTCGGCGCGCAGCTTCTCGATGTCGGCGCCCTTCTTGCCGATGACGACGCCGGGACGCGCGGTGTGGATGGTCACGCGCGCCTTCTTGGCCGGGCGCTCGATGACGATCTTGCTGACGCCGGCCTGGCGCAGGCGCTCACGCAGGAAATCGCGGATGCGGATGTCCTCGTGCAGCAGGCGGGCATACGCGCCCTCGTCGGCGTACCAGCGGGAATCCCAGGTACGGTTGATGCCGAGGCGAAGCCCGATCGGGTTGACTTTCTGGCCCATGTTACTTGGCCTCCTCCTGCGCGCGCTCGCGCACGACGATCGTCAGCTGGCTGAAAGGCTTCTCGATGCCGGCGCTGCGGCCGCGCGCTCGGGTGTGGAAGCGCTTCATCACGATGCCCTTGCCGACGCTGGCCTCGGACACGAAGAGGCGATCGACATCGAGCTGGTGGTTGTTCTCGGCGTTGGCGACCGCCGACTGCAGCGCCTTGCGCACGTCGACGGCGATCCGCTTGCGCGAGAACGCCAGCTCGTTGAGCGCCTTGCCGGCGCCCATGCCGCGGATCTGCTGGGCGACCAGGTTCAGCTTGCGCGGGCTGACGCGCAGCACGCGCAGGACCGACTTGGCCTCGTTCTCCGCCTCACGGCGTTCATTGGGCTTCTTGCTCATCGCGCGACCTACTTCGACGCCTTCTTGTCACCGCCACCGGAGTGGCCGTGGAAGGTACGGGTGGGCGAGAACTCGCCGAACTTGTGACCGACCATCTCCTCGGTGACGTTCACCGGGATGAACTTCTGGCCATTGTAGACACCGAAGGTCAGGCCGACGAACTGCGGCAGGATGGTCGAGCGCCGCGACCAGGTCCGGATGACCTCGTTGCGGGTCGACTGCCGCGCGGCATCCGCCTTGTCCAGCAGATAGCCGTCGACCATCGGTCCTTTCCAAACTGAACGTGCCACGTTCGTCCTCCTTCAATCCGTCGCGTATCAGCGCGTCGCGTGACGGCGCCGGATGATCATTTTGTCGGTCGCCTTGTTCTTGCGGGTCTTCTTGCCCTTCGTGGGCTTGCCCCAAGGCGTGACCGGGTGGCGACCGCCCGAGGTGCGGCCTTCGCCGCCGCCGTGCGGATGGTCGATCGGGTTCATGGCGACGCCGCGGGTGACCGGGCGGAAGCCGAGCCAGCGCATGCGGCCGGCCTTGCCGTAGTTGATGTTCTGCTGGTCCGGGTTGCTCACGGCGCCGATCGTCGCCAGGCAATCGGAGCGCACCATGCGCACTTCGCCCGAGCTGAGCTTGAGCTGCGCCATGCCCTGGTCCTTGCCGACCAGCTGGACATAGGTGCCGGCCGAACGCGCGATCTGACCACCCTTGCCGGGCTTCATCTCGACGTTGTGGACGATCGTGCCCACCGGCATGTTGGCCAGCGGCATGGCGTTGCCCGGCTTGATGTCGACACGCTCGCCCGAGACGACCTGGTCGCCGGCCTTCAGGCGCTGCGGCGCCAGGATGTAGGTCTGCTCGCCGTCGGCATAAGTGATCAGCGCGATGAACGCCGTCCGGTTGGGATCGTACTCCAGCCGCTCGACGGTCGCCGGTTGATCGAACTTGCGACGCTTGAAGTCGATAACGCGGTAGCGACGCTTGTGACCGCCACCACGATGATAGTTCGTCGTACGGCCGTGATTGTTGCGACCGCCGCTGTTGTGCTTGCCTTCGGTCAGGCCCTTGATCGGCCCGCCCTTGTGCAGTTCCGAGCGATCGACGAGCACCAGTCCGCGCAGCGACGGCGTGACCGGCTTGTAGGTTTTCAATGCCATTTCAGCCGCTCCCCGCTCACAGGCCCGTCGTCAGGTCGATCTTCTCGCCGTCAACCAGCGAGATGATGGCCTTCTTCCAGTCGCTGCGGCGCCCACGCATGCCGCGGAACATCTTGTTCTTGCCCTCGACGCGCAGCGTGTTGACCGCCTTGACCTTGACCTTGAACAGGCCTTCGACGGCCTGCTTGATCTCGGGCTTGGTGGCGTCCAGCGAGACCTTGAAGGAGATCTGGCTGTGCTCGCTCTGATGCGTCGACTTCTCGGTCACCAGCGGCGCGCGGATGACTTCGTACATGCGCGCGCGCGACATGGCGGCGGGTTTCTTCGCTGCGCTCATTGCAGGCGCTCCTCGAGATGCTTCACGGCATCGCGCGTCAGCACCAGGGTGTCGCGACGCAGGATGTCGTAGACGTTGGCGCCCTGCTGCGGCAGCACGTCGACCAACGGAATGTTGCGCGCGGCGCGGGCGAAGTTCTCGCCGACGATCGGACCGTCGATGAACAGCGCGTTCTTGATGCCCAGGCCCTTGAGCGTCGCCGCCAGCTTGCCGGTCTTGGGCTCGGCCACCGAGGTGTTCTCGAGCACGACCAGCTTGCCCTCGGCCGCCTTGGCCGACAGCGCGGTCTTCAGCGCCAGCTTGCGCACTTTCTTGGGCAGGTCGATCTCGTGGCTGCGATTGACCGGGCCGAAGGCCTTGCCGCCGCCGCGGAACTGCGGTGCCGCCTCGTTGCCGTGGCGGGCGCGACCGGTGCCCTTCTGGGCCCACATCTTCTTCGAGGTCGCCTTGACCTCGGAGCGGATCTTGGTCTTGTGCGTGCCGGCGCGGCGCTTGGCGAGCTGCCACACGACGCAGCGCTGCAGCAGGTCGGCGCGTACCGGCAGGCCGAATATGGCATCGGCGAGATCGATCTCACCGGCCGCGGCGCCGTCCAGCGTCTTGACGTTGAGCTTCATGGCGATCAGCCCTTGTTCTCTTCGGCCGCGGCCGCGGCGGCCTTCACGGCGCCGGGGAACGGCAAGTCCTTGGGCGCCTTGCGCTTGGCGGCGTCGCGCACCAGCACCCAGGCACCGTTGTGGCCGGGCACCGCGCCCTGGATCAGGATCAGGCCCTTGGCGTCGTCGGTCGACACGACCTTGACGTTCTGCGTGGTGACCCGCTCCGAGCCGAGGTGGCCCGCCATCTTCTTGTTCTTGAAGGTGCGGCCGGGATCCTGGCGGTTGCCGGTCGAGCCGTGGCTGCGGTGCGAGACCGACACGCCGTGCGAGGCCTCGAGGCCGCCGAAGTTCCAGCGCTTCATGGCGCCGGCGAAGCCCTTGCCGATGGTCGTGCCGGTGACGTCGACGATCTGGCCGGCGACGAAGTGGGTCGCCGACATCTCGGCGCCGACCGGCAGCAGGCCGTCCTTGCCGACGCGGAACTCGACCAGCTTGCGCTTGGGCTCGACCTTCGCCTTGGCGAAGTGGCCGCGCTGCGGCTTGCTGACGTTCTTCACCTTGGCCGCGCCGATGCCGAGCTGGACGGCGTTGTAGCCATCCTTCTCCTCGGTGCGCACGGCCACGACCTGGACGTTGTCCAGCTTCAGCACGGTGACCGGCACATGCTCTCCGGCGTCATTGAAGACGCGGGTCATGCCCAGCTTCTGTGCGACCAATCCGGTCCGCATCGCCCCGTTCCTTCTACTGGCCGAGCTTGATCTCGACGTCGACGCCGGCGGCGAGGTCGAGCTTCATCAGCGCGTCCACGGTCTGCGGCGTCGGGTCGACAATATCGAGCACGCGCTTGTGCGTGCGCATCTCGAACTGCTCGCGCGACTTCTTGTCGATATGCGGCGAGCGGTTCACGGTGAACTTCTCGATCCGCGTCGGCAGGGGAATCGGCCCGCGCACGCGCGCACCGGTCCGCTTCGCCGTGCTCACGATCTCGTTCGTCGACTGGTCGAGAACGCGATGATCGAAGGCTTTGAGCCTGATCCGGATGTTGGTGCTATCGGCCATGTCCGCTGCTCCCAAACAGGTGCGGCGCGGTTGCCCGCGCCGGCGCCCTATTTCCCTTACTTCACGACCTTGGTGACGACGCCGGCGCCGACGGTGCGGCCGCCCTCGCGGATGGCGAAGCGCAGGCCCTCGTCCATCGCGATCGGCTGGATCAGCTCGACGATCATCCTGGCGTTGTCGCCCGGCATCACCATCTCCGTCCCCTCCGGCAACGTCACCACCCCCGTCACGTCGGTCGTGCGGAAGTAGAACTGCGGCCGGTAGTTGGTGAAGAATGGCGTGTGGCGGCCACCCTCCTCCTTGGTCAGGATGTAGGCTTCCGCCTCGAAGTTCGTGTGCGGCGTGATCGAGCCCGGCTTGGCCAGCACCTGGCCGCGCTCGACGTCCTCGCGGCCCACGCCGCGCAGCAGCGCGCCGATGTTGTCGCCCGCCTCGCCCTG
>JALHMM010000006.1:69573-120245 GCA_022844045.1 Reyranellaceae bacterium | reverse complement strand
GAAGGTGCCCGAAGGGCGGATGAGGGGCTTCGCGGAGTCTCAACAACGACAGCGTTTGTCGTTGCACGAGGAAGCCCCTCATCCGCCTCGCTTTCGCTCGGCACCTTCTCCCCGCCTTCGCGGGGAGAAGGAAAGAAGTCCATATGCGATAGCCCTGCCCGGAGAGGGAAGGTGGCGCGCGCGGCGCGACGAATGGGGGATGCCTCAACGAAGCAGGTGTCCGGCTTCGACATCCCCCATCCGCCCTTCGGGCACATTCCCCCTCCGGGGGGAGGCAAGAAGTTAGTCCTCCTCATCGCGCGATCTCGTTGGCGGTGTCGTGCAGCAGCTTGTTGGCCTCGAGCAGCGACTCGAAGGTGCCGGCGTCGGTCCAGGCGCCGGGGTAGATGTCGTACTGGAGCTGGCGGCGCGCGATGTACTCGTTGTTCACCGAGGTGATCTCGTACTCGCCGCGCGCCGAGGGCTTGATGACGCGGATGATGTCGAAGACCTGGCTGTCGTAGAAGTACAGGCCGACCACCGCGAACGAGGTCTTGGGCTTGGCCGGCTTTTCCTCGATCTCGATGATGTGCTGCTCGTCGAGCGCGGCGACGCCGTAACGCTCCGGATCGTGCACGCTCTTGATCACGACGCGCGCGCCCCTCTCCTGCTTCCGGAAGGCCTCGACGATCGGCGCGATCGAGCTCTGAAAGACGTTATCGCCGAGGAAGACGCAGATTTTGCCACCGCTGGCGAAGCCCTCGGCCAGCGACAGGGCGTTGGCGATGCCCAGCGCCCCGTCCTGCACGCGGTAGGTCAGGCCGCAGCCGAGATCGACGCCCGAACCCAGGCAGTTCACCATCTCACCCATGTGGTCGACGCTGGTGACCACCAGGATGTCGGTGATGCCCGCGGCCACCATGTGACGGATCGGGTGGTAGATCATCGGCTCGCGGCCGACCGGCAGCAGATGCTTGTTGGTGGCCTTGGTCAGCGGATAAAGCCTGGTGCCCTTGCCGCCCGCCAGAATGACGCCCTTCATGCGCTCCCCCGGAAACCGCCGCAAGCTCACGCACTCGGCGGCCGAAAGCAACCGTCTAGCATGACCGGGGGGCGCAAATACGGCGCAATCCGCCGCGCGCCGGCGTCAGCGCCGGCGGAAGATCATCCCGCCATGATGCAGGGTATTGTGGTCGACGAAGGTGCCGTCGGCGGTGAAGCCGGTGTCGTCCCAGTAGTCGATGTGGTTACCGGTCACCTGGTAGCGCCCCTGATAGGCGCTCTGGCGGGTACCGCGCGCCTCATCATAGCGGCCGTTCGGCAGCAGCTCGTGCCGGACGCGACCATCGTCGGTCACCCACATGCCGACATAGGGATGTGGTGTCGACTGGCGCTGTGTCTGGCCGCTGCCGGAGGACACGCTGGCCGCGAGCAAGAAACTCGCGATCAAGCCGCTCAGGATTGCCGATCTGCTGGTCATGTCGTTCAGCCTCCTCGTGATCCGATGCACGGCTATCTAGGCGGCGGCGATTCGACAGACAATTTGCTCAATCCTCACCATGCTGTCAAGTTCATCTAACTAATGAACCTCGACCTCAGCGGCATCGCAGTCTTCCTCGCCGTCGCCGAGGCGCGGAGCTTCCGCGCCGCCGCCGAGCGGCTGGGCGTGACCCGCTCGGCCGTGAGCCAGGCGATCCGGCGCATGGAAGACCGGCTGGGCGTCGCGCTGATCCACCGCACGACGCGCAGCGTCAGTCTCACCGAGGCCGGCGAACGCCTGCAGCGCCGCGTCGCACCGGCCCTCGCCGAAGTCGAGATCGCGTTGGATGCGACCCGAGATCGCGACGTCGCGCCGACAGGTTTGCTGCGGCTGGCGGTGTCATCGATCGCCGAGCGGTTTCTCTCCGGCGAGCTGCTGGCCGGCTTCGCCCACGCTCATCCCGGCGTGCAGCTCGATGTCACCGTGACGGACGTGGAGTTCGATATCGTCGCCGAGGGCTACGACGCCGGCGTCAGGCTGGGCGAGGTGATCGAGCAGGACATGATCGCCGTGCCGGTTTCGGGCGATCAGCGCCAGATGGTCGTGGCGGCACCGTCCTACCTGGAGCGCTTCGGCGCGCCGTCGCACCCCACCGAACTGTCGACGCATTGCTGCATCGGCTGGCGCCCGTCGCCCGAGGTCGCGCCCTACCGCTGGGAGTTCGAGGAGAACGGCCGCGAGTTCGATGTCGCGGTCAATCCCAGGATCACCACCAACGACATGTGGGTGATGGTGCGCACCGCCTGTGCCGGCGGCGGTCTCACGTTTGGCATGGAAGAGACCTTCCGGCCGTATCTCAAGCGCGGCGAGCTGGTGCCGCTGCTCGAGAAATACTGCCCGCCCTTCCCCGGCTTCTTCCTCTACTTCGCCGACCGCCGGAACCTTGCGCCCAAGCTGCGCGCGCTGATCGATCATGTGCGGTATCGACCGAAGGCTGCCCGCCGACGGCGATCGTGATCAGCCGCGGAATTTGCGCCACTGCATATAGGCCACCCCGGCCATCACGATCGCGCCGCCCAGGATCTGCTGGCCGGTCGGATAGATGCCGAAGGCCATCGAGATCAGCACGGCGAAGACCGGCACGGCGTTCTGCCACAGCGAGCCGGCGGCGATGCCCAGCCGGCTCACCCCGACATTCCAGCTCACCCCGGCCACCGCCGTGGCCAGCACCGAGATGCCGACCAGCAGCAGCACCGCCTCGGCCGACGGATCGAGATTCGGCGGCCCGGCGATGCCGACCGCCCGGCACAGCAGCCAGATAGCGCTCGACCAGAAGATCGCCGAGAGGCATCCGACATAGGTGCGTCTGAGCTGGGTTTCCTCGGGCCGGAACCAGCGCTGGGCGGCCATCGAATACAGGGTCCAGGCCACGATGCAGAGCGCGATCAGCGGTTCGCCGCCCTGCAGGCTGAGCGTATCGCCCCCGGCCTCGGCGCGACCCAAAACGGCGATCGCACCACCGATCAGGGTGAGCGGCGCCGCCACCCAGAATCCCCTGTCGAAGGGCGCGCCGATCGTCAGCTTCAGGAACAGCGCGGCGTAGATCGGCGCGCCGACCATGACGGCGGCGGCGGTGATGGCGTTGGTGTAGAGCAGGCCAACGTTATAGATCACGAAGAACGCGCTCATGCTGAGCCCGAGCAGCGCGAAGCGGACCCAGCCGATCGGGATCGCCAGCGCCGACCAGCCCTGCGTCGCGACCAGCATCACGGCCAGCGCCACGGTGGCGACCGCGACTCGCCAGACCGACATGTAGTAGGGATCGAAGGTGCGGAACAGCACCGCCGTGACCGGCACATTGGCGCCCCAGAACACCGACGTGACGAAGAACGCCGACAAGCCGATCCATGCGGCCCGCGGCGTGGGCGACCCGCTCACGTCCGTACCTTCATCATCTGGCGTGTCTGGAGGTAGACGATGCCCGACAGCACGACTGCGCCGCCCGCGACCTGCAGCATCGTCGGCGGGTAGCCGACGATCCACGCCGTCGCCACCGCGACGACGGGCGAAGCGGTCATGTGCAGCGACGCCACCGGTAGCGACAGCCGGCTGACGCCGAGGTTCCACAGAAGGGTGGCGACGGCGACGCCGAAGACCGATACCCAGATCAGGTAGCCCACCTGCAGCGGCGTCACCTCGGTTGGCAGCCCACCGCCGGCGCCGGCGGCGACGATGCCGCCATAGAGCGCCACCATCCACAGTCCGCCAACGGTGGTGGTGATCGCGCTCAGCCCGATCTGGCCGCGATCACCCAGCCATTGCTGGGCGCGGATCGAATACCACTGCCAACCGACCTGGGCGATGATCAGCAAGGCCTCGCCGCCCTCGAACCCCAGACCGCGCTCGCGGAAGCCGGGCGCGCCGGCGATCACCAGAGCGGCGCCGGTGAGACTGAGCGCCACCGCGACCCAGAAGCCACGCACGGGCTTCGCGCGCAGCAGAAGCCACGCCATCGCGGCCGCGATCACGGGGCCGGTATTGAGCACAATCGCCGCCGTCACCGGATGCGAATGGCGTACGCCGAATGTGTAGAGCACCGAAAAGCCGGCCATCGCCAGCCCGAGCGACGCCAGCTCGCCGACACGCGCCGGACGCTTGGCGCCGCTCGGCCGCCGCACCAGCCACCACGCCAGCCACAGCACCGGCAGGCCCGGGAGGTAGCGCATCGATGACAGAAGCCAGAGGTCGATGCTCGTCGTCAGCTGCTTGAGGATCGGCGTCATCGAGCCCCAGATGAGGGCGCACCCCATCAGGCAGGCCGACGCCGCGAGCAACGCGCCGCGATTCATCGCCGTTCCTTTACCTTCCCCCCGGAGGGGGAAGGTGGCAGCGCGAAGCGCTGACGGATGGGGGATGTCGAAGACGAACGCAGGAGTCCGTCTTCAACATCCCCCATCCGCCCTTCGGGCACCTTCCCCCTCCGGGGGAAGGTAAGAGCTAACGCCCTGCGATCTCCTCCAGCACCGGCAGGATGAAGCTGCGGAACAGCGGCGGGTTCTCGCTCATCGGGAAGTGGCCAAGCCCCTTCATGATGGTGATCTTGGCGCCGGGCACGGCCTTGCCGACCTCCAGCGTGTACTCGGGTTTGCATGAGTAATCGTACTCGCCGGTCAGCAGGTAGAGCGGGCACTTGCTCGTGTCGATGCGGTGCAGCCGGTCCTGCAGGTCGCCGTCGACGGTGTAGAAATGCAGGTCGCCGTAGAAGATGCCCGGCCCGCCCTGCATGTAGTGCCACAAGGTCTCCCAGCGCTCACCCTCCGGCCCTGTCGGCGCCATCAAGCCCGACACCGCGCCCAACGCCACCTCGCTGTGATCGGCCTCTGGGTGGTTCAGCCATGAGATGTCGTAGTAAGCGCTCGGCGACGCCGAGGATTGCAGGCCGATGATGGCGCGGAAGACATGCGCGTGATCCGCCGCCAGCCCCAGCACCACGCGCCCGCCGATCGAGCAACCCATCACCACCGGCCTGTCGAGCTCGAGCGCCTTGGCCACGGCGACGATGATGTCGATGTAGAATTCGCGGGTGAGCTTGTATTCCTCGAGATGGAAACCCTCGGGCGGCGAGGACTTGCCGTGCCACGGCAGATCGAAGGCGATCACGCGATACTTAGCGGCGATCGCCGCATCGTTCATCAGCGCGCGGTACTGCCGGCCATCCGAGCCGGCGGTGTGCAGGCAGAGCAGCGGGATGCCCTGCCCCGCCTCCTCGACATAGAGCCGGTAGTCGCGACCCTTGAAGGGGAAGCGCAGGTAGCGGCCGACAACGGGTTCGAAATCGACGCTCATGCCGCCCCCGCCTGTCCGCGCAACGCACCCAGCACGCCCTTCACATACATGATGCGTGCCCAGAGCTGGCGCAGATCGCCCTCGGCGCGCAGCTCGCCCTGGCGCATCAGGCCGAACAGGTCCTGGTAATAGGGCGGCGGCACGGATTGCCAGAAGCGCTTCCAGCCCTCCTCGCCGCCGCGCAGCGCGAAGCTGTAGGCGGGCATGCGGAACGGCCCCTTTTCGACGCGCGCGACCTGGCCGTCGTCGATATGCAGCAGCCATTCCTGCGCGCCGACGGCGACCAGGAAGGTCGTCTTCAGGCCGCGGCCGCGATAGCGCAGCACCGCGTCCGAATTCACCAGCTGTGGCAGGCGGTCGAGCATCAGTCGAACACCACGACGCCGCGCGCGACCTCGCCGCCCATCATGGCGCGGAAGCCTTCGTTGATATCGTCGAGCTTGTAGGTGCGGCTGATCAGCCCGTCGATGTTCAGCCGCTTGTTCATGTAGTGGTCGACCAGGACGGGGAAATCGACGTTCGGCCGCACCGAGCCGTAGAACGTGCCGGAGATGGTTTTCTCGGTGAACACCATGTTGAGCGGCGAGTAAGTCGCACGCATGGTCGCGGCGGGCACGCCCACCGTCACCGCGTGGCCCGCCGGCGCCAGCGAGTCGAAAGCCAGCGCCTGGGTCTTGTCGATGCTCACCGCATCGAAGGCGTAGTCGACGCCCAGCCCGCCGGTCAGCTCCTTGACGCGTTTGACCGCGTCTTCCTTGGTGCTGTTGACCGTGTCGGTGGCGCCAAACGTCTTCGCCATCGCCAGCTTATTGTCGAGCAGGTCGCAGGCGATGATCTTGCGCGCGCCTGACAGCATCGCACCCTGGATGGCGTTGAGTCCGACGCCGCCGCAGCCGATCACCAGCACGGTCGAGCCGGTCTCGATCTTGGCGTGACGCGTCACGGCACCGACACCGGTAGCGACGCAGCATCCCACCAGCGCCGCCTGCGGCCAGGGCATGTCCTTGCGGATCGGCACCAGCATCTCGGCCGGCACCACGACCTGCTCGCTGAAGGTGCCGATGCGCGCCATCTGGTTCACGCCGGTGGCACCTTGCGACAGCCGCAAGGTGCCGTCGAAAAGGGCCGACGGCGGCGAGTTCAGGCGGCCGATGCACAGCACCGTGCGGCCGGCCGTGCAGTAGCGGCAGCGCCCGCAATGCGGCCGGAAGGAGAAGACCACGTGATCGCCGGGCTTCACCGAGGTCACGTCGGGCGCGACCTCCTCGACGATACCGGCGGCCTCATGACCCGGCACTACCGGCAGCGCCGTCGGCCAGTCGCCGTTCATCACGTGCCAATCGCTCTGGCAGACGCCGGCCGCCTTCATCTTCACCCGCGCCTCGCCCGCCTTGGGCGGCGCGAGCTCGAGCTCGACGACCTGCAACGGCTTGTTGACCTCGAACAGCACGGCGGCGCGCGTCTTCATGGTTCTCCCTCCAAATTTGTTCGCGCGATCCTACTACCTTCCCCCGGAGGGGAAAGGTGGCGCGCAGCGACGGAAGCGGGATGTCGAAGACGGACTCCGGCGTTCGCCTTCGACATCCCCCATCCGCCCTTCGGGCACCTTCCCCCTCCGGGGGAAGGTATTTGTGTGGTCCTTCATCCCCGCACCCGCGTGGCTTCGTAGCCGGCGGCCGCGACATCCGGGTAGACGTCGGTCTTTGCACTCGACACGCGCGCCACCAGCACCTGCGGCCTTGTCAGGCATAGATCGAGAATGGCGTGGACCAGAGTCTCCTGCAGGTTGAAACGCCGACCCTTCACCAACGCCACGACACCGTCGCGTACGAAATCGTAGTCGAGCACGTTGGCGATGTCGTCGGCGAGATCACCCTTCGGCACCCGTACCCACAGATCGATATTGATCAGCAGCGGTTGCGGCGCGGCCTTCTCGAAGTCATGGATGCCGATATCGGCCATCACGCGGAGATCGCGCAGGAAGATACGGCGCGTCTCGCCGTCGCGGCGCAGCAGGTCGGCGGTGATATCATCGCCGCTCATTTCGAGCCGATCTTGCCCGCCTTCGGATCGAAGGCGATGTCGCGCGGACGGCCGATCAAGTGCTCGCCGCTGTCGACGATCAGCGTGTCGCCGGTGAAGGACGGCGTCGCCAGGATGAAGCGCAGCGCGCGGACCAGATCCTCGGGCTCGACGCCGACACGCAGCGGATTGGCGGTGTGCTGCTGGCGGAAGCGCTCGTCGGTCTGCTTGCCGCTGCGCAAGGTCAGGCCGGGCGCGATACCGGCCACCCGCAAGCGCGGCGCGAAGGCCTGGGCCAGCATCGTGGTCAGGCCCTGCAGACCGATCTTGCTCAGGGAATAGGTCAGGAAATCCGGGTTCAGGTTCCAGAGCTTCTGGTCGAGGATATTGACGATCACGCCGGTCTCGCCATCCGGCAGTTGCCGCGCCAGCGCCTGCGCCAGCAGCATCGGCGCGCGCAAATTGACCGCCATGTGCTTGTCGAACAGCGCGGCGCCAGCGTGCGGGGCGGCATCGAAGGCGAACAGCGAGGCGCTGTTGACCAGGCATGTCAACGCAGCACCCGTCGCCTTGCACTTGTCGATCAGCGCTTCGGTCTGCTTGGCGGAGGAGAGATCGGCACGCACCGCTTTGGCCTTGCCGCCCGCCGCGACGATGTCGGCCACGGTTTGTTTCGCCTCCGCCGCAGAGGCGTTGTGGTGCACGAAGACGAACCAGCCGTCGCGTGCCAGCGCCAGGGCGAAAGCGCGGCCAATGCGCTTGCCGGCGCCCGTAACCAAGGCGGTTTTCATCGAACTCGCAGGCATCTACTTCCGGCACACATAGGCGAAGGCCGGCGGCACATTGCCCCAGACGATGCGCGTGCGCGAGACCTTGCTGAACATCGCGCCCAGCCGTTGGCGCAGAGCGCGCGCGGTCGGCAGCGGCAGACCCTGAAGATAAGCGAAAGTGATGAACAGGCCGTCCTTGACCAGGAAGCGGCCGACATGGCCGAAGGCGCGTTCTTGCACGACAAGCGGCAGCGACGCCCAGGGCAGGCCGCAGACGATGGCATCGATCGCCTCGATGCCGTGCTGGGCCAGGATCGAATCGAGATCCTCGACGCTGGCGGCGACGAAGGTGAGCTTGGGGAACTCCTGGCGCAGATGCTCGACGAAGGCGGCGTTGAGCTCGATGCCGAGATAGCGGTGCGCCGGCGTCAGGCGCGCGGCGATGGCATGGGTCAACGCGCCGGTGCCGGCGCCGAACTCGACGATCACCTTCGCTTTGGCGAAGTCGATCGGCTCGACCATCGCCTCGCCCAACGCCCGCGAGCTGGGCAGCACCGCGCCCACCGCGCGCGGCGCACCCATGATCTGACCGATGAAAACCCGCGCCGCACGGAGCATGGCCCCTACCTAGGCGCGCCGGACGCCACACGCCAGAGAAAAGCGCCAAACGCGCAGGTCGCTTGCCTGTCGGCCCAATACCTTCCCCCGGAGGGGGAAGGTGCCGAAGGCGGATGGGGGATGTCGAAGACGAACGCGGGAGTCCGTCTTCAACATCCCCCATCCGTCGCTCCGCGCCACCTTCCCCCTCCGGGGGAAGGTAAATAAAGTGTCGGCCATGGCGTACGAGACGGTTGATTGCGTGGTGGTCGGCGCGGGGGTCGTCGGCTTGGCGGTGGCGCGGGCGCTGGCGATGGCCGGGCGCGAGGTGATCGTGCTGGAGGCCCGCGAGGGCATCGGCACCGAGACCTCCTCGCGCAACAGCGAGGTGATCCACGCCGGCATCTACTATCCCAAGGGCGGCAACATCGCGCGGCTGTGCGTGCAGGGCCGGCGCATGCTCTATCGCTACTGCGACGAGCACGGCGTGCCCTACAACAATTGCGGCAAGTTCATCGTCGCCACCACGGAGGCCGAGCGCGAGACCCTGGCCTCGATCAAGGCGCGCGCCGAGGCCAATGGCGTCGAGGGCATGGCGTTTCTCAGCGCCGCCGAGGCCATGGCCATCGAGCCGCAGCTGCATTGCACCGGCGCGCTGCTGTCGCCGACCACCGGCATCATCGACAGCCACCGCTACATGGTGGCGTTGCAAGGCGACGCCGAGGAAGCCGGCGCCATGATCGCCTATCACAGCCCGATGGAGCGCGGCCGGGTCGTCGACGGCGGCATCGAGATCGATGTCGGCGGCGAGCAGCCGATGACCTTGCGCACGCGGCTGCTGGTGACCAGCGCCGGACTGCACGCGCCCGATCTGGCGCGCAAGATCGAGGGCGCGCTCTACAACACGCTGCCCCGCGCCTACTACGCCAAGGGCAACTATTTCCGGCTCAGCGGCAAGGCGCCCTTCTCGCGCCTGATCTATCCCGTGCCGGTGCCGGGCGGGCTGGGCGTGCACATCACCGTCGATCTCGGCGGCCAGGCGCGTTTCGGCCCGGATGTCGAATGGATCGAGGAGATCGACTACGAGGTCGATCCGTCGCGCGGCGACAAGTTCTACGCCGCCGTGCGCCGCTATTGGCCAGGCCTGAAGGACGGCGCCCTGCAGCCCGACTACTCCGGCATCCGCCCCAAGATCGTGCCGCCGGGCGCTCCAGCGCAGGACTTCACCTTCCATGGCCCGGAAACCCATCGCATCCCCGGCCTGATCCATCTCTTCGGCATCGAATCGCCGGGGCTGACGGCCTCGCTGGCGATCGGCGAGCACGTCCTGGAGATGACACGCGCGTGAGCTCAGGCATCCTCGGAACGCTGTGGCGCGTATAAACCGCATGAAGTTCCGCCAGGCACTCCTCGCCCTTTTCGCGTTCCTGCCGGCCTGCTCGCCCGCCAGCTTGCTGAACGTGACGGTCCCCGATGACGGCTACCGCAAGGTCGCCGACATCGCCTACGGCGCCGACCCGCGCCAACGCCTCGACCTCTACATCCCGGCCAAGCCAGATCCGCAACGACGGGTCGTCGTCTTCATCTATGGCGGTGCCTGGAACAGCGGGCGACGGCAGGACTATCTCTTCGTCGCCCAGGCGCTGGCCAATGCGGGCTTCCATGTCGTCATCCCGGATTACCGCCTGTCACCCAACCCGCGCTTTCCCGGCTTCGTCGAGGACGGCGCGGGTGCCATGCGCTGGGTCCAGGACAACATCGCGACGCATGGCGGCGACCCCTCCAGGATCTTCCTCGCCGGCCATTCCGCCGGCGCGCATATCGCGCTCATGCTGGCGACCGATACGCCCTACCTGCGCAATGCCGGGTTCGACCGCGCGCGGCTGCGCGGCGTGATCGGCATCGCCGGCCCCTACGACTTCCTGCCGTTCTCGTCGAACAGCGTCCGCGATGTCTTCGCCGGCAGCGATCCGGCCTCGACCCAGCCGATCAACTTCGTCGCCAGGGGCCTGCCGCCCGCCCTTTTCCTGCATGGCGATGCGGACGAAACTGTGCTGCTGCGCAACAGCGAGCGCCTCGGTGTGGCCTGGCAAGCGGCCGGCAACCAGGCCGAGCTGAAGGTCTATCGCGGCGTCGGCCATATCTCGATCGTTTCGGCCTTCTCCGATCTGCTGCGAAATCGGGCGCCGACGCTGGCGGACACGGTCTCGTTCCTGCGCGGCCATTGATCGCCGCCCCCGGCCGGGCTAGGGAGGCGCCAGGGAGACGGAACCAAGGGGGCCGACAATGCGGATGATCAAGTCGTTGCTGGGCGCGGCGGCGCTCGCGATGGGTGTCGCGGCGGCGGCGCAGGCGCAGGATCTGCCGAAGACGCAGTTCAAGGTAGTGGGTTCGTTCGCCAACCTCACCAACTGGCAGAAGGTCGAGAAGCCGTTCTGGACCGAGGACCTGCCCAAGCTGTCCGGCGGCGCCTTCTCCGCCACCGTGCAGTCGACCACCGAACTGGGCCTGAAGGGCACCGAGGTGATGCGCCTCTTGAAGCTCGGCCTGTTCGACTTCGCCCATGCGCTGCCGATCTACGTCGCCGAGGACGCCTGGCTCGAGGCGGTCGATATCGCCGGCGTGGCGCGCGACATGGACATGGCGCGCAAGATCACCACGGTGTGGGGCCCGCGCGTCGATGCGTTGATGGAGAAGAACTACAACGCCAAGATCCTGAACTGGTACACCTTCCCGACGCAAATGATCTACTGCAACGCGCCGATCAAGTCGCTCGCCGACCTGAAGGGCAAGAAGATCCGCGTGCAGGGTGTGTCGCAGGGCGACCTGATCGAGGGCCTCGGCGCCACCGCCGTCACCATTCCATTCGGCGAAGTCGTGCCGGCGCTGCAGCGCGGCACCGTCGATTGCGGCATCACCGGCACCATGCCGGCCTACAAGGCGGGCTGGCACGAGGTCGTGACGCACGTGATCGAGATGCCGGTGGGCTTCACCATCATCTACTCCGCCGCCAGCATGACGACGTGGCGCCGCCTCGACGGTAAGTCGCGCGACTTCCTGACGGCGCAGATGAAGGCCTTCGAGGACAAGGCCTGGCAGACCATCGCCGACGAGGTCGCGATGGGCCTGATCTGCACCACCGGGCAGGGCGGCACCTGCAGCGAAGGCAAGCCGGGCAAGGTGATCAAGGTCCAGCCCTCGGCCGACGACCTGAAGCTGCGCGACGCGGCGCTGAAGGACACCGTGCTGAAGCGCTGGGCCAAGCGTTGCGGCGCGGAGTGCGTGACGGCGTGGAACGACACCGTCGGCAAGCTGGCCGGCGTCACCGCGGCGCCCTGATCGTCGAGCTCTAGCCCAACCGCGCGCATCATGGAGCGAGGCCCCCTCGGGCTGATGACGCCCGTGGTGCGCGCGGCGGCGATCGCCTGCGGCTGGGCGCTGATGGCGATCTCCTTCGCCACGGTGTTCGAGGTCGTCGCCCGCAAGCTCAACTATTCGCTCAAGAGCATCGACGAGCTCGGCGGCTACATCCTGGCCGCCACCAGCGCCATCGGCTTCTCCTGGGCGCTGGTGACGCGCGCGCATATGCGCATCACCCTGGTGGTGAACTGGCTGCCGCGCCCGGCGCGGCGCGCGCTCGACGCGCTGGCGATGCTGTCGCTGGCCGGCATGGCGGTGTTCTGCGCCTGGCGCGGCTACGCCGAGTTCTCGACCAATTTCATCAGCGGGCGTCCGTCGAACACGCCGATGCAGACGCCGCTGTGGATACCGCAGGCGGTGTTCTTCGCCGGCCTGGCGCTGTTCGCGTTATGCTCGACGCTGGCGGCGATCCACGCCGCCTGGCTGCTGTTCGTCGATAGCACGCGGCTGGAGCGACTCTACGGCCCGCAGTCGCTCGAGGAAGAAGTCAGCGCCGAGGTCAGCGACCTCGACCACCGCCTCGCCGCCAAGGGAGACCGGTCATGATGATGGCCGATGCCGGCACCATGGCGATGGGCTTCGCGTTGATGCTGCTGCTGATGGCGGCGGGCCTGCACGTCGCCACCGTCATGTTCACCATGGCCCTGGTCGGCGCCGCGATCTTCATCGGCATGCCCGGGGTCAACGCGCTCGGCGTGCCGTATTTCGAATCGATGAACGACGAGCTGCTGCTGGCCTTGCCGCTGTTCATCCTCGTTGGCGAGATCCTGGTGCGCTGTGGCGCCACCGACGACATGTACAAGGCGCTGTCGCAATGGCTCAACCCGTTGCCCGGCGGCCTGCTGCACACCAACATCGCCTCCTCCGCCGTGTTCTCCGCCGTGTCAGGCTCCTCGGTGGCGACGGCGGCGACCATCTCCACCGTGGCGCTGCCGACGTTCAGGCGGCGGAACTATGACCAGCGCGTGGTGCTGGGCTCGATCGCCGCCGGCGGCTCGCTGGGCAATCTGATCCCGCCGGGCATCGCGCTGATCATCTACGGTGTGCTGACCGAAACCTCGGTGGCCCGCCTCTACGCCGCCGCGACCGTGCCTGGCATCATCCTCACCGTGATGTTCATGCTGACGATCGTGGCGATGACGCTCTATCGCCCGTCGATCGCGCCGCGCGAGGCCGCACCACCGCCGCTGGTCGAGCGCATTCGCGGGCTGGCCGGCCTGGCGGCGCCGCTGTTCATCTTCACCGTGATCATGGGCTCGATCTATCTCGGCTGGGCGACGCCCACCGAAGCCGCGGCGCTCGCGGTGGTGCTGTCGCTGCCGATCGCCATGGCCTATCGCAAGCTCTCGATCGCCATGCTGCACGAGGCCTTCCTCGCCACGGTGAAGCTCACCGCGCTCAGCATGCTGATCCTGGCCGGCGCCTTCGTGCTCAACTTCGTGCTCGGCCTGCTCGGCGCCACCAAGGCGTTGACCGTCTATGTCGGTAGCCTCGAGCTCAGCGGCCTGATGCTGATCTACGGCCTGTTCCTGTTCTACGTGATCCTCGGCACCTTCTTCGAGACCCTGCCGATGATGGTCGGCACCTTGCCGCTGGTCTTCCCGCTGATCAAGGCGGCGGGCATCGACCCGGTGTGGTTCGGCGTCTTCGTCGTGCTGATGTGCGAGATCTCGCTGATCAGCCCGCCGGTGGGCATGACGCTCTACGTCATCCAGGCGGTACGCGGCGAAGGATCGATCGGCGACGTCTTCCGCGGCACCGTGCCGTTCTTCGTCACCATGCTGCTGATGACCATCCTGCTGATCCACTGGCAGGACATGGCGCTGTGGCTGCCGCGCTGGGTGTTCGGCTCGTAAACTTCAGCTGGGTAGAGCTCGATGGCGAATCTGGCGGAAGAAGTAGCGGGCTATCATTGGCATCACTCGATTGACCTGGGCCAGGGAGTGGTCACACCAGGCACCAAATCTACGGCCATGCTGGCGGACGAGGTGAGGCGGATATTCGACCCCGTCGACCTCGCCGGCCGCAGCGTCATCGATATCGGGGCGTGGAACGGCTTCTTCAGTTTCGAAGCCAAGCGGCGCGGCGCCGCCCGCGTGCTGGCGACCGATTCCTTTGTCTGGACGTTTCCCGGCATTCGCGGTCGCGAGACCTTTGACCTCGCCCGCAATGCGTTGAACCTGAACATCGAGGCGCAACTCGTCGACGTCATGGATCTTACGCCGGAGGTCGGCCGATTCGACGTCACGCTGTTTCTCGGCGTCTTCTATCACCTGGCTGATCCGATCGAGGGACTGAAACGCGCAGCGAGCGTCACCAAAGACCTTCTGATCGTCGAGACCCATATGGATGCGATCGAGTCACCCAGACCGGCGATGATCTTCTATCCGGGCGCCGAGCTGGGCGGCGATGAGACCAACTGGTGGGGCCCGAACATCGCCTGCATGGCGGGGCTGCTGCGGATGGTCGGGTTCACGGTGATCTATTTCCAGCAACACCCGCACGAGCTTGGCCGCGGCGTTTTCCATGCCTTCCGATCCGCCGAGCTGGCAGTCCAATACGCCGCAAGGCAGACGCCATCGTGGCGCGACATCTCAACCGACAACGATGCCGAGACGGCGCGCAAGGTGCTTGTTAGGGCGCTCGAGGAACGGCGGATGAGAAACACCCCGAGCCGCTGGCGTCGATTGCTGAACAAGCTCACGGGCCGTTGAGTCAGCTCACCAGCGGAACAGCCTCGACGTCGTAGGCGTGCGTGATCCTGCGGCCCAGCACCGGGTCTTCCAGCTCCATCTCGAAGCGTGACGACGGGCGGATGCCTCCGATGGCGTTGAAGGTGCCGCAGGACATCACGGTGCCCGCCGGCAGGCGCTTGGAGCCGCCGGTGTAGCGGGTGATCAGATCGCGCGGGGCGCGGATGTTGCCGACTGGGCCTTCCTGGTAGAGCACGCGCCTGTCGCCTTCGCTGATCCAGGCGCGCAGCATCAGGCGGTCCCAATGCGCCTCGACCTCCTCGTAGCGCCAGGCGGTGCGGCCGCAGATCTTGGGGCAGAGCTGCTTGCTGAGCGCCACCGAATAGACCTCGGCCTTGCGGTCGGTGTGGTCGGAGGCGACGGTGACCCAGAGGCGATCGCTGGTCGCGACCAGCATCGGCTCGACCTCGCCCGAGGTGTCAGGGCCGACGACCTGCACGCGCTCGGCCTGCATCAGGCGGTCGACGCTCATGCGATAGAACAGCGGCACGGTGCTGGGCCGCGGCACGCCGATCGCCTGCAGCTCCTCGATGTGATGCTCCAGCGCCGCGCTGTCGCGGCCGGTCCAGCCGGCGACCACGAGGTTGGCGATCTCGGCGCGCACCGGCTCGACCGCGCCCTTGGCGTGGCCCTCGAAAACAAGCGTGACGGTCATATCGGGATCAGAGGATCGCCAGACGCGCGTTGAGCAGGTCAGTCACCAGCATGTAACCGGGTGCATGCGTAATGCAGAACTCCGGCTTCACCGTGGCGATCACCGATTGCGGGGTCACGCCGCAGGCCCAGAACACCGGTAGCTCGTCATCGCGCACCTCGACCGCGTCGCCGTAGTCGGGCTTGGCGATGTCCTTGATGCCGATCATCTCGGGCTTGCCGAGATGCACCGGCGCGCCGTGCACCGTCGGGAAGCGCGAGGTGACCTGCACGGCGCGGATCGCGTCGGCCGGCCGGAACGGGCGCATCGACACCACCATCGGGCCGTGGAACGGACCGGCCGGCGCGGTGGCGATGTTGGTGCGATACATCGGCACGTTGCTGCCGCAGGTGATGTGGCGGATGTCGAGGCCGTTCTCGATCAGCGCCTCCTCGAAGCTGAACGAGCAGCCCAGCGCGAAGGACACCAGATCGTCGCGCCACACCGCGCGGATATCGTCGACCTCGTCGACCAGCTCGCCCTTCTTCCACACGCGGTAGCGCGGGATGTCCGTGCGGATGTCGAGATCGGCGCCCAAAGCCGGCAGGCGCGGATCGCCCGGCTCCGACGCCGCCAGCAACGGACAGGGCTTGGGGTTGAGGTGGCAGAAACGATGGAAGTCGGCGGCCAGCGCCGCCGGCAGAATCGCCAGATTGGCCTGTACATAGCCCGGCGCCATGCCCGCCGTCGGCCGGTGATGCGCACCGGCGCGGATCTTCAGGCGGGCGGCATGCCCGGTCTCGCGACCGCCGGCGCCCAGGGCGCTCATCGTGGTGTCCATGGTGGACCTCCGGGGGAAACTGGAACGTGGCCCTATGGTGCCACGCCTACACCGTCACGTCGACCGCGCCGCCGTCGATGCGGATATTCTGGCCGTTGATGAAGGCGGCGCGGCTGCCGGCGAGGAAGGCCACCAGCTCGCCGACCTCCTCCGTTGTGGCGATGCGGCCCACCGGGTTGGGCATGTCGTGCGCCGCCAGCCGACGCAGCAGCGCGTCGGGATCGTCGCTCTCCGGCCAATTCTCCTTGGCCGCGCGACGGCGCGCGTTCTCGATCACTTCGGCGGTCGCGATCAGGCCCGGGCTCACCAGGTTCACGGTGATGCCCGTACCCGCCAGCTCCTTGGCAAGACCCACGGTCATGACAGGCAGCGCGCCCTTGGCGGCGTAGTAATGCGGCATGCGCGCGTTGGGCCGGGTGCTGCCGATGGTGCCGACGAAGACGATACGGCCCCAGCCGCGCGCTTTCATCCCAGGCACCAGCGCGCGCACCAGCCGCACGCCCGAGACCACGTTTTTTTCGTAGATCGACAACCAGTCGGCGTCGGTCGCGGTCGACCAGAAGCCGCGCTCGGCCGTGCCATAGTTGTTGACCAGCACGTCGACCTCGAGCCGCGCCGCGACCAGGGCGGCGATCACAGCCGCCGCGCCATCGGCGCTGGCGACGTCGCCGGGCGCGATCGAGACCTTGCCGCCGACCTTGGCGATCTCGCCGGCGATTCTCTCGCAGGCGATCTCGTCGGCGCCGCTGACCACGACATGCGCGCCCTCGCGCGCCAGCACGCGGGCGATGCCGGCGCCGGTGCCGCGGCTCGATCCGGTGACCAGTGCCACCTTGCCGGCAAGCTGCAGATCCATGGTCGGTGACCTCCGGCTTCAAATCTACCTTCCCCCGGAGGGGAAAAGGTGGCGCGCAGCGCCGGATGGGGGATGTCGAAGACGGACTCCTCAGTTCGTCTTCGACATCCCCCTTCCACCCTTCGGGCACCTTCTCCCTCTGGGGGAAGGTAAGATGCCTACTCCGCCGCGCGCAGGTTGGTGTCCTCGCCCACCGCGATCGGCTTCTCGCCGCGGATGGTGGTGCGGCGCAGCTCGCGGCGATAGCCCGCGTAGTCATTGATCGCGAAGTGCTGGAGGCAGCGATTGTCCCAGATCGCCATGGCGCCCGGCGACCAGGTGAAGCGGCAGACGAATTCCGGCCGTGTCGAGTGCTCGTAAAGGAAGTTCAGCAGCGGCAGGCTCTCGCGCTCGGTCATGCCCTCGAAGCGCACGGTGTAGGCGACGTTGGCGAACAGCGCGCGCCGGCCAGACTCGGGATGCACGCGCACGATCGGATGCACCATCTCGGCCATCGATTCCTCGTCGTGCCGTACCCTAATGCTGCGCGCGTTGCTGTTGTCGTAGAACGCCGCGCCCTTGGCGTAGGCCTTGGCCCAGTACACCGCGCGCAGGCCGTCGAGCGTCTGGCGCATTCCCTCCGAAAGCGTCTCGTAGGCGAGGTACTGGTTGGCGAACATGGTATCGCCGCCATAGGGCGGCAGCTCGCGCGCATGCAGGAAGGTGAAGGCCGGCGGCGTCTCGAGGAAGCTCCAGTCGGAGTGCCAGTTGCCGCCGAAGGTCGCCTTCTTGCCCTCGTCGGCCTCCTTGGCGACCTTCAGCACGCTGGGATGCGTCTCCTCGCCCTCGACGAAGGGGTCGCGCCCAAAGGTGCCGAAGTAGCCGGCAAAACGCGCCTGATCGAGATCGGTCATGCCTTCCTGGCCACGCAGGAAGACGCAGCAATGCTCGATCAGCGCCTTGCGGATCTCGGCCACTGTCTGCTCGTCGAGCGGCTTCTTCAGGTCGGGTCCGTCGATCTCCGCGCCGCAGCCGCCGGTCATGCGTCGCACAGCGATACGCTGATAGCTCATCGTCGTTCCCTCCGGCCCTGGGTGCTGGTCAACGGCCGTTGCTTCGGTACAAGGTACGCGCCGAGGCGGCGGCCGTCGACAGGCGAGGCTTCCGCGCGGCGAAACCGGGGCGAGGAATTGGGTCCATGATCAAGACGCGCTTCACCGAGATGTTCGGCATCAAGCACCCCATCGTGCAGGGCGGCATGCAATGGGTCGGCCGCGCCGAGCTCGCCTCGGCGGTCTCCAACGCCGGCGCGCTGGGCATCATCACCGGGCTCACGCAGCCGACGCCGGAGGATCTCAGCAAGGAGATCAAGCGCTGCCGCGATATGACCGACCAGCCCTTCGGCGTGAACCTCACCATCCTGCCGACGCTCGTGCCGCGTCCCTATGGCGAGTACATCGACGCCATCTGCGCGTCCGGCGTGAAGATCGTCGAGACCGCCGGCAACAACCCCAAGCCGTTCCTGCCCAAGTTCAAGGAGAACGGCATCAAGGTGATCCACAAATGCACCTCGGTGCGTCACGGCATCTCGGCCGAGAAGGCCGGCGTCGACGCGATCTCGATGGACGGCTTCGAATGCGCCGGCCATCCCGGCGAGGACGACGTGCCGAACCTCGTGCTGCTGCCGGCGGCGGCCAACGTGATCAAGATTCCGATGCTGGCCTCGGGCGGCTTCGCCGATGCGCGCGGCCTGGTGGCGGCGCTGGCGCTGGGCTGCGACGGCATCAACATGGGCACCCGCTTCATGGCCACCAAGGAAGCGCCGATCCACCAGAACGTGAAGGAGAAGATCGTCGGCTCGGACGAGCGTTCGACCGCGCTGATCTTCCGCACCATGCGCAACACCAGCCGCGTCTACGGCAACTCGATCGCCAAGAAGGCGATCGAGATGGAGGCCGCGGGCAAGACCATCCAGGAGATCGGCCCGATCGTGTCGGGGGCCAAGGGCCGCGTGGTCTACGAGACCGGCGATCTCGAGCACGGCGTGTGGTCGGCCGGCACTTGCATGGGACTGATCAACGACATCCCCTCGTGCAAGGAACTGGTCGAGCGCATCGTGCGCGAGGCCGAGGACATCATGAAGGGCAAGTTCGCGAAGATGATGGTGGCGTGAGCTTCCACGCCGATGCCGTCATTCCGAGCGCAGCGAGGAATTCAGGGCCATCCTAGATCCCTCGCTGCGCTCGGGATGACAGAGAGACCTAGTAGTCCCACTCCATCTTGATGCCGATGCGGCCGGTGGAATCGGCGCCGACATCGGCCTCGATCTTGGTGTTCTTGAGCACGTCGATCTCGACCACGCCGCGGCTGGAGTCGGCGGTGGCGCCTTGCTTGGCACCGACATAGATGCCGGGCGCGATGTAGCGGCCGGCCTCGAGCGTGACCGCGTTCGGACTGTCGCCGGTGTTCGCCGAGTCGAGCGCCAGGCGATCGAGACCCAGGCCGCCGCGAATGCGGGCCAGGAAACCGCTGCCCTGGGATGCACCCGTGAGCTCGGCCACCGCCTGCGCCGCCGAGATCAGCTCGAACGGGCTGAGCTTCGAGCCTGACTTGCCGAACAGCAGAGCCGCCATCACCTCGTCCGGCGGCATCTCCGGGGCGGATCGGAGCTCGATCTTCGGCGCGCGGCTGGTGCCGGATATGACGATTTCCGCCTGGCCGCCCTGGATCGGCGCGGTGGCGACGAAGTCGAGCAGCGGCTCGATGGTCTCGAGATCGATCAGGGTGACGTTGCCGCGCGTGAAGCGCAGGCGTTTGCCGGCGAGGTTGAAGTCACCGCGCCGCAGGGCGAGGCTGCCGACAACCCCCGGCTTCGATGCGGGGCCGGTGACCTGCACGCGCCCACCCACTTCGGCCTCGAGGCCACGGCCGCGCACGAACACTGCTCGCGGTGCGTCGATGGTCAGCGCCAGAGTCACCGGTGCGCCGCGTGGCGGAGCAGCCGGGATCGGTCGGTTGGCCCGCACGGGCCGCGGTGGCGGCGGCTGGTTGATGACGCCGGGCTTGTTGATCTCGCGCACCGGCAAGGTCGGATAGTTCGCGACCTGGCTGGCGCCGATGGTGAGCTCGGCGCGATCGACATTCACCGGCCCGGTAACCGTGAGCCCGTTGGTCACCGCGCCCGAGACCTTCAGGGTCGACGAGATGGTGGCGACGAGATCGGCGCGATTGACCAGCGCGGCACGACGGGTGCTGACCTGCAGATCGACGGGGAAGCCCCTCGCCTCATCGAGTTGCACGCTACCTGTCGCGCTGATGTCGCCGTTGCCGCCGGTCGATGCAGTCAGCCGCTCGATCGCCAGCGTAGCGCCGTTGAGACGCAGCGCCGCCTCGCCGCCCTGCAGTCGAAGGCCGGCCACCGGCAGCGTAAGCGCGACGCCCTTTACCGTGACGCTGCCCTGGCCGGTGATCGAGCTGCCCGCGATACGCAGAGTGAGGTCGGGGGTCGCCGTGCCGCGCAGACCCTGCACGGTCGACCCGACAAGCGGCGCGAACGGCGCCAGATCGAGCGTACCGCTGATGGCCGCGGTTGCCGTGCCGCCGGCCAGCGCCGCGTCGCCCTTCAGGGTCAGCCGGCTGTTGGCCCCGGCCGAGATCTGGGTGTCGAAGGTAGCGCGGTTGCCGGCGAGGCCGGCCGAGCCGGTGACCGAAACCGCCGGCAGCAACTCCGTCATGGGCCGGCGCAAGCGCATGGCGGCGATCGAGAATGTCGACTCGATCCGTGGCGCGGCCAGCGCGCCGCGCACCCGCGCCGTGGCCTGCAGCGTCCCGACCAAATCGACGCCCGGCGCGATCTTGCCAATCGCCGCCAGCGGGAAGCCGACAATGTCGATACCGAGGTCGCTGGCTCCGTCGTTCAGCGCACCGGCGATGCTGACGCGCCCCTCGGCGATGCGCAGCACCGTGGGCTCGACGGTGATGCGCGAGCCTTCGATCCGCACGCGCGAAGCGCCGGCCAGCGCGATCGGTAGGTCGGCGAAACGGCCCGTGGCACGCGCCAGCTCGACGACCAGGCCCTCGGCGACCTGGCGCAGCTTCGCCACGAATTCGGCGTTGGTGCGCGGTCCGCGTACCTGCGCCGTCACATCCAGCGCGGCGCGTTCACCGCCGAGCTTCACCAACACCTGGTTCAGTTCATCGACACCGCGCAGGCCCGTGGCACGCACGTCGCCGTCGATGCCGGCGCGACCGAGCGGATCGACCACGGTGGCCTTCGCATCGAGGGTCGCGACCTCAAAGCCCGCGCCGCGCAGCCCTTTGCCGCGCACCACCGCCGCCACGCGGCCCTTCGGTACGTCGTTGTCGGTGGTGACGTCGATGTCGAGCGAGCCCGCGAGCGGCTGGCCGATCAGGCGTCCGATCTCGCCGAGATCGCTAATGCGAGCCCGCGCACCGCCGGTTGCGCTGGACTCCGTGATTTGCAGATCCCTCGCCTCGATGGTCGAGCTTGCCCAGCGGCCATCGAGCGACGGCACGGTGATGCCGCCATCGGCGGCGCGCGCGAAGCGGCCCTCGATACGCAGCGGCTGATCGGCCAGGTCACCGCTGGCGTTCAGCGCACCGGACACCGCGTCACCCTGTGTTCGAGCGTCGAGGGACAGGACGAGGCGCTTGGATCGCAACGCCTCGTGAACGAGGTCGGTGGCGTCCGCCGACAGCTTCACGGCCATGCCGTCGAGCCGCAGCGCAATGGTGCCCGTGGCGCTAACCGTGCCGGCGATCCGCTGGTCGATGGCCGCCAGCCTCGGCGCAGCCAGCGACAGTTCGATATCGCCCTCCTGCCCACGGCCACGCCCCGACACCTCGAACGCCAGCGCATCGCTTTCGACGCGTACCGCCTGGAAGGTCCAGCTCTGATCCTGCTGCGCGCTCGCCGAACCGCGCAGGCGGATGCCGGACACGGTCAGACTGGCGGGGATACCCGCGACCGACAGACTGTCGAGCACGCCGCGCCAGTCGACGCTGACCTGGCCCTGACCGACGCGCGCCGCGACATCGATCGTGCCGCGACCGGTGATGGGCCGCCCGGCCAGGGTCGAGATCGTCGCGGCGTCGGCGATGGACAGCGTCGCCTTCGCCTCACCGCTGCGGTCCGAGGGCCGATAGACGCTGCTGGCCTTGATCGAGACGAACGCGGATGCGAGCTCCGCCGCGTCGACGACGATCCGCCCATCCGCCTGCAGTCCGCCCCTGGCGTTGAAATCGAGCCGTGTCGCCGGCAACTCGCGGCCATCGACGGTTGGCGCCCTGACGTCGAGAGCGTGACCAGCGAGCGCGAAGGTAGCCTGTGTGCGTGCACCGATATCGCGCGCTTCCGCCTCGGCGGCAAGATTCACGTCGCGCGCCGCGGCGCCATCGGGTCCCTTGATCTCGGCGGCACGGAGGCGCGCGTTGACGCGCGGAACGGCCGACGTACCCGATACGCGAACCTCGAGGCTGAGATCGCGCCAGGTCACGCCGCCCAGCACGTCGCGCAATCCGCTCGCCTCGGTGGCGACGAGGTTGATCTCGCTGTCGATACGATGATCCCTGAAGCCATACTTCGCCGTCGCGCGCAGGCGCAACGGTTCGGCGGTCACGGTGATCTCCTGGACCTCGACCAGCGTCTCGCTGATCGTCGCGCGGCCGGCGATCTGCAGCGGGTTGCGCGCGATCCGTGCCAGCGGCCCATCAGGCAGCCCGGGTGCCGCGGCGTCGAGTTTCAAGGTGACGGCGGTGGCGCCGTCGCCCGGCTGCCAGGTCAGCGCGCCCTTCGACGTCATCGCGTCGCCGCCGTCGAACACAAGCTCGGCATTGCCCCGCTGCGCATCGCCGCTCGCCGTCAGGCGCGCCGATACTTCCTTCAGATCGGGGCGACCGACCAGCGCGGCGACCAATCCGTTCTCGCCCTCCTGCAAGGCGACATTGGCGGCGACGACGCGTTTGACGATGTCGTACCGGGCATCGACCGACAGCCGGCCCGAGCGGCCATCGATGCGCTCGAGCAAGAGTTTGGTATCGCTCTGCCCGGTACCGGCAACCGAGGCATTGCCGGACAGCTTCCAGCGCGAATCCATCGGCGCCACGGGCGCGCGAATGTGGATCTCGTCGATCACCAGCGCCTTGATATCGATGCCCATGGGCAGGCCGAACCCGCTACCCGACGAGGGTGGCGACGGCTGGCGCGGCGGATCGGGCTGACGAATCATCTCGATGCGCCGCGCCGCCAGCCGCCCGATGCGCAGCTGGTCGCTGAACAGCGAGAGGAAGGCCCAGTCAACACGCGCTCCGTCGACCTGCAGCCAGATACCACGCCGATCGGCCAGCTCGATGCGATCGATGGTGAGGCGGGTCGGGAAGTAGCCGTGCGTACCCCGGATCGCCACGCGCATGTCGTCGGACGACGCCATCGATGCCACGGCGTTCATCAGCCAGCGCTGGCCCAGCCGCGTCTGCAGACCGGCAAACACAAGGGCTGCGACCGACACCAGGCCGATCGCTGTCAATGCGATGGCCCGTCCGATACGCATCAGAAGGCCTGCCCCAGGCTGATGTAGAGGCCGAAGCGGTCGTCGCCCGCGCGCCGATTGACCGGGACGGCGATATCGGCCCGGATCGCCCCGAAATCGGTGTAGTAGCGCACGCCCAGCCCGGCGCCGATGCGCGGCGCGATCGAGAAATCGGGAATCTTGCTGGTATAGGCGCTGCCGACATCGACGAAGGCGACGGCACCGAACGACTCGCCAATGCGTTGGCGCAACTCGATGCTGCCTTCGATGACACTGGCACCGCCGATCGGGGTGAAAAACTGGTTGCGAGGGCCGGCGGTCTGATAGGCGAAGCCGCGCACCGATCCGCCGCCACCGGCGTAGAACAGCTTGTCCGGCGGAATCGCATTGGTGTCGACGCCGGGGATCGAGCCGACCGAGGCGCGCGCGGCCAGCACGGTACGGCCTTCGCCCAGCACGTCGAGATAGGCGCTGCCGGTGAGGCGCAGGATGGTGAACGGCTTGCCCGCCGCGCCGACATCGAGATAGGGCGCCGCCTTGGCGGCCAGCCGCCAGCCCTTAGTCGGCTCGATCTCGCTGTCGGTCATGTCCAAGGTTACGCCCAACGGCACGCCGATCAGCTTGTAGTCGCGCGTCACGCCAAAGCGCTCGATGCGCGAGTACTCGAGCACGACGCCGCCGGTGACGCGCCATTCCTGCGAAATACGGCGGTCGAGGCCGGCCTGAAGGAATGTCGCGCGCCGCTTGTAGGTCTCGAGGAACTCACGCAGCACCTCGACCTTGGCCGTGGCGTCCTGCCCGGCCACCCACCAGTCGGGCTTCAAAAACGCCGCCGATACGGCGAAGCCGGTGTTGCCGAGGCTTTCGCTGTTGATGCCGCCGCGGCCTATATTGTTGATCTCCGCCGACAGCTTCACGCTCTCGGCCTGGCCGAACAGGTTGCGGTGCAGCCAGTAGGCATTGACCAAGAAGCCACGCTCGGTCTCGTAGCCCGCGCCGAAGCCGATGGTGCGCGGCGGCCTGTCCTTGAGGTCGACAGCGATCGGCAGCTCACCGTCGGGCGTCAGCTCCGGCGCCATCTTCACGCGCACAGCACTGAACACGCCGAGCGCACCGACGCGATCGCGCAGCTTCTTGATCTTGTCCGGATCGTAGGGATCGCCCCGCTTGAACGGCACGCGCCGCTGCATGAACGCCATGTCCATGCTCTCGGAGCCGCTGAACGTCACCGGCCCCATCTTGGCGAGGGGACCCGCGTCGAATACATAGGTGATGTCGACTTTCTGCGTAGCGTGATCGACCACCACCTCACGCCGTCCCGCCGCGGCCAAGGCGTGGCCGCGCTGACGCAGCTGCGCCAGCACATCCTCCTCGGCGCTGAGAATCTGCGACGCTTCGGCGGGATCGCCTGTCGCCAGCCGCAGTTTCCCGCGCTCGATCTGCGATGCGCCCTCGATGTCAATCTTGGATATGCGAAACAAGGGCCCGGTCTCGACCTGAAATGCCACCGACAGCTTCTGGTCTGGGGGTAACGCCTCAAGCCCGTCGAGCGTTGCAGGATCCTCGACCCGACGGCCGGCGATGGTCGCATCGACGCTCGCCGCGTAGAAACCTTTCGAGCGCAGCGCCAGGGTGACGCGCTGGACCTGCGTGCGGGTGCGCTGCAGCGCGCCAGCGCCATCGGTGGCACCTTGGTCCTTAGCGGACTCCTCGATCAGCTTCTTGAGCTCGCGGCCTATCGACTCGTCACCGATGACATTGATGGTGACCTCGAGAGTATGGGCCTGCGCCGACGCCGACCATCCGAAGACCGCAAGAAGGAACACAATGCTGAGACGGGGGGCGGCACGGAAGCATGCCTGAACTCGTCTCATGATCGCTCCCGGTCGCTTAGGGTTCTGGCAAAGGCCAACGCCACACTATGGCCGCAAGAAGGCGCAGCGGCGCCTTATCGGACACGAGTGTGTGGCTCACTTCAGATTGATACGCCGGCCGCGGATTTCAACGAGCGCCTGGAGCGAGTTCTGGTTCAATGCTGCGCACGATCGCGCGGACAATCATCGCGATGGTCGTCACGATCAGCGTCACCGGCGAGGCGAGTACGACGAGGGCGAGCCCTATTCACCCCCAGCCCCGTGCCTGTCCGAAGAGACAGTCGTACGGGGACGCGATGAAAAAATCCACGGAACACGACCGGATTGAACAGCCAGGCCGCCAGCACCGACACCGACACGTGGGCGATGTCGAAGGCGCGCGCGGCTAAATCGGCATGACGCCGCGGCGCGGCGTCGCCGTGCCGTAGGTCGAGGCGCTGATCGGCGCTCCGGCCGCCCGCAGCGCCTCGCGGTGTTCGGCGATCGGCCGGCGCGCGGTGGCGTTCTCCAGCGCCGCCAGTTTTTCGAACACCGGCAGCGCCAGGGTGCGCGCCATCCAGCCCGCCGTTCGCGGCCAGCGCGTCGCGTCGATCTGGACGCGTGAGAGGTTGGCGTTGCGGATGAAGCAGGCCGGCGCGATGTCGGCCAAGGTCGGCGCGCCAAAGCGGAATCCTTCGGCCGGCGCCTCGGCCTCGAGATAGTCGAGCACCGCGGGCACGTCCTCTGCCAGGGTGCGCGCCACTTGCTCACCGTCGCGCTTGTCGCCCCAGACCGCCGGCCCGACGGCGACGCGATAGAACAGGCGCCAGATGAAGACGTCGCCCATGCGGGTGTCGGCGAACTCCTCCAGCCAGCGCGCTCGCGCGCGATCGCGGATATCGGCGGGCAGCAGCGGCGGCGACGGCTGCAGTTCCTCCAGGTACTGGCAGATCACCGACGAGTCGGTGAGCACCAGGTCGCCGTCGATCAGGACCGGGATACGGCGCAGTGGGCTGAGGTTGGAGAACCGGTCGTCGCCGTAGAACGGCACGATCGGGTCGATCTCGTAGGCGATGCCCTTGAGCTCGAGGCACACCAGCGCCTTGCGCACATAGGGCGACAGATAGTTGCCGACGATCAGCAAGACGTCACACGAGATTGATCCGGCAGCCGCAAACCTCGACCTGCGAGTCGCCGCGCCGCTTGCCGCGCTTGTCCGCTGCCGCGAGCACGCGTGCCTTGTCGGCGGCCTTCACATCGTAGGCCGAAACGCCCGGACCGCGTCCGTCCGCCGCCGCGACGAAGCGGATCTCGCCGCCGTCGATGGCGATCACCTGCGCGTCGCCGCGCTTGGTCACCGGCCTGTCGAGGATGCGCGACCAGGTCGTCGCCGCGCCGGCCGGGTCGACATGCTGGATCTCGACGCCGGCCAGGCCCTTGGTGACGTCGCTGCGCTCGTGCTTGGTCCAGCCATTGCTCGCCGGCGGCCAGAACTTCGCGACGTCAGCGCCGCCTGGCGCGTGCACGGAGTCGATCGACAGCAGCACCCCCGAGGTGTCGCTGGGGTGGAAGTGGGTGTAGCGGTACTGGGGCAGGTTCTTCTGCTCGACGGCGCGCACGCCCAGGGCGGTGACGCGCTCGCGATGCGGGATCGCGTCGGGCACCTGCAGGATCACCATGTAGCCGCCGTCGCCGTTGCGGCGATCGAGGTAGCGGCCGGCCGAGGTGCCGTCGCGCGTTGGTGCCACGATCTCCAGGAAATCGATGCCGGTGGGACAGACGACGTTGGCGAGGCCCCACTTGCCCACGCTGGGATCGCGATAGGCGACCTCGATGCCGAGGACATCGCAGAGCTCGGCGGTGCTGGTCTCGAGATCGCGCGCCACGAACACGCCCTGACGGAAACGCATCGTTGCCTCCACTACTTTAGATCAACGGCCCTTGAACACCGGCTTGCGCTTCTCGACGAAGGCGCGCGCGGCTTCCTTGTGGTCCTCGGTATCGCGCGCGCGGGTGAGGCGCCAGGCCTCGCCGTCGAGCGCCTCGATCAAGGTACCTTCCTCGGCGATCTTCATGTTGCCCTTCATCAGCGCGTGGGCGACGCGCGGCCCGGCCGCCAGCTTCTTGCAGAAGGCCATGGTCTCGGCCTCCAGTGCGGCATCGTCGACGATACGATTGGCCAGGCCCAGCGCCTCGATCTGCTTGCTGTCGAGGATGTCGGCGGTGAAGTACAGCTCGCGCGCCTTGGCGGTGCCGATCAGGCGATGCAGGAAGTAGTGGCCGCCGAAGTCGCCTGAGAAGCCGACCTTCGCGAACGCCGTTGTCATGCGCGCCGAGCGGCCGACGAAGCGCATGTCGCAGGCCAGCGCGATCGACAGGCCGGCGCCCGCCGCCACGCCGTTGACCATGGCGACAGTCGGCAGCGGCATCTCGTGCAGCAGGCGCGAGACCTCCATGCGACCGCGCAGGTCGTTGACCTTGGCCTCGAAGCTGCCGGCGTTCTTGCTGCCGCTGGCCATCGCCTTGACGTCGCCGCCGCTGCAGAAGGCGCGCGGGCCGGCGCCGGTGACCAGCACGCAGCCGACATCGTCGTTGTCGACGGCGTTGCGCAGCGCGTCCAGCATCAACGCCGTCATCTCCGACGTCAGCGCGTTCATCGCGTCGGGCCGGTTCATGGTCATGACGAGGACGCCATCCTCGTTGCGGGTGAGAAGATCGCTCATGGTTTTCCTTGGGTGTTCTTTCTACCTTCCCCCGGAGGGGGAAGGTGGCAGCGCGTAGCGCTGACGGATGGGGGATGCCTCAACGACTCCTGAGTCCGTCTTCGACATCCCCCATCCGCCCTTCGGGCACCTTCCCCCTCCGGGGGAAGGTAATGGCGTCTAACGGCCCTTGAACTGCGGTGCGCGCTTCTCGACGAAGGCGCGGGCGGCTTCCTTGTGGTCCTCGGTCTCGCCGGTGCGGATCATGCGCGAGGCTTC
The DNA here is from genome assembly GCA_022844045.1 of Reyranellaceae bacterium. Taxonomy (GTDB): domain Bacteria; phylum Pseudomonadota; class Alphaproteobacteria; order Reyranellales; family Reyranellaceae; genus JAFAZJ01. The sequence goes on along the minus strand of JALHMM010000006.1, from coordinate 91,686 downwards.
GCTGTCGAGCGCGGCCGAGAGCGAGCCCTCCTCGGCGACCTTCATGTTGTGCTTCACGTGCCACCAGGCGACGCGCGGACCGGCGGCCAGATTCTTGGCGAAGGCCATGCATTCGGCCTCGAGCTTGTCGTCGTCGACGATCCAGTTGGCGAGGCCGAGCTTCTCGATCTTCTCGGCGTTGAGGATCTCGGCGGTGAAATAGAGCTCGCGCGCCTTGGCCGTGCCCACCAGCTTGTGCAGGAAGTAGTGCGAGCCGAAATCACCCGAGAAGCCGACCTTCGCGAACGCCGTCGTCATGCGCGCGCTCTTGGCGGCGAAGCGCATGTCGCAGGCCAGCGCGATCGACAGCCCGGCGCCGGCGGCCACGCCGTTGACCATGGCGATGGTCGGCTTGGGCATCTCGTGCAGGATCTCCGAGACCTCCATGCGCGAGCGCAGGTGGTTGACCTTCTCCTCGTAGCTCTGCTCGTGCGTGTTGCGCGAGGCCATCGACTTGACATCGCCGCCGGCACAGAACGCCTTGTTGCCGGCGCCGCGCACGACGACGCAGCCGACCTTGGGATCGGCCGCCAGCCGCGGCAGCGCGTCGAGCAGCCCGCCCATGATCGCGCCCGACAGCGCGTTCATGGCCTCGGGCCGGTTCATGGTCAGCGTGGCGACGCCATCCTCGATCGTCTCGATCAGCTCGGCCATTTCTTCCCTCCGGAATGCGTTGGCGCGCATCGTCCCCGATGGTCCGCACCGTGGCAACGCCTATCGCGCCTCGCCTGTCGAAACACCGGCGCTTGCTCCAGAAACATGTCGCGTCGACACTCCGGGCCCAGCGGAGGACACGACGATGCAGACCTACGAGACCTTGCTGACCGAGATCGACAATGGCGTGCTGACCATTACGCTCAATCGGCCGGACAAGCTCAACGCCTTCAACCCCGCGATGTCGCGCGACATGCTCGACATCTTCGGCCGCATCAACCAGGACGACGCGATCCGCGCCGTGATCGTGACGGGCGCCGGCCGCGCCTTCTGCGCCGGCGCCGACATCTCCGGCGGCAGCGGCAGCTTCCAGGTCTGGGGCGAAGGCCGGGAGAAGCCGCAGCAGCGCCGCCAGGGCGATTCGATCACCACGGCTATCGCCGGCTCGCTCAAGCCGGTGATCGCGGCGATCAACGGCGCCGCCGTCGGCGTCGGCATCACCATGTGCCTGCCGATGGATCTGCGGCTGATGTCGAGCGCGGCGCGCATCGGCTTCGTCTTTAACAAGCGCGGCATGGTGATGGAGGCCGGCAGCTCCTGGTACCTGCCGCGCCTCGTCGGCATGCAGCGCGCCCAGGAATGGGTGATGTCGGCCGAGATCTTCGGCGCCGAGGAGGCGCTGAAGGGCGGCCTGGTGCGCTCCGTGCACGCGCCCGAGGAGCTGCTGCCGGCGGCCAAGGCCCTGGCGCGCAAGTTCGCCACCGACACTTCGCCAGTAGCCGCGGCGATGAACCGCCAGCTGATGTGGAGCATGCTGGGCGCGCAGGATCCACAGGACGCGCTGGGCATCGACATCGCCTGCATCGCCCACATGGCCAAGGGCGACGCGCAGGAGGGCGTGCGCTCCTTCATGGAGAAGCGGCCGCCGGCCTTCCCGATGAAGCCCAGCCAGGATATGCCGCCCTTCGGACCCTGGCATAAGGACGGCTGAACTGAGGCGCCGTCCGAAGACGCCGTTAGGGAGGCTAATCTGGGGGGCAGGGCTATCGCACACGGCTCCAGCCTCACCCTGAGGAGCGTCGCGAAGCGGCGCGTCTCGAAGGGTGGGCAAGCCGCTCGGTGCCTGTTGCCCATGCTTCGAGACGGCCGCAAGCGCGGCCTCCTCAGCATCAGGTTGGTGGTCGTTCAGGCCATACGCGGTCGCCTCGGGAGGGGGGGTGAGGGATGGTGAGGGATTTTCCGTTATAGACCGTCCGCGCGCGTGACGGTGATAACCCGATAAAGGTTCACCATCCCTCACCCCCGCCGGGTCCCTCGGCGATATGGTGTGGCGCGGAAAGCACAATGGAGCGCACCATGCTCGATCATGTGAGTCTCGGCGTCACCGATATCGAACGGTCGAAAGCGTTCTACGACCGGGCGCTGCGGCCGCTCGGCGTCGAGCGCCTGTACGCCGAGAGTGCAAACGACGCCGGATACGGTGTCCACCCCAAGGCGTTCTTCTGGATCGGCCAGCGCGCCAGCGTGCAGACCGGCACCCATGTCGCCTTCTTCGCCCCGGACAGGGCGGTGGTCGATCGATTCTACGCCGAGGCGATGGCGGCCGGCGGTCGCGACAACGGCCCTCCGGGACTGCGGCCCCGCTATCACGCCCACTACTATGGCGCCTTTGTGCTCGATCCCGATGGCCACAATATCGAGGCGGTGTGCCGCCTGTCGCCGCGTTGACAGGGTCTGACCGACGTCCCATCCTGACGAGGCTGCTGTAGGGCGCAACGGCGCGATGCCGAAGGGGCGATGCCCACCTACTGATCCGTCCCGTCACTGCGCCCATGCCGAATCTCGAAAACCTCCGCAAGCAAGCCAAGCTCTACCTGCGTTGGCACCGTGACGGCCATCACACCGTCGCGGCGCAGATCCGCGCCGTGTTGCCGCGCTTCCGCGATCTCGACGATCGCGCGGTGCTGGCGCACCGCTTCCGGCTCGCCGACGCCCAGGAGCTGGTGGCGCGCCAGCAGGGGTTCGAGAGTTGGCAGGCGCTCACATCAGGAGTGCATGCCATGACCGACAAGACCGCCGCCCTCCCCGCTTCGCCCGTTCTGCAGGCGGCCGAGCCCAACCTCGTGGTGCGCGATTTCGCCGCCAGCCGAGCCTTCTTCATGGGGAAGCTCGGCTTCGAGCCCGTCTTCGCCTATGGCGAACCGCCGTTCTACGGCCAGGTCCGGCGCGGTGCGGCGCTGGTCAACCTCCGCCTCGTCCGCGATGCCGTCTTCGTCGAGGGTATCCGCGAACGCGAGCAAATCCTCGGCGCGTCGTTCACCTTGGGCACGGCGGCGGACATCAAGGCGCTGTTTCTCGAGTTCCAGGCCGCGGGCGTCGACTTCTTCCAGTCGCTGCGGCAGGAACCCTGGGGCGCCCGCACGTTCATCGTGCGCGATCCCGACGGCAATCTGCTGCTGTTCGCAGGCCCCGCCTAGCCGCGGCGCAAAGACGCCACCAACGCGCCGGCGATCGCGGCCGGCGGCTGGCCGCCGGCGCGATACCATGTCGGCGTCCAGTTGAGCGCACCGAGGATGTGAAGGCGCAGCAGCCGGCGGTCCGTGCCGGCCGGCAGCGGCAGGACGTCCAGGATCTCGACGAAAAGCGCCTCATACGCATCGCGTCGCGCCACCAGCCGCCGCCTCAGGGCGGGCGGCAATCGCGACAAGTCCGCCGTCATCACACGGGCAAAGGCGTTCTCGGCGAGCAGCTCCTGTAGATGCGCGATACAGGCCGCCTCCAGCCGGTCCCATGGCGCGCGGGCACTGTCGATGGCGGCGCGGACCGCCTCGGTGATCTGCGTCACGCCGCGCGCATAGACCGCGGCGATCAGGTCGTCCTTCGACGGGAAGTGATAGTACATCGAGCCGGCGATCATGCCGACCTCGCCGGCGATGTCGCGCATCGACGTCGCCTCGAAACCGCTGCGGGCGAACAGGCGGGCGGCCGCACGCAGCAGCTCGTCCCGACGGTTATCGGCATGAATTGTCGCGGTACGCGCCATAGGCGCAATGTATACCAAACACTTGTTTGGTAAAAGCGCCGGCGTTAACATCGCCCCATGACCTACGTCTTCGACCTCGGCCGCGCCGAGACCAACGCCAATCCGTTCCCGGAGTTCGCGCGCCTGCGCGCGGACGATCCGGTGCACTGGTCGCCGGCGATGAAGGCCTGGATCGTCACGCGCTACGACGACGTCAAGCGCGTGGCGCTGAACAACAAGGAGATCTCGGCCGACCGCCTGACGCCGTTCTTCAAGACCAATCCCGAGTACCAGCGCGGCGGCATCGAGAACCTGGCGCGCTATCTCAATCACTGGATGGTGTTCAAGGATCCGCCCGACCACACCCGCCTGCGCCGACTGTTCAACAAGGTCTTCACGCCCACCGCCGTCGAGAACCTGCGGCTCAATATCGAGAGCATCATAGCGGATCTGCTCGACGGCATGGCCGCGAAGGCCAAACGCGGCGAGAACGTCGACTACATCGCCGACTTCGCCTACCCGCTGCCGGCCAGCGTGATCATGGACATGCTGGGCGTGCCGCGCGCCGACCTTCAGCGGGTGAAGGTGTGGTCTGACGATATCGCGCTGTTCATCGGCACGGCGCAGGTCGCTGGCAACAAGTACCTCAGGGCCGAGGAAGGCGCGCGGTCGATGGCCGGCTATTTCCGCGGCCTGGTCGAGGCGCGCACCGCCGCGCCCACCGCCGACATGCTGAGCCAGCTGGTGCTGGCGCGCGACGAGAAGGACGCGCTCACGACCGACGAAGTGATCGGCACGGCGATCCTGCTGCTCTTCGCCGGCCACGAGACCACCACCAACCTGATCGGCAACGGCTTTCTCTACACCATGCGTTTCCGTGACCAATGGGAGCGGCTGAAGGCCGACCCGTCGCTGGCGCAGCGCGCCGTCGAGGAATGGCTGCGCTACGACGGACCATCGGGTGCGCTGGCGCGCGTCGCCTCGGGCGACATCGAGTTCGCCGGCCGCGCGATCAAGAGCGGCCAGCGCGTCTTCGCCTTCATGAACGCCGCCAACCGCGATCCCCAGGCCTTCGCCGAGGCCGAGCGCTTCGATATCGGCCGCGATCCCAACCCGCATCTCACCTTCGGCCACGGCATCCATTTCTGCCTCGGCGCGCCGCTGGCGCGGCTGGAGGCGCAGATCGCCGCCGCGCGACTGGCGGAGCGCTTCCCCGACATCGGGCTCGCCAGCGGCGATCCGGACTGGCATGACTCGTTGATCTTGCGTGGGCTGAAGGCGCTGCCGGTCACCCTCTCCTGACGTCACTCCCACCGCGAGGAGATCTCCGATGGCATCCGGCATCCGCGACAAGGTGGCGATCATCGGCATGGGCTGCACGCGCTTCGGCGAGCATTGGGACAAGGGCGCCGAGGAACTCATGGTCGACGCCTTCCAGGAGGCTCTGGCCGACTCGGGCATGGAGCGCACGCGGATCGAGGCGGCGTGGCTGTCGACCTGCCTGGACGAGGTCAGCGTGGGCAAGTCCGGTCTGCCGCTGTCCGAGACGCTGCGCTTCGACTACATCCCGGTCAGCCGCGTCGAGAACTATTGCGCATCGGGATCGGACGCCTTTCGGTCGGCGGTCTACGCGGTGGCCGCCGGCGCGGTCGACGTGGCCTTGGCCATGGGTGTCGAGAAGTTGAAGGACACCGGATTCGGCGGACTGCCGGGCCTGACCGCGGGCCTCGCGCCGCCGCTGTGGTGGGCCAACCTCACGGCGCCGGGCAGCTTCGCGCAGCTTGCCTCGGCCTATCGCGCCAAGCACGGTATCAGCCGGGACGATCTCAAGCGCGCGATGGCGCATATCTCGGTGAAGAGCCACGCCAATGGCGCGCGCAATCCCAAGGCGCATCTGCAGCGGCCGATCACCGAGGCTGATGTGCTCAACGCGCCGCTGATCGCCGATCCGCTCGGGCTCTACGATTGCTGCGGCGTCAGCGATGGGGCGGCCTGCGCCATTGTCACCACGCCGGAGATCGCCCGGGCGCTGGGCAAGCGCGACCTGGTGACGGTGAAGGCGCTGCAGATCGCCGCCTCGAACGGCGTCGAGGAGCGCTTCAACACCTGGGACGGCTCCTACTTCGCGACCGCCCGGCACGCCGCGACCCGGGCCTACCGCGAAGCCGGCATCACCGACCCGCGCGGGCAGATCAGCCTGGTCGAGTGCCATGACTGCTTCTCCGTCACCGAGCTGGTCACCATGGAGGACCTCCACATCTCGCCCGAGGGCGGCGCGGTGAAGGATGTGCTCGACGGCTTCTACGATTCCGACGGCAAGATCCCGTGCCAGATCGACGGCGGCCTGAAATGCTTCGGCCATCCCATCGGCGCCTCAGGCATTCGCATGCTCTACGAGATGTACCTGCAGCTGCAGGGCCGCGCCGGCGCGCGCCAGCGCCCCGACGTGCGGCTGGGCCTCACGCACAATCTCGGCGGCTTTCCCCAGCGCAACGTCTGCTCGGTCGCGATCGTCGGCGCCATCGGGGCGTAGCGGCGGGTAGAGGTTGCCGATGCGCGCCATCGTCTGTCGCGAATGGGGACCGCCGGAGTCGCTGCGGCTCGAGGAAGTCGAGCGCCCGCCGCTCAAGCCCGGCCAATTGCGCATCCGCATCAAGGCGAGCGCCGTGAGCTTCGCCACCTCGCTGGTGATCGCCGGCAAGTACCAGCGCCGCCCGCCCTTCCCGTTCACACCCGGCACCGAAGCCGCCGGCGAAGTCATCGAGGTCACATCAGAGGTGACGCGCTTCAAGCCGGGCGACGCCGTGATGGCCGCGCTCGACTGGGGCGGCTGCGCCGAGGAAGCGGTGGCGTGGGAGTTCAATGTCTCACCCAAGCCACCATCCCTGGACTTCGTGCGCACGGTGCCGCTGCTGCTCTCCTACGCGACCTCGGCCGCGACGCTGACCTGGCCCTGCTTCATCGACCTGAAGGCCGGCGAATGGCTGCTGGTGCACGGCGCGGCTGGCGGTGTCGGCATGGCCGCGGTCGAGATCGGCAAGATCCTGGGCGCCAAGGTGATCGCCACCGCGGGCGGTCCCGCAAAATGCGCCTTTGCCAAGGAGCATGGCGCCGATCACGTCATCGATTACCGCGCCGGCCCGTTCCGCGAGGAGGTGCTGCGGCTGACCGGCGGACGCGGCGTCGATGCCGTCTACGATCCCGTCGGCGGCGATGTCTTCACCCAGTCGCTGCGCTGCATGGCGCCGCAGAGCCGCATCTGCCCGATCGGCTTCGCGTCGGGCACGATTCCGACGATCCCCGCGAACATCCTGCTGGTGAAAAACATCACCGTCGTGGGGGTCAATCTCGACTACTACATCGGCTGGAGCCCGCACGATGCGCGCTTCGAGGAAGCCGAGCGCATGCAGGCGACGTGGCGCTGGATCCACCAGCATGTCGAGGCGGGCCGCCTACGCCCGCATGTTGATCGCATCTTCAGGCTGGAGGAGACGCCGCAGGCGATGCGCGCGATCCTCAACCGCGAGATCGCCGGCCGCGTCGCCATCGTGATGGATTGACGCTCAGCGCCCTTTGAAATCAGGCGTGCGCTTTTCCATGAAGGCGGCGATGCCCTCCTTGAAGTCATGCGTGCCGAACAGCGGCAGCAGTTGCAGGAAGACGTGGTGCACATGCTCGCCGAAGGGCTCGTTCCAGGCCATGCGCATCATCCGCTTGGCCGCCTGAACGGCGAGCGGCGCGTTGGCGGCGATCTCGGCGGCGATGCCACGGGCGACGCCCATCACCTCGCCGGTTGGCACGACATGCGAGACCAGGCCGAGCTTCAGGCTCTCCTCGGCGCTCAGCGTACGGCCGGTGAAGATCAGCTCGGCCGCCTTCGACCAGCCGATCAGACGCGGCAGGTACCAGGTGCCGCCCGACTCGGGCAGCACCGCGCGCTTGGCGTAGGACGCGGCGAGCTTGGCTCCGGCCGACATGACCCGGATGTCGGCACCCAGCGCCAGATCCAGCCCGTAGCCGGCGGCCGAGCCGTTGAGCGCACAGACCACGGGCTTGTCGAGGTTGTGCAGCACCGTGGGCGGCGTGTCGCGCAGGTCGATGGTCGTGCGCGTCAACGATTGGTTCAGCCCGATGCTGTCGGTGCCGGTCTTCTGCGCCTCCAGGTTCAGGCCGGCGCAGAAGGCGCGGTCGCCGGCGGCGGTGAGGATGATCACCCGCACCTCGGGGTCGGCCTGGGCGTCGAGCAGCGCCATCGACAGCGCCTCCAGCATCGGCCGCGAGATGGTGTTCATGCGCTGGGGCGCGTTGAGCGTGATGGTCGCGATCGGCCCGTCGACGGTGTGGAGCACTTCGGTCGCGTCGGGCGCGGGTCTGGCGGCGGTGCTGGTCATGGCGACTCCTCGCTGGTCCGGCTATTGTTCGCCGCCGGCCTGACCCGTTCAATGCCGACCCGTACGACTGACCGCAGATCGGAACCTTCAGATGTCCAACCGTTTCATCGACCTCTACAGCGACACCAAGACCAAGCCGACGCCCGCCATGCGCAAGGCGATGGCCGAGGCCGAGGTCGGCGACGAGCAGAAGTTCGAGGATCCCACCGTCAACCGCCTGCGCGAGAAGGTCTGCGCGCTGCTGGGCAAGGAAGACGCGGTGTTCCTGCCTTCAGGGACGATGGCCAACCAGATCGCGATCCGCGTGCACTGCAAGCCGGGCGAGGAGATCATCTGCGACCGCACCGCCCACATCATCACCTCCGAGGGCGGCGGACCGGGCGCCAATTCGGGCGTGATGTTCCATCCGCTCGACGGGCCCAACGGCATCTACACCGCCGCCATGGCCGAGGCGGCGATCAAGGACCCCAACAATCGCTATTCGCCGCTCACCCGGTTGCTGGAGATCGAGCAGACGTCGAACCGCGGTGGCGGCTCGCTGTGGCCGCTGGAGCAGATCGAGGCCGTCGGCGAGGTGGCCAAGCGGCGCGGGCTGAAGCTGCATATGGACGGCGCGCGTCTGCCCAATGCCTGCGTCAGGAGCGGTATCAAGGCATCGGCCTACGCCGCGCCTTGCGACACGCTGTGGATCGACTTCACCAAGGGTCTGGGCGCGCCGGTCGGCGCCGTGCTCGCCGGGCCGAAGGATTTCATCCATCAGTCCTGGCGCGTGAAGCAGCAACTCGGCGGCTCGATGCGCCAGTCCGGCATCATCGCCGCCGCCGGCCTCTACGCGCTGGACCATCACTGGGACCGGTTGGCCGAGGACCACGCCAATGCGCGCAAGCTCAGCGAGGGTCTGGCCAATATCAAGGGCATCGAGATCGATCCCGACGCGATGCCGACCAACCTGGTGTTCTTCGACGTCACCAAGCCTGGCTGGACCGCGCCCAAGCTGATGGCGGCGATGAAGGAGCACGGCGTCGGCATCGGCGCCTTCGGACCCAAGACCGTGCGCGTCGTCACCCATCTCGACGTGACGTCCGACGACATCGACACCGCGCTGAAGACCTTCAGCAAGGTGCTGGCGGCGTAGGTGTCTTCCTTCTCCCCGCGAAGGCGGGGAGAAGGTGCCCGAAGGGCGGATGAGGGGCTTTCCGGTGGTTCAACGACAAGGATTGGCGTTGTAGAGAGAGAAGCCCCTCATCCGCCTCGTTGAAGCTCGGCACCTTCTCCCCGCCTTCGCGGGGAGAAGGAAATCAAGCCATACGCGAGCAAGACAAGGACCATGCCCTACGACACGCTTCCCGGACTCGGCCAGCCGCTGCGACGGTTGGAGGACCCCCGCCTGCTCACCGGCGGCGGGCGCTACACGATCAATGTCGCGGCGCCCGGCGCGCTGCATGCGGTGTTCGTGCGTTCGCCCCACGCGCATGCGCGCATCAACGGCGCGGACACCACGGCGGCAAAGGCGTCGCCGGGCGTCCGCGGCGTGTTCACCGGCGCGGATATCGCGGCCGCGGGCCTGGGCCACAATCCCGCGGTGGTCGAGATCAAGGGCGTCGACGGCCAGCGCCATATCGAGCCGCCGCGCCTGCCGATCGCGCCCGACAAGGCGCGCCATGTCGGCGAGATCGTCGCCATGGTCGTGGCCGATACGCTGGAGCAGGCGCGCGATGGCGCCGAGCTGGTCGAGATCGACTACGAGACACTGGACGCCGTCGTCGCCGGCGACGACGCGCTAAAACCCGGCGCGCCCGTGGTGCACGACGAAGCGCCCGGCAATCTGCTGTGCGACTGGCGGCGCGGCGATGAGGCCGCGTCCAGCGCCGCCTTCGCCAAAGCCGCGCACGTGGTGCGCGTCGAGCAACGCGCCAACCGCATCCTCGCCAGCTACCTCGAGACGCGCGCGGCGCTGGCGCGATATGACCAGGCCAGCGGCGTGGTCACGCTGGTGACGCCGTCGCAGGGTGTGCACCTCCTGCAGCGCACGATCGCCGGCATCCTGAAGATCCCGCGCGAGCGTCTCAGGGTGGTGACACATGACGTCGGCGGCGGCTTCGGGCCCAAGCTGCCGCCCTACCCCGAGCAGATCCTGGTGAGCTTCGCCGCCCTGCAACTGCGGCGCGACGTGCGCTGGACGCAGGAGCGCGGCGAGCATCACCTCGCCGACACGCATGCGCGCGATCTGATCGCGACGGCGGAGCTGGCGGTCGACGCGGCCGGCAAGTTCCTCGCCATCCGCGTCGATGCGGTAGCGAATTTCGGCGCCTATGTCTCGACGGTGAATCCGACGATTCCCACCGGCGGCATGGCCAAGGTGCTGACCGGCCTCTACGACATCTCCGCCGCCCACATCGCCATGAAATGCGCGCTGTCGAACACCGCGCCAGTCGATGCCTTCCGCGGCGCCGGCAAGCCCGAGACATTGGTGATGGTCGAGCGGCTCGTCGATCTCGCTGCGCACAAGCTCGGCCGCGACCCCGCCGAACTGCGCCGGCTGAACTTCATCGCCCCGGACAAGTTCCCGTACCGCACGCCGCTCGGGTTCACCTACGACAGCGGCGACTACGCCGCCCTGCTCGACGCCGTGAACAAGAAAGCGGACATCGCGGGTCTGGCCGCCCGCCGCCGCGCCAGCGAGACGCGCGGGCGCAAACGCGGCATCGGCTATTCCGCCCATATCCACGGCACCGGCGGCTGGGCCGACGAGACCTCGATCATCACCGTGAACGCCGACGGCACGATCGAGGCAATCACCGGCACGCAGAGCCAGGGCCAGGGCCACGCCACGGTGTACGCCCAGGTGATCGCCGCGGCGATGGGCGTTGCCCCCGACAGCATCCGAATCGTGCAGGGCGACTCATCGAAGGCGCCGCGCGGTGGCGGCACCGGCGGCTCGTCGTCCATGATCATCTCGGGTGCCACGATGAAGCGCGCCGCCGACGTGGTGATCGCGCAGGCGCGCGAGCAAGCCTCGGACATGCTGGAGGTGGCGCCTGCCGATCTCGAATACGCCAACGGGAGCTTCACCATCGTCGGCACAGACAAGCGCGTCGGCCTGTTCGAGATCGCCGAACGCAAGGGCGCGATCGAGGGCCGTGCCGACTTCGCCGACAAGATCGAGAGCTGGCCCACGGCGATCGCGATCTGCGAGGTCGAGGTCGATCCCGAGAGCGGCCGCGTCGTCATCGAGCGCTTCTCCTCGGCGGTCGATGTCGGCACGGTGGTCAATCCGCTGCTGCTCGACGGCCAGCTGCACGGCGGATATGCCGCCGGCATCGGCGGCGCATTGCTGGAGGACGCGGCCTACGACCGCGAGAGTGGCCAGCTGCTCGCCGGCTCGCTGATGGACTACGCCCTGCCGCGCGCCGACGACGTACCTGATTTCGCGCAGGTCACGGTCTCGACGCCGGCGCCGTTCAACATCCTCGGCATCAAGGGTGTCGGCGAGCTGCCCACCAACGGCGCGCCGGCCGCCGTGCTCAACGCCGTGATGGATGCGCTGGGCGCGCATGGCGAGGAGCGCATCCAGTTGCCCCTTACTCCGGAGCGCGTCTGGCGCCTGGCCAATCGATGACCGAAACCTTCGACGTGATTGTCGTCGGCGCTGGCTCGGCCGGCGCCACGCTCGCCGCACGGCTGAGCGAGGACGGAAGCCGGCGCGTCCTGTTGTTAGAAGCCGGCAAGGATTTCCGCTCGGCCGAGACGCCGCCGGAGATGGCCAGCATCAACCCGCTGCGCATCATCGTGCCGCCGCGCCTGCAGGCGCTGTACCAGTGGCCTGGGTTGATGGCGCTTCGCGCGGCGGGCCAGCAACCGCGCCTCTACTGGCGCGGTCGTGGCATGGGCGGTTCGTCCTCGGTCTATGCCCAGATCGCCATCCGCGGCGTCGCCGCCGCGTTCGATCATTGGCAGTCGTTGGGCTGCGAAGGCTGGTCGTTCAACGACGTGCTGCCGTTCTTTCGCAAAGCCGAGGCCGACGAGCATTTCAGCGGCTCGCCCTGGCACGGCGACGGCGGCCCGCTGCCGGTCTGGCGCACGCCGCGCTCGCAATGGGGCGCGATCGATCGCGCCGCCGTCGACGCGGCGCTGGCGCTGGGCTATCCCTGGCACGACGACCTCAACGCGCCGATGGGCGACGGCGTCGCGCATTATCCGATCACCTGCGCCGCCGGTCGTCGCCGTGTGTCGACCAATGACGGCTATCTCGAGCCGGCGCGCGGCCGCAACAACCTCGCCATCGTCGGCGAGGCGCTGATCGACCGCGTCGTCTTCGACGGACGCCGCGCCGTGGGCGTCGAGGTGCTGCGCGGCGGCGAGCGCGTGACGTACCGTGGCCAGCAGATCGTGATCAGCGCCGGCGCCGTGCATTCACCGACCATCCTGATGCGCTCCGGCATCGGCGATCCGGAATCATTGGCCGAGCACGGCATCGCCGTGCGCCATGCGCTGCCATCGGTGGGCCGGCACTTCATGGATCATCCCGTCGTGCGCGCCGAGGTTAGGCTGAAGCCCGAGCACCGCCCCACCGACATCGATTTCCGCCACACCAATGTCTGCGTGACCTGGAGCTCGGGCCTGGCCGGCGCTGGTCATCGCGACATGATCTTCCTGGCGATGAACCATCGCGGCTTTGGCGACGACGGCCAGGCCCTGCCCGGCAGCCTGTCCTGCTCGATCTTCGAGGCCTACTCGCGCGGCGCCGTGCACCTGCGGTCGGCCGATCCGCATGTCGATCCCTTCGTCGAGGAGAACATGCTCAGCGACGAGCGCGACCTCCTGCGCATGCGCGACGGCTTCGCGCGCCAGGTCGCGATGCTGCGCCAGCACGCCTTCGCCGGCGTCGCCGAGACCATCGTCTTCGGCATGACGCAAATGAAGTTGGAAGACGCCGCGAAGCTCCAGGGCGGCGATCTCGACGCCCTGCTGGTGGCCGAGACCACCGACGCGCAGCACGCCGCCGGCACCTGCCGCATGGGTCGTCTCGGCGATCCCACATGCGTGGTCGATACGGAGTGCCGCGTTCAGGGACTGGAGAATCTCAGGGTCGTCGACGCCTCGGTGATGCCCGCCGACTGCCGCGCCAACACGCATCTGACGACAGTCATGATTGGCGAGAAGATGGCCGCGACGCTTTCGTAGAGCGATGCGACGATCGCGCATGGGAGGCGCGCAGGACGGCCGTTTGCACCGCTGAACGGACGGCCATACGGTCTGCCCGATGCCCACCTATTCCAGCATGATCCCGGTGATGGAGCGGCATCGCTTCGACACCGCCAAGCTCGATGCCTATCTCGCCCGCCATATCGCCGGCTATCGCGGCGGCCTCGAGGTTCGGCAGTTCGACAGCGGCCACTCTAATCCAACCTTCTTCCTCTCGGCCGAGATGGACGACCGCCAGCGCCGTGCCTTCGTGCTGCGCAAGAAGCCGCCGGGTCAGCTCGTCGCCTCGGCGCACCAGGTCGACCGCGAGTACCGGGTGATCACCGCGCTGGCGAGAACTGGCGTACCGGTGGCGCGCACCCATGTGCTGTGCGCCGACGAGTCCGTGATCGGCCAGATGTTCTACGTCATGGACGCCGTCGAGGGCCGCATCTTCAACGACCCGGCGATGGCGGATCAGTCGAAAGCCGAGCGCGCGGCGATCTTCGATTCGATGAACGCGGTGCTGGCGCGCCTGCACCAGGTCGACGTCGCCGCCGTCGGCCTCGGCGACTACGGCCGCACCGGCCAGTACGTCGCGCGCCAGATCGCGCGTTGGAGCAAGCAATACGCCGAGCTGAAGACCGAGCATATCGAGGCGATGGAGAAGCTCACCGCCTGGCTGCCGGCGCACATCCCGGCCGAGGACCCGACCTCGATCGTCCACGGCGACTACCGGCTGGGCAATATCATCATCCATCCGACCGAGCCGCGCGTCGTGGCCGTGCTCGATTGGGAGCTGTCGACGCTGGGCCATCCGCTCTGCGACCTCGCCTACAACTGCCTCGGCTATCATCTGGCCGATCCGCCGCACGGTTACGCGCGTGTCGACTTCGCGGCCACAGGCATTCCCACCGAGTCCGAGTACGTCGAGACCTATTGCAGGCGCACCGGACGCCAGCGCATCGACAACTGGAACTTCTATCTCGCCTTCTCGCTCTACCGTCTGGCCGCGATCGCCCAGGGCGTCTATCGCCGCGGGCTGAGCGGCAACGCCGCCAACGCCGAATCGATCAAGATGAGCAACGCCGCGCGCGAACGCGCCGAAATGGCGTGGAGTCTCGTCGGATGACAGTCCACCGGAGGAAACAACTCTCATGACCATCAAGTTGACGCGCCGACGCGCCCTGCCGCTCGTGGGCGGCGCGCTGTCCGCGCCTTTGCTGCCCAGCATCTCGGCGGCGCAGACCGGGCTGCCCGAGGGTACGCTGAAGATCGTTGTCGGCTTCCCCGCCGGTGGCGGCACCGACGTGATGGCGCGGCTGATGGCCGAGCCGCTGAAGCAGCGCACCGGCCGCACCGTGCTGATCGAGAACAAGGCCGGCGCCAGCGGCACCATCGCCGCCGAGGCGGTGAAGAACTCACCGCCCGACGGCAGCACGATCATCTACATCCCCAGCGCCACCATCGTGCAGAAGCTGACCATGGCGGCGGTGCCGTTCGATCCGCTGACCGACTTCGCGCCGCTGACCTTGGCGGGCACGGTGCAGACCGCCTTCGTGGTCTCGCCGAGCATCGGTGTGAACACGCTGGCCGAGTACATCGACTGGCTGAAGAAGAACCCGACACGCCAGAGCTTCGGCACCACGGCGCTGGGCTCCTTCACGCACTTCTTCGGCGTTATGGTCGGCCGCGAGATCGGCGTGCCGCTGGAGCCCGTGCCCTATCGCGGCGCGGCGCCGCTGGCCGCCGACCTGCAGGGCGGCCATATCGCGGCGGGTTGCGGCGGCATCACCGATTTCCTCGAGCACCATCGCGCCGGCAAGGTGCGGGTGCTGTTCACCTCGGGCCAGAAGCGCACCGACGCTGCGCCCGATCTGCCGACGGCCACCGATCTCGGCTATCCCAAGCTCAACATCCTGGGCTGGTACATCTTCCTCGCCGCGGCGAAGACGCCACCGGCGATCGTGCAAGCCTGGAACAAGGAGCTCGGCGCGATCCTGGCGCTGCCCGACCTGCGAAAGCGGCTGACCGAGCTCGGCCTCGACGTCGAGACCTCGACACCCGAGTATGTGCGCGAGCGCATGACCAAGGACCTCGCGCACTGGAAGGGCATCATCGACGGCATCGGGTACAAGCCGCAATGACGATATACTCCTTCTCCCCGCGCAGGCGGGGAGAAGGTGCCGAGCGCAGCGAGGCGGATGAGGGGCTTCCGGCCGCTCAACGACGCGAGCGTTCGTCGCACGACCGCGAAGCCCATCATCCGGCCCTGCGGGCCACCTTCTCCCCGCCTGCGCGGGGAGAAGGGTAAAGTTGGTACCGTGTCCCCATCATCGCCTAGAATCGAGAGCGGCTACGCTTGGCGACTGGCCGTGGTGTCGATGATCTGCATCGCCGCCGGCGGTGGCTCGGCCTTTCTGCCGATCGTCGCGATGTCCCAGATGGCGCAGGAGTTCGGCGGCCAGCGCCAGGTGCCGTCACTCGCCTACACCCTGGCCTATATCGGCGGAGGCGCCGGCGGGATCCTGATGGGTTGGCTGTCGGACCGGCTGGGTCCGCGCGTGCCGCTGCTGATCGCCGCCACGTGCATCGCGCTGGGCGCCTGGCTGGGTTCGAGCGGCGGTCAGCTCGCGCTGTTCTTGGGCTACGGACTGCTGATGGGCTTTCTCGGCAACTCGGCGACCTTCACGCCGATGCTCAACAACATCCAGGGCTGGTTCGAGGGTCGTCGCGGCATCGCCGTCGCCATCGTCTCGGTCGGCCCGGCGGTGGGCGGATTCATCTGGCCGCAGGTCTACCGCGCGCTGCTGCCGGATTACGGCTGGCGCGACACGCTGATGATCTTCGGCGTGATCGCGGCGGTGATCGTGGCGCTCGGGGCACTCTACGTGCGTCGCGCGCCCATTGCCCGTGGGCCGGGCAACGTGCCGGCGCGCGAGAACCTCGCGGCGTTGCCGATGTCGTCGCCGGCGATCATGGCGCTGCTCTCGGCCGCCTCGTTCTGCTGCTGCCTCGCCATGGCGATGCCGTTTGCGCACATGGTGGCATTCTGCGGCGATCTCGGCTTCGCCGCCGACCGTGGCGCCGAAGCCGTGTCGCTGATCCTGCTGACGGCGATCGCCAGCACCTTCGTCATGGGCCGACTGGCCGACAAGATCGGCCCGCTGCCCACCAGCCTGATCTGCTCGGTGATCCAGATCGTGGCGCTGGTCGGCTTCCTGTTCGTCGTCTCGCTGTGGGGCATCTACACGCTGTCCGCCATCCACGGCATCCCGTTCATCGCCATCGTCCAGGGCTACGCGCTGAACCTGCGCGCGCTCTACGGGCCGGGCATCGGCGGCTGGCGCCTGGGCGTGGTGCTGTTCCTCGCGATGTGCGGCATGGCGGTGGGCGGCTGGCTGGGCGGCGTGATCTTCGACAACACCGGCTCCTACACCTGGGCCTTCCGGCTGGCGTTGCTGGCCAACCTGATCAACCTCGCGCTGCTGACGATCCTCTATCTCGCGCAGCGCGCGCGGCCTAGGTCAGCCATGACAGGCAGCCCGTCCGCTCCAGCGTAGGATCGAGCCTGGCGCGCACATCGCGCGGCAACGCCGCGAGCTTCTTGTGCAGCGCGTCGTAGCATTTGCCCTGGTAGCGGAACGGCGCCTGGCTGTAGCGATGGCCGAGGACGTCGAGGTCGAACTCGGGCGCCTCGTCGCGCAACGCCCGCATGTTGGCGGCGAGGAACGGCAGGTAGGTTTCGCCGCAATGCTTCAGCAGCGCCAGCAAAGGCTCCGGGAGTGGTTTCTGGCCGTCGAGCCATTCGCCTTCGACGCCCGAGGCATCGTCGAGGCGCATCAACCAGCAATAGACATCGGCGGCGCGCGCCCGCATCTCGGCCATCGGCGTCGGATCGACCGACAGGATCTGCAGCTGGCCGTACAGGCCGAAATCCGCCAGCGACGGCCGCGAGCCGAACAGGAAGGGAATCGCCCGCACGTGGCGATCGAGCGTATCGAGCACGAAGCGGTAGCTGCCCTCGATCACCGGCCGGTTCTGCTCGGTGCATCCCACCAGCGCCATGCGCCCGACCTGCCGATCGTTGAACGCCTTCATGCCGGCGCGCCGTTCACCGGCGGCCATGACCGGATCGCGCGAGGTGATGATCCAGGTCTGCGCGAAGTCGCGATCCGCCGCGTAGTACCAGCGGTAATGGAACATCATCTTGGTGACCCACTCGTCGCCGAAATCCTCGAGCAGGTCGCTGAGATAGGCGAGCATCGGATCATCGGGGATGATCGAGCGCTCGCCGGGATGCTCGCGCTCCAGCGCATAGGCCAGCGGCGTCGAGTCGTTCATCGCCCGGCCGTCGGGAAAGCGCAGCACCGGGATCACCGGCGGCAACCCCGCCGCCACCGCCTCGTCGCGCGGATTGCCGGTCCCCTTCCAGACAAACGGCAGCCGCCGATAGCGCAGGATCGCGCGCATCTTCACCGAATACGGTGAAGGGTTGAAACCGTGGAGGACGTACATCAGAGGCCGAGCATCGCTTTGGCGAGGATGTTACGCTGCACCTCGCTCGATCCCGCGTAGATCGTCGCGGCGCGGTTGTTGAGGTAGAGCGGCATCGCGGTGAGCGCATAGTCCGGTGTCACCGTGGGCTCGTTGCGGCCGAGCGCCCGGGCCTCGGGCTCGAAGGGCGCGGCGTAGTGCGCCAGCGCTTCGATGCCCAGCTCGTCGAGGAACTGCAGCGTCTCGGAGCCGCGCACCTTCATCGCCGAGGAGATCGCGCCGGGGTTCTTGCCCTGGCTGAGGTCGGAGAGCACCTGCAGCTCGATGGTCTCCAGCGCCTGGATCGAGATCTCGGTCTCGGCCAGCTTGCGCGCGAACTCCGGCTGGTCGATCAGTCGGCCGCCGTTGTTCGCCGCCTCCTCGCGCGCGATGCGCCGCACGTCCTCGATGCGGGCGTAGAGGTTGGGGGTATAGGCCTCGCCACCGCGCTCGTACTCCAGCAGGTGCTTGGCCACGGTCCAGCCGGCGTTCTCCGGGCCGATGCGGTTGGCCTTGGGCACGCGCACGTTATCGAAGAACACCTGGTTGACCTCGTGGTCGCCGGCCAAGGTGATGATCGGCTTCACGGTGAGGCCGGGCGTTTGCATCGAATCGAGCAGCACAAAGCTGATGCCGTCCTGTGGCTTGCCCTCGCTCGAGGTGCGCACCAGGCAGAACATGCGGTTGGCGATATGCGCGCCGGTGGTCCAGATCTTGGTGCCGTTGATGACGTAGTCGTCGCCGTCGGAGTCGGCGCGGGTCTTCAGCGACGCGAGGTCGGAGCCCGAGCCCGGCTCGGAGTAGCCCTGGCAGAAGACGATGTCGCCGGAGATGATGCCCGGCAGGTACTTGGCCTTCTGCTCCGGCGTGCCGAACTTCATGATCACCGGGCCGACCATGCGCACGCCCATGCTGAAGATGCGCGGCGCGTCGGCGGCGGTGGCCTCGCGCGAATAGATGTAGCGCTGCGTCGCCGTCCAGCCGGGGCCGCCATACTCCTTGGGCCAGGTCGTCGCCGACCAGCCCTTCTTCGCCAGCTTGCGGTGCCAGCGCAGGCCAGCCTCGAACTCGGCGAAGACACCGCCGGTGCGCGCGCCTGCCTCGCGCAGATCGGGCGTTAGATTCTCCGCGAAAAACCGGCGCACCTCGTCCTGAAAGGCGCGATCCTCGGGGCTGAGCGACAGATCCATGGGCATCCTCCCGCGCGTGGTGCGCCCCCCCTTTTGAACGATAGGGGGCGGCACGGCGTTTGCGTGGTGGCCAAGGCAAACATGTTCCGCGGATACGCGCCAGCCCGCCGAAGCGCCGCTTCCCACGCCGTTTCGACAGGCGTACGCTTTTGGCCGCGGACTGGAATGGAGGCAGCTGATGGCTGACGCACCCGCCCGACGGCGGCCCCTCGCGTGGCTGATGGCCATGCTGACGGCGCTGGCGTTCGCCGCTTGCGTGCCAGCCCTCGCCCAGACCGCCAGGCCTCCCCAGCCCGACCAGGAGATCGACCTGGCGCTGGCGCTGGCGATCGACGTGTCCGGCAGCGTCGATGCCGAGGAAGGTCGCCTGCAGCGCGACGGCTATATCAAGGCCTTCCGCGATCCGGCGATCCGCCGCGCCATCCTCGGCGGCTATCACGGCCGCATCGCCGTCTCCTACTACGAGTGGTCGGACGCCTGGCGCCAGAACCTGGTGGTCGACTGGACTCTGCTCGACAGCGAGCAGGCGATCGAGGCTTTCGCCCACAAGCTCGAGACCATGCCGATCTCGCGCATGATGCGCACATCGATCACAGGCGCGATCCGCTACGCCATGCCGATGTTCGACCGCCTGCGCTGGGTGCCCGAGCGCAAGGTGCTCGACCTATCCGGCGACGGCTCGAACAATGACGGCGGCATGGTGACCGAGGCGCGCGACGACGCCATCGCCCGCGGCATCACCATCAACGGCCTGCCGATCTTCAACGACCGGCCCAACCCCACAGGCTTTCCCAACGACCCCGACCTCGACCGCTACTACGAGGGCTGCGTCATCGGCGGCCCGCGCTCCTTCATGATCGTCGCCAACGACTTCCAGAACTTCGCCGAGGCGATCCGCAAGAAGCTCCTGCAGGAGATCGCCGACGTCGCGCCAGAGCCGCGCGCCGGGCTGCAGTTCGCGCAGAGCCGCGACAGCGCCGAGGGCACCCGGCGCGATCCGCACGCCCCCGGCCCGGGCGGCCACCGCCGCTACACGCTGGGCTGCGACATAGGCGAGAAGCGCACGCGGGAATTCTATCGGCGGTACCAGCCGAACTAACTTGGTCGACTACCTTCCCCCGGAGGGGGAAGGTGCCCGAAGGGCGGATGGGGGATGTCGAAGGCGGACACCGAGTGCTTTGAAACATCCCCCATCCGTCGCGCTGCGCGCGCCACCTTCCCCCTCCGGGGGAAGGTAAGAGCCGGCCTGCGCGACGGTCAGCGCTTCCGCCAACGCTGCAGCTTGGCCAGCAGCGTGCGCTCCAGCAGCAGGTGCAGCAGCCGCGTCGCCAGCGAGACGAAGACGATGCACATCGCCATCGCCGCCGCCGCGGCGTTGAAGCCGGACTCGTCCATGCTGATCACCGCGATCGAGGCCAGCTTGGTCTCGGCGCCGTAGAGGAAGATCACCGCCGAGACCGTCGTCATGGCGTTGGCGAAGAGATAGATGAAGATGTCGAGGATCGCCGGCAGGCAGATCGGCACGGTGACGCGCACGAAGGTCACCGGCAGCGGCACTTTCAGCGAGGCCGACACCGACTCGAACTCGGCATCGAGCTGCTTCAGCGCCGTGACCGCCGTGACATGCGCCACGGTGTAGAAATGGGCGGCGGTGTTGATCACCAGGATCGCCAGGGTGCCGTAGAGGAAGTTCAGCGGATTCGACGGGTCGTTGAAGAAGAAGATGTAGCCCAGGCCCAGCACCAGGCCCGGCACCGCCATCGGCAGGGTGGCGAGGAACTGCACCAGGCCGCGCACCACGTAGAAGCCGCGGCTTTTCTCCAGCAGCCAGGCGGCGGTGAAGATGAAGATCGCGCCGATGGCGGCGGCGCAGGCCGCCATTTTCAGCGAGGTCCACAGCGGATCCCAGCCGGTGGGGTCGAAATTCTCGAAGTCGTAATTGTCGAGCGTCAGCGAGAGGTTGTAGGGCCAGCGCTTGATCAGCGAGGCCCAGCCGGCGATGCCGATGATCACCAGGATCAGGCCGGCGACCAGCAGGCAGAATAGGAACAACAGCGCGTCGCGGCCGCGCTGCCGTTTCGGCGTATAGGGCACAGCGCGCGCCGAGAGCAGCGAGACCTGGCGTTTCTGCGCGTAGCGGTCGGCGAAGAACGACAACACCGCCGGCGCCAGCAGGATCAGACCGACCACCGCGCCCATCTCGAAATTCTGCTGGCCGATGACCTGCTTGTAGACGTCGGTGGCGAGCACGTTGAACTGCCCGCCGATCACTTTGGCAATGCCGAAATCGGTCAGCACCAGGGTGAAGCAGACGAAGATCGCGCTGATCAGGCCGTAGCGCGCGCCGGGCAAGGTCACCGTCCAGAAGATGCGCCAGCGCGAGGCGCCCAGCGCTTCGGCCGCCTCGTAGAGCCGCTGGTCGGCCATCGACAGCGCCGTGACCAGGATCATCAGCACATGCGGAAGGCAGTAGAAGACCTGCGAGGCGACGATGCCGCCGGCGCCGTAGATCTCGCTGCCGCCCAGCAGCTGCTTGAGGATACCCTGGTTGCCGAACAGGTAGATCATGGACATCGCCGGCAAGAGCGAGGGCGCCAGGATCGGGATCAGCGCCACCGCCTGAAACAGCGGCTTGCCCGGCAGCAAGGTGCGTGTCAGCGCATAGGCGTAGACGAAGGCGATGGGCACGACGATCGCCGTGGTGAGGAGCGAGATCCAGAGGCTGTTCCACAGCGACTGCATCAGCGCCGGCGTCGAGACGTAGCGGATGTAGTTGTCGAGACCGACCCATTTGCCGTCGGCGTTGTGGAAGCTCTTGGACAGCAGGGTCCACAGCGGTGCGGCGACGAACAGCGCCAGCAGGATCAGCACGACGGCGATGCCGGCGCGCATGATGAGGTCGTCGCTCGACGCTTTGGGTTTGACCAGCGTCGCGTCGGCCAGGGTCATGACCTAGCGCGCTTTCCGGTCGATTGTCATCCCGAGCGTAGCGAGGGATCTTGAACAGCGCGAAGGATCCCTCGCTGCGCTCGGGATGACAGTGGTGATCGCGGATGGCCTCAGGACGCTGGGGGCGCGCCACTCCAGTGGCGCGGCG
>JALHMM010000006.1:0-69563 GCA_022844045.1 Reyranellaceae bacterium | reverse complement strand
CCCCGTGGCGGCCCGCGCCCCGACCGGGCGACGGCTTCCAAGCTCTTTGGGCCGCGTCGCTCCAGCGACGCTTCTTGAGCGCCGCTGGAGCGGCGCGGCCCGAAGACAATCCAAATGCCCTGGGGTCATACCCTAGCCCGCCGCCTCGCTCGCGAACACGCGCAGCCGGTCGGCGGGCAGCGCGATATCGAGCGTCTTGCCGACGCCGACATCGAGGTCGCGCATCAGGTTGATCGAGAAATCCGCCGTCAGGGTCACGTCGGGCGACGCCGTGCGCAGGGTGGCGCGGCAGAACGAGCCCAGGAACTCCAGCTCGGCGATGGTGACGGCGAGGCGGTTGGCGGTGCTGTCGGTGATGCCGCGGACCTGCACATCCTCCGGCCGCAGGCAGACACGCACCTCGCCGCCCGTCGGCACCTCGTGCGCGCAATCGATCGCCGGACCACCGCCCAGCGCGACGCGGCCAGGCCCCTCGGCGCGGCCGGGCAGGAAGTTCATCGAGCCGACGAAATCGGCGACGAAGGCGCTGGCCGGCTTGCCGTAGATCTCCTGCGGCGTGCCGATCTGGTCGATGCGGCCATGGTTCATCACCACGATCCGGTCGGCCATGGTCAGCGCCTCTTCCTGGTCGTGCGTCACCATGATGGTGGTGACGCCCAGGCGGCGCTGCAGACCACGGATCTCGCCACGCAGGCGCGAGCGCACGCGCGCATCGAGCGCCGAGAGCGGCTCGTCGAGCAGCAGCAGGCCGGGCGAGGTCGCGAGAGCGCGCGCCAGGGCGACGCGTTGCTGCTGGCCGCCGGAAAGCTGCGCCGGGTACTTCTCGCCCTGGGTCGGCAGGCCAACCAGCGCCAGCAGCTCGGTGACGCGCGTCCGGATCTCGGCCGCCGGCTTGCGCCGGCTGCGCAGGCCGTAGCCGACATTGTCGGTAACGGTGAGGTTGGGGAAGAGCGCGTAGGACTGGAAGACGATGCCGAAATCGCGCTCCGACGGCGGCAACGCCGAGACGTCGCGGCCATCCTGCCGGATCGTGCCACTGGTCTGCGGGTCGAGGCCGGCGATGGCGCGCAGCAAGGTCGTCTTGCCGCAGCCCGAAGGGCCAAGGAAGCAGACGAACTCGCCACGCTCGATCGTCAGCGACACCGCCTCCAGGGCGGTGAACATGCCGAACCTCTTGGTGACATGGTCGACCTCGAGATACGGCATGTCCTGGATCCCCTTCGCTTACTTCGGCGCCGACTTGCCGTCGTAGCGCTTGTTCCACTCCGCCAGAATGCGGTCGCGGTTGGACGCCATCCAATCGAGGTCGTTCTTGATCATCGCCTTGTCGGCGCCCTCCGGATAGTTCGGCGGCGCCGCCTTGACCTCCGGGTGAGCGACGATGGCGTAGTACTTGCCGTAGAGCTCGTTGGCCTCTCGCGAGGCGACCCAGTCCTGCACCAGCTTGGCGGCGGCGATGCTGGCGGCCGGGCGGCCCTTGACGATGCCAGAGGTCTCCATCTCCCAACCCGCGCCTTCCTTGGGCAGGATCAGGTCGATGGGCGCGCCGGCGGTCTTCTCGCGCGCGCCGCGCATGTCGAAGCCGATACCGATCATGCGCTCGCCCTTGGCGGCCTGCACGCAGGGCGCCGAGCCCGAGTGGGTGTAGACCGCGACGTTCTTGTGCAGGTCGTCCATGAACTTCCAGCCGGCTTCCTCACCCATGATCTGCAGCCAGGCGGCGACGGTCAGGTAGCCGGTGCCCGACGAGGCCGGGTTGGGCATGACGATCGAGCCGGCATAGGCCGGGTTGGTCAGGTCCTTCCACGATGCCGGCTTGGGCGCGTTTTTCTTGCCGCCCTCGACGGTGTTGAAGCAGACCACCGACAGATAGGCGTCCATGCCGACCCAGGTCTCGGGGTTGGCACCGCTGCGGAAGACCGGCTTCAGCGCGTCGATGCCCTTGGGCGTGTAAGGCTCGAGCAGGCCCTGCTTGGCGAAGGCCGCCATGCTCGAGCCCGAAAGACCCAGAACCATGTCGGCCTGCGGGTTGGCCTTCTCGGCCAGGAAGCGCGCGGTGATGACACCTGTTGAATCACGCACCCAGGAGATCTCGACCGTAGGAACGGCCTTCTCGATGGTGTCCTTGAAGACCTTGAGCTGGTCGTTCTCCAGCGCCGTGTAGACGGTGAGCTTGGTCTTCTGCGCCAGCGCCGTCCCGCCAGCCATGACAGCGACCGCCGTCAGCGCGGCAAGTCCACCGCGCATCAACTTTTCCATCATCGTTATGCCCCCTCTGCCCGCACCGTCGCGGCCCAGCATTTGAAGTCCACGACGGTTTCAGATTTATTACATCGCAGATGCCCGGTCCTGACAACCGCGACCCTGCACGATAAATGTGACCGGCTGACGAAACCGCGCGAGGATTGACCACGATGCCTATCGCCCGTCCCAGCGGCTACCGCTTCGATCAGCAGCGGATCGCCGGGCTGACCGCGGCCTACCGCCATGGCGGGCCGCTGCCGCGTGAGTTCTACATCGACGCCGAGGTCTTCCAGGCCGACATGGACCGCATCTGGTCGCGCTACTGGCTCTATGTCGGCCACGCCTGCATGCTGCCCAACCCGGGCGACTGGATGACCTGGCAGATCGGTCTGGACTCGGTCGTCGTCGTGCGCGGACGCGACGGCGAGATCCGCGCCTTCCACAACACCTGCCGCCACCGCGGCGCGCGCTTCTGCAACACCGAGACCGGTAACTCCCGTGGCTTCCGCTGCCCCTATCACGGCTGGGCCTACGATCTCGAGGGCAAGCTCACCACCCGCACCCTGGCCGAGTTCGGCGTCGCCGAATCTATGCTCGGCCTGCACCCGGTGCGCCTCCGCGACACATCAGGCATCCTGTGGATCAATCTCTCGGACGATCCCGTGCCGTTCGATCGCGCGCACGAGGACCTCGCCAGCCGACTGAAGCACCAAGGACTGTACGACGCCAAGGTCGCGGTCGAGCGCCGCTACACGGTGAAGGCCAACTGGAAGCTGGTCTTCGAGAACAATCGCGAGTGCCTGCACTGCCCCGTCGCCCATCCCGAGTACACCAAGGGGACCTACGACGTCGCCCGGATCATGCCCGGCCTGGCCGAGGAGGTGGTGAAGCAGACCGAGCTGGCCAATGCCCGCTTCCGCGCCCTGGGCATCGACACCGGCGACGCCTTTTCCGCCATGACCGGCGCCTTCTGGCGCGCCCATCGCACGCCCCTGATGGAGGGGTGGAAGACGCAGAGCCTCGACGGCACGCCGGTGGCGCCGCTGATGGGTCACTTCCGAAACAAGAACGCCTGGAGCGACGGCACCTTGCGCACGACGGTGTTCCCGAACTTCTGGCAGCACGCCAGCGACGACCATGCGGTCTCCACCCGCATCACGCCGGTCGACGCCAGCACGTGCGAGATCGTCGTCTGGTGGTTCGTGCACAAGGACGCGGTCGAAGGTCGCGACTACGACCCGGCCAAGCTCACCCCGTTCTGGGAGCGCACGTCGGAGCAGGACTGGTTCATCTGCGAGGCCAACCAGCAGGGCGTGACCTCGCCGCGCTACGTGCCCGGCCCCTACTCGCGCACGCAGGAAGCCAACGTGCAGCATTTCGTCGACTGGTATCTCGGCGAGATGACAGGCGGCACACCCAAGGCACAGGCCGCCGAATGATCACCCCTCTTCCTCCCTCTCCCCGCTCGCGGGGAGAGGGAGCATGAACGCGCATGACCGACACTCAGCCAAGAATCCCCACGCAGGCGCGCATCGTCATCATCGGTGCTGGCGCCGTCGGCTGCTCGATCGCTTACCACCTCGCGCAGATGGGCGAGCGCGACGTGCTCGTCGTCGAGAAAAGCGGCATCACCCACGGCTCGACCTGGCACGCCGCCGGCCTCGTCGGCCAGCTCCGCTCCAAGCGCAACCTCACCCGCATGATGCAGCAATCCGTCGAGCTCTATGGCTCGATGGAGAAGCAGCTCGGCTACGGCATCGACTGGCATCCCGTGGGTTCGCTGCGGCTCGCCTCGTCGCCGGATCGCTGGAGCGAGATCAAGCGCACGGCGACGACGGCGCGCAGCTTCGGATTCGAGCTGCATTTGATGTCGGCGAGCGAAGCCAAGCAGATCTTCCCGTACATCTCGACGGAAGGCGTCGAGGGCGCGGCATTCATCCCGTCCGACGGCTACATCGATCCCAGCAGCCTGACCCAAGGCCTGGCGCGACTGGCGCGGCAGGGCGGCGTGAAGATCGTGGAGGGCGTGCGCGTCACCGATATCGTGGTCAAGGATGGCCGCGCCACCGCGGTGGTCACCGACCACGGCACCATCGCCTGCGACACGCTGGTCAACGCCGCCGGCATCTGGGCGCGCGACGTGGCCAAGATGATGGGCGTGCGCATGCCGGTCGCCGCCGTCGAGCACCAGTACATGGTGACCGAGAAGCTGCCGGATCTGCCCAAGACGCTGACCTCGCTGCGCGATCCCGACAACAACTTCTACCTCAAGCCCGAGGTCGGCGGCTTCGCCATCGGCGGCTGGGAATCCAACACGCGGCCTTTCGGCGAGCGCGGCGTACCCTCAGACTTTGGCCGCGAGCTGTTCCAGGGCAACTACGACCGCTTCGAAGCCATCGCCACGCCGGCCACCAGCCGCTTGCCGATGCTCAACGACCTGGGCATCCGCCAGCTGATCAACGGGCCGATCCCGATCACCCCCGATGGCGAGCCGATCCTCGGCAAGGCGCCGGAACTGAAGAACGTCTTCGTCGCCGGCGGCTTCACCTCAGGCATCGCCGGCGCCGGCGGCGCGGGCAAGCAGCTCGCGCAATGGATCGTCGAAGGCGCCTCGGAATTCGACCTCTGGAGCTTCGACGTGCAGCGCTTCGGCCCGCATCATGTCGGCGCCAAGTACCTGCACGAGCGCGCGGTCGAGGCCTATCACCGCTACTACCTGATCCACTGGCCGGGCGAGGAGATGAATACCGGCCGCGGCGGACGCCGCTCGCCGCTCTACGGCGCGCTCGATCAGGCCGGCGCCGTGTTCGGCTCGCGCTTCGGCTGGGAGCGGCCGAACTGGTTCGCCACCAACGGCGATGCGCGTGTCGATCACCCGTCCTTCGAGGGTAAGCCCAGCTGGTTCGCCGCCGTCGGCCGCGAGTGCCGCGCCATCCGCGAGCACGTAGCCCTGATCGACCAGAGCTCGTTCTCAAAGTTCGAGCTCGCCGGTCCCGGCGCGGCCGCCTTCCTGCAGCGTCTCGCCGCCGCCAATGTCGACAAGCCGGTGGGCGCGCTGATCTACACCCAGCTCTGCAACGAGAAGGGCGGCATCGAGGCCGACCTCACCTTTATGCGCGTCGCCGAGGACCGCTACTACGTCGTCACCGGCAGCGCCTTCGGCATCCACGACGCGTCATGGATCCGCCGCCACATGCCGGCTGACGGCTCGGTCACGCTGACCGACGTCACCAACGCCTGGGCGGTGATCAATTGCTGCGGCCCGAAGAGCCGCGCCCTGCTCGAACGCGTTGCTGACGCCGACGTCTCGAACGCCACCCTGCCCTACATGGCGATGCGCGAGATCCGTCTGGGCTACGCGCCCTGCCGCGTGGCCCGCGTCACCTACGTGGGCGAGCTCGGCTATGAGCTGCACATCCCCGTCGAGTACGCCGCGCATGTCTACGACCTGCTGTGGCGCGAAGGCCAGGACCTCGGCGTCGTCAACGCCGGCTACCGCGCGATCGAATCCTGCCGCCTTGAGAAGCGCTACCTCTACTGGGGCAGCGACATCGGCCCGGATTACACGCCATGGGAGGCCGGGCTGGGCTTCGCCGTGGCGATGAAGAAAGGCGACTTCATCGGCCGCGCCGCGCTGGAGACGCGCCGTGCCGAGGGTTCGAAGCGCAAGCTCTGCGTCTTCCTGCTCGACGGCGACAAGCCGGTCTATGGCAGCGAAGCGATCCTGCGCGACGGCAAGGTCGTGGGCGTAACCTCAAGCGCCGGCTACGGCCACACCATCGGCAAGTGGATCGCCTTCGGCTACCTGCCCTCAGCCGAAGCCGCGCACGCCGACTACGAGATCGAAGCCTTCACCCAACGCGTGCCGGCCAAGCGCATCGACGGCTCGGCCTACGATCCGGAGCGAAAGAAGATCCTCGCGTAGGGGTTCAGAAGCTGATGTCGTCGCGGATCGCCTCGATGCCCGCTTTGGCGCAGGCATCGTCGGCCTCGCCGCCGGGCGCGCCGGAAACGCCGATCGCGCCCAGGATCGAGCCGGCGGCCTCGACCAGCACGCCGCCCCCGACGGCGACGACGCGCGGGATGGCGCGCACGCCCGCATGACGCGGATCGGCGGTCGACGCGGCGAAGCCCAGCGTGTCCTGACGGAACGACACCGCCGTCCAGGCCTTGTTGATCGCGGTCTCGACCGTGTGCGGGCCGGCGAAACGGTCGCGCAGGACGATCTGCGCGACGCCGGCTCGATCTACAACCGCCACCGCGACCTGGAAACCCTGCTTGCGGCAGGATGAGAGCGCGGCCTGGGCGGCCTTCAGGGCCGTTTCCGGCGTCATCTGCTTGATCGTGAAGGTCGCGTCCTGCGCAGCCGCCGGTACAGCGAAGCACACGATCAGGAGCGCCGTGACTGATCGCATCAGATCGCCCACGGCAGCGAGTAGGTCTTCACGTTGGTGAAGCTCTTCATCGCCTCGAGCACGCCTTCCTTGTAGCCGAGGCCGGAGTCCTTTATGCCGCCGAAGGGCGACATCTCGATGCGGTATCCCGGGACTTCCCAGATGTTGACCGTGCCGACGCGCAGCTCGTTGACGAAGCGCGTGATGTAGTCGAGGCGGTTGGTGCAGACGCCCGAGGACAGGCCATACGCGGTCGAGTTCGAGACGCGGATGGCGTCGTCGATGTCCTTGACGCGGATCATCGGGATCGCCGGGCCGAAGGTCTCCTCGCGCACCAGCTCGCAATCGTAAGGGACCCGGTCGACGACGGTGGGCGGGAACAGCGCGCCCCGGCGGTCGTTGCCGTGCAGCAGTTTCGCGCCCTTGGAAACCGCATCGGTCACGCGGTTCTGGAACAGCGTCGCGGAGCGCTCGTTGATTACCGTGCCGACATCAGTGGCGGGATCCATCGGATCGCCCGCGCGCAGCTTCTTGGCTTTGGCCAGGACCAGCGCGGCGAATTCCTCGGCGATCTTCTCGACCACCAGGATGCGCTTGACCGCCGTGCAGCGCTGGCCGGAGTTCTTGGTCGCGCCCTGCACCGCCAACTCGGCCGCCTTGTCGAGGTCGGCGTCCTCCATGACGATCAGCGGGTCGTTGCCGCCCAGCTCGAGCACGATGCGCTTGTAGCCGGCCTTGTCGGCGATGTACTTGCCGACGCGCACGGAGCCGGTGAAGGTGATCAGGTCGATGCGCGGGTCGGTGATCATCGCGTCGCCGATATCGGCCGGGCCGCCGGTGACCACCGACAGCATCTCCGGCGGCAGGCCCGCCTCGTAGAGCGTGTCGGCCAGCATCAGCGCGGTCATCGGTGTCTGCTCGGTGGGCTTCAGCACCACGCAGTTGTTGGTGGCGATCGCCGGCGCCAGCTTGTGCGCCACCATGTTCAGCGGGTGGTTGAACGGCGTGATCGCGCTGATGGCGTTGAGCGGCTCGCGCAGGGTGAAGATCTTGCGCTGCTTGCCGTGCGGGGTGAGGTCGCAGGAGAAGGTCTGCGAATCGTCCATGATGCAGAGCTGGCCGGCGAGCGAGAAGACGTCGAAGGCGCGGCCGACCTCGTAGAGCGAATCCTTCAGGCAGAGCCCACTCTCCGAGGTGATCAGCCGCGCGATCTCGTCCTTGCGCGCCACCAGAAGCTCGGCGGTCTTCATCAGGATCTTCTGACGGTCGTAACGCGAGAGCTTCGGCTTGTAGTCGTAGGCGATCTGGAACGCCTCGGCGACCTGCGCCGGCCTGGCGCGCGGCACCGTGCCGACGACGCTGTTGTCCCAGGGGTTGAACACCTCCAGCGCGGCCTCGCCATCGACGCGCTTGCCGGCGATGCGCATGCTCTCACGCAGGCCGGTGACGGGCGCTTGGATGCCGCCGAGCTTCGCCTGGACGTTCATGGCAGTTCCTCGTTTCTTCCCTTCTCCCCGCGAAGGCGGGGAGAAGGTGCCCGAAGGGCGGATGAGGGGCTTGTGTCTCAACTCGATGATCGGTGCCATTGCGCGAGGAAGCCCCTCATCCGCCTCGCTGCGCTCGGCACCTTCTCCCCGCCTTCGCGGGGAGAAGGAAAACTCAGGCGACCAGGTTCAGCGCGAGATCGAAGGCGTCGAAGTTTCGCCAGTGCCGGGTCGGGCCGGCGCCGAGCTTGCGGTTGCAGATCAGCGGCACGCCCTGCTCCGACACACCGCCGTGGCTGCGCAGCGGCTCCGTGAGGCCGGAGAGATCGTGGCGCGCCGCGCTGGTGCCCAGCACCTTGTGGCGGTTTGAGACGACGATGATGTCGCCCAGCAGCTCGGGCGGAAGCTCGAAACGCGCGGCAGCTTGCTCGCGGCTCAACGCCGATTCGACACCCGGCGTTGCGCGCAGCTTCGCCATGACGTCGCCAGCGTTGGCTTCGCGTGGCAGGTAGACAACCGCATACGATCCCAGCGCGCCGTGATGCACGACATAGGGATCGGTGATCGGCAGGATCACCCGCGCCTTGGCCGCGCCCAACCAGCCGTCGAGCAGGTCCTGCAGGTAGACCACGTCGGGCTGGCCGGAACTGTCGTGCTTGGCGTTCATGCCGTGATCGGCGGTCAGCACGATGGTGCAGCCCATGGCATCCAGCTCAGCCAGATAGCCGTCCATCATGGCGTAGAAGGCGTTGGCGACCGGCGTGCCCGGCGCGTGCTTGTGCTGGATGTAGTCGGTGGTCGACAGGTACATCACATCGGGCCGATCGCGCTGCATCAGCTTCACGCCGGCGGCAAAGACGAACTCGCTCAGGCCGGCGCTATAGACGTCGGGCACGGGCATGCCGACCAGTTCCAGCACGTTGTCGATGCCATTGGTCGCGAGGCTCGCCTGTTCGGCTTTCTCCGAGGAGAAGCTGCAGGCTTTGCCCGGCGCCAGTTCCAAGCCCTTGCCGAGCAGGCCGCGCAGTTTGTCCTTGGCCGTGATCACCGCGATACGCAGGCCGGCGCGCTGGAAGGCCGGGAACAGCGTCTCGACACGCAGGAACTTCGGATCGTTCATCATCACCTCGTTCCCGCTCTCGGGATCGAGGAAGTAGTTGCCGCTGATGCCGTGCACCGACGGCGGCCGGCCGGTGACGATCGACAGGTTGTTGGGATTGGTGAAGCTCGGCACCACGCAATCGGCCAGCAGGTTGGTGCCCTCGCGCAGGATGCGCGCGAACCACGGCGCCACGCCGGTCTCGACCGCGCGTTCGATATAGCCGGGCTCGGAGCCGTCGACGCAGACCACGACGGTCGGCCGCTGCGGCAGGCGGTAGGACCGGCCGTTAACGGTGATGGTCGCGGTGCCGCGTGGCGTCAGGGAGTCGGGTGCCATGGTCTTGTCTCCTACTCCGCCGCCAGGGCTGGGCCACCGTTGCTGACGCGCATCTCGTCGAGCACCTCGCGCACCGCGGCCAGCGCGCCGTTCATGTGCTCGGCGTTCAGGCGTCCAATGCAGCCCATACGGAACGAATCCGCCACCGTGAGCTTGCCGGGATAGATCACATAGCCGCGATCCTTCAGCCCGTCATAGAAGCGCTGGAAGACGAAGCGCGGATCGGTCGGCATGTGGAAGGTGATGATGATCGGCGCCTGCAGCGCGTCGGGCAGCAGGGTGCGGAAGCCCATGCCGCGCATGCCGTCGATCAGGATCTTGGCGTTCGACCGATAGCGCCCGCCGCGCCCGGCGACGCCGCCCTCGGCCGCGTGCTCCTCGATCGCCTTGCCCAGCGCCACGATCACGTGGATCGGCGGCGTGAAGCGGTACTGGCCGGTCTTGGCGAAGCCTTCGGCCTGGTCGTGCAGGTCGAGCACCAGGGTCGTGGCGTTGCCCTTGCACTGCGCCAGCGCGTCCTTGCGGCAGACGACGAAGCCCAGACCGGGCACGCCCTCCAGGCACTTGTTCGACGAGGCGGCGAGCGCGTCGTACTGAATCTTGCGCGCATCGATCTCGATCGCACCGAAGGCGCTCATCGAGTCGACCAGCAGGCGGCGGCCCTGCCGCGCGACCAAAGCGGCGATATCGCTGATCGGGTTGAGGATGCCCGACGTCGTCTCGCAATGGACGGCGAAGACGTGGGTGATCGCCGTGTCGCCGGCCAGCAACTTCTCGATGGCGGCGAGATCGGGCGGCGTGTCCTCCGGCGTCTCGTGCGTGACGACGGCGCGGCCGGCGATCTCGCCGATCTTCTTCGCGCGCTGGCCATAGGCGCCGTTGATCAGCACCAGCAGCTTGCCCGTCTTGGGCACGAAGGTCGTGATCATCGCCTCGACGGCGAAGGTGCCGCTGCCCTGCACCGGCACGGTGACATGCGTGCCCTCGGCGCCGGCCAATTGGACGATGCTATCGAGCACCATCTTGTTGATGCGGA
Source organism: Reyranellaceae bacterium (assembly GCA_022844045.1). GTDB lineage: Bacteria > Pseudomonadota > Alphaproteobacteria > Reyranellales > Reyranellaceae > JAFAZJ01. The sequence continues at coordinate 58,967 of JALHMM010000006.1, read as the reverse complement.
TGAATTCGGCGTCGCGCGAACCCCAATCGTGCACCATCGCCTGCTTCACCGCCGCCGAGGTGGTGAGCGGGCCGGGGGTGAGCAACAGGGGATCGCCGGTTTCGGAAGCGCCGCGCGGGTCCATGGACATCCTCTCGATTGGGTCAGGGGCAGGATGGCGGCGTGACATCTATCGGTCTACTATATATTTTGTATCTATCTCATAGAGATGAACGATAGATGAATTTCACCCAGCTGCGCGCCTTCCACCTCGTGGCCGATGCCGGCGGCTATTCGCCCGCCGCGCGTGCCGCGCGCGTCAGCCAGCCGACCCTGTCGGCGCAGGTCCGTGGGCTGGAGAGCGAGTCGGGCGTGGCGCTGTTCCGCCGCGTCGGCCGGCGCGTCGAGCTGACCGAGGCCGGACGGCGGCTGCACGACGTCACCCGGCGGCTTTTTGCCGTGTACGACGAAGCCGCCGCGACCATCGCCGGCGGCGCGGCCCTGGCCGGCGGCCATCTGCGCGTCGGCGCCGACTCGGCCTACCACGTGATGCCGGCGCTGGCCGGTATCCGCCGCGCGCGACCGGGCTTCACCTTCGCGCTGCGCATCGGCAACTCCGACGAGGTGCTGCGCCAGGTGCTCGACCACGAGACCGATGTCGGGGTGATGGCGCGACCGACCTCCGACCCGCGCCTCATCTGCCGCCGTATCCGCCAGGACCGGCTGATCCTCTTCGTGCCGCGCCGTCACGCCTGGGCGCGGCTGCGGCGCGTCGAGCTGGCGCGGCTGGCGGCACAGGACCTTGTGCTGCGCGAACGCGGCTCGATCACCCGCGAGGTCTTCGAGCAGCGCCTCGCCGAGGCCGATGTGCGGCCGGGCGTGCTGGTCGAGGTCGAGAGCCGCGAGGGCGTGCGCGAGGCCGTGGCCGCGGGCTTCGGCATCGGCGTGGTGTTCGAGAGCGAGTTCGGCGCAGACGCCCGCTTCCGCGCCCTCGACATCGCCGGCGCCGACATGGAGGTCGGCGAGTTCGCGGTCTGCCTCGCCGAACGCCGTCGGCTCGATCCGGTGCGCCAGTTCTTCGAGGTCGCCGAGCAATCTACCTTCCCCCGGAGGGGGAAGGTGCCCGAAGGGCGGATGGGGGATGTCGAAGACGAACACCGAGCGCGTTGAGGCATCCCCCATCCGTCGCTACGCGCCACCTTCCCCCTCCGGGGGAAGGTAAAGAAGCCTACATCCGCGTGCGCTTGCCGTCGGGGTCGTAGGGCGCCTTCAGTGAGACGGTGCAGGCGCAGCGGTCTCCGGCGATGTCGACCTCCCAGTTGCCCGACGACAGGAACGCGGCGTCGACCGGCTGGCCGTTGTTGTGGGCGTAGCCCAGTAGCGCGGTGCGGCCCAAGGTATGGCCGTAGGCGGCCGAGGTCGTCTCGCCGGCCGGCTTGCCGTCGCGCAGCAGCAACTCGCCGCTTTGCGCGATAGGACCGCTGTCGGCCAATGTGATCGAGACGCAACGCCGTGACAGCGGTTTGCCGCGCAGGCCGCGCAGCGCCTCCTGACCGATGAACGGCGTCGTCTTGTCGAGCTTCACCGCGAAGCCCAGCCCAGCCTCGTACGGCGTGTGCTCGGGCGTCAGCTCGCGGCCCCAGGCGCGATAGCCCTTCTCCAGCCGCAGCGACTCGATGGTGTAGTAGCCGGCGTCGATCAGGCCCAACGCCTCGCCCGCCTCGCGCAAGGTGTCGTAGACCGAGGCCGCCATCTCCACCGGCGTGTAGAGTTCCCAGCCCAGCTCGCCGACATAGGTGCGGCGCACCGCCAGCACGGTGGCCAAGCCGACATCGATGTCGCGGCAGGTGCCGAACGGGAAGCCGGCATCGCTGAGATCGGCGCGGCTGACGCGCGTCAGCAGATCGCGCGCCTTCGGACCCATGACAGAGATCACCGCCCAGGCGCCGGTGACATCGGTCAGCACGGCGTGCACGTTCTCCGGCATGTGCTTCACCAGCCAGTCGGAGTCGCGCGTGGTCTGCGACGAGCCGGTGACCAGCATGAAGCGATCGCGCGCCAGGCGCTGCACCGTGAGATCGGACTCGAAGCCGCCGCGCAGGTTGAGCACGCCGGTATAGACCGAGGTGCCCACCGGCACGGCCATGTCGTTGGCGCACAGATGCTGCAGCGCCGCCTCGGCGTCGCGGCCCTGCAGCAACAGCTTGGAGAACGAGCTCTGGTCGAAGATCGCCACGCCCTCGCGCGCCGCGCGATGCTCGCGCGCGTTGGCGGCGAACCAGTTCTGCCGCGCCCAGCCATACTCCAGCGCGGTCGACTGGCCGGGGGTCGCGAACCAGTTCGGCCGCTCCCATCCCATCTTCGAGCCGAACGAGGCGCCGCGCGCCTTCAGCCGATCGTAGAGCGGCGAGCGGCGCAACGGGCGCGCGGTCTCGAGCTCACGGTTGGGCCACGGCATCTTGTAGTGCAGGCCCAGCACCTCGGCGACGCGCGCCTTGAGCCACTGCTCGTTGGCGTTGAAGCGCGCGAAGCGGCGGATGTCGACCGGCCACAGATCGAGCGTCGGATCGCCGTTGACGATCCACTCCGCCAGCGCCTTGCCGGCGCCGCCGGCGCTGGCGATACCCATGGAGTTGAAGCCGGCGGCGACGAAGAAGTTCTTCAGCTCCGGCGCTTCGCCCAGGATGTAGTTGTTGTCGGCGGTGAAGCTCTCGGGCCCGTTGATGAAGCGCTTGGTGCCGGTCTTCTCAAGCACCGGCACGCGGATCAGCGCGTTTTCCATCAGGATCTGGAACTGGTCCCAGTCGTCGGGCAGGAGCTGGAATTCGAACGGCTCGGGGATGTTGAAGGCCTGCGCCCACGGCTTGGCCTCGGGCTCGAAGCCGCCCATCAGCAGGCCGCCGACCTCTTCCTTGAAATAGATGTAGCCGTCGGGATCGCGCAGGCAGGGCAGATCTGGCTGCACGCCCCCAATGCGCTCCGTCACGATGTACATGTGCTCGCAGGAGAACAGCGGCACGGTGACGCCGACCATGCGGCCGATCTCGCGCGCCCATTGCCCGCCGCAGTTCACGACCACCTCGGCGGCGATATCGCCCTTGTCGGTCGACACGCCCATGGCGCGGCCATCCTTCACGTGGATCGACGTCACCTTGGTCTGCTCGAAGATGCGCGTGCCGCCGCGCCGCGCGCCGCGCGCCAGCGCCTGGGTGATATCGGCGGGATTGGCCTTGCCGTCGCCCGGCAGCCAGGCCGCGCCGACCAGATCGTCGGTGCGCATGATCGGGTAGAGCTTGCCGGCTTCTTCCGGTGTCAGCAGGTCGCAGGTCACGTTCTGCGCCTTGGCCATCGCCGCGACGCGCTTGAGCAAGGTCATGCGCTCCGGCGTGCGCGCCACGGTGAGGCTGCCGCATTGCTTCCAGCCGGTGGCGAGTCCGGTCTCTTCCTCCAGCCGCGCGTAGAGATCCGTCGAGTAACGAATCAGCCGGGTCATGCTGGGATGCGTTCTCAGCTGACCGACGAGGCCGGCGGCGTGCCAGGTCGTGCCGCTCGACAGCCGGCCCTTCTCGATCAGCACGACGTCTTTCCAGCCAAGCTGCGTCAGATGATAGGCCACCGAGCAGCCGACGATGCCGCCACCGATGATGACGACGCGCGCCTGCGTCGGGAATGCGGGAGGAGTGTCGGTCATGGGCTTCCAACTCTACCTTCCCCCGGAGGGGGAAGGTGGCGCGCGAAGCGCGACGGATGGGGGATGTCGAAGCCGAACGGAGGAGTCCGTCTTCGACATCCCCCATCCGCCCTTCGGGCACCTTCCCCCTCCGGGGGAAGGTAGAACACATCACAGCCGGCCATTGAGGGCCGCGTCGTACATCTGCCGCATCTCGGGGACGCCGGCCTTCACCGGGTTGCCGCCAGCGGTGGGATCGACCGCGGCCATCTCGGCGAAGCGATCGAGCATCTCCTCGGTCACGCCGAGATCGGCGAAGGTGTTGGGAATGCTCAACCGCTGGCGCAGCTGCAGCACCCAGTCGAGGAAGCCGTCGAAATCGGCACGCGCCAGGCCGAGATAGCGTGCCAGCCGCGCGATGCGCTCGGCGATGGCGTCGCGGTTGAACTTCAGCACATAGGGCATGGCGACGGCGTTGGTCAGCCCGTGATGCGTGTCGAGCACGGCGCCCACGGGATGCGACAGCGAGTGGATGGCGCCCAGCCCCTTCTGGAACGCGGTCGAGCCCATTTGCGAAGCCGCCAGCATATGTGCGCGCGCCTCGATGTCCTTGCCGTCGGCCACGGCGCGCTCGAGATACTCCTTCACCAGCCGCATGCCCTCGACGGCGATGCCGTCGGCGTAAGGGTGATAGCCCGGCGCGCAATAGGCTTCGAGGCAATGCGCGAACGCATCCATGCCGGTCGCCGCCGTCAGATGCGGCGGCAGGCCGACGGTGAGCTCGGGATCGGCGATAACGATCTTCGGCATCATCTTGGGATGGAAGATCACCTTCTTGGTATGCGTGGTCTCGTCGGTGATCACGCCGGCGCGGCCGGTCTCCGAGCCGGTGCCCGCGGTGGTCGGCACGGCGATCACCGGCAGGATCCCGTCGGGATCGGCGCGCGTCCACCAGTCGCCGATATCCTCGAAATCCCACATTGGCCGCTTCTGGCCGGCCATGAAGGCGATCACCTTGCCGGTGTCCAGTCCGCTGCCACCGCCCCAGGCGATCACGCCGTCATGCTTACCCGCACGCAGGGCGGCGACGCCGTCCTCGACATTCTGCGCCACCGGGTTCGACTTCAGCTTGGAGAAGATCACTGCCGGCACGCCGGCCTTCTCCAGTGACACGAACGCCTCGGCGATCATCGGCAGGCCGGCCAGCCCGGGATCGGTCACCAGCAGCGGCTTGAAGATGCCCACGGCCTTGCAATGGTCGGCCAACTCCTTGATGCGCCCCGCGCCGAACTTCACGGTCGTGGGGTAGCTCCAGTTGCCGACGGGCGACTCTGACATGGGTCCTCGGATACGCTGATGCGGAGCGCCGACCTTAGCCGGTCGCATGCCGGAGATGGAACGATTTCGGCCGCGTCAGATAGTCGAAGCCCAGCCGCGACAGGGTGCAGCCACGGCCAGTGTCCTTGACTCCGGTCCAGGCCAGTTCGGGGTCGAGATAGTCGCAGCGGTTCATGAACCAGGTGCCGGTCTCGACCTGATCGCCGATGCGGATGGCGGCCGCCTCGTCGCGCGTCCAGACCGCGGCGGTCAGGCCATAGGGGCTGTCGTTCATCAGCTGGATCGCGTCGGCGTCGGAGCCGACCTTCATGATGCCGACCACGGGGCCGAAGCTCTCCTCGGTCATCACCCGCATCGAATGATCGACATCGAGCAGCACCTGCGGCGCCATGTACGGGCTGCCCTCGCGATCCGTGGCGAAGCTCTTGGGATCGACCAGCGAGCGCGCGCCCTTGCCCACCGCCTCGGCGATCTGCTCCCTCACAAAGGTCGCGGCGGAGGCACGCACCATCGGCCCCAGCGTCGTCTCGGGATCGAGTGGATCGCCAAGCTTGTACTGCTTGGTGAGTGCTACGAACGCATCGACGAAGCGCGGATAGAGCCGCTCGTGGACATAGATCCGCTCGATGCCGCAGCAGCTCTGGCCGGAGTTGAAGAAAGCGCCATCGACCAGGTTCTCGACCGCGTGGTCGAAATCGCAATCGGGCCGGACATAGGCGGGATCCTTGCCGCCCAGTTCGAGGCCCAAGCCGATGAAGCGCCCGGCCGCCGCGCGCGTGACCGAGTGGCCGCCTTCGACCGAGCCGGTGAAGCAGACGAAGTCGATATCGGGCGAGCCGATCAGCTTCTCGGTGTCGGCGTGCGTGAGGTGCAGCGCCTGCAGCAATCCGTCGGGCAGGCCGGCGGCCTTGAAGCCCTCGGCGAAGCGTTCCGCCACCAGCGGCGTCTGGCTGGAGTGCTTCAGCAGCACCGCATTGCCGGCGAGCAGCGCCGGCACCACCGCGTTGACCGCCGTGAGATAGGGGTAGTTCCACGGCGCGATGACGAAGACGAGGCCCAGCGGATCCTTGCGGATGAAGCGGGTGAAGCCCGCCTTCTGCGATGTGGCGATATCGGCAAGCGCCTCCGGCGCCAGCCCCGCCATCGTCGTGGCGCGCTCCGACAGGCCGTTGACCTCGCCCGGCGTGTAACGGATCGGCCGGCCCATCTGGCGCGTGAGCTCCTGGGCGATGCCGTCCTTGCGCGCCTGCATCGCCTCGACGAAGCGGCGCACCAGCGCGGCGCGCTCGCTCACGGGTACGGCGCGCCACGCGCGCTGCGCCGCACGCGCCGCCGACACGGCAGCGGCGATCTCGGAAGCGCTTGCCAGCGGCCGGGTGGCGACGATGGAGCCGTCGATCGGCGAACGAACATCAAACGTGGTCATTTTTCCCGTCATGCTGAGCGAAGCGAAGCATCTCGCGGTCTCGGTTGCGCACCGCCAGATCCTTCGCTTCGCTCAGGATGACGGTGTGCGTCAATCAGATGATCTCGAAATAGCGGTCGAGTTCCCAGTCGCTGATGTGCTTGCGGAACTCGCGCTCCTCCCATTCGCGGGTGGCGGCGTAGTGGTCGACGAAGGCGTCGCCGAACAGCGCGCGCGCCGCTTTGGACTTGTGGAAGCGTTCCGCCGCCTCGGTCAGCGTGCGCGGTAGCTGCGCCTTCGCCGGATGCGTCTTGGCGTAGGAGTTGCCGTCGACCGGCTCGCCCGGATCGAGCTTCTGCTCGATGCCCCAGAGACCCGACGCGATGGCGGCGGCGAGCGCGAGGTACGGATTGCCGTCCGCGGCGGCCACCCGATACTCAACGCGCGTCGATTTCTTCGAGCCAGGAATTACGCGCAGCGCGCAGGTGCGGTTCTCGACGCCCCAGCTCGCGGCGGTCGGCGCCCAGAAGCCCGGGATCAGGCGGCGGAACGAGTTCACCGTCGGCGCCACCATGGCGAGGAATTCCGGCATCAGCGCTTTCTGGCCAGCGACGAAGCGGCGCATGGTCTCGCTCATGCGATGCGGGCCCTTCTCGTCGTGGAAGGCCGAGACGTCCTTGCCCTTCTGCCACAGCGACATGTGGATATGCCCGCCGCAGCCCGGCCAGTCCTTCGACCACTTGGCCATGAAGGTCGCCATCCAGTCGCGCCGCTGCGCCAGCACCTTGGTGAAGGTCTTGAACAGCGCGGCGCGGTCGGCCGCCTCCAGCCCGCCGGTGACGCGCATCGCCGCCTCCAGCACGCCCGCGCCGGTCTCGGTATGCAGGCCCTCGATCGGGAAATCCATCGTCTCGCCGAGCTTCAGCATGTCGGCGTACCACTCCGCGTGCACGGAATTGCGCAGCATCGAGTAGCCGAAGAAGCCGGGCGAGATCGGCTTGAGGTTCTTGAAGCCCTTCTCGCGCACGGTGAACGCCGTCTCGGCGAAGACAAAGAATTCATACTCGAAGCCGGCCCAGACATCGAAGCCCATGTCGCGGGCGCGATCGAGCACGCGCCGCAGCGTGCCGCGCGGGCAGAGCGCCTCGGCCTTGCCGATGAACTCGCAGAGGAAGAACAGATTGCCCGGCTCGGTGGCGATCTCGCGGCAGCTCTCGGGGATGATGCGCACCAACGCGTCGGGATAGGCGGTGTGCCAGCCGGTATAGGTGACGTTGTCGTAGAGCTGGTCGTTGCTGTCCCAGCCCAGCACCACGTCGCAGAAGCCGAAGCCGCCATCGAGCGCGCCGAGGAACTTGTCGACATGCAGGTACTTGCCGCGCAGCACGCCGTCGATGTCGTGCACGCCGACCTTCACATGGGTCAGCTTGCGCTCCTTCACGATCTTGCGGACATCGGCCGCTGTTTTCACCGCACGCGGATCCATGCGATCAGTCTCCCCGTTTGACGATCTCGTTCTCGCGATTGACCCATAGTGGCGAGCGCGCGAGGTCGATGAAAGTCTTCTCGTCGGCGACGAGGATTTTTCCCGCCTCCCGCGCCGCCGCATCGCGCATCGAGCGGTCGAAGGCGGCCTCGTCGTCCCACCACAATTCGGCGATGCCGTCATAGGGCTCCGGCGCACCGCGCGCGCCGCGCAGCCCGGCGTCGAACGGCGTTTCGGTGGCGTGCGTCTGGACGTAGCGGCTGATGCCCAGCGCTTTGGCGTGGCTGCGCACCAGCGGGCCATGCTTGTTCAGCCAGTATTCTTGAAACTGAGCCCGCGTCAGATGCGGCAGGCGGTGCAGGCAGAACGTCAGCTTCACGGCAGGCACGGCAAGATCCTCCTCTCTTGAATCTACCTTCCCCCGGAGGGGGAAGGTGGCGCGCGCAGCGCGACGGATGGGGGATGTTTCAACAAACGCGGTGTCCGTCTTCGACATCCCCCATCCGCCCTTCGGGCACCTTCCCCCTCCGGGGGAAGGTAAAACAAAAGTCAAACCCGCCATATGCGATTAGCCCAGCCTCCTTAGCATGGTTGCACGAGGTGGCGCCGCCTGCTCAAAGGTCCGCCATGGCTGACTTGCCCATCATCGACGCCCTGCCGGCGCTGAAGGACGCGCTGGCTCGTGGTGGCGCGGCCGTGCTGTTGGCGCCGCCCGGCGCGGGCAAGACCACCGCCGTACCATTGGCACTGCTCGATCAGCCCTGGCTCGCCGGACGCAAGATCGTCATGCAGGAGCCGCGCCGCGTCGCCGCGCGGGCCGCGGCGCGGCGCATGGCACAGACGCTCGGCGAGGAGGTCGGCGGCACGGTGGGTTATCGCATGCGTCTCGACAGTCGCGTCGGATCCAGCACACGCATCGAGGTCGTCACCGACGGCCTCTTCCTGCGCCGCCTGCAGGCCGATCCGTCGCTCGACGGCGTCGGTCTGGTGATCTTCGACGAGCTGCACGAGCGCGGGCTTGAAACCGACCTGTCGCTGGCGCTGGTACGCGAGGCGCAGCTAGCGCTCCGCGAGGACCTGCGCGTCCTCGCCATGTCGGCGACGCTCGACGGCGCGGCGGTGGCGGCGCTGCTGGGCGACGCGCCGGTGATCCAAAGCGCCGGCCGCATGTTCCCGGTGCAGACGCGCTATCTCGACCGCGACCCCGAAGGACGGCTGGAGGACATCGTCGCCTCGACGACGCGACGCGCCATCGCCGAGGAGAGCGGCAGCGCGCTGGTCTTCCTGCCCGGCGTCGGCGAGATCCGCCGCGTCGAGGAACGCCTGCGCGACGCACTGCCATCGGATACCGACATCGTGCCGCTCTATGGCGATTTGTCAGCGGCCGAGCAGGATCGCGCGATCCGTCCCTCGCCCGCCGGTCGGCGCAAGATCGTGCTCGCCACCGCCATCGCCGAGACCAGCCTGACCATCGACGGCGTGCGCATCGTCGTTGACGGCGGCTACATGCGCGTGCCGCGCTTCTCGCCGCGCACGGGCATGGAGCGGCTGGAGACCGTCCGCGTGACGCAGGCCTCGGCCGACCAGCGCCGCGGCCGTGCCGGCCGCCTCGAGCCGGGCGTCTGCTATCGCCTGTGGAGCGAGGCGACGCAACGCGGATTGAAAGCCTTTGGTACGCCCGAGATCCTCGAGGCCGATCTGGCGCCGCTGGCGCTGGAGCTTGCCGCCTGGGGCGCGCGCGATCCGATGGCGCTGCCCTGGCTCACGCCGCCGCCCACGGCGGCACTGGAGCAAGCACGCGCCTTGCTGCGCGATCTCGGCGCGATCGACGACGATGGCGGCATCACCCCGCATGGAAGCGAGATGGCCGGGCTCGGCGCGCATCCCCGCATCGCCCACATGCTGCTGCGCGGCCGTGGCGCGCTCGCCTGCCTGCTGGCGGCGCTGATCGGTGAACGCGATCTGCTGCGCTTCGCGCCGGGCCAACGCGACCCCGATCTGCGCCATCGCGTCGATGTCGTGCTCAACGCCGAGCGGCCGGTGCGCGGCGCCTCGGTCGACCGCGGCACGCTGGCCGCCGTGCGCCAGTCGGCGCGCGAGTTCCGCCGTCGCCTGAACGTTCGCGACGAAGACGTCGACAGCCGCGACACCGGACGGCTGGTCGCGCTGGCCTATCCCGATCGCATCGCGCGGCGGCGCGCCAACGGCGATGGCCGCTACGCGCTGAGCGGCGGACGCGGCGCGGCGCTGCCGGCGGGCGATCCGCTGGGCGCCGAGGAATGGCTGGCGATCGCCGATCTCGACGGCGCGCAGCAGGATGGCCGCGTCTTCCTCGCCGCGCCGCTGACATCAGGCGATATCGAGGACCTCTTCGCCGACCGCTTGGCGCGCCGCGAGATGCTGCGCTGGGACGCTCGCGAGCAGGCGGTGGTAGCGCGCGCGCAACGCCGGTTGGGCGCGCTCGTTCTCGAGGATCGGCCCTTGGCCAATCCCGATCCCGAGGCCCTGCGCTTGGCGATGATCGAGGGCGTGCGCGCCATGGGTCTCGGCAGCCTGCCGTGGAGCGACGGCCTCGTCTCGCTGCGCCAGCGCGTCGCCTTCCTGCGTCATCACCTCGGCGAGGACTGGCCGGACCTGTCCGACGCGCGACTGCTGGCTGATCTCGATGATTGGCTCGGCCCCTATCTCGCGGGCATCACCCGCCGTTCTCATCTCACGCAGGTCGACCTCACCTCGGCGCTCGCTGGCCTACTGCCGTCGAGTGCCCGCCGCGACCTCGACCGGCTGGCGCCGACACATATCGACGTGCCCAGCGGCTCGCACCTGCCGATCGACTACACCAACCCCGCCGAGCCCGTGCTGGCGGTGCGCCTGCAGGAAATGTTCGGGCTGGCTCAGACACCGCGCGTCGCCGGCGGCAAGGTGGCACTGCTGATCCACCTGCTGTCACCGGCACGCCGCCCGGTACAGGTGACCCGCGACCTCGCCAGCTTCTGGGCCAACGGCTATCGCGAGGTGAAGGCCGAGCTGAAAGGCCGCTATCCCAAGCACTACTGGCCCGACGATCCCTTGATCGCCGAACCGACCGCGCGCGTTCGACCGAGGCCGCGCTGATGGCGTTCAAGGCTGGGGGCGCGCCACTCCAGTGGCGCGTCGGCCGATCGATTAGACGCGCCACTGGAGTGGTGCGCCCCGACCAAGCAGCGACTCATGGTGTTTGGGCGGCGTCGCTCCAGCGACGCGGCCCGAAGATAGAAAGCCCTGTCTCCCAACGACTCTTGCGGGCCATTCGACGCTCGTAGCGGCGGAAATCGAGGAGTTTTGGCGGTTGGCGTATCCTGGTCGGCATGGCCGACCACACCACCCCCCTTTCACCCCGTCACGAGCGCTTCGTTCTGGAGTTCCTCAAGGACGGCAACGCCACCCGTGCGTACATGCGCGCCGGTTACTCCCCGCACGGCGCCCAGCCCAGCGCTTCGCGGCTGCTCCGCCGACCGCATATCGAGGCTGCCATCGCCGCCCGCCGCCAGCGGATCGCCGCCGCGCTGGAGCTCTCCGTCGAGCGCATCGGGCGGGAATATGCCCGGATCGCCTTCGCCAATATCGACGACTACATCCAGGTCGAGGAGGACGGCCGCCCGCGCATCGACCTGGAAAAGGCGAGCCGGGCGCAGCGCGCCGGGATCGTCGAGATGAGGGTCGCAAACCATAGCAAACCACAGCAACAGGTGACCCTGAAGCTGAACAAGCTGCAGGCGCTGGCCGCGCTGACCGATCGTATGGGGCTGTTCGCAGAACAGCCCGAGCCGGCGCTGCCATCGGCGGATCGCGCGCGCTACGAGCAGGCGATCGCCAAGCTCGCGGGAGACTGGCGGGAGGCGACGATCAGGCTGATCGAGGCCGAGGAGGAGCGCGACGCGGCGCGGGCCAAGCTCGCGGCTATCGCCCCCACCCCTTCTCCCCGCGAAGGTCAGGGGCCGCGGACGGCCCCGAGGGAGAAGGTGCCGAGCGCCAGCGAGGCGGATGAGGGGCTTCCTGGTGCAACGACGGAAAGTGTTGTTGTCGAGGCACCGCGAAGCCCCTCATCCGCCCTTCGGGCACCTTCTCCCCGCCTTCGCGGGGAGAAGGAAAACCATAGCAATCCATGTGCGATAGCCGCGCCCGAAGCCACGCCGCCGTGGACGCCGCTGGCGCCGGACACGGGGCGATCTTCTGAAACACCGCGCGCGACGATGACAAACCATAGCAATCGCGACCCGCCGGCGATGCGCCGCGTCGGTGGTGCCGCGGATGATCGACACGACGCGCCGCTGGAGCGGCGCGACCCGACGACAGCCGGCAATCCCTATGCGATAGCCCTGCCCGCCGGCGGGCTACGGGAAGAGGCTTCATTGAACCCAGCGCCGCGACCGCTATGATCCGCCCGCCGTCGAACCAGGAGACAGACCCATGGCCTCGCCCGACCTGCCGTTCCGCACGGCGACGGATCTCGCCCGCGCGATCCGCAAGAAGAAGATCGGCTGCGCCGAGCTGCTCGAGCTCTATCTCAAGCGCATCGAGACCTATAACCCCAAGCTCAACGCCGTGATCGCGCTCGACACCGGCACAGCGCGCAAAGCCGCCAAGGCGGCCGACAAGAAGGTGGCGCGCGGCGAGGATCTGCCGCCGCTGCACGGCGTGCCGATGACCATCAAGGAGAGTTACGACGTCGCCGGCCTGCCGACGACCTGGGGCGACCCGGCGCTGCGCGCCAACGTGGCGAGCGACGACGCCCTTTCGGTGAAGCGCCTGCGCGCCGCGGGCGTGAACCTGTTCGGCAAGACCAACGTGCCGCTGATGCTGGCGGACTGGCAGAGCTACAACGCGATCTACGGCACCACCAGCAACCCGTGGGATCTCGCCCGCTCGCCCGGCGGCTCCTCGGGTGGCTCGGCGGCGGCGCTGGCCGCCGGGCTGACCGGCATCGAGGCCGGCAGCGACATCGGCGCCTCGATCCGCAATCCCGCGCATTATTGCGGCGTCTACGGCCACAAGCCGACCTGGGGCGTCGTCAGCCCGCGCGGCCACGCGCTCCCCGGCCGCGTGGCGCAGGGCGACATCTCGGTGATCGGCCCGCTGGCGCGCGGCGCGGAGGATCTCGACACCGCGCTCAAGGCGATGGCCGGACCCGACGATGTCGATGGTTCGGGCTGGCACCTCAAGCTGCCCAAGCCGGCGAAGAAGAAGCTCCGGGACTTCAAGGTCGCCGTGATGCTCGACGACCCGAACAGTGCCGTCGACCAGGAGGTGCAGAGCCTGCTGTCGCGGCTGGCGGAGTTCCTCGGCAAATCGAAGGTCAAGGTCAGCTTGACCGCGCGACCCGAGCTCGACACCGGAGAGCTCCATCGCATCTACGTCGCGTTGCTGCGCAGCGCCACCTCGGGCCGGCAGAACGACGCGGACTACGCGCGCAACCAGGAGACGGCGCACGGCCTGGCGTCCGACGACCACAGCTACTTCGCCGAGATGACGCGCGCCAACGTGCTGGGCCATCGCGACTGGCTGGCGCTCAACGAGCGGCGACACCAGCTGCGGCTGCGCTGGGCGGAGTTCTTCAAGGACTACGACCTGCTGCTCTGCCCCGCCGCCGCCTCGGCCGCCTTCCCGCACGACCAGGTCGGCGAGCGCCACGAGCGCACCATCGAGGTCGACGGCCGGCGTGTGCCGACCACCGACCAGCTGTTCTGGGCCGGTATCGCCAGCGTCTGCTACCTGCCAGGCACCGTGGCGCCGATCGGCTTCTCGCCGCGCGGCCTGCCGGTGGGCGTGCAGATCATCGGCCCGCAATACGGCGATCGCGCCACCATCGGTTTCGCCAAGCTGCTGGAGCGCGAGTACCAGGCCTTCGTGCCGCCGCCGGGCTACGCCTGATCCGCATTACCTTCCCCCGGAGGGGGAAGGTGCCCGAAGGGCGGATGGGGGATGTTGAAGACGAACACCTGACGCGTTGAAACATCCCCCATCCGTCGCTGCGCGCCACCTTCCCCCTCCGGGGGAAGGTAGAAGACGTCAGCCGTAGCTCGACCGGGCCTGGATGCCCCAGCGCCCGTCGAGCTTGGTGACGATGTACATCGAGTGATGCGTGCCGATCTTCGAGCCGTCGGCGCGCCAGCGCGTGAACCACACGTCGACATGCACCTTGTCGGGGCCGGCCAGCAGCACGCAATGGCCGTCCCAGGTGCTGCGCGCCCAGCCATGCTGCGCGGTGCGCGAATCGAAGGCGGTAAAAGAAAGATCGGCTGGTGTCGGGTAGTGCGTCACCATGCCGGAACCGAACAACACGTGCGGGAAGTTGAATGTCGCGTGCACGCCGTCGAGGTCGCGCTTGTTGAGCGCGGCGATGTAGGCGTCGATGACCTCGACGATCTCGGGTGAAGCCTGGCGGTCGGTCGGCGGCGTGCTCACGGGCTGCGTCCTAGACTTAGAGCTGACTCGATCGGGCCTGGATACCCCAGCGCCCGTCGATCCTGATGACGATGTACATCGCATGATACGTGCCGATCTTCGAGCCGTCGGCGCGCCAGCGCGTGAATCCTATGTCGATATGCACCTTATCCGGCCCGCTCATCAACACGCGATGGCTGTCCCAGGTGCTGTGCGCCCAGCCCTGCCCGGCGGTGCGCGCATCGAAAGCGGCGAAAGAAAAATCGGCCGACGTCAGATAGTGCGTCACCGCCGCCAGGCTGAACAGGACATGCGGGAAGTGGAGCGTCGCGCGCACGCCATCGAGATCGCGCCTGTTCGTCGCCGCCATGTAGGCCTCGATCACGGCGACGATCTCGGGCGCGGCCGTCACCTCACTTCACCGTGCGCTCGCGCAGGCGGCGCATGCCGGTGAGCCAGCGATCCATGTCGGCGGTCTTGCGCTGCATGTACTCTTGCACGACGGGATGCGAGAGGATCAGGAAGCGCTCGGCGTCCATCGCCTTGATCACGGCGTCGGCGACGTCGGCGGGTGTCATGATGCCGTCGATGCCGGCGGCCGTGGTTCCGGTGCCGCGATACATGTTGGTGTCGACCGCCTGCGGGCAGAGACAGGAGACGCGGATGCCCTTGTCGCCGTACTGGATCGAGAGATGCTCGGCCAGCGCCACGGCGGCGTGCTTGGTGACGCCGTAGGGCGCCGAGCCCATCGAGGCCAGCAGGCCGGCGGCCGAGGCGGTGTTGAGCAGATAGCCCGACTTGCGCGCCAGCATGCCCGGCACCACGGCGCGCGCGGCGTAGACATGGCTCATCACATGGATCGCCCAGCTATCGGCCCAGTCCTTGTCCGACGCCGCCTCGTGGCCGGCACGCGCGATGCCGGCGTTGGAGAAGAACACGTCGACCGGGCCGTAGACGCGCTCGGCCTCGCTCACCAGCTTCTTGATGTCGCCTTCGACCGCGACGTCGCAGGCCACGGCGAGACCGCCGATCTCCTTGGCGACGCGCTGCAGGTTGTCGCCGGGACGGTCGGCTACCACGACGCCCTTCGCGCCCTCGGCCGCATAACGCCGCGCGATCGCCTCACCAATGCCGCCCGCCGCGCCAGTGACGACGCAGACCTTGCCGTTGACCTTCATGTTGTTCCCTCCATCAGCCGCCGTAGGCGCCCTCGATCAGTTCCAGATACTGCGCCTTGGTCGGCTGGCGCGGTGTGGTCATGTGGCAGTGATCGCCCAGCGCCCCGTCGGCGATCGCCTCGAAGCGATCCTCGGTCACGCCCATCGCCTTCAGCCCCGTGGGAATGCCGATGCGTTCGTTCATGCCGGCGATGGCGTCGGCCAGCGCCTCGGCGCTGGGCTTGGCGCCCATGATCGCCGCCATCTTCCCGATCTTCGAGGTGCTCAGCACCGGGCCGTTGAAGCGCATCACGCCGGGCATGTAGACGGCATTGAGCGTACCGTGGTGCAGGCGCAGGCCCTTGAGTCCGCCGGTGGGATGCGACAGCGAGTGCACCGCGCCCAGCCCCTTCTGGAAGCACATCGCGCCCTGCATCGAGGCCATCATCATGTTCCAGCGCGCCTCGCGATCCTGGCCGTCCATCACCGCGCGCTCGAGGTGCCGCCACGCCTTCTCCAGCCCGTCGAGCGCGATCGCCTCGGCCGGTGGGTTGATGGCCGCCGACATGAAGGTCTCGGCGCAATGCGCGATGGCGTCCATGCCAGTGCCGGCGGTGAGATGCCTGGGCAGGCCGAGTGTCAGCTCCGGGTCGCACAGCGCCAGCTTGGGGATCAGGTTCGGGCTGCCGATCGCCAGCTTGCGGCCATTATCCATGATGATGATGCCGCCGCGGCTGACTTCGCTGCCGGTGCCCGATGTCGTCGGGATCGCCACGATCGGCGCCACGGCCGGCGTGATCTTCGGGCCGCCGCCTTCGACCGTCGCATAGGGCAGCAGCGACGGGCCGGGATGCGTCGCCATCAACCCAACGGCCTTGGCGAGGTCCATCGAGGAGCCGCCGCCGACGGCGATGATGCCGTCGCACTTCTGCTCGCGATAGATCGCCAGCGCCTCGCGCATCGCCGCCTCGGTCGGGTTCTCCGGCGTCTGGTCGTACATGGCGAGCGGCATGTTGCCGGGCAGGTTGGCCTTCACCCTGTCCCAGATGCCAGCGGCGACGATGCCCTTGTCGGTGACGATCAGCGGCCGGCGCATGCCGAGCAGCTGCAGCTCCGCCTCGAGCAGCTTGATGGCGCCGAAGTCGAACTGGATGCGGGTCAGGTAAGTGATCAGGGCCATGCGTGGTCCTCCTATTCGGCGGAACCATAGCGATCCCGATACGCGCCGCGAAGCGCGGGCGTGTAGTATCGCCGGCGCGGTCCGGCTGGCGGAACGGGGTGGTGATGGCCGACAACAAGGTGCTGGTCGTCGTGTTCGACGGCTTGAGGCCGGACATGGTGACGTCGGCGCTGATGCCGAATTTGCGGCGCTTCGCCGATGCGCACTGCGTTTTTCCGCGCAGCCGCGCGGTGTTCCCGACCGAGACCCGCGTCAACGCCGCCGCGCTGGTCACCGGCCAGCGCCCTGACATGCACGGCCTGGTGGCCAACGCTTTCCACGCCGCCGAGGTCTTCGCCGATCACGCCATCAACACGTCGAAGATGGAGCACCTGGTCGCCGCCGACCGCGCCTGGAACGGCGCGCTGCTGACGGCGCCGAGCCTCGGCGAACGCCTGCATGCGCAGGGCAAGACGCTGGCGACGGTGTCGACCGCGTCGACGGGTTCGAGCTGGCTGCTGAACCACAGGGCCGAACAACTGGGTCTGCTGCGCTGGTCCTCGCACGGCCCCGCCTACTCCGCACCCTGCCTCGACAGCTGGCGGGACCTGGCGGATCGTTTCGGCGAGCCGCCGCCGGCCGCGATCCCGCTCGGCGCACGCATCGAGCACGCCAAGCGCCTCTATCTCGAGCATGTCTGGCCAGTGATCGACCCTGACGTGGCGATCCTGTGGTTCGCCGACCCTGATACGACCTACCACTATCGCGGCATCGGCTCACCCGAGACCGTGGTGGCGCTGAAGACGGTGGACGCGGCGTTCGGTGAGATTGTCGCGGCGTGGATGGCGGCGCCCGACTACGATCGCCGCTCGATCATCACCCTCTCCGACCATGGCCACGTCACGACGCATGAGCGCATCGGCGTCGTCGAACGCTTCACCGCCGCCGGCTTTCGCGCCGATGCGCGCGCCGCGGGGGACGGCGATCTCGCCGTGGTCTCCGGCTCGCCCTCGCTGGTCAGCCTGCGGCGGCGCGATGCCGGGCTGGCGCGCGACCTCGTCGCTTTCCTGCGCGAGCAGCCCTGGTGCGGGCTGATCTTCGCGGCGGGCGGCGATGGCGCGCATGGGCCGATCGACGGCACGCTGGACCGTGCCTTGCTCGGCGTGACGCACGCGCGGTCGGCAGATCTGGTGTTCACGCTGGCTACCGACGACGAGCCGGGCTCGGGCGGCTGGCCCGGCCGCACGCATCACGACCACGACATCCCCGCCGGCGGCAGCATGCATGGCGGCCTGCACCCGCGCGAGCTCAACAACTGGCTCGCGGCCGGCGGTGCGGCGTTCCGCGAGGGCTATGTCTCGCCCTGCCCCGCCGGCATCACCGATGTCATGCCGACGATCCTCGATCTGCTGAGCCTACCGCACGGCGGCTGTCACGGCCGCGTGCTGGCCGAGGCGTTGCGTGACGGCCTGCCGCCGCGGCACGAGTCGCGCACCATCGAAACGCGCGCCGGCCGCTACGCCCAGCGGCTCAACCTCTCGCAAGCTGGTTCGACAGCCTACATCGACGGCGGTACGATCCTGCACTGATGTCCGATCTTGTCCTGCGTCGTGCCACGCCATCCGACGCGCGCCTCATCCTCGATCTGATCCAGGCGGCTTTCGCCGAGTACCGCGGCAGGCTGGTGCCCGATTCGGGCGCCTATGGCGAGACGCCCGAGAGGATCGCCGCACAACTCGTCGGCCACCAGGGCGCGGTGATCGCCGAGCGCGAGGGCGTGGCGGTGGGCTGCGTGCTGTATCGCGACAAGGGCGAAGACCTTTACTTCGGCCGGCTGTCCGTGCTGCCCGACCACCGCCGCAGCGGCTTAGCCGAAGCGCTGGTGGCCGCGGTCGAGGACGAGGCGCGCGTCCGCGGTGCCGAGGGCGTGCTGCTGGGCGTACGCATCGCGCTGCCCGGCAACCACCGCCTGTTCGCCCGCCTGGGCTATGTCGAGATTTCGCGCGAGGCCCACCCGGGTTTCACCGAGCCGACCTCAATCAACATGCGCAAGGCGCTGCGATAGCCGCCGTCACACCGCCATGACGATGCCGTCGTGGCCCGGATCGGCGCCGCCATCCAGCCCGTCGGGATGCACGCGGATCGCGTGCACGGCGGCGAAGCCGAAAGTGTAGGCGTTGCGGATCACCTCGTAGCCCATGCCTTCCAGCGCGCGCTGCGTCGCGTGGGGAATGCGGTTGGAGACGTCGATCGCGTCGCTGGTGGCGGAGAAGCGTGGCGCCGAGACCGCCTCGACCATGGTCATGTCGAAGTCCAGCGCGTTGAGCGAGACCTGCAGCACGCCCATGGCGATCTGCGTCGCACCCGGCGCGCCGATGATCAGGTTCGGCCGACCGTCCTTGAAAAAGATCGAGGGCACTACCGAGCTGAAGCGCGCCTTGCCTGGCGCGATCGAGCCGGCGCGGCCGGGCCGTGGATCGAACACGCCCATGCAGCCGTTGTACATGAAGCCCAGCCCGTCGGTGACGACGCCCGAGGGCATGCCCAGCGAATGGGTCATGGTCACGCAGTTGCCGTCCTTGTCGATCACCGAGACCTGCGTGGTGTCCTTGCGCGGCGCGCCCGCATTGAAGCGCGGCACCGTCGCCTTGACGCCCCGGCGGATCTCGTCGGCCATGGCCTTGGCGTATTCCTTGGCGTTCAGCCGATCGATCGGCACGTCGACGAATTTGGGATCGCCGACATAGAGGTCCTTGTCGATGGTCGCCCGCTTCATCGCCTCGCTGACGACGCGCAGATACTCCGGCGAATTGTGCTCCATCGCCGCGAGGTCGAACCGCTCCAGGATATTGAGCATCTCGATCAGCATCACGCCGCCACCCGGCGGCCGGTTGGTCGAGACGTCGTAGCCGCGATACTTGCCCCACAACGGCTCGTTGCGGCTGGTCGTCCAGGTCCGCAAATCCTCGCGCGTGATCAGGCCACCGTGCTTCCGCATGTCGGCGACGATCGCGTCGGCGATCTCGCCGACATAGAAGGCGTCGGCGCCGCCTTTGGCGATGGCGCGCAAGGTGCGGCCGTAATCGCGGTTGCGCACGAAGTCGCCGACGCGCTTGGGCGAGCCGTCGTCGCGGCAGTAGAGCGCGCGCGCTGCTGGCGTATAGGTGATTCGTTCATGGTTGGGCGCGCGGCCCATGGCGCCCTCGTCCGACCACCAGTAGTGCACGTGCGGGCGCACGCTCCAGCCGTTCTCGGCCCAGTGGATCGCCGGCTCGACGACCTGCTCCCAGGGCAACGCGCCATGCTCGCGCTGGGCGTCGTGGTACATGCGCAAGTTCGCGGGCGCACAGATCGACTGGTAGCCGATGTCGTTGACCCGGCCCTTGAGGATGAAGCCGTAGCCGTCGCGCGCCTCGCCCTCGATCAGGTGCTCCCACATGTCCGGCGTGGCGGCGAGCGGCGCCGGCGCATGGGCGTCGATATAGCCGTGGAACTTCTTGCCCGGCATGTAGATGCCGCAGCTACCGAAGCCGGCGATGCCGCACATCAGCGGGTCGACCACGCCCTGCACCAGGGCGCAGGCGATGGCGGCGTCGACGGCGTTGCCGCCTGACCACAGGATCTCGGCGCCGGCCTCGGTCGGCTCGGGCTGCGGCGCCACGATCATCGCCTTCTTGCGCTGCTTCATCAGGTTTCCTCCGGTACCGGCCCGCAGTCTCGGGAGCGGCCGCACAGGCGTCAATGTCCTGACCGGCTTGACAAGCGCAGGGCAGACCGGCCAGTTCGGCGGCGCATGACCGGCCCGATCGAGGTGCGGCCGCTTTCCGGCGCCGCCGACTTCACCACATTCATCCAGCTCCCCCGCAAGCTCTACCGCGGCCTGCCCGGCTGGGTGGCGCCACTCGACCTCGATCGCCGCACGACGTTCGATCCGAAGAAGAATCCGTTCTTCCAGCACGCCGAGAGCGAGCGCTGGCTGGCCTGGCGCGATGGCCGGCCTGTGGGCCGAATCCTGGCGCAAATCGACCGCCTTCATCTCGAACGCTACCAGGACGCAACCGGGCATTTCGGCTGCCTCGACGCCATCGACGATGCCCACGTGGTCGAATCCCTGTTGCGCACCGCCGAGACCTGGGCGGCAGCGCGTGGCATGAAGCGCATCAATGGCCCGCTCAATCCCTCGATCAACGCCGAGATGGGCATGCTGATCGAGGGCTTCACCCACCGCCCGATGTTCCTGGTGCCGTGGAATCCACCGTACCTGCCCGGCCACGTCGCCGCGGCGGGCTATGGCAAGGCGATCGATACGCTCGACTACGACTACCCAGTTGATGGCGAGCCGACTGGCTACGGCACCGCGCTCATCCGACGCAGCGCGCTGGCCGGCCGCATCGTCGCCCGGCCTCTGCGGACGAACGACCTGCGCGGCGAGGTCAGGGTCGTCCTGGGGCTGTTCAACGACGCCTGGCAGCACAATTGGGGCTTCGTGCCCTTCACCGAGGCGGAGATGGACGCCATGGCCTCGGAGATGCGGCCGGTGGTGCGCAAGGAGTCTGGCGTGATCATCGAGGTCGACGGGGAGCCTGCGGCCTTCATCATCGCCCTGCCCAACCTGATGGAGTGGATCGCCGATTTCGACGGGCGGCTGCTGCCCTTCGGATGGCTCAAGCTGGCGGTAAACCTGCTGCGCTTGCGGCTGCGAACGGCGCGTATCCCGCTGATGGGCGTCAAGACCATCTACCAGCGCTCCGCCATAGGCGCCGGCCTGGCCATGATGGCGATCGAGGAACTACATCGCCGCAACAAGCGTTTCGGCCTGAAGACCGTCGAACTCGGATGGATCCTCGAGACCAACACACCCATGCGCCGAATTATCGAACGGATTGGGGGTGTGAAGGTCAAGACCTACCGGATTTTCGAACGCGCGCTCGCCTGAGGGGGCGGGTCACAATGTGAACCGCCGTTTTCCCCACCCCATGTCGGGGTAGACTTGGCTGGACGGTCGGTCTAGGTAATGATCCGTTGTGAGGATACACTCCGTATGAGCACCACCGTCGATATGGGCACACCCTTGGCGCAGCAGATCATCGATGTGATCGCGCGCGAGGGGATGGTCGATCGAGCCAAGATCACGGCCGAGGCCACTCTCGAGGACCTCGGGCTGCAGTCGATCGATATGGTCATGATCCTCAACGGCATCGAGGAAAAGTTCGACATCTACGTGCCGATGGACGAGTCCATTCAGAAGATCGCCAATGTCGGTGACGTCATCGACGTGGTTTCCGGTCTCGTGCAAGCGAGCGGCAAGCAGGGACAATCGGCTTGACACATAAGGTAGCCGTCACCGGACTCGGGTGCATCTCGGCGCTGGGTCCGGACGCCGCCGCGTTCTGGGATGGCCTCAGCAATGGCCGCTGCGGCATTGGTCCGCTCGATCTGCCGGGCATCGAGGACCTGCACGTCAAGATCGGCGGACAGGTCAAGGGCTTCGATCCTTCCGCCCACTTCGCCCCGGCCAAGCTGGCGGCGTTGGACGCCTTCTCCCAGTTCGCCCTGGTCGCGGCGCGCGAGGCCATTGCCAACGCCGGCCTGTCCGCGAGCGATATCGCCGGGCCGCGCACCGCCGTCATTGTCGGCACCGGCATTGGCGGCATCGGCACCCTCAATGACGCGTTCTACCAGCGCTACGGGCTGGGCAAGCGGCGCATCGACGCCGCGACCATTCCGAAGGCGATGCCCAACGCCGCCGCCAGCCACATCTCGATGGAGTTCGGTGTCAACGGCCCGGCGTTCGCGGTTTGCAGCGCCTGCTCGTCGGCCAACCACGCCATGGGCGTCGCCCTGGGCCTGGTGCGTGCCGGCGTCGTCGATCGAGCGATTACCGGCGGCAGCGAAGCCAACCTCAACTACGGCAACATCAACGCCTGGGAGGCGCTGAAGGTCCTGACGCCGAACGCCTGCCGTCCCTTCTCGCGCGGCCGCAACGGCATGTCGCTGGGCGATGGCGCGGGCATCATCGTACTGGAGCGCATGGATCTGGCGATGGCGCGAGGCGCCCAAATCCACGCCGAGATGGCCGGTTCGGGCTGCTCGGCCGATGCCGGCGATCTGCTGCGACCCGACGCCAACGGCGCCGCGGCGGCGATCCGCAACGCGCTCGCCGACGGCGGACTGGCGCCCGAGGATGTCGACTACGTCAACGCACATGGGACCGGCACCCTGCTCAACGATCCGGTCGAGACGGCGGCGATCCGCACCGCGTTCGGCGCGCATGCCGACAGACTGGCGGTGTCGTCGACCAAGTCGATGCACGGCCACGGCCTGGGCGCAGCCGGCGCTATCGAGATGGTCGCGACGATTCTGGCGCTGAAGCACCAGGTGGCGCCGCCGACCGCGAACTGGCTCGAGCGCGACCCCAAGTGCGATCTCGACTATGTGCCCAACGAGGCGCGCGCCATGACCATCCGCGCCGCGGTCTCGAACTCCTTCGCCTTTGGCGGGCTGAACGCCGTGCTGGCGGTCAAGCGCGCGAGCTGAGCGCCATGCGCGACGGGCCGCTGGCCACGGTCACGCTGAGCGTCGACACCGCCGAGATCAGCGCGTTCGCCGAGACACTGGGCCTGCCGGCCTCGCCCGTGCCGCCAACCTTCCCGATCCGATTCCTGTTTCATCCGGAAATCCGCGCGGCGTTGGCGGGCTTTCTACCTGCGGACGGCTCACTGCCGATCCATGTCGGTCAGCGCTTCCGCTATCACCGCCCGTTGGTCGCGGGCGAAACGCTGACCTGCGCCGTCAGCGCCACGCCGCCCGACGGCGCGCGCCCCTTCGCGTTGGTGCGCCTCGACTTGACTGACGGGACGGGCGCGACGGTCTGCCAGGCCGAAAGCGAGATCGCCATCGCCGCGCCGGGCTTCACCTGGGACAAGCTGAAATGATCCCGCCGCGTCCCGGTGAGAAGCTGCCCGCGGTGCCGCTCGGCGCGCTCGATGTCGCCGCTATCGGGCTCTATGCCCGCGCATCCGGTGACGACAACCCGGTGCATCTCGATCCCGCCGCGGCGCGCGCCATCGGCCTCCCCGATCAGATCGCCCACGGCATGTTGGTGATGGGTCGTCTGTCACGCCTCGCGCTCGGCTGGCGCGCCGACGCCGTCCTTGAGGCGCTCGAGTGCCGCTTCACCCGTCCTGTTCCGGCCGGCTCGGTGCTGAGCGGCGACGGCCGCGTCGCCAAGGTCGACGCGCTGGCCGACGGCCACCGCGTCATTCTGCGCCTACTGGCGCGTGACACCGATGGCGCCATCGCCGCGATGGGCGAGGCCACGCTGCGCCTGCCAGGCTGACGCGCGCGGCTACGGCGCGTGCTGCGCTTCCTCGACAATGTGCAGAAACTGCTCGGTGCAGGCGCGCCAGGAGAATTTCAGCGCGACCTCGCGGCACCGCTCCGGCGCGATGGTCAGCGCCTTGCGGCAGGCCGCCGCCAAATCGTCGTCGAACACGACGACCTCGTGCGGCCCGAAGATCTCCACCAGATGCGGTGAGGGCAGCGCCGCGACCGGCACGCCGGAGGCCAGGGCCTCGAGCACGACCAGACCGAAGGTGTCGAGCAGGCTGGGAAAGACGAAGACATCGGCCTCCGCGTAGCAACGCGATAGCTCCTCGCCCTGCTTGTTGCCGAGATACACCGCCTCCGGGTAGCGCTCGCGAAGCTTGGCGAGCTGCGGCCCGTCGCCGACAATCACCTTGGTGCCTTCGGTCTTCACCTTGAGGAACGCTTCGATGTTCTTCTCGTCGGCGACCCGCCCGACATACATGTGGATCGGGCGCGGGTATTGGGTCCAGGTCTTGGGCCGCGGGCGGTAGGTGTCGCTATCGACGCCGCGCCGCCATATGCGCAGGTTACGGAAGCCGTGCCGCCCCAGCTCGTCGGCGAGCGACTGCGAGGGCACGAGCACGGGCGCGCTGCGGCCATGGAACAGCCGCATGTAACGGTAGAGCAGGCCCTCGGGGATACCATGGCGAATGCGCGCGTATTCCGGAAAACGCGTATGGAAGGCTGTGGCGAAGCGCATGTCGTGGCGCCAGCACCACAGCCGCGTGCACAGGCCGAGCAGGCCCTGGGTGGCGATGTGAACGAACTCCGGCTTGAACTCGCGCATCAGCCGCGCAAGCCTGGGATACCAGGCGAAGACGATGGGATCCTCCCGGTACCACGGCAGCGGCACGCTGCCGAACTCGTCGGGCGTCAGCAGCAGGACCTCGTGGCCCATGGCGCGAAGCTCGCGCACTGTGGCGTGCAGGGTCCGGGCGATGCCGTTGAGTTGGGGGAACCAGCAATCTGTCGAGATGGCGATGCGCATCGCGGTCGCCTAACAGATATCGCTCGAGACATGAAGCCCGATCGGACCGACGCCGATATCGTAATATCGCGTAATATTGCGTTGGCTCGCGACCCTTGGTCGCGGTCGGCCGTTGGCGGGGCGAGGGGATTTCCGCTACAAGCGCGCGGTCCGTCCGCGCCCCATCCCATCAGGCAATGTCAGCCAAGACCGATCCGCCCCGCCTGGGCGACGAGCCCCTTACCGTTGCCTGCGTCTACCGTTCCGGGGGACGGCACTATTCGACGCGCTACGTCGAGGTGCTGCGCAATATGGTGAAGCGCAACCTCACGCTGCCGCACCGTTTCGTCTGCCTCACCGACGTCGCCGACGTACCCTGCGAGCGCATCCCGCTCGTCGCCAACTGGCCGGGCTTCTACAGCAAGATCGAGCTCTACCGGCCCGGCCTGTTCAAGGGTCCGGTGCTGTACTTCGACCTCGACACGGTGATCCACGGCAACATCGACGAGCTCGCGCGCATGGCGATGCGATCGACGTTCGGCTGCACCAGCGATCCACAGGGCGGTCACTTCAACAGCAGCGTGGTGTCCTTCACCGTCGACTGCTCCCGGGTGTTCGAGGAGTTCAGCAAGACCGGCGCGTGGATCCAGAAATGGCACCATCATGTCTGGTTCACGCTACGCCGCGTCGGGCTCGACGGCCTGATCGCGCTAGGCAGCAGCTACGGCGATCAGGGCTTCACCGAAGCGTCGCTGCGGCGGCACGGCGTGCCGATCGTCCATCTCGATACCGCGCTGCCCGGCGCGATCTCGGTCTACAACTATGATGGTGGGGCCAACGGCGAGCCGACCGGCAGCGTCTGTCTGATGATGGGCCGACCCAAGCCGCACGAGATCCGCTCGGGCTGGGTTCCGCGTCACTGGCACTAAGGCTGAGCGCGATGGGCGCCATCTTGACCGTCGCCAGCGTCTTCAAGTCCGGCGGCGACTACTTCCCCAAATACGTGCGCGTGCTGCGCGACGCGGTGCGCCGGCACCTGCCGATCGAGCATCGCTTCGTCTGCCTGACCGACGTCGAGGTCGCCTGCGAGCGCATCCCGCTGATCCATGGCTGGCCGAGCTTCTACAGCAAGATCGAAGTCTTCCGGCCCGGGCTGTTCGATGGACCAGTCCTCTATCTCGACCTCGACACGGTGATCTGTGGCGACTTGCGGGACATCGCGCGGCTCGCCGGCGAGGTCGGTTTCGCCGCCGTCTCCGATCCGTGGTACGGCCACTTCAACAGCAGCATCATGGCGTTCAACACGGACTACTCGTTCATCTACAACGAGTTCGCGGCGCGAGCGGAGCACTACCAGCGCGTCCATCGTCGCGGTGGCAGCAGCTATGGCGACCAGGGCTTCACCGAGCGCCGCCTGCGCGAGCGCGACGTGACCATCGAGTACGTCAACCGCCTGCTGCCCGGCCAGGTGATCAACCATTTCGACATCGGCGAGTACGGCGTGCCGGTCGAGGACGCGCGTATCTGCATGATGATGACCCGCCCCAAGCCGCACGAGGTCGAAGGCTGGGTCGCGCGGCACTGGTACTGAGCGTGGCCCGGTCCAGCCTCGGCGGCGCGCCGCTCACCGTCGCCTGCGTCCTTCGTCGCGGCGGGCAGCATATGGGCACGCGCGAGGGGCCGTTCTTCGCGAAATATGTCCGCGTCCTGCGCGAGGGTATCGCCGCGCATCTGCGTCTGCCGCATCGCTTCGTCTGCCTGTCCGATATCGCCGTGCCGTGCGAGCACCTGCCCCTGCATTGGTTGTGGCCCGGCGCCTGGGCGAAGCTCGAGCTGTTCCGCCATGGCCTGTTCGACGGACCGGTGCTCTACCTCGATCTCGACACGGTCGTGCTGGGCGAGCTCGACGAACTGGCCCGCGTGGCACTCGATGGCGAGTTCACGGCGGGCACGCACAGGAGTGGCGGCCTCGACGCGGCCGTGATGGCCTGGCGTGTCGACTGCTCGTTCCTCTACCGGCGCTATGCCTGGATGCCCGAATACTGGAACCACCGGCATCGCGAGGCCGGCCATCGCGGCTATATCGAGACCGGGCTGCGGCGCGCCGGCATCGGCTGGCGCGCATTCGAAGAGACGCTGCCGGGTTCGCTGCTGGATTACGCCGATCTCGGCGCCGGTGCCACGGTCCCGTCCTCGGCGCGCCTTTGCGTGTTCCATGGCCGGCCGCGGCCGCACGAACTGGAAGTCGAGCAGTTCGCGCATTGGGATCGGGGACGCGCCAATTGACCGGTGACGACCTCCTTACTAAGAAGATCGCATGAGTTCGCTCTACGTCACGGTCTCGACGCGCATGAGCCGGCGGCAGGAGCGCCTTACGGGCATACCCCGGGTCGAATACGAGATCGCCCGCGAGCTGGTCGCGCGCGGCGGGCATGTGCTGCGTTTCGACCGCCTGCTCGGCCGCTTCCGCGTCGCCGCGCTCGAGGGCGCCAGCGACCAGCGGTCCCCAGCGAAGGCGCCAGCGATGCGCGCCGGCGATACCATCGTCGTGCCGGCGATCTTCTGGCGTCAGCGCCAGATCGACGATCTTGCCCGCAAGCGGCAATCCGGGGAGATCCGCGTCGGCGTCTATGTTCACGACATCATGCCGATCCGCCGGCCCGAACTCGTCAGCAACGAGAACGGCGCGGCGGATTTCCGCCGCTTCATCGATGCGATGATCGGCTGCGCCGACTGGCTGTGCGTCAGCTCGCGCTTCGTCGAGAAGGACCTGACCGCCTACGTCAGGGAAATCGGCAAGCGCGACATACCGGTGCATCATGTCCCGCTCTGCGCCGACCTCAAGGACAGGACGGAAGCGGATGCCTCGCAGCGCCTGCGCGCGCTCGAGCTGCCGAGTGACGGCTATGTCCTGTACGTTTCCACGCTCAATCCGCGCAAGAACCACGTCGGCATATACTGGTTGTGGCGTCGCCTCGTCGAGGAGCTGGGCGACACGGCGCCGCCGCTCGTGCTGGCCGGCCAGCGCGGCTGGAACGATCGCGATGTCTTCGACCTGATGTCGCGCGACCGCGCGATGTGGGGGCGCCATATTCGGTTCGTTGAAGGTCCGTCGGACGCCGAGCTCGTTCAGCTTTACCAGCAATGCGCCTTTACGGTATTCCCGTCCCATCACGAGGGTTGGGGCCTGCCGATCACCGAGTCGCTGTCGTTCGGCAAGCCCTGCGTCGCCGCCGACAACACCTCTTTGCGCGAGGCCGGGCAGGGCCTCGCCACGCATGTCGACGAGCTCGACGGGCTGGGTTGGCTGGCGGCGATCAAGCGGCTCGCGCTCGATGCCACATACCGCGGTGACTGCTCGGCGCAGATCGCCGAGCGTTACCGGCCGCGGACCTGGCACGATGTCGGCGAGGAGATCGCCCGGTTGGCGAGGGCCTCGGTCTAACCGACCTGGTAGATCCGTCCGTCCTCGATGTGCAACCGGCGGGTGGCGACATCGAAGATGCGTTCGTCGTGGGTCGACAGCAGGACGGCGCAGCGCACCTTTAATGCCAGCTCGCGCAGCTGGTCGACGACGATGCGGCCGGCGATGCGATCGAGCGCCGAGGTCGGCTCGTCGGCGATGATCAGATCGGGCAGGCCAATCAGCATGCGCGCCACCGCGACGCGCTGTTGCTGGCCGCCGGACAGCTCGTCCGGCCATGCGTCAGCCTTGTCGCCCAGGCCCAGCAGCGACAGCAGATGTCGGCTGCGCGTCTCGTCCCAAGCCGGGTTGGTCAGGGGTGTCATCGCGACGCCGGCGACGACGTTCTGCAGCACGTTGAGCGAGGTGAGCAGGTTGCGGCGCTGGAACAGGAAGCGCAGCCGGCCGCGAATCACCTCGATGTCCGACGGCGTCGCGTTGAGCATGTCGTAGCCGAGGACGCGCACATGCCCCTCGGTCGGCCGCCGCATGGTGCCGAGAATGGTCAGCAGGGTCGTCTTGCCCGAGCCCGACGGGCCGGTGACGATGACGATCTCGCCCTCGCGCACCTCCATGTCGATATCGAACAGCACGTCGACCTTGCGCTGGCCGGTGCCATAGGAATGGTTGAGGCCGCGCGCCTCGACCACCACAGCGCGGCCTTCGTCGGATGTCATGGGACTCGCCATGGCGCTCAGTCGAACAGCATGACGGGGTCGACCTTGCCGAGCCGGCGCAGCGCGAAGACGCTGGACGCCAGGGTCATGATGATGGCGGCGACCAGCGCCAGCGCCAGCTCGCGGATGCCCAGCGAGAGTCCCAGATGCGTGGCGCTCTCGGCCGCGGCGTAGATGCCCCACGAGATCGCCGCGCCCAAGATCAGCGACGGCAGAATGACGCAGACGCCGATCTGGATGACGACCGACAGGAAGAACCAGCGGTCGTAGCCGAAGCATTTCAGGATGGCGTATTCCGGCAGGTAGGAGCGGATGATCTGGTACTTGGCGTAGTAGATGAACACCATGCCGATGGCGACGCCGAGGAAGAAGCCGAGGTTGGTGACGTAGCCGATCGGCGTGTCGCGCGACCAGAAGGCGCGCTCGCGCGCGATGAACTCGTGCTTGAGGAAGACGTCGGCGCGCCCGCCCACGGTGCGGCGAAGATCGCGTACGACCTCGCCCACGTCGGTGCCCGGCGCGAGGTCGACGGCGATGAAGGCCGGCCGGTCGAGCTGGTAGCCGAATATCTCGGTGAGCGTG
Source organism: Reyranellaceae bacterium (assembly GCA_022844045.1). Classification (GTDB taxonomy): domain Bacteria; phylum Pseudomonadota; class Alphaproteobacteria; order Reyranellales; family Reyranellaceae; genus JAFAZJ01. The sequence goes on along the minus strand of JALHMM010000006.1, from coordinate 29,293 downwards.
AAATCGGACGTGATCAACGAACCGTCGTTGAGGATATTGGGCCCGAGCGAATAAGTGCCGACCGCGAACAGCTGACGGTAAAGCTGCAGGGCGTCGCGCGGACCCAACACCACCGCTTCGTTCGTGCGCGCGATACGATCGATCAGGTCGCCGTACACCGGCCGCGACATGCGATCGAACAGAAAGTGACGCGGCAGGCGCAATTTGTGCAGGTTCTCGGACAGCCCCGGTATGTCGATCGCCGGTTGCTCGACATCGAGGCCGTAGTAGAGAATCTGGCGTGGTCCGCGCATGCCATCGTGCAGGATCGACATGTTGCCGAAGTGCAGCATCTTGGTGGCGCGCACCTTGGGGTGCGCCGCCACCATGTCGACCACGTTGACCGGCACGTAGGTGAAGAGCTGCAGGGATTGGAATCCTGGCGAGGCGACCACCAGGTCGCCCTTGACGGCGCGATGCACGCGCACTGAGGATTCGTAGATCGCGTTCTCGATGCCGAGCTGGGCGAAGATCACGATGATGCTGGCGGTCACGCCAGCCAGCGCCAGGATCGCGCTGGTGCGCTGGCGGCGCAGCTGCTGCACGCCCAGCGGCAGCTTGGCCGAGATCAGCACGGCGCGGCGGAAATCCGACCATGCCTGGCGTAACCATGCCGGCAGGCCGGCCCAGTATGACCGCAGCCGGCCCGCGAAGTCGGACGGAGGCCGGAAGGAGGGTATGGCGACCATCAGTAAAGCTGGACGCGGACTTCGCGACCGATGACCTGCGGAATGCGGTCGGTGTCGACGAATTCGATCTCGACCTGCACGACGCGCGCGTCCGTCGGTGTGGCGCCCTCCGGATCGGCCCGGCGCAGGCGATTGACCGACGGCACCACGCGCGAAACCCGTCCCTTGTACGGCTCGTCGCGGCCTCGCAGCCTGATGTCGGCCTTGCCGCCGACCTTCACGCGGTCGAGCTGCGCCTCGTCGACATCGGCCAGCACGCGCAGTTGCGAGAGGTCGACGATCTTGGCAACGCCGTAGCCGCCCACGACCTCGCCCTGCCTCGCGTAGAGTTGCAGGATGACTCCGTTGATCGGCGAGCGGACCAACGAATTTTCGCGGTTGCTGCGCAACTGTTCGACCTCGGCCTCGGAAATCGCCAGCTCGGCCGCCGCCGTCTGGATGTCGATATCCAGCGCGGCACGCATGGTCGCGAGCTTGCGTTGCTCCTGGTCGACCTTGGCCTGGGCGGCTTCGAGGTTGATCTGCTTGATCTGCGGCCGCAGCGCGCTGCTCTCCATCTCGATCTGGGTCTTCCTGTTCTCGAGCTCGGCCAGGCGCACCGCCTGCTCCTGGCCGGCGAGTTCCTTGGTGCGCGGACCGTCCTTCAGCGCCTGGAACTTCAGCCGGGCCAAATCGCGGCGGGCCTCCGAGATGTTCAGCGACCGGCCAAGGCTCTCGTAGCCACGCAACACCGCCACAACGTCGCCCGCCTTCACCGTCTGGCCATCCTGCACGCGCAGCTCGATGAGGACGTCGCCCGCGGTGCCCACACGTACCGTGGCGTTCGGGACATCGGTGTAACCACGCACGATCAGCGGCGATCGCTCGGCGGCGTCGGCCTTGTTCTGGGCGAGGGCAGCCGACGACGCGCCCATGGCGATTGCGAGCGTGAGCCAGGCGACGGCGAATGTGAATAGACGAGTCGTCATGGCGGATCCGGCGGCGAGCCACCGGCCTGCTGTTATGGAACGGCCGCGCGTGGGAAGCCGAGGTTGAACAACGTGCCGAACACGGTAATCACCTTGTTGGCCTCGTAAAGCGGCGAATTCGAGACGTAGACCACGTCGCGCGGATGCATGGTAAACTGCTGCGCGACGAAGACCGAGGTCGGCTTGGCGAAATCGAGGCGATAGACCACCGGCCGGTCCGTCGGCCTGGCGAAGGCCGAGGAGTCCTGCGGGCGGAAGACGAACACACCGGTCTTGTTGGCGCGCTCGTCGCTCAGCCCGCCGACCTCGCCCAGCGCCTCGAGCAGCGACACCTTCGTGCGATTGATCTCGATATTGCCGCTCTTGAGCACCGCGCCCAGCGCCGTGAAGGCCTTGATATTGGTCGTCACCACCAGCGTGTCGTCACGCTGCAGCATGATGTCGCCGCCGGCCAGCAGGTCGCTCATCGGGATGCGATAGTCGACACCGCGCCGCTTGAGGATCACCTCGTGCTGGTTGGGCCCGCGCGCCGTGCCGCCGGCGCGGCTGATAGCGTCGACCAGCGTCTTGGCGCCCTCGAGCAGCGAATAGCGGCCGGGCGCTTTCACGTCCCCGGAAACGGCGTAGGTGTTGCTGCGGTCGACCGCCAGCTCGACGACGACCTGTGGTTGGAACGCCCGGCCCGTCAGCTTGGCGACGATGCGCTCCTCGACGGTCTGTAGGCCGACGCCGGCGACCGGCACGTTTCCGGCGTAGGGCACGCTGATGGTGCCGTTCTCGGAGACACGCAGCAAGCCGACTTCCGAGCCGCCCTTCTGCAGCGGCGCGTAGATGCTGCCGTCATAGGGCTCGAAGATCCGCACGCGCAACACGTCGCCCGGGGCGACGACGATGGCGGGTGCCGTGCCCCGCGCCGGCCGCGCGGCGCTCACCGCCGGCGCCGCAGGGGCCGTGGAGATGGCACCGATGGTTTGCGGCGAGAGGTCGACGATGTCGAACGGCAGATTGTTCGGGTTGCCCGGCACCACCGCGTTCATGTCGGGGCCGGAGGCCGGGATCGTGTCATCGCCGCAGGCCGCCAGCAGCGCGGCCAGTGCCAATACGACGATACGGCTGGTCCGGCTTCCTAGTCCTGTTGGCGGCACCCGGCTTCTCCCATGATCCCGTGCGTATTCAGACCGACCGCCGCCGCATGGCAACCTAAAAATCGCGATTCGGACACCGGCCGACACATTCGCGCGCATCAGGCGCCGCCGTCGCGCACATGCGCCACGGCCTCCTCATGCGAGTCGAACATCTGCAGAAACATCGCGAAACCACTTACCGACAGCGTCTCGGCGACTTCCGCCGGCACGCGCGCGAACGCTACCCGCGCCTGCACGGCCTCGGCCCGCCGTACGGCCGCCACGATCAGCCGCACACCGGCGGCGCTGATGTAGTTGAGGTCGGCGAGATCGTATACCACGCCCTGGCCCCGCTGGATGGGCGCCAGAAGCGCGCCCTCGATGGTCGGGACCGTGGCCGAGTCGAGCCGACCCGATACGGCCGCCAGGCTGGCGCCGCCATCCAGCGCCGTCACCTGGACCTCGACCGCCGGCGCGTTCACGCCGCCGCCCCGCCGCGATTGGCGGCCCGCGCTCGCTGCTCGCGCCAGCCGCCGACGACATCGACGTCGCGCCACCTGATATCGCGGCCGCTCAGCGCATGGATGGCGATCGGCAGCATCAGCGTCTCGCGCAGCACGATACAGGGAATCTGCCGCCAGGACCGATGTAAGCCGCGGCCCCACAGGAACAGCATTTCGGCCCCGATCCAGATCGCCCAGTGGGCCACGACGATGGCGGCGATGCCGCCGGCCGAGGTCCAGTCGAACCACGCCGGTAGCAGCGCCGGCCCCGCCACCACGGCGGCGACCATGGAGACCGTCCCGCTGAGCAGCGGCTCGAGGAACACCGTGACCGGCGCCATCAGCCAGCGCAGCCGGGCCCAGCGCACCTGGCGACCCCAGATGTCACTCCAGCGGCGATAGGGCCGCGGGAAAGCCGGCACGATGTCTGCCACGGTGGTGCGCAGGCCGGCCGTGCGCATCGCCGCCAGCAGCGACTGATCCTCGGCGATCTCGAGCGAGAAGGCGTCGACCCCACCGATCTTCTCGAACGCCGCGCGCGAGAACAGCAGGATGCCGCCGCACGCCGCCTGGAGGCCCATCTTGTCCAGCGCGAAGATCATCCGCGCACTATAGCCGTTGAGCATCGTGCACTCGGCCTCGGCCGCCCAGTTGCGCGCGCCGCGCGGCGGCTTCAGGCCCTGCACCAGGCCAGTCCGCTCGTTGATCATAGCGCCCATGGCGCGCAGCTCGTCGACCCGAAGGAGGCTGCCGCTATCCATGACAACAATTAGCGATCGGCTAGCTGTTTCAAGCCCTTTAGCAATATTGTTAACCTTTGGATTGAAGGAAATCGTAGCCCGCCCTATCAGCAATGGCGGCAACTCGCCTGTCAGATAGGTCCAGTGCAAGGTGACTCGCTCAGCCGCCGGATCGTCATATTCTTCAACACAAATAAGGACTTCGGCGCCTGCCTTCGCCAAGTCTACGAGCGCCGCGACGTAGGCCGCCGACGCGTCGCTGTCGCCGACCATCGGCGCCACGACCGTGAAGGCTGAGGCTGGGGGTGGCTCGCCCGCCGGCTTGCGATGGCGCACCAGGGCCAGCAGATGGGTCCCGACATGCCAGCCGGTCGCCACGCACCACAGAATGGCGGCGATCGTCACGCTGAGGCCGGTGGCGGTCATAAGGGATATCGGGGAGGGGTCAGGGGGTGTGGCAGCGCCTCAAGCGCGGCCGCGGACCGACGGTCGATGGTCGGCCCAGTCGAGCCGCCACCACGGCCGACGCGGCGCGTTCGGCGCCAAAAGGGCCCGCCAGTTCGGCTCGGGCTTGTAGGTGCCGAAGACCTTGTCCCACCAGTCTACGCTGATGCCGTAATTGTGCCCGGGCTGGTTGCGCTTGTGGTGGACGAAATGCACAGGCGTGGCCGACTGCCAGGGCAGCAGGCGCGGGTCCTCGTGTTGAGCCTGGTGGCACCAGGCTGCGAAAATCGCGTGGATCGCCGCGCCGGCGATGCCGCCGCCAGCGAACCAGCCACCGGTCACGAAGTAGTAGTCGATGGGCAGCAGGAGCACGGCGGCGGCTAGCGCGCCCGCGGCGTAGTCGCGGAACTCCTGCAGCACGCCCTGACCCAAGCCCTCCATGTGGTGATCCCCATGGCGCTTGGTCAGGAAGCGTCCGACCCAGCGATGGTGCATACCGCGATGGATCCAGTACTCGCCCAGGGTACCGAGGACGAAGCCGACGATCAGTCCGGATATGGCAAGGCCTGCCTGAAGCATGGCGTCCGGTTGTCCGTTTAGAGAGGTTGAAACGATCTGTTAACAGGTCGCAGGGATATTGTCAGTGTCGCATCTGGTCACAATGCGTGTCTCCTAGCCTCTCCGGGGGGTCGGCAAAAGCCGCTGCGATCCGCTGAAACGCCTTGTTACAGTGGAAACGCCCTTCTCGGGATCACCGTGACCTACCGCTACGCCATCTATGCCGCTCCCGCCCCCGGCTCCGCCCTCGCCCACCACGCCGCCGCCTGGCTGGGTCGCGACGCGCTGACCGGCCTGCCGCGGCCCCAGCCTCTGCCCCTGGCGATGCCGATCGAGGCGGTGGTGGCGATTACCCGCGAAGCCGACCGCTACGGCTTCCACGGCACGCTGAAACCGCCCTTCCAGCTCGCCGAGGGCCGCGAGGAGGCCGCGCTGATCGACGCCTTGGCGGCCTATGCCGTTCGCACGGCGGCGGTCGACCTGGGCCGGCTCTCGGTGCAGGATCTGTCGGGCTTCATTGCGCTACGGCCGGTGGTCAGCCCATCGGCCCTGGGCGCGCTCGCCGCCGACATCGTCGCGGCCTTCGACGGATTTCGCCGGCCACCCGACGCGGATGAATTGGCGCGCCGCCGCGCGCACCAGCTGACGCCGGCGCAGGAGGCCAATCTGGCACGCTGGGGGTACCCCTATGTGATGGATGAGTTCCGGCTGCACTTTACCCTGACCAGCCGGCTGCCCACGGCCGAGCGTGTGCCCTTGATCGGCTGGCTCGAACGCTATTTCGCCCCGGCCCTGACAGGGTCTTTCATCCTCGACACGCTCTGGCTATTCGTCGAGCCGCGGCCCGGCGCCCCGTTCCGTCAGGTCGCGGGGTTCACGCTCACCGGCAGCAACTGACCGATCAGCCGCGCGAAGGCGGCGACAGCGTCGGTGAGGTCGCCGTCATTGGCGATGGTCACGACATCGTGTCCCACCGTCGGGCCGCCGACACGCGCCAGCCGCGCCTCGATCTCGGCCGAACTTTCGCGACCGCGCGCCGCGAGCCGCGCACGCAGGGTCGCCGTCGAGGCGGTCACCGCGCACACCGTCAAGCCCGGGTAGCGTCGCCGCGCGTCGTCGAGCACCTGGCGGGAGACGTTGGCGACGACGACGCGGCCATGCCCAAGGTCGTCATCCATTCGCCGCGGCAGGCCATAGGCCAGGCCGTTCGCCGGCCAATGGATCGAGAAGGCCTGCGCGCGGCATAGCGCCGCGAAGTCCTCCGGCGTGGCGGCGATATGGTCCTCGCCACCGGATCCCGCCGGCCGCGTGATCACCCGGCGCACGAACACGACGCGCGGGTCGGCCCGGAAGACTACCCGCGCGCCGTCGAGCACACTGTCCTTGCCGACACCGCTCGCGCCCACCACCAGCACGAGCCGACGGCCCTCAGGCATGCGCCTGAAGGCGCGCGGCCACGGCTCGGAAAGTGGCGAGGTCGGGGGTGGGCTTGCCGACGATCTTGGCGAGGTCGTCGTAGCGGCGCAGCTTCACCGCGTCGGCGGCGTGGGGGCTTTTGATGAATGTTTCGGCTTCGGCGGCGTCGAAGGGACCTCCTTGCACTTCAAGTGAAGTTTTTGAGCCCTGCGAGAGCGACTTCCAGTAGCCGGCCTCGGCGAAGCAGAGATAGCGCTTGGCATCGACATGCAGGCGCACCGGCTCGGCCACCGCCTTGCCGAACACCTGCTCCAGCGCCAAAGCGCCCGAGGCCTCGTGCCGGGCGTCGATGCCCTTCGCCGCCAGGCCCTCGTCGCCCTTGCCGACGAGATGGCCGATGTCGTGCATCAGGGCGGCGATCACCAGCGACGCCGGATCGCCCGCCTCGACCGCGAGCTCAGCCGATTGCAGGGCATGGGCGAGCTGCGAGAGGCGCTCGCCGCCATAGGCCCTGCCGCCTTTGTCCTCGAGCAGCTGGAACAGCCCGTCGACCGTGTACCTCATGCGATCCTCCGTCCCTCGCGCCAGACCGCGCGCACCACCGGCTGGCCTTCGATCAGCGACACCCGCACCAGATCGGCGCGCCGCCCTGCGACGATGGCGCCGCGATCATCGAGGCCGACCGCCTCGGCCGGCGTCTGCGAGATCGTGCGCACGGCCCGCGGCAGGTCCATGCCCGGCACCTCCGAGGGCAGCCGGAACGCCGATTCGAGCAGGCTCACCGGCACATAGTCCGACGAGACGATGTCGAGCAGCCCCAGCGTCGCCAGGGTGCCGGCGGAGATGTTGCCGGAGTGCGAGCCGCCGCGTACCAGGTTGGGCCCACCCATCACCACCTTCATGCCGCCCTCGCGTGACAGACGCGCCGCCTCGATCGTGGTCGGGAACTCGGCCACCACCATGCCGTCGGCGACCGCCTCGGCGACATGCGCCGACGTGGCGTCGTCGTGGCTGGCGAGTGGGATGTCGCGCGCCTTGCACATCTCGACCATGCCGCGCCGGTTGGGCGCGCTCCAGCGTTCGCAGCGCTCCTTCTGGGCGGCGATGTAACTGTCGAGCTCCGTGTCGGTGAACTGGAACTTGCCCTTGTAGTATTCGCGGAACTTGTCCTCGCGCGTGAACTGGCGCTGGCCCGGCGTGTGATCCATGACCGAGGCGAGCTTGACCGCCGGATCGTCGATCAGCCGCTCGATTCGATCGAGCACCGAAGGATAGCTGGTCTCGCACCGCAGGTGGAACAGGTGCTCGGCGCGGAACATGTCGCGCGCGCGCGCCGTGCGCACCGCCACCAGCATCTCGTCCAGCGCGGCGATGCGGATATCGTCGTCGCCGCGCACCGTGCCCATGCCGACGGCGTCGAACACCGTGGTGATGCCGGCCGCGGCGATCTGCCCGTCATGCGCCAGAACCGCCGAGACGCCGGGCCAACGCACGCCGGGTCGCGGTGCGAAGTGGCGCTCCATGTTGTCGGTGTGCAGTTCAACGAGGCCGGGCAGCAGGTAGTCGCCGCCGAAATCCTCGCCGCCCTGCGTCGTGCCCTCGGCGACCTCGGCGATGCGTCCATCACGCACGACCACAGTGCCCTCGATCACCGCATCGGGACCGACGACCCGGGCGCCGGTAAGGATCATCTCGGCCATCACGCGGCCTCCGCCACTGAAGTTCCCGGCTCGAGCTCGAAGACCCGGCTGGCGACCGCCTCGCGCGCCACCGGATCGTGCAGGATGGCGAGGATCGCCGCGCCACGCTCGCGCGCCTCCAGGATCAGCGCGATGACCACGGCGCGGTTGGCGTCATCGAGCGACGCGGTCGGCTCGTCGAGCAGCAGGATCGGAAAGCCGGCGGCGAAGACACGCGCGATGTTCACGCGTTGCTGCTCACCGCCGGAGAAGGTCGCCGGCGGCAGGTCGAACAGGCGCGACGGGATGTTGAGCCGCGCCAGCATCGCCTCAGCCTTGCCGCGCGCCGTATCCGCGTCGACGCCACGCGCCAACATCGGCTCAGCCACCACGTCGCGCGTCGAGACACGCGGGATCACCCGCAGGAACTGGCTGACATAGCCGATGGTGTCGCGCCGCAGGGCGGTGACCTGGCGCGGCGAAGCGCTCGCCATGTCGATGTCGACGCCCTTGTCGCGGATCACCAGACTGCCCGCGTCCGCACCGTAATTGCCATAGACGCAGCGCATCAGGCTGCTCTTGCCGGCGCCCGAAGGTCCACGCAGCACGACGCACTCGCCGGCATGCACGTCGAGATCCACGCCGCGCAGCGCCTCGAGGCGCACGCCGCCGCGCAGATGCAGCGTGAAGCTCTTGCGCAGGCCGCGGATGGAGATGGCCGGCGGCATGGTCACTCCTTGTCCTTCTCCCCGCGAAGGCGGGGAGAAGGTGCCCGAAGGGCGGATGAGGGGCTTCGCTGAGTCTCAACAATGACAACGCTGGTCGTTGCGCGAGGAAGCCCCTCATCCGCCTCGCTGGCGCTCGGCACCTTCTCCCCGCCTTCGCGGGGAGAAGGGAAGAACGTCATACGCGTATGTGGGGTGATCATCGTCATACCGTCAGCACCGAGGACACGAGCAACTGTGTGTAGGGCTCCTGCGGGTCGTCGAGCAGGCGATCGGTGAGGCCGCTCTCGACCAGACGCCCCTCGCGCATCACGATCAGCCGGTCGGCCAGCAGGCGCGCAACGCCAAGATCGTGGGTCACGATGATCACCGACACGCCGACATCGCGCACCAAGCGGCGCAGCAGGTCGAGCAGGCGCGCCTGCACCGAGACGTCGAGGCCGCCGGTCGGCTCGTCCATCAGCACGACTCGGGGGTGCGTCACGAGATTGCGCGCGATCTGCAGGCGCTGCTGCATGCCGCCGGAGAAGGCGCGCGGCTTGTCGTCGACGCGGTCGGCGTCGATCTCGACCTGCTTGAGCCAGTCTAGCACCGCACTACGCAAATCGCCGTAGTGACGATGGCCCAGCGCCATCAGCCGCTCGCCGACATTGCCGCCGGCGCTGACGTCGAGCCGCAATCCGTCGCGCGGGTTCTGGTGGACGAAGCCCCATTCGGTGCGCAGCAGTCGCCGCCGGTCGGCTTCGCTCAGCGCCAGCATGTCGACCTCGCGGCCGTCGCCGGTCCTGTAGAGCACTTCCCCGGCATCGGCCGGCATGCGTCCACCGAGGCAGTTCAGCAAGGTGGTCTTGCCCGAGCCGGATTCGCCCACGATGCCCAGCACCTCGCCCGGCCACAGCTCGAGCGAGACGTCGCGTACCGCGGCGCGCAGGCCGAAGCGCTTGGTGATGTTGCGCACCTCGAGGATCGGCGTCTCGCTCATTCGCCGGCCTCCACGGCCGCGACATAGGACTCCGGCGCGCCCGACCCGCGATGGCCCGCGTCGCGCCGCTGCTCGCAATGATCGGTGTCGGAGCACACGAACATGTGCCCGCCCTTGTCGTCGGTGATGATCTCGTCGAGGAAAGTATCGTCGGCGCCGCACAGCGCGCAGGGCTGGTCCCACTTCTCGACCTGGAAGGGATAGTCCTCGAAATCGAGCGACTTGACCGGGGTGTAGGGCGGCACGGCGTAGATGCGCTTCTCGCGACCGGCGCCGAAGAGCTGCAGCGCCGGCATCTGGTCCATCTTCGGATTGTCGAACTTCGGAATCGGCGACGGGCGCATGAGGTAGCGGCCATTGACCATCACGGGGTAGTCGTAGGCCGTCTCGATACGACCGAAGCGCACGATGTCCTCGTAGAGCTTCACGTGCATGGCGCCGTACTCGGCGAGCGCATGCATCTTGCGCGTCTCCGATTCGCGCGGCTCGAGCCAGCGCAGCGGCTCGGGGATCGGCACCTGATAGACCAGGATCTGTCCCTCCACGAGCTTGGTCTCGGGGATGCGATGGCGCGTCTGCACGATGGTGGCGTCGGGCGTGCGCTCGGTGGTCGCCACGCCGGTCATGCGGCGGAAGAACGAGCGAATGCTGACGGCGTTGGTCGTGTCGTCGGCGCCCTGGTCGATCACCTTCAAGGTGTCGGACGGGCCGATCACCGCGGCGGTGATCTGGATGCCGCCGGTACCCCAGCCATAGCTCAGCGGCATCTCGCGGCTGCCGAACGGGATCTGGTGACCGGGAATCGCCACCGCCTTGAGGATCGCGCGGCGCAGCATTCGCTTGGTCTGCTCGTCGAGGAAGGCGAAGTTGTAGCCTTCGTCGACCGTGGCGTTGCTCGCGGCGGCGGTCATGGCTGCGTTCCTTCGTCTTCATCGCCGCAGCACAGGGCGATCGCGAAGGGCTGGTTTGACTTGGTCTTACCGTCCCCCGGAGGGGGAAGGTGCCCGAAGGGCGGATGGGGGATGTCGAAGACGAACACCTGACGCGTTGAGACATCCCCCATCCGTCGCGCTTCGCGCGCCACCTTCCCCCTCCGGGGGAAGGTAGATTGGAAGGCCGCGTGCGAGAGCCCTACTGCAGAGTGGGGCAAGGTGGCGGCGCTCATTCGGCGGCCTCCTTCAGCGCGGCTTGCTTGGCTGCCTCGGCGTCGCGACGCATGGCGCGCACGACGTTCAGCTCGGACTGGAAGTCGACATAGTGCGGCAGCTTGAGATGCTGCACGAAGCCCTGCGCTTCGACGTTGTCGCTGTGATAGAGCACGAACTCGATGTCGTTGGGCGGCGCGTCGGTCGCTTCGCCGAGCTCCTCGGCGCGCAACGCGCGGTCGACCAGCGCCATGCCCATCGCCTTGCGCTCGCCATGGCCGAAGCTCACGCCGTAGCCGCGGGTGAACTGCGGCGGCTCGTTCTTCGAGCCGGCGAACTGGTTGACCATCTGGCACTCGGTCAGTTCGATGTCGCCGATATCGATGGCGAAGCCGAGTTCCGGCGGCACTATCTCCACCGCCACCGTGCCGTGGCGGATCTCGCCGGCGAAAGGATGCGTGCGGCCATAGCCGCGCTGCGTGGCGTAGCCCATCGCCAGCACGAATCCCTCGTCGCCACGCGCCAGGTTCTGCAACCGCATGGCACGCGGCGCCGGGAAGCGCAGCGGCTCGCGCGTCAGGTCGGGCGGCACGGGATCACCAGGCGCGGGCCGCTCGATCTCGATGATGTCCTCGCGGTTCAGCACGTCGATCACGCCAGGTAGCCGCGTCTCCGCCGATGCCACCGCTACGGGGGCCGGTGACGGCTCACCCTCGGCCATCAGCGCGAAGTCGAGCAGGCGGTGCGTGTAGTCGAAGGTCGAACCGAGGATCTGGCCGCCGGGAATGTCCTTGAACACCGCCGATACACGCCGCCGCACCGTCATCGCCGACGTGTCGATCGGCTGGGTGGCGCCGAACCGCGGCAAGGTCGTGCGATAGGCGCGCAACAGGAAGATCGCCTCGACCTGATCGCCACGGGCCTGCTTGAGCGCCAGGGCCGCGAGGTCGGGATCGTAGAGCGAGCCCTCGGTCATGACGCGGTCGACCGCGAGCTTCTGCTGCTCGCGGATCTGCGGCACGGTGAGTTCTGGCACGCTGGGATCGCCGCGCCGCGACTCGGCCAGCCAGGCATGCGCGTTGGCGATCGCCCGCTCGCCACCCTTCACCGCCACATACATGTCAGGCCTCCAGGATGGTGGTGCGCGGCAGCGCCGCGAGGCGCGCGCCCGATGTGAACAGGATGTCGAGGCCGCGCGGGAACGCGCCGGTCATGGCGCGACGCGCCGCAAGGAACGACTCCGGCAGGCCATCGACGCGCAACGCCGCACGCGCGGCGATCCCGGGGCCGCTCAAGGTCCAACCACCCTGCCCGGCCAGCGCCGGCACTTGGACGATCAACGTCGCGCCACGCTGCGGCTCCTCGTCGCTGCCCCAGTCGAAGCCGTCGAGCGCCGGCAAGGACGCGGCATCGAGCACGACGGCGAACGCCGCATCGGCGGCAACGCTCGTAACCGGCGCGCCGGTATGGAAGGCGATCCAAGCGGCGGCCCTATCCGCCGCCGCGTGCGGTGCCAGCCAGACCGGCGTGTCGCCGTCAACCAAGGTCAGGCACACAGCGGCCGTCGCGGCATCGATGCCAGCGGGTGGATTCAAGCGCAGCGTAAGCGTCTCGATGCGGCCGGGACGCGACAGCGCGTCGAGCGTGGCGCGGAAGGCGGCCTGCGCGTCGAGCACCGGCTCGACAAAGCCCGGCGACAGCGCCGCCTGGGTCGGCGTGACGATCCCGCTCATGAGCCGCGCACCATGGTGAAGAAGTCGACCTTGGTTGCCGCCGCTTTCGACAGAACTTTTTGTCGCGCCGCGTCCTGCCGCGCGGCGAGCGGCGCCACCACGTCGCGCTTCAGCGTCTCTACGAACGGGCCGTCCTGCAGCAGCGCGTCGAGCACCGCCACCAGCTCCGCCTTGCGCTTGTCGCGACCGGCGACGTAACCGACGCCGACGGCGCCGCCGTCAACCTGCACGACGCAGCGCGCCACGCTCATCTCGCCGATGTTGAACTGCTGACCGGTGCCGCCGGCGCGCCCACGCACCATCGCCAGACCGGACTCGGCCGGCTTGACCACGCGCCAGCTCGGCGGCGGCGACAGCTCGGCCACGGCCTTTTCCAGCTGCGCCCGCTCGGCTCTCGCCAGCACGGCTAGCCAGGACTTGCGCGCGTCGTTGCTTTGCATCTCGACAAAGTCCTTACTTGTCTATACAAGTATATAAGCATGGGCCGACGCTCGCAATGTCTATTGCCCATATCCCGATGAAGGTTGCGTGACATGGCCGTGGATGACGATCCCAGACCGCTGTGGCGCCGCATCGCCGACACGCTGCGCGCCGAGGTCAAGGCCGGCGACTGGAAGCCCGGCGCACGACTGCCCGGTGAATATGCGCTCGCCGAGCGCTTCGGCGTCAACCGCCACACCTTGCGCCAGGCGATCGAACATCTCGAGGGCCAAGGCGTGCTGCGCGCCGAGCAGGGCCGCGGCATCTTCGTGCCCGATCCGCCGCTCGACTACGCCTTGGGCAAGCGCGCGCGGTTCAGCGAAACCATCGAGCGCTCCCGCCGCGTCGGCGCGCGCGACCTGGTGAGCGTGCACAATGTGCGCGCCACGCCGGAGATCGCGCTGGCGCTGTCGGTGCCGACCGAGACCGCCCTGTTGCGCCTCGATGCGCGCGCGCTGGTCGACGGCAAGCCCGCCGGCATCGGCAGCCACTACTTCCCCGCTGCGCGCTTCCCGCGCCTGGGCGACGCCTGGCGCGCCGAGCGCTCGGTGACGGCGGCGTTGCGGCGCTGCGGCGTGAACGACTATTCGCGGCGCTGGACGCGCGTGTCGGCGGCGCTGATCACCGCGTCCGACGCGCGCCTGCTCGAGGTCGGCCGCGGTCGTGCCGTGCTGGTCACCGAAGCCATCAACATCGATCCGGACGGCGTGCCGATCGAATACGGCTACTCACGCTGGCTCAGCGACGCGATGACGTTCGTGGTGGAGTGACGCTTTCGCACATGGCGACTCTCTTCCTCTCCTCGCGTGTGGGGAGAGGGAGCCATTCTACTTTCGTCTAGTTTAGCGGGAATGGCCGCATAACAGCGGCGGCCCTGGACGGGGACAGCATGTAACTGGAGGCCCAGGCGCGCCGGCACGGCCGGTGCATGTGTGTGTTTGAAAATGTCCTCGACATCGTTCGCTAGTACGCGCCATGCCGACTGACGGAACTGCAAGCAGTTACATCAAATCGGGACTCGCTCCAGTGTGCGGGAATCTTGCAGGCAACGCCTTTGGGTCTGCCCCAACACGATCTACGATATCCAAGATAGCCTTGTAGTATGCTTGATCCTTGTCGTAGGCCCAGCTCGCCGCATCGAGTGCGATGGCGCCGAGGTGGAGGAGTACTCGTTCGCGGGCCGGCAACGGTAAGACGGCGGCGTAGGCATCCAGGAAACTACTGAATTCTTCACTATTCCAGTCTTCGGTCGCAACTAGCATTCTTCCGAAATCGGCCGCCGGGTCACCATACTCGCAGTGCTCAAAGTCAAAGAGCCCCGAGATTTCCCAGGCACCGTCAATTTCCCGGAGCATGAGATTCCTCATCGAGAAATCCCCATGCGTGAATCGAAGTTGTCGAGGTGTGTAGCGTTGAAGATCGACTGTCCAGGCAAGCGCTTGTGCACGTGACATTGCACGATCATCAATCAATGCTGCCTCCCGCGCATATCTTTCGAGCCGCACAGCCAAGAGCTCAAGGTACTTCGCGACTGCGTCCGATTGGGGCAGCTCAGTATGGCGCTCGTCGACGGGAAGGAGATGCAGCTTGGCCAGTAACGTCCCGGCCTGTTGATACAGATCGATGCGTGCACGTGTCGTCAGGGTCTTCCAAAGGTCAATCCCTACTTGACCTGGCAGTCTCGTTATCAGAATCCACGGCTGGCCGGCATTGAGCCGTCCGGATGCAACGAGTGCTGGAACAGGCAATCCAGAACCCGACAGGAAGTCGTAAGCTCGGTACTCGCGGGCAAGTTTCTTGTCCGCTGAATGGAGGAAGCACTTAACGATGAGGTCGCCGCAACTGAAGACAGCGCTACTCAGATATCCGCCAATATGGACGAGTGCGTTGCCTGTGGCATTGTAGTCGGCCACCGCTGCAGTAAGACCCTCCAGAAGGATATCTGTAGAAGGGTCGCCGGGCTCGCGTTCTTCCATGTTTCCCTGCCGCCGCAAAAGACAGCGCCTGATGCTGGCGCAGCCACAGCGGTTCCGTCTTCGCCCATTGGGCGTCGCTCAGGATCAGGCGGTCCATCGCAAGCCTGAATCTCAACGCACCAACCCTGGGAATCCTGATTCCCACAGATCCTAGTGCGTCGCGCCGGCGACGACCAGCTCGTCGCGCTCGACGCGGACCGTGGTCTCGATGGCGATCTTCAAAGCCGCAACCAGCGTGTCGACCGACATTGACGCAGCGCCGGGATGGCGCGCGGCCTGCTCCGGCAGATACGGCACATGGATGAATCCGGCGCGGAACTTGTGGCGCCCGGTCTCGGCGAGATGGCGCGCGACGTAGAAGGTGTGATTGCAAACGAAGGTGCCGGCGCTGTTCGACACCGAGGCCGGGATACCCGCGGCGCGAAGGCGGCGCAGCATCGCCTTGATCGGCAAGGTGCTGAAATAGGCCGCCGGCCCGCCCGCGACGCTGGGCTGGTCGATCGGCTGCTCGTCGGCGTTGTCCGGTATGCGCGCGTCATCAACATTGATCGCC
This sequence comes from Reyranellaceae bacterium, assembly GCA_022844045.1. GTDB lineage: Bacteria > Pseudomonadota > Alphaproteobacteria > Reyranellales > Reyranellaceae > JAFAZJ01. Next base: position 13,539 of record JALHMM010000006.1, on the reverse strand, counting down.
ACGCGCTCGATCGAGAAATCGACGCGGCCGCCGGCGAGGCCGAGCGCGATGACGATGTCGGGCGAGAGTTCCTTGATCAGCTTCGCGATTTGCGGGCGCACGGCGCGGAAAACACACGGCAGTTGCCGCGCGACCACCTCGTGCTTGTCGCAGCGCCAGCCATCGATACGCCGCGCCGCCTCCCAGGACGGGTTGACGGTGTCGTTGTCAAACGGCTCGAAGCCAGTGACCAGGATGCGCTTCACTCGATGTCCCCGCTCTTGCAGCGGGGATATCAAGCCATGACGGACAGGCTTACGCCAGCGGTGCGAAGGCCACCCGCTCGCGCCGCGCCAGCCTGGGCACCGCGTCGCCCAGGATCAGCGCCTGGAAGTGCGGCGTCTTCTGGTGCGTTTCGAAGGCGGCCTGGTCGACGAAGAGTTCGTAGAGGAAGAACAGATGATCGTTGTCGGGCGAGCGATGCGGGCGGAACAGCAGAGTGCCGGGTTCCGTGGCGCGCACCGCCGCCGTCATGCGGCCGAGCACATCGGCGACGGCGTCGGCCTCGCCCGGCCTGGCCTCCCAGGTGACGGCGAGCGCGACGGTGCCGGAAACCGGCGGCTTGGCATTGGCGAGCATGGGCATGGCGAACTCCGCGGTGGTCGAGGAAGGACTCCTACGCCGTTGGCGGTGACGATCGTTTCGCCGGCGGCCGAAGGATCACCCATCACGGAGAGTCGCAAATGGCCTCTCCCCTTCTCCCCGCGAAGGCGGGGAGAAGGTGCCGAGCATCAGCGAGGCGGACGAGGGGCTTCCTTGTGCAACGACGGAGATGCCTGCTGTTGAACCATCGCGAAGTCCCTCATCCGCCCTTCGGGCACCTTCTCCCCGCCTTCGCGGGGAGAAGGGAAGAACGCCACCTACCAGCCCAGCGTTCGTCGCAGACCGCTGACGATGTCGAGGTGCCGTTCGTGGTCGCCGGCGAAGCGCACCACGATATGCGTGGCGCCGGCGTCGGCGAAGCCTTTCAGCCACGCGGCGGCACCGGCGGCCGAGCCGGCGAAGCAGCTCTGCCGCTTGCGCATGATCGCGGGCGCCATGCCGTAGTACTGCTCGAGGTAGTCGTTCATGCGGGCATCAGCACGCGCCGCGTCGTCGTCGATCGCCAGGGTCACGTAGATCGCCGCCGCCAATGTCTCGGGGTCGCGGCCGGCGGCCTTGGCCGCATCCTTCACCTCGGCCCACTGCGCGGCGTATTCGTGCGGCTCCGGCCCGTTGGGGAACCAGCCGTCGTAGAGCCGGCCGCAGCGCTGGCGCGCGGCGCTGACGGCGCCGGGCAGCCAGATCGGCGGCCCGCCCGGGCGGTGCGGCGTCGGTCCCAGCACGCTGTCCTTCATCTTCCAGCGGCCATCCCATGTTACCGGCTTGCCGGTCCACAGGGCGCGCGCCAGCGCGATGCCCTCGACCATGCGCCCGACGCGCTTCTCGAAGGGCACGCCGGCCGCCTCGAACTCGGCGCGGATGTTGGGCACGTCGCTGGCGATGCCGATGCCCAGGATCAACCGGCCCTCGGCGATGCGGTCCAGAGTTGCGACCTGCTGTGCCAGAACGACCGGGTTGCGCAGGGCAGGCAGCAGCACAGCCGTGCCCAGCTCGGCCTTGCGCGTGCGCGCCGCGACGGCGGCCAGCAAGGTCAGTGGATCGTGCCGCGGGCGTGCCAGCAGCGAATCGCCGACCCACAGCGAATCGAAGCCCAGCTTCTCGGCGCGTTCGGCCAGCGCCAGCAACGAGGCGGTCTCATCCTGGCCTTCCATGACCCGCTCGCGGGTCGGCAACAGATATCCCAGTCGCGGCATGCGGTTTCCCCCGGTCCAGGCGCGGATCATGGACTCATCGTGGCGTCCACGGTACAGGCTTTCGCCCGCGATCCGAGCCGCCTTTCTCGACCGCGACGGGTACTGAACCGGACGATCCTGCACGACGACCGCGCCTGCGCGCCGCGATGCTCGACGAGGCAACCAGTGCATTTGACATCAGGACCGAGCGAGTGACCTTCGACCACCTGATGGCGACGCGCCACGAGCCTGGCCTGATCGCCGCGACGCATCGCCTGTGTCGACCACCAACTTCGATCGCATCGTCGAGGGAGACAGCCATGCCGAGCTGCTGGCGCATGGCGGCATGTATCATGACCTGTTCAAATTCCAGACCAACGCCATCGGCTTCGCGCCGCAAGCCAGCCCAGATTTCCACGATCAAGCGCAGGACGTGCGCGCAATGGATCAGGGAAGGCACGAACGCGATCAAGTGAACACGACCAGCCGCCAAGAGAAGCGAGTCAGGATCGTTACCAAGGTCGTGCGCGACACCCGCTACGCCACTTTCCAGATGGCCGCGCTCGCGGTCCCGAGAGACGAAAGGAAGGCCGTCTGGTGCGGCCAAAAGGACGTCCCACTGAGGCGGCTAGCTGCTATAAGGGCGGCCGCAAACGGACAGGATGATAGGCAAGCGATGGCGAAGAAGAAGGCCCTGGTTACCGGAATTCTCGGCCAGGACGGAGCGTATCTGGCAAAGCGGCTGCTGGAAGGCGGTTACGAGGTCTATGGCGCCGCGCGGCGCTCGTCGTCGTGGAACTCCTGGCGGCTGCGCGACCTCGGCGTCGAACAGCACATCAAGTTCGAGTATTTCGAACTGCTCGAATACGAGAACATGCGCCGCCTGATCGACCGGCTGCGCCCCGACGAGGTCTACAACCTGGCCGCTCAGAGCTTCGTCGCGTCGAGCTTTGAACAGCCGCTCTACACCGCCGACGCCGACGCCATGGGCGTGCTGCGTCTGCTCGAAGTCTGTCGCGGCATCGACACGGGGATTCGCTTCTACCAGGCCTCGAGCTCGGAGATGTATGGCGGCGTCAGCCCCGCGGCGCTGAACGAGAACACGCCGTTCCACCCGCGCAGTCCCTATGCGGTGGCCAAGACGTTCGGCCACCACGCCACGGTGAACTATCGCGAATCCTACGGCATGCACGCCAGCGCCGGCATCCTGTTCAACCACGAATCACCGCTGCGTGGCCGCGAGTTCGTCACCCGCAAGATTACCTCGGTGCTGGCCGAGATGAAGGCCGGCGCACCCACCACCCTGCAACTGGGCAATCTCGAAGCCAAGCGCGACTGGGGATTCGCCGGCGACTATGTCGAGGCGATCCACCTGATGGTGCGCGCCGACAAGGCGGACGACTACGTCGTCGCGACCGGCCAGATATGCTCAGTGCGCGACTTCGTCATCGCCGCCGCCGCGGCTCTGGGCTTCGAGCTCGACTGGTCGGGCTCGGGCGTCGACGAGAAGGCGCACGATCGCAAGACCGGCAAGCTCATTGTCGAGATCAGCCCGGAATTCTTCCGGCCGGCCGAGGTCCACACGCTGTTGGGCGATGCGAGCAAGGCGCGTCGCGAGCTCGGCTGGGCGCCCAAGGTCGACTTCGAGGGGCTGGTGACGATGATGGCGCGCGCCGACTACGACCGCGCGATGTCCGGCAAGCAGCTGATGTGATCACCGCGCGGTCGCCAAACCGTATCGCGGCACGCGTGTCGGCTTGACGCGCATATGACAGGGATCGGGTTGGATCGAGCGTAAGTGCGATCCGCGATCCGATGCAGGGACTCGACCATGCCCGGGTTCCTCATTGTTCTTGCAGTCATGTGCGCCACCATCGCCGGGCTTGCCGGCGTGGTGCGCGGCTTCGCGGACGCGGAAGCCGCATTGTCGCAAGCTCCGAAGAGGGGCCGCGGCCTGCCGGAAAATCGCTTGAACCTCAGGCGTCAAAACCCCACTCTGCCAGCTTGCTACGACGCCCATACAATCACACTGGCGAAGTTGCGGAGATCAGGTGCTAGACAACCAGGTGTACGTCGTCGTCAACTCGCTACTTGATACCCGGTATCAGCGGAAGACCGGCATCCCTCGCGTAGAGTATGAAGTCGCAAAATATCTGGTGGCTCGTGGCGCGCAGGCTGTCGCATGGCAGGGGCGGCGATTCATTTCGATCGACTTCGATGCATTTATCGACCTGGGGGATAAGTCCCAGGCCCTTGATCTCGATGCAATTTGCGACGAACCCACGGTGCCGACGACGATGCCGCGTTTGGGTTTCGCGCTGGCACGGCTGCTCGAGCCCGTGGCAAGGCGAGCCCCCCGATGGATGCGCCTGTCTTCGGCGCTTGATCGCCTGCTCGCGGGGGACTGGCCTAAGCTGAGCGCCGACGAGCGACGGGAGTTCAGCCAGACACTGGGTTTCTCGCGAAATTTCGAACGCCTTGCGCATTTTCTCGACGCGCTGGTCGCGCGGCGCGGCGGCGGGCCTCGTCCCGTCTCTCTGAACAACAAAGCCGAGTTCCGCAGGGACGCCGTGATGGTCATGCTCGGCATCTGGTGGTCCGATCGCCCGTTCAGAGCCGTCGAAGAACTCAAGACTTCGCACGGCCTGCGCTTTGTCAGCATGATCTACGACCTGCTGCCGATCAGGCGGCCTGAATTCTTTGGTTCTCCGCCGTTCAGCGCCACGTTCCGCAAGCATATCGACCACGTCATCCGTCTGTCGGACGCCGTCTGCGCGATCTCAAAATCCACCGCCGGCGACGTCACCGCCTATGCGGCGGAAACCGGCGTCACAATCCGTCCCGTCAAGCCTATCCCGCTTTGCTCGGACATGAAGCAGAGCACGACGCCGGTCCACTCGAAGCGTCTGCGCGAGACCGGCCTGCAACCGAACGGCTTCGTACTGTTCGTCTCGACCGTGAACCCGCGCAAGAACCACTGGTTCGCGTATCAGCTATGGCGTCGTGCCGTCGAGACGATGGGTGACCAGGTGCCTACCCTCGTGTTCGCCGGCCAGTCGGATGGCGGGAGGGGTTTCAGGCTGATCTCGCAGGACACGATGATGTGGCAGCGCAAGTTGCTGTTCATCGAAGGGCCCATGGACGGCGAGGTGGCATGGCTCTACGAAAACTGCGCCTTCACCCTTTTCCCCTCGTGGTCGGAGGGCTGGGGCCTGCCGATCACCGAATCGCTGGCGTACGGCAAGTACTGCCTGGCGGGCGACAACAGCTCCCAGCCGGAGGCCGGCCAAGGCCTCGCCTTTCATGCCGATGTCTTCGACGGCGCGGCCTGGCTGGCCGAGCTCAGGCGACTGATCACCGAACCCGGTTACCGAGAAGCGGCCAACGCGCGCGTCAGGGAGGGCTTCGTCGCCCGATCCTGGAACGACGTCAGTGCCGACGTCCACGACGCCGTGAAAGCTGTCGTCGCCTCGCCGACAATTGAAACCGCGCGCAAGTCCGCCGGCAGCGCCGACATTCGTCCGTCAATCGCCCCGGCGTAGCGCTTACGACGTAGAGAGCGCAATCCCGATATCGGCGAACCACTGAGCCGCTCGGGCCTTGCGCTCAGGTACAGTCGACTGACCATCCGAGACGACCATCGCGGGATCCATGAAGTGGACCGCGACACCCCGAAGACGCAGATGACGCGTGACATCGGCCCATTGACCCTCGCCCTCACGACCCAGGCAAACGAGATAGTCACCAACACCCATCTCAACCAGCTCATCCGCCACGAGAGGGCGGCCGAGCTTGAGAAGCTGGCTGGTGAGGCGGTGAGCCGACCGCATCTCCTTGTCTCGAAGCACGACGGGCTCAACCCGCATGTTGATCGGCGTGGACTTGATCAGCCAAGCCAGCATCTCCGCCATGTTGCCGACCGCCTCGGACGGCAGTCCCACGAACACCGTCGTCGCCGAGATCCGGCGGTGGCGCGCCATGACGCGGGCCAGCGCGACAAGGTCGCTCGCCGGTGGCGGAGCGTCCGAAGGAATGTTCGCGATGGCCTCGACCAGCACGCGCTGCTTCGCCAGCCTGTGTTCGGCCGCGAAGCGCTCGATCGCATCCCGATAGAGCGCGCCGACTTGAGCTGGTCCGCATACGCGCTGCACGTAGTCGCGACCGGCATGGCCGACAGCCTGCAAATCCGGCCGCTCGTGGCAGTCCTCGAGGGCGGCGGCTAAATCCTCATCGCTGAAACCATCCGCGAGCCTTACGCCGACATCCGCGGGTAGCTCAGCCGCCGATCCGTGGGCGTTGAAAATGACGGGGCAGCCGCTGGCGAGCGCGTCGAGAACAGCGCGCGACGTCTCACCGCGCGAGCGCGTGCGAAGCTGCACCGCGACATCGGCGGCGGCGAGCCATGTGTTGTAGTCGTCGGTCGACACCCGGCCGGTCACCCTGAACCGACCGGGCGCATCGGCGCTCTCAGTCTTCGACACCAGGTCCTGGAAGTACGGACCGTCACCTTCGCCGACGACCACCAGCACGCAGTCTCGCCGCTGCGCAAGGCTGCTCATTCGCCAGGCCGACAAGAGGCGATCGACCATTTTCGTCGGTGATACGTGCCCGAAGGAACAAACGACAAAATCGTCGGCTCCCAGCCCCAATCTCTCGCGCGCCTCCACGCGAGGCATACCCGACGCCACCCGGCGGAGCTGCGGAATGATCGCCCAGTCCGAACATAAGCCCTCGCCGTACCAATGACGCGCTTCAAGAAGCGCGTGGCGGGAATGGACGATGACGCCTTGTGCCGCTTCCAGGATTTCGCGATTGGCAGGAAACACCGTCGGCGCCTCCGCCTCCCCTCTCTCATAGTAGGCGATCAGGGCGCGATAGCCGTGCGACCTGTACAGGGTGCGCAGGAACGCGTCGCCCGACAGCAGGCGCATATGAACCGCCCAGTGGATCGTGTCGCCCAGGAAGAAGTCGTGCAGCACGACCGTGCCCGGGAATCTCGACAGCAGATCGAACATGTGCAGGTGAAACACGCTATTGCCGACCTGATAGACAATGCGGTCAAAGCGTTTGGCGTTGGCTTCAAACCAGGCGATCGATCTGAGCGGAAAGTTCGCCGCCAGCCAGTCATCGGCGATCGCGGCATTGGCGTTGACCAGCTCGATGTCATAGTAAGTGGCCAGCTCTCGAAGGAGCTCGGCGCTGTAGTCGGCGACTCCGCTACGGTCCGGCGGCAGAGGCGATACGAAGGCCAGTCGCGGCCGGGTCTGCCGCACGAACGAGGCTCCGGCTTTAGAGTTACCTGCGACATGAGCCATGCGCTCGAGGGCCTCGAGCGCGATCTGCCCGGTGGTGTCCCAGGAGAAGCACGCCGATCGTTTGAGCCCGTGTTCGCCGAGATGTCGACGCAAATCGGTGTCGGCGAGAACCTGGTGCAGCTTGTCGCTGATGGCGGGTGCGGAGGCCGGATCGAAGAGAGCCTCGGCATGACCGACGAGTTCGGGCAGGCTCGTGCTATTCGACGCGATCACGGGCGTGCCGCAAGCCATCGCTTCGAGAACGGGCAAACCGAACCCTTCGGCAAGCGACGGGAACACGAACAACGCGGCCAGATTGTAGAGCGCCACCAATTCATCGTCGGAGATGTAGCCGGTCAAGACGAGCCGGTTCTCCGGCAAGCCATGTTGGCGCGCCAGCGCTTCGAGTCGATATCGATCGTTGTCCGAGCACGCGCACACAATGACCAATTGATATCGGTCGTCGGTGCGCGCCTTCAACATCGCGAAAGCTTCAATGAGCCGCTCGATGTTCTTGCGATGATCGATGCCGCCCGTGCACATGACGAACGGCCGCTCGATCCGATAGCGGCCGAGAAGCGTCTTCGCGGCATCCGCCGCGATCGTGACCGGCCGAAAACGCCTGTCCGCCGCCAGGGGTATTGTCCTGACGCGCTCTTCGGCAACGCCCAGCCGCTCGATCGCGTCCCTGGCGCTGTGTTCCGAGATCGCCAGCAGCATCCCCGCTTTCTTCAGCGACTGCAGCTTGCGAAAGTACCACCGCTTCGATTGCGCATCCGGGATGTAGATGTCGGGGTATGTCAGCGGGATCAGATCGTACAGAACTGCCGCGGTTCGACAGCCCGTGGCGAGCGAGCCGATCGACGCGACCGCATTGTCGTGCAGGCCTTCGAATAGGCTGGTGACAACGACAGCGTCAGGCCGCAAGTCCTGCAGAAAGGCTTCGCGCGACAGCTCGCCCGCTCGAGCGCGCCAGCGGTTCGCAGGCGCGGCCTCCCGGACGTCGCCCGGCACGTCGAAGACGCGCGTGCGCTCGAGAGGTACCGCGTCGCCAAGAAGAGCCTCGAAATCCGCGAGGCTCTCCGTCAGCGCACCGTTGGCGAGGAGCCACAACTCGTTCGCTCCAGCGCACCGAGCGAGCGCATGGACGAGTTCGACGCTCGCGCGACCAATACCGCGCGCGCGATTGAGGCTCTGCGCGCCTTGAACGTCGACGACGATTCTCATTACCGGACGAAACGATCGCTGATCGCCGCGGACAGCTGGCGGTAGATGGCCCGCGACTGCGGCGAAAGCGACGTCTCATCGATGCCGCGCTCGCCCGATCGGCGAAACAGCCTGGCGAAGCGGACAACGATGCCGGTGACGCGGCGCGCACGCTGTCGCCACGTCGCACCGCCTGCGGCACCCGGCCCGCCCAGCCGATCCCGTTCAGCCCCCTCTGCAACGGAATGAGTCCCTGCCATGCGATCCCCAAATGCCAGATCCTGTTGATGCCGCCTTGTCCCGACGTCCAGCCCGTGAATGCACGCGGAGTCACGGAAAGTCGCGATGGAGGACATCGTTGCTAGTGGCCTAGGGAGTATAACAACGCCTGTCAACCGAGCACGGCGGCACATTCCGGTACGTCGCAGAAAAGATTTGATAATTTCGTACCGCCAGCTACATCGTGGGCTGGTCGATCGCATAACGGCGACGACGGCTCCGATAGCGCTTCTGGGGTGCGCGCGGGAGATGGCTCCCTCGCACCGACTGGAACCCAGCAATTGGCCGGGACAGTGAAGGTTTGGTGGGTTTTGAGAGATCCGGCTCGGGCACGGGATGAAGTGCGGCTAGGATGTATGACGCGTGCAGCGAGGTGGGATGATGATGACCGCGGAAGATCGCCCTAATGCTTCCATCACGATCGAGACCGTGGCGGAGTACTGGAATCGTCGGCCTTGCAACATCCGCCATTCCTCAGCGCCGATTGGAACACGTGAATACTTCGACGCCGTGGAGGAAAGGAAATACTTCGTCGAGCCTCATATCCCCGGCTTCGCGGATTTTGGCAGCTGGCGAGACAAGGCCGTTCTTGAGATTGGCTGCGGCATTGGAACGGACGCGGTGAACTTCGCCCGCCACGGCGCGAGGTACACGGGCGTGGAGCTGTCCGCGGTCAGCTTGGAACTCGCGCAGAAGCGCTTTGGCGTTTTTGGGTTGAATGGCTCGTGGGCTCGCTGCAACGCCGAGGAATTGTCGGAGAACCTGCCTGGCCAGTCGTTCGATCTGATCTACTCTTTCGGGGTCATCCATCACACGCCAAACCCTGTTCGGGTGTTGACCGAGGCACGCAAGCTGATCGCCGGCGATGGCGAGTTTCGCCTCATGCTGTACGCCCGGGCCTCGTGGAAGGACGCCATGATCGCCGCTGGCTTTGACCAGCCCGAAGCCCAATCGGGCTGTCCGATCGCCCGTGTTTTCTCGCATGACGAAGCGACGCAGCTTCTTGACTCGGCCGGCTTTCGAGTGACGTCAATCGAGCAGGATCATATCTTTCCCTACGTCGTCGAAAAGTATGTCAAGTACGAGTACGAGCTGCAGCCGTGGTTCGCGGCGATGCCGAGAGACATGTTTCGCGCATTGGAGCGCAGTTTCGGGTGGCATCTGCTGATCAAGGCAAAGCCGATCTGAGGAAGCGCGGACGCCTCCTTCGTCGATCGGTGATCAGGGGGCCGCAGCGACTGTCGATCAGGCTTGCGGTCCCTTGCCTAGCAGCATCACATCGGCGACGTCGGCGATGGCGGGCGGTAGTCCGCGCCAGCAATCGATCACGACCTTTCGCCGGCCCTGCCTGGCGTAGAGTTCGGGGCTGACGCCCAGTATCTCCGGAGCCGGGGTTGCAACGACGACGATTTCCGCGTCAGCGATCGCTTCGGCAATACCGGCACGTTGCTCGACCGCGTCGCCAAGGATCGTTGCCGCCGACGTCAGCGCCAACGGATCATGAATCAGCACTTTGTAGCCCAGGTCAGCGAGCTTGCGCGCGATGTCGACCCCTTGGCTCTCCTCTACAACCGGCGTATCGGGCTTATAGGCCATGCCGAGCACGGCCACCGCACCGCTCGGCTTCAGGCGATGCACGATATCGACGACGCGCTGGGACTGGCGCCGGTTGACCGTATCGGTCGCGACCGCGACATCCGCGGTGAGGCCCAGCCCGCGAGCCAGAGCGGCCAATGCGACATTGTCTCGAGGGAAGCAGGGGCCGCCATAGCCCAGGGCCCCTTTGAGATACTTGGGCCCGATGCGGCTGTCTCGTCCAAGAGCCGACGTGACCGCATCGACGTCCGCTCCGGGCAGACGGTCGCAGATCTCCGCAATCATGTTGGCGTAGCTGATCTTCGTCGTGACGTAGGTGTTGACCGCGATCTTGGCGATCTCGGCATTGACCCAGTTCATACGCTGCACCGGCGGGTCGTTGTCGAGCGTCATGGCGTAGGTCGCCAGCAGCGCGTCACCTGCCGCCACGTCAGACTCTCCGATGAGCAACATGTCGGGCTTGAGCAGGTCGCGAACCACGCTGCCCAGCGCGATGAACTCGGGATTGTATGTCAGGCCCAAATTCTCGCCGACCACGCGCCCGGATGAACGTTCGAGCGCCCTCAGAATCTCCCCGCCAGTGCTGCCAGGCATGACGGTGCTGGTAATGTTGACGACGTAGTAGCTCTTGGAGTTGCGCAGCGCCGCGCCGATGTGCTCCACAGCGTCGAGGACAAAACGATTCGAGAAGACGCCATCGGCACCGCTGGGCGTCGGCACGATCACAAAGGCGATCTCGCTGCCGTCGATGGCCTCTTGAAAGCTGGTCGTCGCCCGCAGCCTATCGCCGGCCATCGCGAGTCGCTCGCTAACCTGCGGCTCCTCCACGGGAGACCGACGCTCGTTGATCTGGGCGACGACAGCCGGATTGCGGTCCACGCCGATGACATGGTGACCTTTGCTGGCAAGCACGACCGCTAGCGGCGTTCCGAGTTTGCCCAAGCCAATAACCGCAATCTTCATACCGCCCCTCGAACTTTCGGCATTCTCAGTCGACTCTCACGGCCGTCGCTTCGCTGATCCTGCAGTCCGCCTGGCCTCTCGTCGTTAGCCGAAACTCGACTCCGAGGCCAGCTGGTTCGAACGTGTAGGAATCGGCCGCCACGGTAAAGCGTAGCCGCAGGGTCTTGCTGTTCATCGGACCTAGAAGATAATGGCGCCGCCTTGCCAGATGCCGGTCTGCTATCAGCGCCTCAAGCTCCATGAAGGTCGGCATGAATTGGATGTGTCGCGGCTCGATACTCACGCGGAACTCGTACTCTCCAGGCAGCAACGCCAGTCGGGAGGTGAGGAACACGGCGTGGGAAATACCGGGCTGGGTGAAAACGCCCTCGCCCGTACGCTTGCCGGCGGGAAACACCACAAGGTGGTCCATGAGATTTGAAGCGGCGCCAGAGGTAATGAATCCCTGCCGCATGCGGGTACAGATAGGCGCGGCCGGCGCACCCAGGTGCTCATGGACCAGCGCGTCGAAGCGTGAATGCACGACGTTCACGACGACGACGCGTCGTGGCGGGAGCTGTTCCTTGCGTCGCCGAATCTCCGCATTCGCAACGTCGAGGAACGCATAATAATTACGCATGAGCGTGTCGCGAGCCGGGCTCGGCCCTTGCTCGTGCTCAGCAGGCGGGAAGCCAAAGTCGAAGCCGATCAAGTCGGCGCTCGCGATCATCTCGTCTTGCGACGCCGATCGAACGTTGTCAGGCAATGACAGTCCTGCCGCCAGCTCCTCGGGCACCAGTATCGGGCGGGTGAAACCGAGTTCCTTGAAGGTCTGGGCGAGAAGTGTCAGTAGGTCCGGGCGAGCACCAAACCAGGCGAAGGACAGGACGCGAGGATAACAGACCAATGCGTCTACGAGGAACGGCAGTGCATGTGCCGCGTCATAGCCGATGCGATCCACGGCGCTGCTATCGTAGTTGAGCCTCATCGGCCGGGAAGGAATGTCGTCAAGCGACGCTTTCAAAGCCGCGAGATATCTGCCGCCGCCATCAAGGCGAAGCTCTTCGATAGGCGCGTCAGGCAAGCCCCAGTCATCCGCCTGGTCGCAGACGGCAGCGTCCCGAACGCCGTCGACGAACACGCGCCAGTCATTTTGAACTCGTCCGGGCCGATGGGCGGGGGTCACCTGGCGCGTGTGATCGCAATGATAGCCGGCGAGATCAGCCGATAGATCTCCCGTTTCGCCGTACAACAGCGACAGGCGCTGGGCCATATTCGAATCGACGTGCCAGCCCAGCAGCATCCGCTCGTGAAAGCCATTGATGCGGAAAAGATCATCGCGCAGTACGAGCTGGAAATCGCCCGGCCCGTCAAACCTGTACGCCGGACGGTCCTCGGCGTAGACAACCTCGTTCAGATGAAACGCCGTTCCCCATTCGCGCACCCTGTCGATGGTGCCCGCGGGGTCCAGTCGATCCAGGGTCTCCCACATCGACTCGGGCAGCTCGAAACGCGGGAGATGGAAGTATCGAGCGGGCAAGTCCTTCGTAATGTCGGAAAGCGATCGCTCGACCTTGGGCACAAAGATCAGATCGGTGTTTGTCGACAGGATCCACCGGTTGGCAGGGTTTGATCGGCGAATCGCGACATTGCGGCTTATGGGCTCCAGCGCCACCAGATGGGTCAGCGATGCGTAGCGAGCATGCACCGCCGGCCTTAGTCGCAAGATGCGCAGGCGACGACGCGCATTCGCCGTCAGGGTGTCTTCTATGGCTTCGGGAAAGGTCGGATAGTCGTCAGGCGTGTTGTAGTCGACAAAAAGAATCTCGTCGTCGGGATCAGTCAGAACTTCCGCGATGCAATTCAGGCTGAGCGCGGCGCGCTTATGGAGGTTGTATCCATAGGAGTCGTTGCGGCCGTAAAGGATGACGGAGATCAAGGCAGCCCCTTTCGGCCTGTATCGCACATACGCGCTAGTTCGCCTTGGCGATCATCTGGTCATGGATCCAGCGATAGGTTTTCTCTATGCCTTCCTCGAGGCGGATAGAAGGCGCCCAGCCGAGCACGCGCTTGATCATCTCGTTGTCGCTGTTGCGCCCGCGCACGCCCTTGGGCGCGTCCAGTTTGTAGCGCCGATTCAGCTTGATGCCGGCGATCTTCTCGACGATGTCGACCAGGGTGTTGATCGAGACCAGCTCGTCGCTGCCGATATTGATCGGCTCGACCACGTCGCTGTTCATCAGCCGGGCGCTGCCATAGGTGCAGTCGTCGATGTACATGAAGGAGCGCGTCTGCTCGCCGTCGCCCCAGATCTCGATCTCGTGGCGACCCGACAGCTTGGCCTGGATCACCTTGCGGCAGATCGCCGCCGGCGCCTTCTCGCGCCCGCCGTCATAGGTGCCGTTGGG
>JALHMM010000005.1 GCA_022844045.1 Reyranellaceae bacterium | reverse complement strand
GGGGGGGGGGGCGCGGCGCCCCCCCCCCCCCCGTCTCGGGTTGCGCACAACAGCGGTGCGTCACTTGAATCAGCCCCTCACCCCAACCCTCTCCCCGCTCGCGGGGAGAGGGAGTCATGACGGTAATTCGTGGCCGCGGCCGATGTTCACGATCACCTGCCGCAGCTGCGGCTTGCGCTCGAGCAGCGCGCGGCGATAGGCGACGAGGCCTTCGAGCAGCGCACCCTGGCGCTCGAGCAGGCGGTCGGCGAACTCGACGATGCGTGTGTTGGGCCAGGCGTGCGGGCGCAGGTCGAGGATGCGCAGGAAGGCCTCGGTCTCGCGGCCGGGATTGAACTGCGCCATCAGCACCGCCGCCGACGCCGTCGAGCGCGAGATGCCGGCATGGCAATGCACCAGCAGGTGCCGCGCGCCCTCGCCGGCCGCGCGCAGGCGCTCGCCCAGCGCCAGGATGCGGCGCACGTCGGCCTCGCCGCAGGCGACGAAGCCGGGGAACTCGGCGACGACATCGTCGAAGCGCAGCAGCTCGTGATCGATCGCGCCGTAGTCGCCCAGCGCATCGGGCGAGGGATGGTGCGTATCGAGCAGCGACAGCACATGGCTGACGCCGCTGCCGCCGTGCCGCGTCAGCTCGGGGATGCCGCAGACGGTGACCTTGAACGGAGTGAGTGGAGAGGACATGCGCCGTGCTTAGCCAGCGCGGTGCGCGCTGTCCACCATCATGGAACGCGATAGACCTCGGCGAGATAGCGTGGCCCGTCTTGCGAGGGAGCGCCGTCGCGGTCGACCAGACGCGGCCCGCTGATGCCGTCGCGCAGCAGCATGAGCCGGCCCGATCCCGGCGCGATGCTGGCGATGACCTCCGGCCCACCGCCATCGGGCTGCATCGGCAGGCCACCGACGCGCTCGACAGCGTTCGATGCGCCGGCGTCGCGCCACCGATACAGCGCCGATTCGTTCTGCCGCGTCATGGTTGGGCCAGCGAGGATCAGCAGGTCCGCGCCGCGCCACTCCAGATCGCGGACGCCAAATCCGTCCAGATCGAGCAGATGGAAGCGCGGTGCGCCGTCGACCGTCAGGCCGCGATCCTGGTGCTCGCGGATCGTGACCTCGACGATGACGGCGAGACCGTCGATCACGGGTCCGCGCAGGCCGACAAAGGCGATCGACCGGGATGCGTCGTCAGCGCGGCGGCGGACGGCGAGGCCTTCGATGTCCAGACCGTTCTCCTTGGTGCTGGCCAGCGTGTAGGGCGTGAACCAGCCGATATCGCCGAACGAGTCCGCTTCTATCCCCGCCAGCGCCGAGATCTCGCGCACGAAGCCATGCGCCCGTGGTGTCGCCTTGCGCAGCGCCGAGAGGAACGCCGTCGTGTATGTCGCGCCGATCGGCTCGATGCGGAGGTGACGGCCGCTGTCGGGCTTGATCTTGCCGTTCTCGATTTCGACGCAGGCGAACAGCAGCCGGTTGCGATCGCGTTTCAAGCCCAGCTGCTTGGGATGCGAGTCGTCCGGCGCTGTGTGACCCATCGCGTGCGAGCCGATCAGCCACAGGCGGTCACCGTCGACGGCAAGCGCCTCGAGATCGAACTCGCGTTCCTCGTCGATCTCCTCGCTGCGCAGCGCCAGGAGATCGCTGAGCGCGATCGCCTTCTTCATCGTGTAGCGCGACGCCGCGGCTGCGTCGCGCCGCAGATGCAGCAGCTTCTTGCCCTCGTCGTTGGCGAGATAAAGGCTGTCGCCGATGAACGCGGCGCCCGAGAGATTGCGGATCGCCTTCTTCTTCGTCGCCTCGTCGTCGAGATCGAGCTCGATGGACAGCGCTTCCGGTGACAGATCGTCGGGCATATGCGGCTCCGCTTCGGCGTCCGCAGCCTACGCGCTTAGCGCGCAAAGAAAATGGGCGCTCGTCTGACGGAAAGACGAGCGCCCAAGGGGGTGTGTCGCCCACCGGTCGGCCCGTTGGGGCAGAACCGCCGGTGTGCGAGCAACACCTTGCCTGCGAATCCTGATTGAACGCTGACGATACGCGCGATGATTGCGACGCGTGCTGTTGTGGAAAAGTTGTCTCAGAAAAGGCTGCGCGAAAGATGAATCCCGACGCCGAACATCACCGCGAGGAAAATCCTGCGAAATACTTCAGGCGACACGGCGCGCCGCAGCTTCTGTCCCAGCCACATGCCGAACAGTGTCGGCGCGGTCGCGACCATGGTACCGATTCCGTTCGTGATCGTGAAAGCGCCGGCGTCGGCGAGCGCGACCGTCAAGGCGGCGGTGAACACGACGAACAGAATGCCGAGCGCCTGAATCAACTCATCGCGCGTCAGCGACAGTGATTGCATGTAGGGCAGGAACGGCACCGCGGCCATGCCGGTGACGCCGCCAATGAGGCCGGTCGCCACGCCGCTCAACGGATTGGCCCACCATTCGTGACGCGTCGACACATGCGGACGCCACGCGACGAAAGCGGTTAACGAGAAAATCACGAGGATCACGCCGAGCAATCCGACCGACAGCGGCGAGCCCAGGCTGCGCAAGGTCAGGGCCGAGACGAAGATGCCTGAGACGATCGCCACACCCATGATCCAGAAGCGACGCAGCATTGTGTGGAAATGGCCACCCCAGAAGGCCTGCCAGACATTTGTCGCCAGGGTCGGCACGGTCATCAGCGCCAGCGCGTCGCTCATCGGCAGGACGAGCGTCGTGAGCGCGATGGCGGTGGGTGGCAGGCCCATGCCGGCGGTGCCCTTCACCAGCCCGGCGATCAGGAACGCGCCGAACACGATGGCGAAGTAGGTCAGGTCCATCGCGCTTGTCCGCTCGCCTCTGCTCTCGACTCGCAACGCCGCCACGCCACCCAGAAGAGCGCGATGCTGGCCAGCGGCATGATCTGCAGTCCGGTGAGCTCCGCCAGCTTCGGCGCGATCGCCGGCGCGAACCAGGCGATCAGCAGGATGGCCCGCATCCCGGGCATCCAGCCATTGCGGAATCCGTCGATCAGCAGCGCGCCGATCGGCAGCACGATCACCGCGAGGTCGTAGTCGAAGAAATAGGGCGAGACCAGCGGTACCGTGGCCGCGGCCATGGCGATGCGCGGCAGCTCCTCGCCGCCGCGTCGCCAGGCGCGGATCGCCAACGTCATTACGGTCAGCGCGACGATGCCGTGCAGCGCATAGGCGGCGATCACCGGCGCGCCGAGCTTGCGCACCAGGGAATAGATGCTGGCGATCTTGTCGAGCGGCCCGCCATCGCCTTCGAGCACGACGCGGGCGCCACCGCCGAGCTCGATGAAGGCGCGCCAGATATCGGGGCCCAGCACGAGGGCCGACGCGGCGCACAGCACGGCGACCGACAAGGCGGCGCCGCCGACCGCGCGCCATTGACCGCCGGCGATCAGCAGCAGGCCGACCGAGATGCCGAGCTGCGGCTTGTAGCAGAGCGCGCCGATGGCGATGCCCGCGAGCAGTGGTCGGGTGCGCAGCGTCAGCAGGCCGATGCCCAGCAGCGCGGCGCTCAGCAGGCCGTTCTGGCCGTGCAGCACGTTGAGATAGACCGCGGAGCAGCCCAGCGCTGCCCAGAAGGCCGGCGTGTTGCCGAAGGCGATGCGCCACACCGCGACGTGCAGCGCGAACAGCACAGCGGCCCACACGACGTAAGCCCAGACATAGGGCAGGCCGGCGAGCGGCTTCAGCACCATCTGGAACACCGGCGGGTAGGCGTACATCAGCGCGTAGGTGATCTGCGGCAGCGCGCGTTTCTCGGCCTCGGTGATCGCGGCGATGTCATAGGCGGCTTGCGGCCGACCCTCGCGCGCCAGGGTGCCGGCGGCGTAGAAGGCGATGAAGTCGCCGCCGAAGCCGCGATTGGGCGACAGCATCATGTCGCGCATCGAGGTCAGGGTGGCGATGAAGGCGAGCAGGAAGGCCACGGCGATCGCCTTGGCGAACAGCGCGACGCGCGCCTCGGTGAACAGGGCATTCATGCGGCGCGCAGTCTCTGCCATGTCAGGGCCCAGACCACCAGCAGCATGACGGGATGCAACTGGATGCGCGTCGCCTCGGCGACCCAGGACAGCACCGCCGGCGCCAACCATAGCGCGACGATCGCCGGCTTCATGCCGGGCCGCCAGCCGCGCGCGAAGCCGTCGCGCAGCAGCAGGCCCAGCGCCAGCACGGTGACCGCGAGGTCGTAGTCGAACAGGTAGGGCGAGACCAGCAGCGCGGCGAGCACGCCGAGCGCGACCTTCAGCTCGAACGGGCCGGCTCGTCGCCACGCCAGCATGGTCAGCGCCAGAACGGTGATCGCCACGAGCCCGTGCACGAGGTAGGCGAGTCCGATGCCGCCACCCGCGAGCCGCACGCTGGCGAAAAACGAGGCCATCTTGTGCCAGGGCACGGCACCGTTTTCGAGCACGGCGCGCGCCGTCGAGGCGTTGGCGAGGAAGGCCCGCCAGGTGTCGGTGCCGAACAGCAACGCGGAGAGGCCGCACAACGCCATCACCGACAGCACCGCGCCGAAGGCGGCGCGCCAATGGCCGCCGGCGAGCAGCAGCAGGCCCAGCGGCAGGCCGAGATGCGGCTTGTAGCAAAGCGCGCCGATCAGGATGCCGGCCAGCAGCGGCGCGCGGTTGAGCAGCAGGAGTCCGCCGGTGGCGAGGGCGGCCGTCATCAGCCCGTTCTGGCCGTGCAGGGCGTTGACGTAAACGGCCGAGGCGCCAATCGCCAGCCAGAACGGCGCCGGTTCGCGGAACGCGGCGCGGAACGTCGCGGCATAGATCGCGAGCCACGCGGCGAGCCACAGACCATAGGCCCAGAGATAGGGCACCAGCGCCAGCGGCAACACCACGAGCTGGAACGGCGGCGGGTAGTGCCAGAGGTAAACGTCCTCGGCCTTGGGCAGCGCCTCGCGCTCGGCGGCGACGATGGCGGCTTCGTCGTAAGCCCAGGCCGGCCGACCCGACAGCGCCAGGTCGGAGGCCGCCCAGAAGGTGACGAAGTCGGCGCCCACGGCGCGGCCGGACGGATAGACCAGGTCGCGCGACTGGGTGAGCAGCGCGGCGAAGGCGATGGCGAAGCCCAGCGCGGCGAACTTCGCCACGCGCGCCACGCGCTCTTCCGTGAACAGGTCCCCGATTCTCACGCCGGCGAAGTGTGGTCGCGATCATCGCGGGAGGCAAGCCGCGCACTGCGTCTGACTCCATCTCCCCGCCTGCTGGGAGAGGGAGGAAGCTGTCATTGCGAGCGCGGCGTGGAATCTTTCGCTACATTTGGCGGCGGACGCACGAGTCGACACCAGGAGGGGACGGGCATGAAGATCGGATTCATCGGCGTGGGCAACATGGGCGGGCCCATGTGCCGGAACATCATCAAGAAGACCAACCACACCGTCGCGGTGTTCGACCTCAACCCGGCGAGCGTCAAGGCGTGCACCGACCTGGGCGCCACCGCCGGCAAGAGCGTCGCCGAGGTCGCCGCCGGCAACGAGGTGATCATGACCTCGCTGCCGATGCCCAAGGACGTCGAGGCGGTGACGCTGGGGCCGGGCGGCATCCTGGAGAACGCCAAGCCGGGCACGGTCTATTTCGACCTCAGCACCAACGCGCTGACCAATGTGCGGGCGATCGCCGCCAAGCTGAAGGAGAAGGGCATCATCATGCTGGACGCGCCGGTCAGCGGCGGTGTAGTCGGCGCCGAGGCCGGCACCATCGCCATCATGGTCGGTGGCGACAAGGCGGTCTTCGACGCCAACCTGCCGATGCTGCAATCCTTCGGTGCCAATGTGCTGCACATGGGCGAGCTCGGCACCGGCACCATCGCCAAGCTGGTCAACAACATGATGGCCTTCTGCAACATGGCGGCGGCGGCCGAGGGCATGATGCTGGGCGCCATGGCCGGCATCGATCCGGCCAAGCTGCAGCAGGTGATCTCCAACAGCAGCGGCAACTCCAACGCCTACCGCATGTTCTCGGAGCGCGTGATGAACGGCAACTTCAAGGCCTCCTTCGCGCTCGACCTTGCCTACAAGGACATGCACCTCGCGCTCGAGCTCTCCGATCAGCTCGGCGCGCCCACGCCACTGGCGGCGGCGACGCACACCCTGATGCGCCTGGCGCGCGGCATGGGCCTGGGCCCGTCGGACACCGCCTCGATGATGCGGGTCTACGAGACGGCGCTGAAGCGCGAGGTGCGGATCTGATTCCCACCTCTTCGCGAAGGCCTCAGCGATCGAGGTTTACCTTCCCCCGGAGGGGGAAGGTGGCGCGCGAAGCGCGACGGATGGGGGATGTTTCAACGCAGTCGGTGTTCGTCTTCGACATCCCCCATCCGCCCTGCGGGCACCTTCCCCCTCCGGGGGAAGGTAAGGCCATTGCAACTCGATCATCGGTGATCACCCAGCCACGCGGGCGGGGAGAAGGAGAATGACCGACGTTCGCGCCGCGCTTGAGGCGCAGGACGGTCTGCCCGTCCCACGCCGCTACTGGGCGGTCGCCACCATCACCTTGGGCCTGTCGCTGTCGGTGCTGAGCACCGCCATCGCCAACGTTGCACTGCCAGCGATGGGCAGAGACCTCGGCGTCGATCCGGCGACCTCGATCTGGATCGTCACGGCGTATCAGATCGCCGTCACGGTGGCGCTGCTGCCGTTGTCGTCACTGGGCGACATCCTGGGCTACACGCGCGTCTATCGCGCCGGCATCGCCGTCTTTCTGCTGGCCTCGCTGGCCTGCGCGCTGGCCGACTCGCTGCAGACGCTGGTCATCGCGCGTGTGTTCCAGGGCCTCGGCGCCGCCGGCATCATGGCGGTCAACGCCGCGCTGGTGCGCTTCACCTACCCGCGCGCGCAGCTCGGCCGCGGCATGGGTGTCAACACGCTGATCGTCGCCGGCTCCTCCGCCTCGGGGCCGACCATCGCCGCGGCGATCCTCGCGGTGGCGCCCTGGCCGTGGCTGTTCGCCTTCAACCTGCCGATCGGTCTCGCCGCGCTGATCCTGTCAATCTGGACGCTGCCGCGCGTGCGCGTGCCGCGCTACCCCTTCGACTGGCCCAGCGCCGTCCTGAGCGGCCTGACCTTCGGCTTGCTGATCTTCGGCGTCGATGGCATCGGTCACGGCCAGCGCCTGCCGGTGATCCTGGGCGTCCTGCTGGCGGCGCTGATCTTCGGTTGGCTGTTCCTGCGCCGGCAGAAGGCGCTGGCGACGCCGATGCTGCCGATCGACCTCTTCAAGCGGCCGGTCTTCGCGCTCTCGGTACTGTCCTCGACACTTGCTTTCACCGCGCAGGGATGCGGCGTGGTCGCGCTGCCGTTCTATCTGCACGATGTGCTGGGCCGCTCGCAGGTCGAGACCGGCCTGCTGATGACGCCGTGGCCGGTCGGCCTGGCGCTCGCCGCGCCGATCGCCGGACGCCTCGCGGATCGTCATCCCGCCGGCCTGCTGGGCGCGATCGGGCTGGCCTGCATGTGCGGCGGGCTGGTCTCGCTGGCGCTGCTGCCAGCCGATCCCGCGAGCTGGAACATCGCCTGGCGCACGGCGCTCTGCGGCATCGGCTTCGCGCTGTTCCAGACGCCCAACAATCGGCTGATGGTGTCGAACATCCCGCGCGAGCGCAGCGGCAGCGCCGGCGGCATCATGTCGACGGCGCGCCTGATGGGGCAGACCTTCGGCGCCGCGATCGTCGCCATGGTCTTCGGCCTGGTCGCCTCATCCTCGACCGCGCCGACCGTCGCCCTCCTCATTGGCGCCGGCTTCGCGATCCTCGGCATCGCCACATCAGGGTTGCGGCTGACGGGACGCGCGCGGGGTCCATAACATTGACGCGTGGTCGCTCGCGGGCGCACGCTCCGGGCCAACGAACCTGGAGGAATGCCCGATGGCCGGCGACGTGGAGTCCCTGACCCAAAAGAAAGTGACGCGTTCGGCCGTCGTCGAGACCGCATCAGGCAAGGTGCAGGGGCTCGCGACAAACGGCGTGCACGTTTTCAAGGGCATCCCCTACGGCGCCTCGACCGCCGGCACCAACCGCTTTCGCCCCGCGCGCAAGCCCGAGCCGTGGAACGGTGTGCGCGACGCGATCAACTACGCCGGACGCTCGCCGCAAGCCGCCGCGTCGCCGCAGCGGCCCGAGCTGGCCACGGTCTGGGGGCCGGTCGACACGCTGCCGGTGGGTGAGGACTGCCTGACGCTCCACGTCTGGACGCCGGGCTGCGATGGCGCCAAGCGGCCGGTGGTGGTCTGGCTGCACGGCGGCGCTTTCTCCTACGGCTCGGCCAACTCGCCGCGCTACGACAGTGTCAACCTGGCGCGGCGCAACGACGTGGTCGTCGTCGCGATCAACCATCGCCTCAATATCTTCGGCCATCTCGACCTGTCGCAGATCGGCGGCGAGCGCTTCGCGCAATCAGGCAATCTCGGCGTGCTCGATCTCGTCGAGGGGCTGAAATGGGTGCGCGAGCACGCCGCGCGCTTCGGCGGCGATCCGGGCAACGTCACCATCTTCGGCCAGTCCGGCGGCGGCGGCAAAGTCAGCGCGCTGCTGGCGATGCCCGATGCGAAGGGGCTATTCCACAAGGGCATCGTGCAGAGCGGCAGCAGCATCCGCTTCGCCGAACGGGAGCGTACGAATCAGCTCGCCGAGGCGGTGTTGAAATCCTTCGGCCTGGGCAAGGATGGTATCGCTACCCTGCAGTCGACGCCGATCGACAAGATGCTGCAGGCAGTCGACACGGCGCAGCGCAGCCTACCCAAGCCACGCTATCCGCTGCTCGACCGCTACAATTTCGGGCCAGTCATCGACGGCGCGCTGCTGCCACAGCATCCGTTCTTCGCCGATGCACCGTCGATCTCGGACGACGTCCCGATCATGGTCGGCGACACCAAGGACGAGTCGGCGATCTTCCTGGCGCCCGACAACAAGGTGTGGAGCCGTGCCATCACCGAGGATGACCTGCGGGAGCGCGTCTCAGCCGTCGCCGGCGGCCAGACCGATGCGGTGCTTGCCTACTACAAGAAGCGCGATCCCGAGGCGAGCCCGAGTGACCGGCTGATCACGGCGCTGACCACGTCGAATTTCGGTGTGCGCACCATCATCCAGGCCGAGGCCAAGGCGACACGCGGCAAGGCGCCGGTGTGGACCTATCGCCTCGATTGGGAAACGCCGGCCTATGGCGGCAAGCTGAAGGCGCCGCACTCCGTCGATGTGCCGTTCATCTTCGACACGCTGCATGTCATCGGCGCGCAGCACCAGAAGCCCGGTGCGCAGGCGCTTGCCGATCGCATGTCGAAGACCTGGGCGACGTTTGCGCGTACCGGCAACCCATCGAACGACTTGATCCCGGTATGGCCGGCCTACGACACCAGGTCGCGCGCGACCATGGTGTTCAACGACGAGTGCCGCGTCGTGAACGATCCCGACGCCGAGGTCCGGCCGTTGTGGCGCAAGGCGGCGACCGGCTGACTGTCATGGCGCGCCAGATCCGGCTGAACGCCTTCTCGATGAACACGCCCGGCCATCTGGCGCCGGGTCTGTGGCGTCACCCCGACAACCGCACCGACCGCTACACCGACCTCGACTACTGGACCGAGCTGGCGAAGCTGCTGGAGCGCGGCAAGTTCGACGGTATCTTCTTGGCCGACGTGCTGGGCGTCTACGACGTCTATGGCGGCACTGCCGACCACGCCCTGCGCCACGCCGCGCAGGTGCCGTGCAACGATCCGCTGCTGATCATCCCGCCGATGGCGATGGTGACGGAGCATCTCAGCTTCGGCGTGACCTGCTCGACGGCGTTCGAGCATCCTTATCCCTTCGCACGGCGCATGACGACGCTCGATCATCTGACCAAGGGCCGCGCCGGCTGGAATGTCGTGACCTCGTATCTGGAGAGCGGCGCGAAGAACACCGGGCACGCCGCGCAGGGCGCGCACGACGATCGCTACGACGTCGCCGACGAATACATGGAGGTCTGCTACAAACTCTGGGAGGGCAGCTGGGAGGACGGCGCCAGCACGCGCGATCGTCGAACGGGCGTCTACGCCGATCCGGCCAAGGTCCATGCCATCGCCCATGCCGGCAAGCACTACACGGTTCCGGGCTTCCACATCGCCGAGCCCTCGCCGCAGCGCACGCCGGTGATCTACCAGGCCGGCGCCTCTTCGCGCGGGCGGCAATTCGCGGCCCGGCACGCTGAATGCGTCTTCGTCGGCGCGGCAACGATTCCGATCCTGAAATCCTACACCACGCGATTGCGCGATCTGGTGGCGGCGGAAGGCCGCGACCCGCGCGACATGCTGGTGTTCAACATGCAGACCGTGATCCTGGGCGAGACCGACGCCGAGGCCGAGCGCAAGGCAGAGGCGTACAAGGAGTTCTTCAGCTACGACGGCGCGCTCACCCTACTGTCGGGCTGGACCGGCATCGACCTCGGCAAGTACCGGCCGGACGAGCCGCTGCGCTACGTGAAGACCAATGCCGGCCAGTCGGCGATCGAGGGCTTCAGCACCGCCGACCCGGCGCGCAGCTGGACGATCCGTGAGCTGGCGGAATGGTGCGCGGTCGGCGGACGCGGGCCGGTGCTGGTCGGCTCGCCCACGACCGTCGCCGACAAACTCCAGGAATGGTTCGAGGACGGCGATTGCGACGGCTTCAATCTGTCCTACGCCATCGCGCCGGGCCAGTTCGAGGACATCGTCGCGTTGCTGATTCCCGAGCTGCAGGAGCGCGGCGTCTACAAACGCGACTACGCGGCGGGCACCATGCGCGAGAAGCTGTTCGGGCAGGGGCCGCGGCTGAAGGCGACGCATATCGGCAGCACGTATCGCGATCTGTCGAAGCTCAGGAAAGCGGCGGAGTAACAGCGACCGCACCCTGAGGAGGTCGCATCGCGGCCGTCTCGAAGGGTGGGCGGCCACTGGGTGTGTGGCCTGTCCTTCGAGACGCGCGCTTCGCGCGCTCCTCAGGACGAGGCGAGGTTGAAGGTGGAGGACGCATCATGGATTTCAAGGGCAAGGTCGCGCTGATCACCGGTGGCGGCAACGGTATCGGCAAGGCGGCGGCGATGAGCTTCGCCGGGCGCGGCGCCAAGGTCGTGGTGGTCGATCGCGATGGCGCGGCGGCCGAGGCGGTGGCCGGCGCGATCCGGCAGCAGGGTGGTGACGCGAAGGCCACGATGGCTGACGTGACGAAGTCGGCGGAGGTGCAGGCCTATGTGAAGGCGGCGCTCGACGCCTATGGCCGCATCGACTGCTTCTTCAACAACGCAGGCATCGAGGGCAAGGTCGCGCACACCGCCGATTACGATGAGGCGATGTTCGACCAGGTGCTCAATGTCAACGTCAAGGGCGTGTTCCTCGGCCTGCGGCACGTGCTGCCGGTCATGATCAAGCAGAAGAGCGGCGCGGTGGTGAATACCGCCTCGGTGGCGGGCCTGGTGGGCACGCCGGGCATGCCGGCTTATGTCGCCTCCAAGCACGCGGTGATCGGCCTGACCAAGACCGCGGCGGGCGAGGTCGGGCCGATGGGCGTGCGGGTGAACGCGGTGTGCCCCGGCCCGGTCGAGACGCGCATGACGCAGGACATCGCCAAGCAATTGCGGCCCGACGACCCCGCCAGCGTCGTCGCCGCCTATCGAATGGTGATACCCACCGGCCGCTACGCGACGGCGCAGGAGATCGCCGACGTGGTGCTGTTCCTGTGCTCCGACCTCGCTGGCAACATCAGCGGCGCGCAATGGGTGGTCGATGGCGGCCGCACCGCCGTCGGCGGCGCGATGACCCAGGCGGTACGGGGCTGACTGTCCAGAGCCTTACCTTCCCCCGGAGGGGGAAGGTGGCGCGCGAAGCGCGACGGATGGGGGATGTTTCAACGCACTCGGTGTCCGTCTTCGACATCCCCCTTCCGCCCTTCGGGCACCTTCCCCCTCCGGGGGAAGGTAACATCGAGTCAGACCGGCCATATGCGATAGCCCTGCTCTCTGGGGGAAGGGAAGAGCTACTCCGCCGCGACCGGCCGGCGGCTGCTCGCGGGCTTGTCGGCGTTGAGGTGCTGGATCCTCGGGAAGACCTCGCGTGCGAAGAGCCGGATATTGTCGGCGGTGTCCTTGTGGTCGAGGAAGCCGCCCTGGCCGAAGAACAGCAGATGGCCGACGCCGCCCATGCGCTGGTTGAACGCGGTGATCTGCTGCACGACGTCATCGGGCGTGCCGGCGAAGACCGTGTCGGTCTCCATGAACTGCTCGACCGTGGCCTTGGTCGCGTCGACCGGATTGCCGGCGCGGTCCTTGACGAAGCCGCCTTTGCCCGGCCCGTTCTTCAGCATCGCCACGTTGGCGCCCAGCGAGTTGTAGCCCGGCGGGTTGGTGAACGGCTCGGCCACGACACCGGCCGTTCGCACATAGCCGGCGATGAGGTCGGCGCGGCGCAGGCCTTCGGCGCGCGTGTTGCCGACGCCGATGCAGACGGCGTAGGCGAAGCGATCCGGTCCCGCGGTCCATCCAAGCTCCTGCGCGCGCTGGCGATAGGCGTCGTACATCGGCTTGGCGACGCCGCCTGACAAAAGCGTGCCCACGACATGGCCGCGCTCGGCCGCGAGCCGGCCGGTCTCGACGCTGAGCCCCGTCATCCATACCGGCGGGGTCGGCTGCTGGATCGGCCGCGGCCAGATGTTGACGTTGCGATAGTGGAAGAACTCGCCTTCCCAGTTGAACGGCCCATCCGTCGTGCTGAGCGCCTTGAGGATCAGGTCGTGCGCTTCCCAGTAGCGCCGCATCAGGCGCGCCGGGTTGCTGTTGGCCGGCGCGATCTCGTAGGGCGCGCCCTTGACCAGACCCATCTCCAGCCGGCCACCGCTCAGCACGTCGAGCCACGCCATCTCCTCGGCGACGCGCACCGGATCGGGCCGGTTGGCGATCGGCGAGCCTAGCGACAGCAGACGCGCCTTCTTGGTCTCGCGCGCGATCACCGCCAGCGCCATCGGCGCCGACACCGTCATGCAGGTCGCCGTGCTGTGGTGCTCGTTGATCATGATGTCGAGGCCGACCTCGTCGCACAGCGCGAACTCGTCGAGGTAGCGGTTGAGCAGGCCGTGCGCGACCTGCGGATCGACGTTGTCGCTGGGCAGCACGACGCGCAGCGAGCCGCGTTTCAGGCCTTCGTCCCAGGCCGGGTGATAGGCCATCTCCGAGAAGTACCAGACGCGCATGGTGTTCTCCTCTACTGCGCGAAGGCCGTGATGCGGTCGGCGAAAGCCCTGGGCTGTTCCCAGTGCGGGAAGTGGCCGGCATCGGCGATCGACTCGAGCTTGGCGCCCTCGATCGTTTCGCGCCACTTGGCACCGAGCTCGGGTTTCACGATCCGATCCCGCTCGCCCCAGAGCACCAACGTCGCGATATCGATGCGATGCAGCCAGCGCGTGAGCCTGGGATTGTGCATGTAGGGCTTCCAGCCGAACAGCGCGAAGGCCTCGCGTCCGCGCACGATGCCGGCGATCTCGGTCTCCGGCATCTTGGTGTGATCGACCGCGCCGCGCGCCGGATCGGCCCAGGCGAGCTTTTCGACCTCGGCACGCGCCATGCCATGCATGTCGGCGATGTCGCGATCGTGCAGGCCGCCGAACTTGGCGCCCAGCGGTGCCGCGAGCACGAGCTTGCCGAAGCGCCGCGTATCGCGCACCGCCATCTCGGCCGCGACCCAGCCGCCGAAGCAATTGCCGACGAGGATCGCGTCCTTGAGGTCGAGTTGCTTGGCGAGGTCGAGATAGAGGTAGGCGATGTCGTCGACCGTGGACATCCAGTCCGGCAGCGCCGAGCGGCCCCAGCCGGGATGCACCGGCGCGATGACGCGGAAGCGCTGCGCCAGCGCGTCGAGCCATGGCCGCTCCGGCCACAACCCTTCGCCGGCATGCAGGAAGAGCAGCGGCCGTCCCTGGCCGCGCTCCACTATGTCGAGATCCACGCCTGATACGCTCAGCATTCGCCTTCCGCTCCAACCTCACCCTGAGGAGCGTCGCGCGGCGACGCGTCTCGAAGGGTGGGCATCCGCACCGAGTCTGTTGCCCATGCTTCGAGACGGCCGCGTTGCGGCCTCCTCAGCATGAGGTGAGTGTGTCAGTCGATCACCGCCTGGTAGGTGAGCACGCGCAGCTCGCGGCGGATCGCGTAGGCGGAGGACGGCATCGCCTGCGTCATCAGCAGCACGATCATCTCCTCCGCGGGATCGACCCAGAAGGCGGTGCTGGCGGCACCGCCCCAGGCGTATTCGCCCGGCGTGCCGAGGATCTGCGCCTTGGCCGGATCGAGCATGACCGAGAAGCCCAGGCCGAAGCCGATGCCCTCGTAGCTCGACTCGCTGAAGCGCGGCTGGCCCATGTCGGCCATGTCGCCGCGCAGATGGTTGGCGGTCATCAGCTCGACCGTCTTGCGGCCCAGCAGGCGCACGCCGTTCAGCTCGCCCTTGTTCAGCATCATCTGGGCGAAGCGCATGTAATCGGACGCCGTCGAGCACAGGCCGCCGCCGCCCGAGACGATGTCGCGCTTCACGGCGAACGAGCTCTTCTGCGGATCGTCGATCAGCTTCAGCGAGCCGTCGGCCTCGACGTTGTAGTTCGCGGCGAAGCGGCCGAGCTTGTCCTCGGGCACGTAGAAGGCGGTGTCGACCATGCCCAGCGGCTTGATGATGCGCTCGGCGAGGAAGTCATCGAAGCGCTGGCCCGAGATCACCTGCACGAGATAACCCAGCACGTCGGTGGCGTTGCTGTAGTTCCACTCGGCGCCGGGCTGCGCGATCAGCGGGATGCCGGCGAGACGGGCACACATCTCCTCGAGGCTGACCTTGGCGGTCTGGAAGTCGATGCCGACCTTGCGATAGACCGCGTCGACCGTGTTGGCCTCCATGAAGCCGTAGGTGATGCCCGAGGTGTGCGTCAGCAGGTCGCGGTAGGTGATCTCGCGCTGGGCCGGCACGGTGTCGATCTTGCCGCGCATGCCGCCGGCGGCGACGCGCGGGTTCTTGAACATCGGCGCGACCTTGCTGATCGGGTCGTCGAGCTGGAAGCGGCCTTCCTCGTACAGCGTCATGATCGCGACCGAGGTCAGCGGCTTGGTCATCGAGTAGATGCGGAAGATGGTGTCCGGCGTCATCTTGGTGCCGCGCGCGATGTCGGCGACGCCCGCGATGTGGTGATGGGCGATCTTGCCGCGCCGTGCCACCACGGTGGTCAGGCCGGCGAGCTTCTTGCTCGCCACGAGCGCGTCGGCCCAACCCTCGATGAGCTTCAGCCGCTTGCTGGAAAGACCGGTGTCCTCGGGCGCGATGCCGCTGGCCATGTTCATGATGTGAGTCCTTCTTCAAACAGCGTCGTCCTGAGCGGAGCGAAGGACCTTGCGGTATCGCGGCCAGATCGATGCGCCATATCCGTTGGCGCCACCGCAAGGTCCTTCGCTTCGCTCAGGACGACAACCCTGCTGCCGGGATGGTTCCATGCCAGCCGGCCGCCGTCGAGGCCGCCGGTTCGCAGGGCAGACCTGTGCCGCGCGAGTTGTGGCGCCGGCCGTCGGGTGGTTCACTGCCGCCCGCGCGCCGCAGAGCGCGGCTGAGGAACGCCCGCATGCCCGTCACCGTTCGCAAGATCCACCCGCTGTTCGGCGCCGAGGTTTCCGGCGTCGACATCCGCGAGCCGGTTTCCGCCCGCGAGTTCGGCGAGATCCGTGCCGCTTTCGAAGAGCACTCGGTGCTGATCTTCCGCGACATGCCGATGGACGATGAGCGACAGATCCGCTTCAGCGAGATGTTCGGTCCGCTGGAGATCGCCGGCAAGGCCAACCCCGGCGTCGGCACGCCCTTCGCGCGCCAATCCAACCTCGACATCAAGACCGGCACGGTGATCCCGCCGGAGGATCGCCGCATGATCTACCAGCTCGCCAACTACTTCTGGCACTCCGACAGCTCGTTCAAGCACATCCCCTCGCTGTGCTCGATGCTGACGGCGCGCATCGTGCCGCCGGAGGGTGGCGACACCGAGTTCTGCAGCATGCGCGCGGCCTATGACTCGCTCAGCGCGGAGATGAAGGCGAAGATCGAGCCGCTGGTGGTCGAGCATTCCCTGATCCATTCCCGCGGCTTGGTCGACGCCTCGGTGCTGACCGATGAGATGCGCGCCGAGTTGCCGGGCGCCAAGCAGCGCATGTGGCGCATCAATCCGATCAACGGCCGCAAGGCGCTCTATCTCGGCGCGCACGCTTCGCATGTCGTCGGCTGGCCGATCGAAGAGGGCCGCGCGCTGCTCAACGAGCTGACGGCGACGGCCCTGAAGCCCGAATTCTGCTTCGCCCACAAGTGGCGCGAGGGCGACAGCGTGCTGTGGGACAATCGTGCCGTGGTGCATCGCGCCACCAAGTACGACACGATCAAGCACAAGCGGCTGATGCAGCGCACGACGATCGCCGGCGACCAGCCGACCGTGCCGCAGTGATCGAAGGGGAGGGAAGACCGATGGCGACGCTCGATCGCGACGGCGTGAAGCTCCACTATCAGGTGCACGGCGCCGGGCCGGCGGTGCTGCTGAGCCATGGCTACAGCGCCACGTCGAAGATGTGGGACGGTCAGGTGGCGGCGCTGAAGGACCGCTACAAGGTCATCGTCTGGGACATGCGCGGGCATGGCCAGAGCGACTACCCGACCGATGGCGCGAAGTACTCGGAAGCGCTGACGGTCGGCGACATGGCGGCGATCCTCGCGGCCTGCGGCGAGAAGAGCGCGGTGATCGCCGGCCTGTCGCTGGGCGGCTACATGTCGCTCGCCTTCCACGCCACGCATCCCGGCATGACGCGCGCGCTGATACTCTTCGACACCGGCCCGGGCTTCAAGAAGGACGAGGCGCGCGCGGCGTGGAACGCCACGGCGCACAAGCGCGCCGCCGATCTCGATGCGCGTGGGCTGGCGGCTTTGGGCGGCAGCGACGAGGTGCGCCTGAGCCAACATCGCGACGCCTCGGGCCTCGCCGGCGCGGCGCGCGGCATGCTGGCGCAAGAGAACGATCGCGTGATCCGCTCGCTCGACAGTGTGAAGGTCCCGACCTTGGTGCTGGTCGGCGCCGACGACACCAACTTCCTCGCCGCCACCGACTACATGGCGGCCAAGATCCCCGGCGCGTCGAAGGTCGTGATCCCCGCCGCCGGCCACGCCGCCAATCTGCATCAGCCCGCTGCGTTCAACCGTGCCGTCGAGAGCTTCCTCGGCGGACTCAAGTAGAGGACCATCATGAGTTTCGATTTCACTGGCCGTCGCGTCGTCGTCTGCGGCGGTTCACGCGGCATTGGCCGTTCGATCGCGCTGGGCTTCGCGCAGGCGGGCGCCGACGTTTCGATCTGCGCGCGCGAACCCAAGGCGTTGGAGGAAACGCGGACGGAGATCGCGAAGTCCAAACACAAAGCGCACGCGGCGAGCTGCGATCTCGGCGACGCCGCGGCGATCAAGGGATACATCGAGGCCGCGGCCAAGGCGCTGGGCGGCATCGACGTGCTGGTCAACAACGCCTCGGGCTTCGGCTCGACCGACGACGAAGCGGGCTGGGCCGTCGGTCTCAACGTCGACGTCATGGCGATGGTGCGCGCCTCGCACGCGGCGCTGCCGTACCTTGAGAAGGCCGGAGCGGCAAACGACGTCAATGGCGGCAAGGCCGGCGCCTCGATCATCAACATGTCGTCGATCTCCGGCCTGCGGCCGGCGGGCCGCCAGCCGCCTTACGGCGCGGTGAAGGCGGCGATGATCCACTACACGCTCTCGCAGGCGGCGACCTTGGCGCGCAAGAACATCCGGGTGAACTGCATCGCGCCGGGATCGATCGAGTTTCCCGGTGGCGTGTGGGACAAACGCAAGACCGATGCGCCACAGCTCTACAATGCGATCCACAAGAGCATCCCGTTCGGCCGCCTGGGCCTTCCCGAGGAGATCGCCAGCGTCGCGATGTTCCTCGCCTCGCCGCTGGCCAACTGGGTCACCGGCCAGATGATCGCCGTCGACGGTGGCCAGCTGCTGGGCGCCTGAGCGCCGTGCGGCTGCTGATCTACAATCCCAACACGACGCAGGCGGTGACCGATCGCATGGTGGCGCAGGCGCGCCGCCATGCCTCGGCCGACACCGAGATCGTGGGCCTCAGCGCGCCGCGCGGCGTGCCCTATATCAGTCTGCCCGAGCAGGCCGCCGCCGCCGAGGCCGTCACGCTCGAGGTCGTCGCGCGCGAATGGCCGGCCTATGACGCGATCATCGTCGCCGCTTTCGCCGATCCGGGATTGCTGCAGGCGCGCGCCCTGTCGAAGCGGCCGGTCCTCGGCATCGCCGAGAGCGCGCTGCTGACGGCCGCGATGATGGGCGATCGATTCGCCGTCGTGTCGATGGCCTCGACCCTGCTGCCCGTGTTCCAGACGATGGCGCGTCGCCTCGGCCTGACCGAGCGACTGGCGACCAGTTTCTTCCTCGATGCGCCGGTCACCGATATCGCGCGGATGCCAATCGATCATGGCGCGGCGCTGGAGGTGGCGTGTCGCGATATCGCCGCGCGCGGCGAGGTCTCGTCGATCATCCTGGGCGGCGGTCCGCTCGCCGGCCTCGCCGACAGCTTCCGTGCCGGCATTCCCGTACCGATACTCGACGGCGTTGCCTGCGCCGTCCGCCACGCCGAGACGCTGGTGCGCCTGCGTTAGCGGGCGCTCGATTGCTCTTGCCCGTTCGTACCATAATTGGTACAAGCGCACATGGTGGCGATGAAGCGCCTTCCAGCGGCGTTCTACGCCTTGCCGAGCGGCCGGGAACCCGTCCGCGATTGGTTGCGTGAACTCGACATCGAGGATCGCCGCCGGATCGGTGTCGATATCAAGGATGTCGAGTTTTCCTGGCCGATCGGCATGCCGCTTTGCCGGGCGTTGGGTGGCGGGTTGTGGGAGGTGCGCAGCGACCTGGTTCGTGGGCGCATCGCGCGGACGATCTTCTGTGTCGCTGATGGGCGGATGGTGTTGCTGCACGCCTTCATCAAGAAGACGCAGAAGACCCCGGCGGCCGATTTGGCATTGGCCGCGAAGCGCATGAAGGAGTTGCGGGAATGACCAGCAGGGCGAAGGGGCGGATCGGATCGTCGTTCGACGATTTCCTGCGCGAGGACGGCACCCATGCGGAGGTGACGGCGCAGGCGATCAAGCGCGTTCTTGCGCGTTCCCTGGACTCGATGATGAAGGAGCAGGGGCTGAGCAAGTCAGCGCTGGCGGAGCGCATGCATACCAGCCGTTCGCAGCTAGACCGTTTGCTGGATCCCGCCAACAGCTCGGTGACTCTCGACACGCTGGTGCGGGCGGCGCGGGCAGTCGGCCGCAAGCTGCATCTTGAATTGCGCTAACCGGAGCGCCGCAGGCGCAACGCGTTGGCGATGACGCTGACCGAGCTGAGAGACATCGCGGCGGCGGCGATCACCGGTGACAGCAGCAGGCCGAAGGCCGGGTAGAGCACGCCGGCCGCGATCGGCACGCCGGCGGCGTTGTAGGCGAAGGCGAAGAACAGGTTCTGCCTGATGTTGCGCATGGTGGCGCGCGACAAGGTGCGTGCGCGTGCGATGCCACGCAGGTCGCCCTTCACCAGGGTGATGCCGGCACTTTCGATGGCGATCTCGGTGCCGGTGCCCATGGCGATGCCGACATCGGCCGCCGCCAGCGCCGGCGCGTCGTTGACGCCGTCGCCGGCCATGGCCACGACGCGACCCTCGGCGCGCAGGCGCTGCACGATCGCCGCCTTGTCCTGCGGCAACACCTCGGCCTCGACGGCATCGATGCCGAGCTTCGCCGCCACCGCCTCGGCCGAGCGGCGGACGTCGCCAGTCAACATCACGATGCGCAGGCCCTCAGCCTTCAGCGCCGCCAGCGCGTCGGGTGTCGTCGCTTTCACCTTGTCGCCGACCGCGATCAGCGCGGCGAGCCGTCCGTCGACTGCCAACGCCACGACAGTGGCGCCATCGGCGCGCAGGGCGTCGGCGCGGCTGTCGCCCGGGCCTGTGTCGATGCCGCGCTCCTTCAGGAACGCGGCGTTGCCCAGCAACAACTTCTTGCCGTCGACCGCGCCGGACACGCCCTTGCCGATCGGCGAGTCGAAATCCTGCGCGTCGGCCAGCGCCAGCTTGCGCTCGCGCGCGGCGGCGACAATGGCGGCGGCGATGGGGTGCTCACTGCCGCGTTCGAGGCTGGCCGCCAGCCGCAGCGCCTCGGCCTCATCGACGCCATCGAGCGTCTGGACCGCCAGAAGAGTCGGACGCCCTTCGGTCAGCGTCCCGGTCTTGTCGATCACCAGGGTGTCGACCTTCTCCAGGCGCTCCAGCGCTTCGGCGTCGCGGATCAGCACACCCTCCGATGCGCCGCGGCCGATGCCGACCATGATCGACATCGGCGTCGCCAGGCCCAGCGCGCAGGGGCAGGCGATGATCAGCACCGAGACCGCGGCGACGATGGCGAAGGGCAGGGCCGGCGACGGTCCCCACAGGCTCCAGGCGGCGAAGCTCAGCACCGCCACCGCCAGCACCACGGGCACGAACCAGCCCGAGACCTGGTCGGCGAGGCGCTGGATCGGCGCGCGGCTGCGCTGCGCCTGCGACACCATCTGGACGATGCGCGCGAGCATGGTGTCGGCGCCGACGCGCTCGGCGCGCATGACGAAGCTGCCCGTGGTGTTGATCGTGCCGCCGGTGACCTTGTCGCCCTTGCTCTTGGTCGCCGGCATCGGCTCGCCGGTGATCATCGACTCATCGATCGTGCCGCGGCCGATGCTCAGCACGCCATCGACCGGCACCTTCATGCCGGGCTTCACCCGCAGGCGGTCGCCGACGACGACAGACTCCAGCGGCACCTCGCGCTCCTCGCCGTCGGCGTCGATGCGCAGCGCCGTGGCCGGCGCGAGCTTCAAGAGGGCGCGGATCGCGCCGCCGGTGCGCTCGCGCGCGCGCAGCTCGAGCATCTGGCCCAGCAACACCAGCACAACGATCACCGCGGCGGCTTCGAAATACACCGCCACCGCGCCATGTGCGTCGCGCAGCGCCGCAGGGAAGACGCCGGGCGCGATGGTGGCGGCAAGGCTGTAGAGCCAGGCGGCACCGGTGCCGATGGCGATCAAGGTGAACATGTTGAGCGCGCGAAGGCGGATCGACACTGCGCCGCGCTCGAGGAACGGCCAGCCCGCCCACAGGACCACCGGGGTGGCGAAGGCGAGCTGCAGCCAGGCCGACAGGCGCGGCGAGACGAGGCGATGCAGGTCGAACAGATGGCCGCCCATCTCCAGCACGACGACCGGCGCGGCGAGCGCCAGGCCGATCCAGAAGCGGCGGGTGAAGTCGATCAGCTCGGGGTTCGGCGGCGCGTCCGCCGTGACCGTCTCTGGCTCCAACGCCATGCCGCAGAGCGGGCAGGCGCCCGGTCCGACCTGGCGGATCTCCGGATGCATCGGGCAGGTGTGGATCGCGGCGGCCTCGGCAGCGCTGGCCGGCGCCGCGGGCTTGGGGTCGAGATAGCGCCGCGGTTCGGCCTGGAACTTGGTCAGGCACCTGGGATTGCAGAAGTAGTAGGTGTGGCCCTCGTGCGCGCAGCTGTGCTTGGCGCCCTCGACGCGCACGGTCATGCCGCAGACAGGATCGATCGCGGTATCCATGGCTTGCGATATATACCCTACGGGGGTATAGTACAAGGATGGATGCCAAGGTCAGGACATCGAGTCTGGCGCGCTTGGCGCGCATCGAGGGCCAGGTGCGCGGCGTGGCGCGCATGGTCGAGGCCGACCGCTACTGCATCGACGTGCTGACGCAGATCGGCGCGGTGCGCGCCGCGCTCGACAAGGTCGAGCAGGAGATCCTGCGCGACCATCTCGGCCATTGCGTGGCGCACGCGATGGGCAAGGGCTCGAAGGAAGAGCGCCAGCGCACCATCGACGAACTGATCGCCGTGCTCGACAGCCGCAAGCGCTGAGCCGAAGCTCTACCTTCCCCCGGAGGGGGAAGGTGGCGCGGAGCGCCGGAAGGGGGATGCCTCAACGCACTCGGAGTTCGCCTTCGACATCCCCCATCCGCCCTTCGGGCACCTTCCCCCTCCGGGGGAAAGGTAATTGCGTGGGCCTCACCGCAGCGGCGCGTGCTTGGCGGTGAAGCGGTCGAACTCCGTCCAGAATCGGGCGCGGACCTTGTCTGTCTCCATCATGATCTCGTGCCGCGCGCCCTGGAAATCGATGACCTGGGCGTTGGGCAGCCGCGTCGCCAGCGCGGCGTGAGTGCGGCTGTCGACCAGCAGATCCTGCTTGGCGCTGAGGATCACCATCGGCGTCGTGATGCGCGCGAGGTAGCTGGGCTCGACCAGCTGACGGATCGACTTCACCGACTGGCGCAGCCAGCCGATGGTCGGGCCGCCGATCGGCAGGCGCGGATCGGTGACGTACCACGCCTCGGCGAAGCGGAAGCGGCGCTGGTCGTGCGTCACCTTGTTGCCGATGAACTCGCGGCCGACCAGGCGGAACGGCGCGCCACCGTAGAAATAGCGCTGATCGATCGCCGGCTTGGCCGGCAGCATGCTGAGCAGCACGCGGATGATCGCTTCGCTGCGCAGCCCCGTCATCGGCGCCACCATGACGCCGGCCTTGATCGGCCCGGCGCCGCGCTCGGCGAAATGGCGCAGAAGGTTGTGGGCGCCCATCGAGTGGGTCAGCGCCACGATCGGCCGGGGCGTGTCGCTGGCGGCGACGAAGTCGATGAAGGCGGCGAGGTCCGCGAGGTAGGTCTCGTAGCTGTCGATATGACCCTTCTGCGAGTCGGGCAGCGAGCGCGCCGACAAGCCCTGGCCGCGCCAGTCCATGGTCCAGATGGCGAAGCCGCGGGCGCGCAGCTCGGGGACGATTTCGATGGCGTATTTCTCGATGAACTCGCCGCGCCCGTTGAGCAGCATGATGGTGCCGCGCGGCCGCTCGGTGCGGGCCCGCCAGAAGGCGTAGCGCAGCTTGGCGCCATCAGGCGCGGTCACGAAGTCGTAGCGGTCGGCGGCGACATACATCTGTCGCACGACTTCCGGCACTGCCCGAGGCGTGGCGTCGGGATCGGGCTCGTCGGCCAGGAGGGGGGCGTATCCGGTCACGGCGTCCATTGTGTACAAAATGAGCGGTAACAACACTTGCCGACCGAAACAACGTCCCTGTTGCCGCTGGGGGCAAGTTAGCGTTAATGCGAGTCGTTCGCATTTGCCTTGACCACCTCCAAAGAATCGGTCATCTACTATTGCGACTTAGTCGCGTATGCGCGCCGCCGACCGCGCTGGAGAGAAGAGCTGATGACCGCCAGGACCGTGATTTTCGCCGCCGCGCTGTTCGCAAGCGTGGCCGCCGCGCCCGCGATGGCGCAGGAGATCAACCTGTACACGGCCCGCCACTACCAGACCGACGAGAAGCTGTACGACGACTTCACCAAGGCGACCGGCATCAAGATCAACCGCATCGACGCCAAGGAAGACGAGATCATCGAGCGCATCCGGCAGGAGGGCGCCAACAGCCCGGCCGATGTGATGATCACGGTCGACATGGGCCGGATCTGGAAGGCAGAGCAGGCCGGCATCCTCCAGCCGGTGATGTCGGCGGCGTTGGACCGGGTTGTGCCCGCCTATTTGCGCGACCCTGAGGGCAAGTGGTTCGGTTTCTCGGCGCGCGCGCGCGTGCTGGTGATCGCCAAGGACAAGGTCAAGCCGGGCGAGCTCAAGGACTACGAGGATCTCGCCAAGCCGGAATGGAAGGGGCGCGTTTGCGCCCGCTCCGGCAGCCATATCTATAACCTGTCGCTGCTGTCCTCGATGATCGCCACCATGGGCGAGGCCAAGGCCGAAGCCTGGGCCAAGGGCGTGAAGGAGAACCTCGCGCGCCCGCCGCAGGGCGGCGACACGGACCAGATCAAGGCGGTGGCCGCCGGCCAGTGCGACGTGGCGATCACCAACAGCTACTACTACGTGCGCCTGATCAACTCCGAGAAGCCTGAGGAGAAAGCGGTGGTGGCCAAGACCGCCGTCGTGTTCCCCAACCAGGGCAACCGCGGCACGCACGTCAACGTCTCGGGTGGCGGCGTGGCGAAGAACGCGCCGCATCGTGAGGCGGCGGTGAAGTTCCTCGAGTATCTCGCCAGCGACTCCGCGCAGCTCTACTTCGCCAACGGCAACAACGAGTGGCCGGTGACGGAAGTGCCCGTTGACAACAAGGGCCTGGCCTCGCTGGGCAACTTCAAGCGCGACCAGGTCAACGTCGCCGAGCTCGGCCGCAACCAGGCCAAGGCGCAGGCGATCATGGACAAGGTCGGCTGGAAGTAGGCCGCTGCCCGTTTCCATTTGACTGTGACAGGCGTTGTGCTGTGCTGACGCCATGTCGGACGAACGCTATGTCGTGCTGCTCGGCGACCGCCGCTATGCCGTCCATCGCAAATGGGCGCGGCTGCCCGACGGCGAGAGCTTCGGCTTCATCTCCGACCTCGTGGTCGATCATGCCGGCCGCGTGCATGTCGCGCAGCGCGGGACCGACCGGCCGGTTCTCGTCTTCGAGCGCGACGGACGGCTCATCGGAACATGGGGCGAAGGCCAACTCGCCGAACCGCACTACATCAGCGCCGCGGCCAACGGCACGATGCTGGTGGCCGATCGCGACGCGCACCAGGTGCTGCGCTTCGATCCCGCCGGCAAGCTCATGCAGGCGCTCGGCCGACGTCACGACCCGTCGCTCGACGCGCCCTTCAATCATCCGACAGCGGCGGCCGAGGCGGCCGATGGCGAGATCTACGTCGCCGACGGCTATGGCAATTCCAGTGTCCACCGCTTCGCCGCCGACGGCACGCTGATCCGCACCTGGGGCGGGCACGGCGATCAGTCCGGCGCCTTCACCACGCCGCACGCCATCTGGGTCGACCGCTTCGAGCGGGTGTTGGTCGGCGATCGCGAGAACAACCGCATCCAGGTCTTTGACCGCGCCGGCGACTTCCTCTCGGCGTGGGGCGATTTCTATCACCCCATGCAGATCTGGGTGGACGATCGCGACTACGTCTTCGTCACTGACCAGATCCCGCGCATCAGCCTGCTATCGCCCGAAGGGAAGCTGATCGGCCGCTGCCGCGGCGCGATCAACGGCGCGCACGGCATCGCCGGCGACGCGCAAGGCAATCTCTACCTCGCAGAATTGCCGCCGCAGGAGATCACCAAGCTCGAACGGCTGGACTGATCAGACTGGGGCCCGACGGCGATAGCGGAAGTCGCAGTGGCTGGCGCCCTGCATGATGGTCTGCGTGCGGTCGAGCGCGATGCCGCCGCCGATGCCCTCGGCCACGGCGAAGTCGGCGACGCAGACCAGCAGGAAGCCCAGCTCCGGTTCACCCAGCGCCTTGTAGAACGCCGCGTACTGGCACGCCGTCACGTCGATCGCGAACGTTTCTGGCGAGTGCTCGACCACGTCGTAGTCGAGCGCTCCGTCGCGCGCATACGTCTTGAACGCCGACGCCATGATCGTGCCGACATCCGCCTCGGGCTTCGTGCGCCGGAACGCTTCGCCGTGTCGGCGGTAGGTGTCGCCCAGCGCGCGACGCACGAGATCGTTGGCGCGGGCCTCGCCCAGTTCGGCCTGTAGCGCCTTGACCAGCGGTACCAGGATCCGCGCCTGGATCTTCGCCTGCTCGAGAATGGAGATGGTCATGACTTGCGCCGGAAACGGAAGTCGCAGTGCGAGGCGCCGCCCATCAGGGTCTGCGTCCGCTCCAGCTCGAGGCCGTCGTTGAAGCCGGCGATCATCGCGTGGTCGCGGCTGCAATGGATCAGCGCGCCAAGATCGGCCAGGCCGAGCTCCTGGTAGAACTCGGCATAGCGGCAGCGCGTGACGTTGAACTCCAGCCGATCGGCGGTCTCCGCCGTCACGTCGACCGCCAGGCTGCCGCCGCCGGCCCATACATCTTCTGCGACCTTGCGCAGGCCGGCGATCGAGGTGCCGAAGGTCTCGGCCCAACGCGCACCATCCGCCGCGGCGAGGCGCCGGATGGTCGCGGCGACGAGCTCGTGGGCGACCGCGTCGCCAAGGCGCTCGCGGCAGGCCTCGATGAACGGGATCAGCACGCGGCCCTCGATCTTGCGCCGCTGCAGATGGCTGATCGGGATCTCTTGTTCTGCGGTCATCGGATGTCTCCTTCTTCGATCCGGCGCCTTATGTGCGCGATGTGTCGCGTGGCTCAACCGATTTGATCTCGATGGTTGACGCAGAAAATCTATTGCAAGACAGTGCCGGCATGAGCCACCGATTGCCGCCGCTCAACGGCCTGCGCGCCTTCGAGGCGGCCGCGCGTCATCTCAGCTTCAAGCGCGCCGCCGACGAACTCAGTGTCACACCAGGGGCGGTGAGCCAGCAGGTCAAGGCGCTCGAGCAGGCGATGGGCGTGACGCTGTTCCGTCGCTTGCATCGTGCGCTGGTGCTGACACCGGCCGGCGAGGCGCTCGTGCCGCCGATCACCACGGCCTTCCACACGATCTCCAAAGCCATGGAGACGGTGGCGCCGGCGCTCAAGGGCCGCCGGTTGCGATTGGGTGTCGCGCGCAAGCTGATGAGCGCCGGCGGCCCGGCGATCGACTGGCTGTCGACCGCAAAGGCGAGGACGCTCGTCGACGTCAGGGCCAGCGATGACGTCGCGGCGCTGATGGCGGGCAAGCTCGACGCGCTGCTGCGTCCCGCCGGCGGCACCTATCCGGGATTTCACGCCCTGCGCGTCGAGATTTCGACGGCGAAGGGCGGCCGTGAGAGCGCCGACCTGGTCAGCGTGCCCGGCCTGGCGGGCTGCCGCGAGCACGAGGCCGTCGTGCGCGCGCTGCATCGGGCGCGGGGCGCCTAGCGCCGCACCCTGCGGCACCTTCCTGTGATTCCGATTGTGAATTGGGCAGGGTGCACAACACATCGGCAGTCGCTCGCCCCCAACCCAAGCGTGACGCCGCCGGGTTTGTCGCCCATGCTTCGCGCGGCGTGGTTGGCTCGTGTCTTGCGTTCTGTCGGCTCAGGCCGGAGGTGGTGCCATGAAGCTGATCGGAGTCGATGTCGGTGGCACGTTCACCGATCTGGTGTTCGCCGACACCGAGGCCGGCAGCACGCTGATTCATAAAGTACCGACAACGCCGGACGATCCCTCACGCGGCGTCGTGTCGGGGCTTGTCGCGCTCTGCGACAGATATGGCATCACGCGTGAGGCGGTCGACGTGGTGTTCCACGGCACGACCATCGCCACCAACGCCATCCTCGAGCACGACGGCGCGGTCACCGGCATGATCACCTCGGGTGGCTACCGCGACATCCTGCAT
Organism: Reyranellaceae bacterium; assembly: GCA_022844045.1. Lineage (GTDB taxonomy): Bacteria > Pseudomonadota > Alphaproteobacteria > Reyranellales > Reyranellaceae > JAFAZJ01. Next base: position 98,768 of record JALHMM010000005.1, on the reverse strand, counting down.
ATCGGCCGCCACCAGCGGCCGCAGCACTACTCGATCATGCAGGACATCCCCTGGCAGGACCGTCCGCTGGTGCGCCGCCGCCACCGCAAGACCGTACGCGAACGGCTGATCCCGCCCCGGGGCGAGGTGCTGGAGACGCTCGACGAGCCGGGCGTGCGCCAGGCCGTGCGTGAACTGAAAGACGCCGGCGTGCAGGCCATCGCCATCTGCTTTCTGTTCTCCTATCTCGATCCGGCGCATGAGGAGCGCGCCCGGCAGATCGTCGCCGAGGAATATCCCGGCTGCTTCGCGACGACCTCGGCGTCGGTGTCGCCGCAGTTCCGCGAGTTCGAACGCTTCACGACGACGGCGATGAACGCCTTCGTCGGACCGAAGGTGCGCGACTACGTCTCCAAGCTCGAAGGCGACATCCTCGCGTCGGGCTTCTCCGCCGACCTGCGCATCATGGCCTCGAACGGCGGTGTGGCGACGCCGTCGATGGTGGCGGAGCGGCCGGTGCTGACCCTGCTGTCGGGGCCGGCGGCCGGCGTGATCGGTGGCGACTGGGCCGGCGCGCTCTCGCAGCGGCGCAACTTGATCACCTTCGACGTTGGCGGCACCTCGGCCGATATCGGCATCGTCTCGGCCGGCACGTTCGGCGAGGCCACGGCGCGCGACACCTGGATCGCCGGTTTCCCGGTGCTGGTGCCGATGATCGACGTGCACACCATCGGCGCGGGCGGCGGTTCGATCGCCTTCGTCGACAGCGCCGGCGCTTTCAAGGTAGGCCCGCGCTCGGCCGGCGCGGTGCCCGGTCCGGCCGCCTATGGACGCGGCGGCGCGAAGCCGACGGTGACCGACGCCAACGTCGTGCTCGGCCGGCTCGACGCCAGGCACTTCCTCGGCGGCGGCATGCCGCTCGACGAGGTGGCGGCGCGCCGCGTGATCGGCGAGCTGGCGCGCCAGCTCGGCATGGAGGAACGCGAGGCGGCCGAGGGCGTGATCACCGTGCTCAACGCCAACATGGCCAACGCGATTCGCTCGCGCACGGTGCAGAAGGGCATCGATCCGCGCGACTTCACGCTGGTGGCCTTCGGCGGCGCCGGCCCGCTGCACGGTGCCGAGGTCGCCGACATGCTGGGTGTGCCCGAAGTGATCGTGCCGCCGCATCCCGGCATCACGTCGGCGGTGGGGCTGCTGATCAGCGACCTGCGCTATGACGCCATCCGCACCGCCTTCCAGGTCTCGACCGCGCCCGATCTCGCGCGGCTGAACCAGGGCTTCGGCTCGATGGCGCGCGAGCTGGAGGCACGCTTCACCGCCGATGATGTCGAGCTGGCGCGTGTGACGTTCAGCCGACGCGGCGACCTGCGCTATGTCGGCCAGGGCTATGAGCTGCGCGTCGCTTTCCCCGACGGCGCGCTCGATGAGAAAGCGCTGGCGGCGGTCTTCGAGGCCTTCCACGAGGCGCATCGCCGCGAGTACGGCCATCACTTCGCCGACAGCGCGATCGAGATCGTCAACATCCGTCTGATCGGCGCCGCCAGCTCGGCCGAGATCGCGCGGCCGGCGACGCCCTCGGGCGGTTCGCTGGATGCCGCGCGCATCCGCACCGGCCTGTGCACCTTCCGCGTCGATGGCGAGCTGTCGGATCACGAGACGGCGTTCCTGCTGCGCGACAAGCTGCCGGTGGGCCAGCCGATCCACGGCCCGGCCATCGTGCTGCAGATGGACTCCACCACCGTCGTGCCGCCGCGCCACACCGTCGAGGCCGACGTGGCCGGCAACCTGATCATCCGCCGTGCGTAGCGGCATGCCCCATACCTTCCCCCGGAGGGGGAAGGTGCCCGAAGGGCGGATGGGGGATGTCGAAGACGGACTCCTGCGTTCGTCTTCGACATCCCCCATCCGTCGCGCTGCGCGCGCCACCTTCCCCCTCCGGGGGAAGGGAAGCGAACAAGGAGCAACGCCATGAGTGTCGCCACCCGCCGCCAACCGGCCACCAAGCCCGATCGCATCGATCCGATCACCGTCAGCGTGATCCAGGGCGCGCTGGAGAACATCGCGATCGAGATGGGCTACAAGCTCATGCGCATGAGCTACTCCTCGATCATCCGCGAGTCCGAGGATTTCGGCGCGGCGTTGGTCGATGCCGAGGGCCGGGGGCTGGCCGAGTCGGCGCAATCGACGCCGCTGCAATCGGGGCCGATCCCGGGCTACGTGAAAGGCGTGCAGCGAATCCTGGCGGAGCGCGGCGAGGTGATCCGCCCCGGCGATGTGATCATGCACAACGACGCGTATTCGGGCGCCAGTCATGGTCCCGATGTCGCGTTCCTGGTGCCGGTGTTCATCGGCGCGCGGCTGATCGGCTTCGCCGCGACCACGGCGCATCATCTCGACATCGGCGCGTTGTCGCCGGGCTCGTGCGGCATCGTCGAGGCGATCGACGCCTATGCCGAGGGCCTGCAGTTCAAGGCGATCAAGGTCTACGACAGGGGCGTGCGCAACGACGCGGTGTGGCAGATCGTGCGCGACAACATCCGCGCCTCGAACCTCGTGGTCGGCGACATGGAAGCGCAGGTCGCCGCTTCGCGCATCGGCGCTGAGCGTCTCATCGAGCTGGTCAACCGCTATGGCCTGGAGCTCTACGAGCAGGCCTGCGCCGCGCTGATGGACCACGCCGAGCGGCTGATGCGCCGGGCGATCGCCAAGCTGCCCGACGGGGTCTATCGCGCCGAGACGGCGATCGACGGCTATCTCGACAGTCCCGACGCCAACAAGAAGGAGCTGCCGATCGTCGTCACCATCACCAAGACCGGCGACGAGATGGTGGTCGACCTCACCGGCACGGCGCCGCAGGTACCCGACCGGCCGATCAACATGCCGCTGGAGGGCACCGCCGACATCGCGATCTGGCTCACCATCCGCTCGGTGCTGCTCGATACCGAGGTGCATGGCCACATCCCGGTGAACAACGGCCTGATCCGGCCGATCACCATCATCGCCCCCAAAGGCTGCCTGGCGAACCCGACCTTTCCGGCGCCGACCATCGCGCGCTTCTGTCCGGGCAACCAGCTGGCCGACACCGTGATGAAGGCGCTGGCGCAGGCCGCGCCGTCGAGCGTCTCGGCCGGTATCGGCAACCTGAAGGTCATCGCTTTCTCCGGCCTGAAGAACGACACCCACTGGGTGCACATGGAGATCTTCGAGGGCTCCTATGGCGGACGCGACGGCAAGGACGGCATGGACGCCGTCGATACGCTCTACGCCAACACCCGCAACAATCCGATCGAAGACATCGAGACCCATCTGCCGCTGCGCGTGCTGCGCTACGAGTTGCGCGAGGATGTCGCCGGCGCGGGACAGTGGCGCGGTGGCCTGGGCTCGGTACGGGAGTTCGCCTTCCTGTGCGATGGCGGCGCGTCGGTCGAAGGCGAGGGCCATCGCTATCGCCCCTGGGGCTTCAAGGGCGGCGGCGAAGGCTGGCCGGCCAAGCTCGACCTCGTGCCGCCGTCGGGCGCAGCGCGCGCGCTACCCTCGAAGGTGCCGCACATGACGATGCTCGATGGCAACCGCTTCGTCTGCTACGGCCCGGCTGGCGGCGGCTACGGCGATCCGCTCAAGCGCGATCCGCAGGCGGTGCTCGACGACGTGCTTGATGGGCTGGTCTCGGTCGAGACGGCGAAGCGCGACTACGGTGTGGTGATCGGCGCCGACATGACGCTCGACGTGACGGCTACGGCGTCGCTGCGCGGCTGAGGTGGCTGCGCACGTCGGACAAGCGAGCAGGATCAGGGCAAGCCGAAGCACGATGCGTTGCGCATGTTGATCTCCCGTTGCCGGGGCCATACGGTGGCCGTCGGGGAGGCCAGCCATGATCCTGAGCGACTGGTGGTACGCGGCGATCACGATCTTCGTCGTGATGGCGACGCCCGGGCCGGCCATGCTGCTTGGCCTGGCGATCGCCACCCAGCACGGCGTGCGGCGCAGCCTTTATGTCGGGGCGGGTGTCCTCACCGCCTTCTCGCTCTTCGCGTTGCTGTCGTTGAGCGGCATCGGCGCGCTGGTGCTGGCGGAGCCGACGGTGCTGACAGTGCTGCGCTGGTTCGGCGTCGCCTATCTTGTCTGGCTCGGCGTCAAGGCTTACCGGCGCTTCTGGGCCGCCACATCGGGGCCGGCGCTGGCCGAGGCCGTGCGCGCGGCCGAGCGGAGCAGCTCGTTCTTCCGCCACGGCTTCCTCATGAGCATGAGCAACCTGAACGCCGTGCTGTTCTTCACCGCCATCTTTCCGCAGTTTATCGCCGCCGACGTAGCCCTCATGCCGCAGGTCACGCTGCTCTACGTCACCTTCTGCGGCTGCTGGCTGGTGGCGTTCCTGTCCTACGCCATGCTTGGCGCGATGATCCGCCAGTATGTGCGCCATTCATCGGCGACGCGCTGGCTGCATCTGTTCAGCGGCACGGTCTACTTCGCCGCCGCCGGCATGCTGGGTTTGCGGCGTTGAGGCGGCGCGGACATATCTGAGCGCGCTCTAGAGCGACGAGCCCGAAATCGGCACCACCCTGTCATCCCGAGCGCAGCGAGGGATCTAGTGGCATGCCTAGATCCCTCGCTGCGCTCGGGATGACAGATGCGTCTGATTAGCCGCTCGATGCTCTAGCTGACCTTGTCCTGCATGCGTCGATAGAGTTCGGTGGTCGGTTCCCAGCCTTGCCAGACGACGTGACAGGCGATTCTCTGGGGATTGAGGATCTCGCAGACGAACGTGCCGTGCGCGGAATCGCCGTGCGTTCCGTCGGTCAGCGCGCAGTTGCGCCTGCCGGGCGGCAGGTCGAAGGCGATCGTGTCGCCTGTGAACCGCAGCCGGCCCGTCGGATAGGAGGCGCATTTGCCGCCGCCGGCGTATCGGTGCGTGACGACGTGCGCGGTGCCATCGGCGTGGATGCAGAGGCTGCGCGAGTCGCGCGGGTGGCCGTAGGTCTCCCAGCAGCCGACGATGTCCTTGAACGCGGGATCCTTGATCGTGGGCTGGCCGCTCGCGGGCATCGAGAAGCCCAGTGTGGCGATCGCGATCGCGGCGGCCATTCTCATCGACACGCGCCTACCCCAGCCGGTTGATCCCATCGAACGCCGCGGTCTTGTAGCACTCCGCGAGCGTCGGATAGTTGAACACCGTGTTGACGAAGTAGTCGATCGTGCCCTTGTGCGCGAGCACCGCCTGGCCGATGTGGATCAGCTCGCTGGCGCCTTCGCCGATGATGTGCACGCCGAGCAGCTCGCGCGTCTCGAGGTGGAAGAGCAGCTTCAAGAGGCCCGAGCTGTCGCCGATGATCTGGCCGCGGGCGATCTCGCGGTAGTTGGCCTTGCCGATCTCGTAGGGCACGCCTTCCTGGGTCAGCTCCTCCTCGGTGCGGCCGACGGTGGAGATCTCGGGGATGGTGTAGATGCCGTAGGGGAACAGCGAGGGCACGCTCTCGGCGGTGACGTTGAAGGCATGGCAGGCGGCGCGGCGGCCCTGTTCCATCGAGGTCGAGGCCAGGCTGGGGAAGCCGATCACGTCGCCCACGGCGTAGATATGCGGCTGGTTGGTCTGGTAGTGCTCGTTGACCTTCAGCCGGCCGCGCTCGTCGGCGAGCACGCCGGCGGCCGGGAGGTCGAGCGTCGCGGTCGCGCCGGTGCGGCCGATCGAGTAGAGCGCCGCCTCGCTGACGACCTGCTTGCCCGAGACCAGGCTGACGCGCACCCGCTCGCCGCGCTCTTCGGTGAACGGCTCGATGCCCTTGACCTCCTCGCCGAGCCGCAGGGTCACGCGACGCTCGTGCATCTGGTAGGCCAGCGAGTCGGTGATCTCTCGGTCGATGAAGGGCAGCAGCCGGTCGCGCTTGTCGACGAGGGTGACGCGCACGCCGAGCACGGCGAAGATCGTGGCGTACTCGATGCCGATTACGCCGGCGCCGATCACGGTGAGCGTGCGCGGCAGCTTCTTGAGCGTCATGACGTCGTCGCTGATCATGATGCGCTGGCCGTCGAAGGGGATGCGCCCGTCGCGCGTCGCCTGCGTGCCGGTGGCGACGACGATATGCGCCGCGGTGACGCTGCGCACGTTGCGGCCCGGCACGTCCTCGATCCGCACGGTGTGCGGGTCGGCGAAGACGGCGTTGCCGATCGCGACCTCGACGCGGTTGCGCTGCAGCTGGTGGCGCGTGATGTCGATCTCGTGGCGGATGACGTGCTCGGTGCGGAAGTGCAGGTCCTCGACGGTGATGTTCTGCTTCACCTGGTAGGAGGCGCCATAGATGCCGTGCTCGCGATGGCCGCTCAGATGCAGCACCGCCTCGCGCAAGGTTTTCGACGGGATGGTGCCGGTGTTGATGCAGACGCCGCCGACGACGTCCTGGCGCTCGACCAGCATCACCGTCTTGCCGAGCTTGGCCGCCTGGATCGCGGCGCGCTGACCGGCCGGCCCCGAGCCGATCACCACCAGATCGAAGTCATACGCCATCCGTGATCTCCCCCGACGCCCGGCCGCAGTCTAGGGGTGTCGATCAACAAAACGCGACGCAAAACGTAGCGCCGGAAATCGACTTTTCGCCCGCGATCGCGTATCATCCCGTTCGTGTCGGAAGAGCCGGAGCGTGAGCGCCGACACGGACAATTTTCCAACGGTCTTCCGACGGGGTACCAACGGGGTGCCAACGCCTTCCAACCCCCTTCCAACGGGGGCTTCCAACGGGGTGCCAACCCCCTGCCAACGGGGTGCCAACGTCCCCTGCTATCCCCACCCCCTTAGGGGGGTGGGGATAGCAATGAGGCAAGACGCTGCGCTGGGGCTTCGCGTCTTGCCTCACAGTGGTGGCTCGGCGCTGCCGGGCCGGGCGCCGAGGATGGTGCGGGTGAGGATGATCAGCGGCAGCAGGCCGACGGCGACGATGGTCAGCGCCGCGGTCGAGGCTTCGGCCAGGCGCTCGTCGCGGGTCAGGTTGTAGGCCTGCACAGCCAGGGTGTCGAAGTTGAAGGGCCGCAGCATCAAGGTCGCCGGCAGCTCCTTCATCGCGTCGACGAAAACAATCAGGCCAGCCGTCGCCAGCGCACCTCTGAGCATCGGCGCATGCACGCGGCGCAGCGTCTCGCCCGGCGCGGCGCCCAACGTGCGGGCGGCGCCGTCGAGATTGGGCGTGACCTTGGTGAGGCCGGCCTCGATCGGCTGCAGCGCGGCGGCGAGGAAGCGTACGACCAGGGCGTAGACCACGCCGGCGATGGTGCCGGTGATCAGCAGGCCGGTCGAGACGCCGAAATTGGCGCGCAGCCAGGCGTCGAGCGCGTTGTCGAAGGCCGCCACCGGCGCGAGCACGCCGACGGCGATGACGATGCCCGGCACGGCGTAGCCCAGCCCGGCCAAGCGCGCGACCCAGACCGCCGGGCCGCGGCGCGTGACCCGCGCGGCATAGGCTAGGCCCAGCGCCACGACCACGGTGACGATGGCGGCCAGCGCCGCCACCGTGACGCTGTTGAGCGCCAGCCTGACGTAGCGCGCGCCCCATTGCGCATCGCCCGAGAACAGCGAGAAGCGCAGCAGGACGAGGGCGGGGATCGCGAAGCCGATCGCCAAAGGGATAGCGCAGGCGAGCGTCGCGGCGGCGGCGCGCCAACCGGTCAGGCGATGGGCGGGCAGGGGACGGTAGCGCGGCGTGGTGTGGTGGAAGCGGCGGTCGGCGCGCGAGCGGCGCTCGATGACCAGCAGGGTGAGCGCGAAAACCAGCAGCAGGCTGGCGAGCTGGGCCGCGGCCACCTTGTCGTTGAAGGTGAACCAGGCGCGGTAGATGCCCGTGGTGAAGGTCTGGACCTCGAAATAGGCGACCGTGCCGAAATCCGCGAGCGTCTCCATCAGCGCCAGCGCCGCGCCGGCGGCGATGGCGGGACGGGCCAGCGGCAGGGCCACGCGCGCGAAGTTGCGCCATGGGCCGTTGCCCAGGATTCGCCCGGCGTCGAGCGCGCAGACCGATTGCTCGATGAAGGCGGTGCGCGCCAGCAGGTAGACATAAGGGTAGAGCACGAAGACGAACATCGTCGCCGCGCCGCCGACCGAGCGGATCTCGGGGAACCAGTAGTCGCGCGCGCCCCAGCCGAAGATCTCGCGTAGCGCCGTCTGCACCGGGCCGGCGAACTGCAGCAGGTCGGTCCAGGTATAGGCCATCACGTAAGCCGGCACCGCCAGCGGCAGGGCCAGCGCCCATTCGAACAGGCGGCGGCCGGGGAAACGGCACATCACCACCAGCCAGGCGGTGGCGGTGCCGATGATCGTCGTGCCGATGGCGACCGACGCCAGCAATACCGCGGTGTTGAGCAGGAAGTCCGGCAGCACGATGCCGGCGGTCTCGCGCCACTCGGTGCCACTGGGCCGCAGCAGGTGCACCAGCACGCCGAGGATCGGGATCGCCACCGCCACGCCGATGGCACAGGCGACCAGCGTCAGCAGGCTCGGCCGGCGGCGACTTGGGATCGCAATGGAGGCGTCGACACTCATCGGCGTAATTTGTCACACATCCTTGACCAAACCTTCGCCGCATTGTCGCAGCGCTCGGCGCCGGCGCCGAAATGATTCCTTATTTCAAGGCGTTATGGGCCTTGTCCGCAGCCTTGGCGAGCGGTTATAGAAGCGTCACGCCCGATCGGCGCCGAAGAGGGTCGGCGTCGAGGAAACAGGCGCAGGGAAGAGCCTCGAAGAGGTCTGGCAGCACGTCGCTGGTGGCACGGCCCCGGCACCGACGCACCGCCCTGTCGCCGTCCGTTCGCGCAAGCGAGGCGGGCTCGATGGAGGCGAGCGGACGTTGCCCGCGGGCGCGCTCCTTGTACGGACGCCTGATCTGATCGCCCACCAGCATGCCGCGTCTCTCCGCACTCCTCACCATCGTGCTCACCGTCGCCGCCACTTTCGGCGCGTGGAGCCTGTTCACCCGCACCTACGACGCGCCGCCCATGGACGGGCTGCTGCACGGCGTGACCTATACGCCGATCGGCAAGGATCAGAGCTCGATCCGCGGCGACAAGCCCAGGGTCGAGCAGATCGAGCGCGACATGCGCACCATGGCCGGCCGCGTGCGTTACATCCGCACCTACTCGACGCTCGATGCGCACGAGCAGATCCCGCGCATCGCCGACCAGTACGGCATCCGTGTCATCGCTGGCGCCTGGGTGGCGCAGGGCGAGACCGAGCGCACGACAAGCGAGATCGCCGGCCTGATCCGCATGGCCAACGCCAACGCCAACGTCGAGCGCGTCATGGTCGGCAACGAGGCGCTGTTCCGCTGGATCGGCAAGGCCGACGACGTCAGCGCCATGAACCCGCAGCAGCTGATCCGCCACATCCGGCACGTCAAGCGCAACGTCAAGGTGCCGGTGTCGACCGCCGAGCCTTGGTTCGTCTGGCTGCGCTATCCGGAGCTGGCGAAAGAGGTCGACTACATCGCCATCCATCCGCTGCCGTACTGGGACGAGAAGTCCAACGAGGAGCACGTCGCCTATCTGCAGCGGCAGATCGACGAGGTCCGCAAGACCTACCCGACCAAGAACATCATCGTCACCGAGGTCGGCTGGCCCTCGAACGGCGCGTCGCGCATCAGCCGCGGCCGGGAAGGCGATCCTGTGGTCAAGCGCGCCAGCCCGGCGCTGCAGGCCAAGAACGTGCGCGACGCGGTCGATTTCCTGCGCCGCGAGAAGGTCGACCACTTCGTCATCGAGGCCTTCGACCAACCGTGGAAGAGCCACGACCTCGAAGGCATGGCCGGCGGTTACTGGGGCCTGTGGGACGCCGATCGCCAGCAGAAATTCGACTGGACCGGCCCGATCGTCGCCTTCCCTGAATGGTGGAAGCTCGCGTCGTGGTCGCTGGCGGTGGCGCTGCCGATCATCCTGGGCTTCCTCTGGATGTGGCGCGGCCTGAAGCCCGTGGGCGAGCTGGTCTTCGCCGGGCTCACCGTCGGCATCGCTTCGGGGATGGTCTACGCCGTCTATGCCGGATTCGGCATCTACATGACCACCTTGCAGGTTGTGGGCTGGACCTTCCTGCTGGGCTTCCTGTTGCTGAGCCTTGTGATGGTGATGGCGCAGGCGTTGGAGCTGGTCGAGACCATCTGGACGCGGCGCTGGAAGCGCGAGGTGCCGTTGCCGCGGGCGGTCGCGAACGCCAACCGTGCGTGGCCCAAGGTCTCGCTGCACGTGGCGATCTGCAACGAGCCGCCGGCGATGGTGATGCAAACCCTGGATTCGTTGGCGGCGCTCGACTACCCGAATTTCGAAGTCATCGTCATCGACAACAACACCCGCGATCCGGCGGTCTGGCGACCGGTCCAGGACTATTGCAAGACCCTGGGCGAGCGCTTCCGCTTCTTCCACTTCGACGAGATGAAGGGCTTCAAGGCCGGCGCGCTGAACTACGTGCTGAGCCAGACCGCGCCCGACGCCGAGATCGTGGCGGTGATCGACAGCGACTATGTCGTGCGCAAGGACTGGCTGCGCTCGCTGGTGCCGCAGTTCGACAATCCCAAGATCGGATTCGTGCAGGCGCCACAGGACCACCGCGACTGGCACGACGACCGGTTCAAGGAAATGCTGAACTGGGAGTACGCCGGCTTCTTCGACATCGGCATGTGCCTGCGCAACGAGTACGACGCGATCATCCAGCACGGCACGATGACGTTGATCCGCCGCAAGCTGATGGACGAGCTGGGCGGCTGGGCGACCTGGTGCATCTGCGAGGACACCGAGCTTGGCCTGCGCATGATGCAGAAGGGCTACGGCGCCACTTACAGCCGCGAGCGCTTCGGACACGGGCTCACGCCCGACCATTTCGCCGGCTACAAGAAACAGCGCTTCCGCTGGGCCTACGGCGCGATGCAGATCCTCAAGGGCCACGCGCGCGAGATCCTGTCGAAGCGCACCCAGCTGACTTTCTGGCAGAAGTACCACTTCGTCGCCGGCTGGCTGCCGTGGTTCGCCGATGCGCTGAACGTGATCTTCACCGTCACCGCCATCTTCTGGGCGGCTGGCGTCATGGTGGCACCACGCTTCTTCCCGCTGCCGCCCGACTCGTTTCTGATCCCGACCCTGGCGCTGTTCATCTTCAAGCTGCTGTACTCGTTCGCGCTCTACGGCAACCGGGTCGACTGCACGTTCAGGCAGAGCGTCGGCGCCTCGCTCGCCGGCCTGTCGTTGACCTACACGGTGGGTCGCGCCGTGCTCTACGGCCTGTTCACCAGCAAGCTGCCGTTCATGCGCACGCCGAAGATGGATTCGCGCGCCACCATCGGCAAGGCGCTGGCGATGGCGCGCGGCGAGGCGGCCTTGGCCGGCCTGTTGCTGCTCGCTTCCCTGGGAATCTGGCTGAAGCTCGGCGGCATCGATCCCGACGCGCGGCTGTGGTCCGGGTTGCTTGTCGTGCAGTCGCTGCCCTACGCCGCCGCCGTCTGGGTCTCGCTGGTCAACGCCATGGAGCAGGTGCGCCAGTCGCGTATGCTGGTGGCGCCTGAACCCGAAGCGCCAGTCCCCGGCGAACGCCCGATCGTCCAGCCGGCGCAGTAACGACCACCGTCATCCTGAGGACGACGAGGGGGATCAAAACTCCTCGAGCAATCGCCCGACGCCCGGCACTTTGTCCTGGATGCCGTTGGCACGCAGCGCGTGCCAGTAGGTCGCGGTGTTGATGGCGATCACCGGCTTGCCCAGCCATAGCTCGGCCGCCGCCGCCAGGCGTACCATCGACAGGTTGGTGCCGACCTGCACCAGCGCGTCGACATCGTCGCCGTCGAGCTTGCGCAGCGCCTCGCGGCATTGCGCGGCTGTCACCTCGGCGATGCCGGTCCACGACGTGCACTGCAAGGCGACGTCGCGCACGACCTCGATGCCGATGTCGCTGAAGTAGCCTTTGACCTCGGCGTTCATGACAGGCCAATAGGGCGTCAGCACGGCGATGCGCTTGACGCCTCCATAGGCCTCCAACGCCGCCGCGGTGGCGTGACTGCCCACGGTCATCTTCAGCCCAGTGGCTTCTTCGATGCGCGTCACGAAGGCGTTGGCGCCTTTCAGCCCGCCGAAGAAAGACAGCGCCGAGATGCCCATGACGAGGTAATCGGGCTCCATCGTCATGGCGCTGTTGACCGCGTCCATGACGTTGCCGCCGATCACCTGGATGCCGGCCTTGAAGCTGTCGTTGCCGATGCCCTTGCTGTTGGGCGTGAAGATGCGGCTGTAGTGATTGGTGACGCCAAGCGGACGCATGTCGTCGCAATCGGGCTGCACGATGGTGTTGGTCGACGGCGCCATGATCGCCAGCTTCCGCCGCCAGCCGAGTGCGTCACGCATGCGATCTCCCCGTCCCTCTCGGGTGAGGGTACGGCAGCACCATCACGCGTTCAATCGCGCCGCCGCGCGCTTTACCGCTTCGGCGCGCTGCGCCTGGCGCGGGCCCGCCATCTCGGTCATGCGCGCCGTGAGCTCCGGCCCGGCGCCCTGGGGCGAGCCGGCGTTGAACGGCGGGTGCGGGTCGTACTCGATGCTGAGCTGGATGCCGCGCGCGACCGCCTCGCCCGCGACCTCGGCCGCGACCTTCAGGCCGAAATCGATGCCGGCGGTGACGCCGCCGCCGGTGATGGTGTTGCCATCGACCACCACGCGCTCGTGCACCGGCGTGGCGCCGAACTCCTTGAGCATGTCCATCGACATCCAGTGCGTCGCCGCGCGCTTGCCCTTCAGCAGGCCGGCGGCGCCCAGCACCAGCGAGCCGGTGCACACCGAAGTGACATAGCGCGCGCCCGCCGCCTGGCGGCGCAGGAAGGCCAGCGTCTCGTCATCCTCCAGCAGCGCGTTCATGCCGGCGCCGCCGGGCACGCAAACCAAGTCGAGCTGCGGGCACTCGGCGTAGGTCATATCGGGGACCAGCTTCAAGCCGCCACCGGCGATCACCGGCTCGCGGCTCTTCCAGATCAGGAACGTCTGCGAGTTCGGCAGCTTGCTCAGCACCTCCCACGGCCCGGTCATGTCGAGCTGGGTGATGTCGGGGAATACCAGGAAGCCGATGCGGAAGGGGGCGGCGGTCATGTCGATCTCCTGCGGGGCGATGTCTATCGTTCGGCGCGAACGCCGGTTGTTTCGTCCGAGACCTTCAGCGATGGGCCGCTGCGCGACTCCATACGGGCGGCGAGATCGTCGGCGGGGTTGGGTGCGGCCGGCGTCGCGGCCTTGGCGGCGGCGCGGCGTCGGAAGGGCAGGCCGATCAGCCACCACAGCGCCTTGCCGATCAGCCAAATGACGATGCTGATCTCGGCGAACAGCAGCATCTTCTCGGCCGCGAAAGCGCGCAACGCGGCCTCGACTTTGCCGCTGCTGTCGAGCGCGTTGCTCAGCGACTTGATCAGCGAGAGGTTGGCATCGAAGCCGCGATTCATCAGGCGCGCGTCGAACCACCACAGCGCGAGCAGGGCGGCGAGCGTCAACAAGTAGCGCGAGGCGCCGATCACCGGCACCAGCCCGGCGTTGAGGATCGGGTTCTGGAGCTTCACGGCCGCCAGTCTAGCCGAGCGATCAACCGCACTGCTAGGGTCGCCGCCGATCACGGAGCGTCATCGATATGAAATTCGGCATCTTCTACGAGCATCAGCTGCCCAAGCCCTGGGCGGAAGGCGACGAGGCGCGCCTGTTCCACGAGGCGCTGGAGCAGGTCGAGCTGGCCGACCGGCTGGGCATCGACTACGCCTGGGAGGTCGAGCATCACTTCCTCGAGGAGTATTCGCATTCCTCCGCGCCCGAGGTGTTCCTCGCCGCCGCCTCGCAGCGCACGAAGCGCATCCGGCTGGGTCACGGCATCTGCCTCTCGCCGCCGCAGTACAATCATCCCGCCCGTGTCGCCGAGCGCCTGGCGACGCTCGATATCGTCTCGAAGGGCCGCGTCGACTGGGGCACCGGTGAATCGTCGTCGCTGATGGAGCTGGGCGGCTTCCGCGTGCCTGTCGCGGAGAAGCGCCAGATGTGGCGCGAGACCGTCGAGCAGACCGCCGACATGATGGTGATGAACCCCTATCCCGGCTTCGAGGGGCGCTATTTTTCAATGCCCTGCCGTAACGTGGTGCCGAAGCCGCTGCAGAAGCCGCATCCGCCGATCTGGGTGGCGTGCTCCAAGCGCGAGACCATCCATCTCGCCGCGCGCTGCGGCATCGGCGCGCTGACCTTCGCCTTCGTCGATGCGGCCGAGGCCAAGCAGTGGGTCGACGACTACTATCGCATCCTCAAGACCGAGTGCGTGCCGATCGGCCACGCGATCAATCCCAACATCTGCATGGTGAGCGGCTTTTCGGTGCATCCCGATCGCGAGGAGGCACGGCGCCGCGGGCTCGACGGCTTCATGTTCTTCGGCTTCGCGCTGGGCCACTTCTACGTCTTCGGCGAGCACAAACCCGGCCGCACCGACGTGTGGAGCCGCTACGAGAAGGCGCGGGCGCATCTGCCGCCCAACCCCGCGCGCGGCATCGGCTCGACCGACGAGGTGCGCCAGCACCTGCGCAACTTCGCCGAGGCCGGCGTCGATCAAGTCTGTTTCGTGCAGCAGGGCGGGCGCAACCGGCACGACCACATCTGCGAGTCGCTCGAGCTGTTCGCGCGCGACATCCAGCCCGAGTTCAAGGAGAAGGCCGCCGAACGCGAGGCGCGCAAGATGGCGGAGTTGGCGCCCTATCTCGAGCGGGCGATGGCGCGCAAGGTCAAGCGGGCGGAGTTACGCGACGCCGAGGTGCCGAGCTACGCCGCGCTGGGGCGCCAGGTCGTCGCCGGCTCGCCACCCTCGGCCAGTCCGACGCTGGGCAGCCAGGTCGCCGACTACGGCAAGGCGGCGGAATAGGTCGGGGCGTGACGCGCCTCCAGCTCTGCTATTGCTCAAACACCAGATCGGCGGGCGAGATCAGCACGCCGAACTGGGCGCACCAGATCACCACGCTGGGATAGGCCTTGAGATCGACGCCATCGGGGATGGTGTATTTCTGGCTGCCCTTGAACGAACGCAACTTGCCAAGGTCGACGAACATGGCGTCGCGCACGTCGGCGGTCTGCCGGATCTTCGCCTTCGGCACGAGATAGACGTGAAAGGCCGGGCCCGGCCCGACCTCGAAATTGGTGTTGAGGTGCACGACCCGGCGATAGACCGTGACATCGCCCTTGCCGTAGTGGATCGGGTCGGCGGGATTGGCGTGGATGAAACGGCCGCGCGCGGCCAAGCCAGCGCGGTCCTGGTCGGTCAGCGTGTCCATCGCCTCGGGCGGCGGGAAGACATAGGGATAGGCGAAAAAGCCCGCGGCGACGCCGAAGGCCGTGCCCAGAATGCCGCCGATCAGGAAGATCGCGATGCCGCGCCACATGCTTGCCGTCCCGAAATGCCTCAGTCCCGGCAGTCTAGCAGCGGCCAGTCGGTGCTTGGCATCACGCGTGCTTGTGCGGCGCTGGGCTGGTGATACTGTTCGCTCATCGTGGCCCCCCGGGACCGGAGGGTGGGGCCGTTTACCAAGGAGTTGGGGATGGTGAAACATTGGAAAGCGCTGCTCGCCTCGGTGGCGATGGCCGGCGCGATGTCGCTGGCGAGCGCGCCGGCGGCACAGGCGCAGACGGTGCGCGTGGTCATGCATTCGGATCTGAAGATCCTCGATCCGATCTGGACCACCGCCTACATCGTGCGCAATCACGGCTATCTCGTCTGGGACACGCTGTTCGCGATGGACGAGAAGTTCGACGTCAAGCCCCAGATGGTCGACACGTGGAAGGTCAGCGACGACAAGCTGACCTGGACGTTCACCCTGCGCGACGGCCTGGAGTGGCATGACGGCAAGCCGGTCACGGCCGAGGACTGCGTCGCTTCGATCAAGCGCTGGGGCGCCAAGGACTCGATGGGCCAGAAGCTGCTGGGCGTCACCGCCGAGCTGAAGGCTGTCGATGCCAAGACCTTCACCTTGGTACTCAAGGAGCCCTACGGCCTGGTATTGCAGTCGCTAGGCAAGCCGTCGTCGAACGTGCCGTTCATGATGCCCGCGAGCGTGGCCGCGACGGATCCCAACACGCAAATCAAGCCGACCGACGTCATCGGTTCCGGCCCGTTCATGTTCCGTCCGGCCGAGTGGAAGCCGGGCGAGAAGGTGGTCTACGTCAAGAACCCGAAGTACAAGCCGCGCAACGAGCCCCCCTCGGGCCTCGCGGGCGGCAAGGTGGTCAAGGTCGACCGCGTCGAGTGGGTGTGGATCGCCGACGTGCAGACCTCGACCAACGCGCTGATCGCCGGCGAGATCGACATGATCGAATCGCCCGGTCACGATCTGCTGCCGATCCTGGCCAAGGAGAAGAACGTCAGGCTGTTCAACTCGAATCCGACCGGTAACCAGTTCACGTTCCGCTTCAACGTGCTGCACAAGCCGTTCGACAATCCTAAGATCCGCCACGCCGCGGTCGTGGCGATGAGCCAGGAGCCGTTCCTGCAGGCCGTGGTCGGCGACGCCCAGTGGTACAAGACCTGCAAGGCGATGTTCATCTGCGGCACGCCGCTCGAGACCATGGCCGGCATGGACGGCCTGCTCAACGGCGACTCGGCCAGGGCCGCGCAGTTGCTCAAGGAAGCCGGCTACGACGGTACGCCCATCGTGCTGATGCAGTCGACCGATCTGCAGGTGCTGACCAACCTCGCGCCGGTCGCCAAGGCCCAACTCGAGAAGGCCGGCTTCAAGGTCGACATGCAATCGATGGACTGGCAGACCCTGGTGTCGCGTCGCACCAAGAAGGATCCGCTGAACGCCGGCGGCTGGAGCGCCTTCCTCACCTCGTGGGTGGCGGCCGACATCCTGAACCCGGTCATGGCCGGTTTCTTCAACTCGGCCTGCGACAAGGCGATGTTCGGCTGGCCGTGCGACGAGCAGATCGAGAGGCTGCGCGATCAGTTCGCCAAGGAGACCGATCCGGCGAAGCACAAGTCGATCGTCGAGGCGATCCAGCGGCGCTGGGCGGAGTATCCGACCCACGTCCATCTCGGCCAATGGTACGCGCCCTTCGCGCTTAGCACCAAGCTCGAGGGCAACCTGGTGGCGCCGGTCACGGTGTTCTGGAACGTCACCAAGAAGTAGCCGACGCGCCTCGCGCGCGGCGACCGAACGGCGGCCCTTGGGCCGCCGTTCTCATTTGTGGCGGGCGAGGGCGCCGCTGCCTATTCCTTCGGCATTTCCCTTGTGCTGGATGACCGCGATGGTAGGGTCTGATCAACCAGGAAGCGGAAAGATCAGCCGGCGGTCAGGCCTGCATGACGAGGCACCGTAGGCACGATTGTTGCTCATTCCGCTCCGGGACGGATGACGCGGCCGGGCCGCGCACAGGGAGGGGCTGTCTATGACGATGAAATCGACCCGTAGGGCCGCGGTTCTCGGTGCGGCGCTGGTCGCCGGCTCGCTGGCATTTGGCGCCGCGGCCCAAGCGCAGAACACGCTGCGCGTCGTGCAGCACGGCAACCTCACCATCCTCGATCCGATCCAGACGACGGCCTACGTCACGCGCAACCACGGCTACCTGATCTACGACACGCTGTTCGCGGCCGACGAGAAGTTCGAGATCAAGCCGCAGATGGTCGACAAGTACGAGGTCAGCGCCGACAAGCTGACCTGGACCTTCACCCTGCGCGACGGGCTGGAGTGGCATGACGGCCAGCCGGTCAAGGCCGAGGACTGCACCGTCTCGCTGACGCGCTGGTCCAAGCGCGACCCGATGGGCCAGAAGCTCTTCGACTTCGTCAAGGAGCTGAAGGTCGTCAACGACAAGACCTTCCAGATCATCCTCAAGGAACCCTACGGCCTCGTGCTCGATTCGCTCGGCAAGCCGTCGTCAAACACGCCGTTCATGATGCCCAAGCGCATCGCCGAGACCGACGCCTTCCAGCAGATCAAGGAGTATGTCGGCTCCGGCCCGTTCATCTACCAGACGGCGCAGTCCAAGCCGGGCGACAAGCACGTCTATCTGAAGAACCCGAAGTACAAGCCGCGATCCGAACCGGCCTCGGGTCTGGCCGGCGGCAAGGTGGTCAAGGTCGACCGCGTCGAGCTGATCGAGATGCCCGACACGCAGACCCAGGCCAATGCGCTGCTTGCCGGCGAGATCGACATCGTCGAGGCGCCGCCGCACGACCTGCTGCCGGTGCTCGCCAAGGACAAGGCCATCGTGCTCGATGACTGGAACCCGCTGGGCCACGTCTTCATCATCCGCTTCAACCACGTGGTCAAGCCGTTCGACAACCCCAAGGTCCGCCTGGCCGCGCTCTACGCCATCAACCAGGAGGACTACCTCAAGGCCACGATCGGCGATGCCAAGTACTACAAGGTGTGCGGCGCCGCCTTCATCTGCGGCACGCCCAACGGCACCGAGAAGGGCAGCGACATCCTGATCAAGTCCAACTTCGAGAAATCCAGGGAGTTGCTCAAGGAGGCCGGCTACGACGGCACGCCGATCGTGCTGATGCAGTCGACCACGCTTGCGGTCCTGACCAACACCGCGCCGGTGACCAAGGCGCTGCTGGAGAAGGGCGGCTTCAAGGTCGATATGCAGTCGATGGACTGGCAGACCCTGGTCGCGCGTCGCACCAAGAAGGATCCGGCCGACAAGGGCGGCTGGAACGTCTTCCACACGTACTCCGTGTCGGCCGACGCGATGAACCCGATCTCCAATTCCTACTTCGTCGCCGCCGATGGCAAGCAGTGGTTCGGCTGGCCGGTCGATCCCGAGATGGAGAAGCTGCGCGACGCCTACGCGCGCGAGACCGATCCGGTGAAGCAGAAGGACCTCGCCGAGAAGGTGCAGCTGCGTGCGCTGGAGACCGCGCAGTTCGGCTGGATCGGCCAGTGGTACGGCCCAGGCGCGCGCCGCAGCAACGTCACCGGCTGGCTCAAAGCGCCGGTCCCCGTGTTCTGGAATATCGAGAAGACCGGCAAGTAGCCGGTCTTCGCATTTATCGGTCCGGTTATACATGTTCGCGTTCATCGCAAGGCGCCTGGTCGCCACGATCCCCGTGCTTCTGTTCGTGGCGATCTTCGTCTTCATGCTGCTGCGGCTGACGCCGGGTGACCCGGCGGCGGTCATCGCTGGCGACAACGCCACGTCCGATCAGGTCGAGGCGATCCGCGCCAAGCTCGGCCTCAACGAGCCGATCTACACGCAGTTCTTCATCTGGTCGGGCAAGGCGCTGGGCGGCGACTTCGGCGAGTCGTTCTTCTTCAAGAAGACGGTGGCCGAGCTGATCGCCCAGCGCATCGAGCCCACCGCCATGCTGGCGCTGTGCACGCTCATCCTGGCGGTCTCGATCGCCGTGCCGCTGGGCGTGCTCGCCGCGGCGAAGCAGGGCGGCTGGGTCGACCGGGTGGTGATGGGCTTCTCGGTGATGGGCTTCTCGGTACCGACCTTCGTCATCGGCTATCTGCTGATCTACCTCTTCGCCATCCAGTTCGGCCTGCTGCCGGTACAGGGTTATCGCCGCATCGCCGAGGGCTTCGGCGAGTTCATCATCAGGTTGATCCTGCCCAGCATCACCCTGGCGGTCGTCTATATCGCGCTGATCTCGCGCATCACCCGCGCCAGTGTCATCGAGACCTTGGGCGAGGACTATATCCGCACCGCCCGGGCCAAGGGCCTGCCGGGCCGCACCGTGCTGCTACGCCACGCGCTGCGCAACGCGGCGGTCCCGATCATCACGGTGATCGGCATCGGTATCGCGCTGCTGATCGGCGGCGTGGTGGTGACCGAGAGCGTCTACAATATCCCCGGCGTCGGTCGGCTCACCGTCGACGCCGTGCTGGCGCGCGACTTCCCGGTGATCCAGGTCGTGATCCTGATGTTCAGCTTCGTCTACGTGCTGATCAACCTGCTGATCGACATCGCCTACAGCTTCTTCGATCCGAGGATCCGCTATTGACTATCGCGCTCGAAAACGAAGTCGACGCCGCCGCGGCACGCGCAGCGGCCGTCGCCCGTCCCAGCGTCTGGAAACGCCTGTCGCGCAACACCAGCGTGCGCATCGGCGGCATCATGGTGCTGATCATGATGCTGATCGGGCTCGCGGCGCCGTTGCTCGGCACCATCGATCCGGCGCGCATCGATCCGACCACGCGCAACCGCAAGCCGGGCGTCGAGGTCACGGTGCGCAATGACGACGGCACGCGCACGACGCGCACGGTGCACATGGGCACCGACAGCCTGGGCCGCGACATCTACAGCCGGGTGCTCTACGGCGCGCGGGTCTCGCTCATCGTCGGCATCTCGGTCGCCTCGCTCAGCATCGTCATCGGCGTCTTCATCGGCCTGGTCTCGGGCTACATCCGCTGGCTCGACGGCATCGTCATGCGCATCATGGACGGGCTGATGGCGATCCCCGGCATCCTGCTGGCGATCGGCCTGGTGTCGCTGTTCCGCGCGGGGCTAGGCACCGTGATCTTCGCCATCGTCGTGCCCGAGATTCCGCGCGTCGTGCGCCTGGTGCGCTCGGTCGTGCTGTCGGTGCGCGAGGAGCCCTATGTCGAGGCGGCGATCTCGGTCGGCACACCAATGCCCAAGATCCTGTGGCGCCACATCCTGCCCAACACTATCGCGCCGGTGATCGTGCAGGGCACCTTCATCTGCGGCTCGGCGATCCTCGCCGAGGCGACCTTGAGCTTCCTCGGCATCGGCATTCCCACCGACACGCCGACCTGGGGCAACATCATGGCCGAAGGACGCCAGTTCTTCCGCGTCCATCCGCACAACATCCTGTACCCGGCGATCTTCCTCGCGGTGACGGTGCTGGCGGTCAACATGCTGGGCGACGGGCTGCGCGACACGCTCGATCCCAAGATGAGCAAGCGGGTCTGAGCCATGAACGCCAGCGGTGTTGGAGTAGGGCGTCCGGTCCTCGACGTGCGTGATCTGTCGATCGCCTTGCCCAAGGGCGGCGACCGGCCATTCGCCGCCGAGAAGGTGAACTTCACCGTCAAGACCGGCGAGATCGTCTGCCTGGTGGGTGAGTCGGGATCCGGCAAGTCGGTGATCGCGCAAGGCGTGATGGGCTTGCTGCCCAAGGCGCTGCCGGTGGCCGGCGGCCAGATGCTGCTCGACGGCGAGGATGTCGCCAAGGCGACCGAGTCGCGGCTGCGTGAGCTACGCTGCGTGCGCATGGCGATGATCTTCCAGGAGCCGATGACCGCGCTCAATCCGGTCATGACCTGCGGCGACCAGATCGACGAGGTGCTGCGCGAGCACACGCAGATGTCGGCGGAGGAGCGCAAGAGCAAGATCATCCAGATCTTCGAGCAGGTGCGCATGCCCGATCCGCCGCGCATCTACGCGTCGTATCCGCACCAGCTCTCCGGCGGCCAGCGCCAGCGCGTGATGATCGCCATGGCCCTCGTGCTCGAGCCGGCGTTGCTGATCGCCGACGAGCCGACCACGGCGCTCGACGTCACGACCCAGGCGCAGATCCTGCAGCTGATCAAGGACATCCAGCGCGACAAGGGCATGGGCGTGCTGTTCATCACGCATGACTTCGGCGTCGTACGGGAGATCGCCCATAGAGTAGCCGTGCTGCGCCTGGGCGAACTCGTCGAGATGGGGCCGACCGAGGATATCCTGCTGCGGCCCAAGCACCCCTATTCGCGCATGCTGATCTCCTCAGTGCCCAGCATGCATCCCGCCGACCGGCCGCGCGCCACCGGCTCGAAGCTGGTGCTGCGCACCGAGAACCTGACCAAGATCTATGGCGGCGGCAGCCTGTTCGGCAAAGGCCACTCCGTGAAGGCGGCCGACAAGGTCAACATCGAGATCCGTCAGGGCGAATCGGTGGGCATCGTCGGCGAGTCGGGCTCGGGCAAGTCGACTGTGGCGCGCTGCATCGCCCGCCTGATCGATCCGACCGAGGGCCGCGTGCGGCTCGGCGAGGACGACGTGGCGTTGATGCCGCAGCGTCTGCTGCGCCGCCACCGCCGGCGCATCCAGATCGTCTTCCAGGATCCCTATCGCTCGCTCAATCCCCGGCGCACGGTCGGCGACTCGATCATCGAGGGGCCGATGAATTTCGGCATGGAGCGGTCCGAGGCCTGGGCGCGGGCGCGCAAGCTGATGGAGACGGTGCGGCTCGATCCTGATTCGCTCGATCGCTATCCGCACCAGTTCTCGGGTGGCCAGCGCCAGCGCATCTGCATCGCGCGCGCGCTCGCCATGGAGCCCGAGCTGCTGATCGCCGACGAGGCGGTCTCGGCGCTCGACGTCTCGGTGCAGGCGCAGGTGCTCGATCTGCTCGACGAGATCCGCCAGCGGCTCAACCTCGCCATGCTGTTCATCACCCACGACCTGCGCGTCGCGGCGCAGGTCTGCCACGAGGTGGCGGTGATGGAGAAGGGCATCGTCGTCGAGTACGGGCCGGTCGCCGACGTCTTCCTGCGCCCGCAGCATCCCTATACCAAGGCGCTGCTCGCCGCCGCGCCTGGCCGCGACTGGGAATTCGGCAAGTTCGAGGCGGCCTAACCGCCCCGTTGTCGTCCCGAGCGCGGCGAGGGATGACAGGTGAGAGAAGCAGTCATGACGCGCAAGATCTTCACCGCCACGCTCGGCACCGAGACCAACACCTTCTCCTCGCTGCCCACCGGGCTTCGCCTGTTCGAGGAGACCTGCCTCTTCCGTAAGGCGAGCTACGGCGCGACGGTACCGATGTTCGGTCTGCCGCTCGCGGTGTGGCGCCGGCGCGCCGAGGCGCGCGGCTGGACCATCGTGGAAAGCCTGTGCGCCTTCGCCCAGCCCGCCGGCAAGACGGTGAAGAAGGTCTACGAATCGTTTCGCGACGAGATCGTCGCCGATCTCAGGGCGGCGTTGCCGGTCGACGCTGTGCTGCTGTCGCTGCACGGCGCGATGGTGGCCGAGGGCTATGACGACGCCGAAGGCGACCTGCTGGCGCATGTCCGACGCGTCGTCGGTCCCGGCGTGCCGATCGGCGTCGAGCTCGACCTGCATGGCAATGTCGGCCCGCTCAAGCTCGACAACGCCAGCTGGATCGTGCTGTTCAAGGAGTATCCCCACATCGACGTGAAGGAGCGCGCCGAGGAAGTCTTCACCATCCTCGAGGCGGTGTTCGATCGCGGCGCGACGCCGGTGATGGGCTGGTACGACTGCCGCACCGTCGGCCTGTTCCACACCACGCGCCAGCCGATGCGGGGCTTCGTCGACAAGTGCGCGGCGCTCGAGGGCAAGGATGGCGTGCTGTCGGTCTCGGTGATCCACGGTTTCCCGTGGGCCGATGTCCCCGACATGGGCAGCAAGCTGTTGGTGGTGACCGATGGCGACCGTGGCAAGGCCGAGCGACTGGCCGCCGAGCTGGGCCGCGAGTTCTACGCCATGCGCGCCGAGACGCAGCCGCCCTACGCCACGCTCGACCAGGCGATGGCGCGCGCCGCCTCGCACAACCTGCCCAAGCCGCTGGTGATCGCCGACGTCTCCGACAACGCCGGCGGCGGCGGCGCCAGCGACTCGACCTTCATCCTGCAGGCGATGCGCGAGCGCGGCATCAAGGACGGCGCCATCGCCACTTTCTGGGATCCGATGGCGGTGCGCATCGCCTTCGAGGTCGGCGAGGGCGCCGAGGTCGATGTGCGGATCGGCGGCAAGCTGGGGCCGATGTCGGGCCCGGCGCTCGATCTGCGCGCCAAGGTAATCGGCCTGAAGCGCGATGCCACCACGCACGGCTTCGGCGGCTCGCGTGTGCCAATGGGTGACATGGCGGCCTTCGAGGCCGACGGCATCGCCATCGTCTGCAGCACGCTACGCGCGCAGTGCAAGAGCGTCGACGCCTTCACCAATGTGGGTGTCGATCCATCGATGCGCAAAGTGGTGGTGGTGAAGTCGATGCAGCACTTCCACGCGGAGTACGCGCCGGTGGCATCGGAGATTCTCTACGTCGCGGTGCCCGGCGCCGTGGCGCCGGACTTCCGCTCCATGACCTACACGAAGGCGCCCAGGAAGCAGTGGCCCTTCGTGCCGGATCCGTTCGCCGCCTAGGCGGTCGCCAGCGGGTCGGGGCCGAACTTGTTCGGGCCCTTGGTGCCTTCGAGGAAGCCGCACTCGATCAGGTACCACAGGCCGCCGATGAACGGCACGAGGGCGATCAGCACCCACCAGCCCGACTTGTCGCG
Organism: Reyranellaceae bacterium; assembly: GCA_022844045.1. Taxonomy (GTDB): domain Bacteria; phylum Pseudomonadota; class Alphaproteobacteria; order Reyranellales; family Reyranellaceae; genus JAFAZJ01. The sequence continues at coordinate 74,586 of JALHMM010000005.1, read as the reverse complement.
ATCATGGAAGCGCTTCACGCCGATGGCCACTGACGGCCAGATCATCGCGAGGTAGATGATCAGGACGATAATGCCGACGACGCCCATGCTGCCGTCCGGGCTCATCGTCGCGGCGCTGATGCCGGCGAGAACGAGGTAACCCACGAACAAGCAAGCCGTGCCAAGCCAGAACTTGGCGCGATTGATCCGGCCGTCGAAGCTGAACAGCAGGTCTTTCATTGGATCTTCTCCCCCGAGGGTACGCACCGAGCCCCACTGCGAGGCCGGTCACTCGCCGAACTATACCAAGAATCCACGATATCTAGTAGGCTCGATTTACCAACCCACCGGGAATAGTCAGTTAACTGTCAACTGCCTATTTGATTTCGCTGCAGCGATAGCTGCCGAAATCAGCGCTGTAACGGGGGGCGATCGCGCCTTCGCGCGGTATGGCCGCGCGACAGACCCGGGCCGAACTGTCCTTCTGGATGAAGATCAGCGGGTTGGCCTCGACGGTCTGCACGGCGGTTCGGATCTGGTAGCCGGCGCGCAGGCTGGCGGCGAGCGTCGGGGCATCGAGATCATCGGGGCGCTGGAGTTCGAGCGGCCGGGCCGCCGGCGGCTGCGCCTGGACCGGCGTCGGAGTCGGCTGGGTGAGGGCCGGGGCTGCGCACAGCAGAATCGGCAGGGCTATGGCCACGCGTGTCAGAGGGATGATTCGCATCAGGCCGCCTCCTTCTTCAGTTCCTGCAGGCGCAGGACCCGGCCGCCGCCGCCTAGCGCCGGATGCCCGCCCTGCCACGCCACCACGCCGTTGCACAGCGTGAGCACGATGCCCTGCGCCGGCTTGATCGGCTCCTCGAACGTCGCCGTGTCGATCACCGTCGCGGGATCGAAGACGCAGATATCCGCGTAGTGACCCTCGCGTACCAGACCACGTTTCGCCAGCCCGAAGGTCCGGGCCGACAGCGACGTCATGCGCCGCACCGCCTCCTCGAGCGAGAACAGGCCGAGGTCGCGGCTGTAGTGGCCGAGCACGCGCGGGAAAGTCCCCCAGAGGCGCGGGTGCGGATGCTGGTCGAGCGGCAGGCCGTCGCTGCCGATCATCGCTTGGGGATGCGACAGCGCCTTGCGCACGTCGTCCTCGCTCATCTGCCAGTAGATCGCGCCGGCCGGCTGCAGGCGATCGGCCGCCTCGTAGATCGAGCAGCCGAGCTCGGCGGCGATATCCTTCAGGTCGCGACCACCCGCCGAGGGCATCGCCTCCGACCAGGTGACCATCACCTTGTCGGCGCGGTCCAGCATCTGCTTGCGCAGGATGGTCGAGCCCGCGACATAGGGGTAGACGTCGAAGGCGATCGGCCAGTCCTTCATCGCCTGGTCGAACTTCGGCAGCGTCTCGCGCATGCGGCCGAAGTTCTGCCGGCTGGCGCATTTGTGGTGCGACACCACCACCTGCGCGCCGGCGCGCCGGCCGATCTCGAAGGTCTCGTCCATCGCCGCCAGGATGTCGTTGCCCTCGTCGCGCATATGCGCGGTGTAGACCGCGCCGTGCCGGCCCAGTGGTGCCGCGACCTCGGCCACCTCGTCGGTCGTGGCATGCGCCGCCGGCGGATAGAACAGGCCGCTCGACATGCCGATCGCGCCGTCGCTGAGCGCGTTGTCGAGCATGTCGCGCATGCGCGTCGTCTCAGCGGCGCTCGCCGCGCGGTCGAGATCGGCGCCCAGCACGCTGTAGCGCAAGGTGGCGTGGCCGATCAGGAAGGCGCCGTTGATCGAGGGCCGCGCGGCTTCGACCAACTCGGCGAAGGCGGCGAAGCTCTGCGTCAGGAACCGCTCCTGCTTGACGATCAGCGAGAGGTTGTGCGGCGCCGGCTTGGGGCCGCTGTACGGCGCCGGGCTGAAGCCGCAATTGCCGCAGACCACCGTCGTCACGCCTTGGCTGGCCTTCATCGCCATCGAGGGATTCTCGATCAGCGCCGTGTCGTCATGTGTGTGCACGTCGATAAAGCCCGGCGCCACCACCTTGCCTGATACGTCGATCTCGTTGTCGCCCCTCAGCGTCCCGGGCGCGCCGATCGCGACGATGCGATCGCCCTTGATGGCGATGTCGGCGGCGCGGCGCGGTTCGCCACTGCCGTCGATCAGCGTGCCGTTGCGAAGAACAAGATCAGGGGCGGTCATGAAGGTGCTCCTGGACGCTCGGTCTCAATCGATTCGCCTCAGGTTCACCGACCGGGGCTGGCGACAGGACTCGCCACGACTACTCGTCAACTGCATAAGACCGTGGCGCTGAAATCCTGTCCACTGCACGCGGACTCTGGGTGTCCAGATCCAGGGGCGATGGCTCATCTCGATCTGAATGAAGCCGTGCGATCGCGTGCCGTAGACAGTCCACCTGACCTTGCCGCTCGTTGACTCGGACTCTGCCGAACCGTCAACCGCGACGCCGTCGACATAGAGCGTGAACGCGACCATCGGGCAGGGGCCGAGGCCGAAATGGTCGGCTGACGATATCCCGGCCCATCGCTCGCTCCGGGCGGCTGCCTCAGCCGTCACCAGAAGCAATAGGACCGCACCGAACAGTCGCCAGGCTTTCCTCATCACGCCTCGTTGCGGCCAAGCTGTAGATCGGGCTCGAAGGGGTACATCGGCTTGCGCCGATTGACATAGGTGAACAGCGCCAGGTCGGAACTGGTGCAGCCATCACCGTCGCACATCACAATGTGCTTGGCGATTGGCTCGAAGCCAGCGCGGAAGTGCTGGCGCGACTTAATAATGACGTATTTCTTGCGCCTTGGATCGATTCCGCAGTGGGTGAAGACACCCAGGTCGTAAGGCTCGCTGCGTTTCTCCGAGACGACGATTTGCATCGTGCCGGTGTCGAGCACGGCGGTGCGGCCCATGCGCACCTTGGTGCCGGTGGCCATCGGCCCGGTGACGACGAACTCGCCGTCGGTGATGCACTTGACCTTGCCGCTGACCTTGAGCGGCTTGCCCTTGAGGTTGAGCTGCGGCATGTCGACCTTGCCGCCGAGCTCGAGGCTCACCGTCGCACCGATGCCGGCCTCGATCATCTTGGCGACCGCTGCGGGATCCCAGATCGGCCCGGCGCAGACATCCTCGAGACCCTGCCGCTGCGCCTCCTCGACCACGCTCATCACGTCCTGCGTGCCGCCCGAGGCGGTGTTGTCGCCGTGGTCGGCGAGGATGATCGGCCCGCCCTCGAGCGTCTTCGCGCCGGCGACCTGTTCGGCCAACGGCGCCCCTCGGTAAAGGAAGGCCTCGCGACGGTCCCAGGCCATGTCGAGCAGGCGGTTGAGCAGGATCTCGCCTTCGGCCGTGCGCTTGTCGCAGACGATGACGGCGGAGCACGACAGGTGCGGGATGTCGGCCTGCGGGAAGCCGCCGAATACCGAGGCGTTGAGCACCCGACCGGAGTCCTCGGCCGCGTTGGCCATGTCCATGATGTCCTTCATGGGCTGGCGCGAGGGCGTATGGACCAGCGAACTGGTCAGCATCGGCCGCACGCCCCAGACCATGCGTGGCGCGACCTCGCCGTCGAGCATGCGCACCAGCGTGTTGCCGGCGCGCTCGCCGGTATGGCCCATGTCGATATGCGGGTAGGTGCGGTAGCCGGCGATGACATCGCAGTTCTCGACCATCGCCGCCGTGAGCTGGGTATGGAAATCCAGTCCGACGGCGATGGGCAGGCTGGGCGCCAGGGCGCGGATACGGCGCAGCAGCTCGCCTTCGCCATCGTCGAAATGCTCGGCGACCATGGCGCCATGGAGCGCGAGGAACACCGCGTCGCAGCCCTTGCCGATCCCCTCGAGGATCGCCGCGCTCATCCGCTCGTAGGCTCCCTTGTCGACGAAGCCCGAGGGATGGGCGCTGGCCGACATTGGCACGGCGATCTCCGCGCCAATCCGCCGCGCCACCTTGATGAAGCCGCCGATCGTGGTGTTGGTGCCTTCGGCCTCGGCGACCGCCGCCGCTCCGACCAGCGGCCCGCTAGGCCCGAACGAACTCAGCGGCGTGGGCACCGGCGAGAAGGTGTTGGTCTCGTGCATCATCATGGCGATGACGATCTTGCGGGCCATCCGCGAACTCCTTGATCGGTCGGCGAAATCGCGGCCAATCGTGCCCGGACCAGCGGCCGGCGAACAGCCTCACGCCGGCATGGGTCGTACGAAACCACGCAGGGCTCGCACGAGAAATCCTGCTGCGTTGCAAAAATAAAACACAGGGCCTGCACGGTAAACAGGCGTTTATATCTTGAAACTAAAGCATTATTTTTCTCTTGCCTGCTCTTCGCATATGCACCATATTTGGCGTGCGGCAAACGTCGTTTCGACGGCCTCTTTGTTTGTCGTAATGCCCGTCTTGGGCGTTTCCTCCCTAAAACTCGGGCGGTGTCTTTGACACCGCCTTTTTTTCGCCTGGGAGGACGAAACGGGGCGACGGCTACTCGGCGGCGAAGGCCGAATGGCCCAGGGTGGCGTGGCCGACATCCTCGATGAATTCGGCGAGGTGGCGCGACAGCGCGGCGAAGCCGGCATGCGGGCGCATCGCCGCCTCGTCCATATAGAGCGCCCGGTTGATCTCGACCTGCAGGACATGCACGCCCCGACCGGGCGCGCCGTAGTGCTGGGTGGTGAAGCCGCCGGCATAAGGCTGGTTGCGCATGGCCCGATAGCCGCGCACCCGCAGCCAACTCTCGGCCAGGCCGATCAGCGCTGGCGCGCAGGCGGCGCCGTGATTGTCGCCGAGCACGAAATCCACCCGGCCGCCCTTGCCGCCCAGCCCGACCGGGGAGTTGGACGGCATCGAGTGGCAATCGACCAGGATGCAATGGCCGAAGCGCTCCAGCGTCTCGTCGATCAGCTTGCGCAGCGCGGCGTGGTAGGGCCGATAGTACCAGGCCAGTCGGCGCTCCAGTTCGGCCACCGGCAGGCGCCGGCGATAGAGCGGCTGGCCATCGAAAGCGACGCGCGGCAGGCAACCCAGGCCGGCGGCGACGCGCGGCGAGCGCGTGTTGGCGTGACCGGGCAGGGCGCCCTCGAACATCGCCGGATCGACCTCGTAGGGTTCGCGATTGGCATCGACGAAGGAGCGCGGATAGAGCGCCTTGAGCATCGGCACGCCGGATTTCGCCGCCAGCGCGAACAGGTCGTCGACATAGGCGTCCTCGGCGCGCCGCAGCACGGATACGTCGAGATGGGTCTGGCGCAGGAAATCAGCGGGATAGGCACGTCCGCTGTGCGGTGAGGCCAGCACCACCGGCAGCGTCTGGGCCACCGGACGGTCGATCTCTATCGGCGGCGATGGCTGCGCGGCGGGACTCGATTCCATGTGACCTGATTAGACTGAATCGGCGGCGCCGTCATCCGAGACGCGCCCAAGGGGCGCGACTTGCCAACCCGGAAGCGATGCGTTACAGCACCGCCCGCTTCGGTCCGGCGGGGTGGAGCATGCCCCTTGGGGGCGCGTAGCTCAGCGGGAGAGCACACCCTTGACATGGGTGGGGTCGCAGGTTCAATCCCTGCCGCGCCCACCATCGCTCCGCCGCCGGGCCGAAGCACCCCAGCATTTTTCTGTTCAGGCACGCGGTTTTTCCGGCCGCGCCACGCCACGCACGCGCCTGATGGACGCTTTTGGCCGGCCGTGAATCCGGGCAGAGTCGCCAAGCGCGCCACGTCGGGGCGAGGGGGCGAAGGCTGGCATGAAGCGGGGACAGACTCTCTTGCTCGCGGGTTCGTGGCGACGCGCCGGGGCGATCCGATGACCGTGCCATCGACCAAGCCGAAACTCCTCATCGACTGCGACCCCGGCCACGACGACGCCGTGGCGCTGCTCTTCGGCGCGCGGCATTTCGATCTCGTCGGCGTGACGACGAGCCACGGCAACAGCTCGCTGGCCAACAGCACGCGCAACGCGCTCGCCCTGCTCGAGCTCGGCGGCATCGACGTGCCGCTCGCCGAAGGTTTCGCCCAGCCGCTGGTGGGCGCGACCGTCGATGCGGCGCATGTCCATGGCAAGAGCGGGCTCGACGGCCACGACCTGCCGCCGCCGACGCGTAGGCCGATCGACGCGCACGCCGTCGACTTCATCATCGAGAGCGCGCGGCGCCATCAGGGCGAGTTGATCCTCGCGGTGATCGGCCCGCAGACCAATGTCGCGGTCGCGCTCAAGCGCGAGCCGAAGCTCAGGACGTGGCTGCGCGAGATCACCGTCATGGGCGGCTCGGCCGCCGGCGGCAATGTCACGGCCGCGGCGGAGTTCAACATCTACTGCGACCCCGAAGCCGCGGCCGTGGTGTTCGGCTGCGGCGTGCCCATCCGCATGGTTGGCCTCGACGTCACCCGCCGCACCGGCTTTGACGACGCGGACATCGCGCGGCTGCGGGCCAGCGGCCGCCGGGTCGCCGGGGTGATCGCCGATTTGGTGTCGTTCTACCTCGCGCGGCAGCGCGCGGTGTTCGCGCGCGCCGTGGCCTCGATGCACGATGTCTGCGCGCTGGTACCCTATGTCGACGAGGCCCTGCTCGAGACCGATGGCGCCATCGTCCACGTCGAATGCGCCGGCATCCATACAAGGGGCGCCACGGTCTGCGATTTGCGCGGCGCACGCCGCATGGCCGTACCGCCGGTGCGGCTGGCGACCCAATCGGACGCACGCGCCCTGATCGATCGGGTGGTCGATACGCTGCTGACCTATCCCTGACAGCGGGCGGTGCGCATCGCCCGGGATTGTGGTATAATACGGCTCCGTTACATCCCGGGAGAACCCATGCGCCGTATCTTTGCGCTCGTTGTACCGTTGCTGCTTGTCATGGCGTCGGGCGCGTTCGCACAGGGCAGCGCCAAGCCGGCGCCGCCGTCGCCGAGTTCGTCCGACATCGTCGACAAGCTGACCCCGCCGCCGCCCGGCGGCACGCCGCGCTCGCTGACCCGCGGTCGCGTCACCATCGAGGGGCCGCCGACCATCGACATGCGCATCCAGTTCGAGATCGATTCGGCGAAGCTCGACGCTGTCGGCATCGCCATGGTCGACAAGCTGGGCGCCGCGTTGACCGACCCCAAGCTCGCTGACTATCGCTTCGAGATCGCCGGCCATTCCGATGCCACTGGCGATGGCGAGTACAACCTGCGTCTGTCGACGCAGCGTGCCAACGCCGTGCGCGACTATCTGATCGCAAAGTACCGCATCGCGCCGGAGCGGCTGGCCGCCATGGGCTACGGCAGCAGCAAGCCGCTCAACGCCGGCAGTCCCAGCGACCCGCTCAATCGCCGGGTGCAGATCACCAATCTCGGGCGCTGAGCGCTACTGCTGACGTACCCAGCGGATCGGGCCGCTGGCGTCCTGGGTGACGAAGTGGTTGGAACTGACCCACTGCACGCGCAGTGAGTAGGTGTGGCCCAACGGCTCGCTCGGCGGCAGGTTCCTGGGCGCGTAGTCCTGCGCCTGGCTGTGCAGGATCGAATTCTGCGCATCGTACTGCCAAACGCCGAAGACGTCGGTCTGGCCGGCCGGCACCAACATCCGCCTGTGGAAGCGGCCATCGGGCATGAACTGGATGAAGATCGAGGCGATGGCGCGGCCCTGCGTGTCACGCAGCGTCGTGCTCCATACGCCGACGAGTACCTGCACCTGCGTCGGATAGGGTTGCTGGTACGGTTGCTGAGGGTAGTAGGGCCGCTGCGGGTACGGCTGTTGCGGGTAGGGCTGCGCCTGCGGTGACGGACCGAACGGGCCGGTGTTGCGGTTGCCGCCGGGCGACTGTGGATAGGGCTGCTGGGGATAGGGCTGCACCTGCGGCGACGGGCCGAACTGGGCCAGCGCGGCGCCAGCCGTCGCCAGCAGCAGCGCCAGCGCGATCAGGGATCGTATGGGACGAAACACGCGGACCTCCCGCTCGGACGCGGCAAGGATGCCGCGCCACGTCACCCTCGACAAGCACCTGATGTCACCACAATGCGGCGATCCGAAGGTCTTTCGCCTCGCTCGGCATGACGGCGTGATTCCGCCTCGCGGGGATATGCTCTAGCCTGTGCCTCGTGGACAGGGAGGGCGGCATGGCCGGCGGTGCGATCTATCCCGATCTGGAGGGGCGCGCGGTGCTGATCACCGGTGGCGGCAGCGGCATCGGTGCCGCGATCGTGCGCGCCTTCGCGCGGCAGAAGGCGAAGGTCGGATTCATCGATATCGCCGACACGCCGTCGCGGTCGCTCGCCGACGAGTTGTCGAAGGGTGGCGCGACGGTGAAGTATGTCCATGCCGACGTCACCGACACGGAGGCGTTGCGCGGGGCCATCGGCGAGGTCCGCGGCGCCTTCGGGCCGATCACCGTGCTGGTCAACAACGCCGCGCATGACGACCGGCACGCCACCGAGACCGTGACGCCGGAGTACTTCGACCAGCGCATCGCGGTGAACCTCAAGCACCAGTTCTTCGCCGCCCAGGCCGTGCTGCCCGACATGAAAGCGGCGGGCGGTGGGGCGATCGTCAACTACTCCTCGGTCTCGTGGATGAGCGGGATGGGTGGCATGGCGATCTACACCGCGGCGAAATCCGCGATCATCGGCCTGACGCGTTCACTGGCGCGCGACTACGGCGCGTTCAACATCCGCGCCAACTCGATCGCGCCGGGCTGGGTGCGCACCGAGCGCCAGGAGAAGCTCTGGATCAAGCCCGATTCAGACGAGCGGCAGATGGAAATACAGTGCCTCAAGCGCTGGCTGGTCCCCGACGATCTGGCGAAGGTCACGGTCTTCCTCGCCAGCGACGAGGCGGCGGCCTGTACCAGCCAGCTCTACGTCGTCGACGCCGGCAGGGTGTGATGATCCGCGACGAGCCGTGGGATGCCGTGTTCGAGCGCGAGCTCGCCGCGGCGCGCGCGGCCGGCGACATCGAGAGCGCGCAGCGCGCGGTGATGATGCAGTGGTGGCGCATCGTCGGCGCGCTCGACCGCATCGACCGGCGCTGGGTGAATGTGCGGCATCTGGCCAGCGCCGAGGAGGCGCGCCAGTCAGAGCGGAGCGAGGTTCGCGCGCAGATGCGCCGGATTATCGAGCGGATCGCCGAGTGGCCGGAAGCGGCCATCGGCCTGCTCGGCCACCGCGACCTGAAGCAATGGCGGCCGCTGCTGATCGGACGCCTGGCGGCGCATCCCGCCCATCGCCAGGCGATGATCGAGCGCGCCTTCACGGTGCGCAAGGTGCGGCGCGGCCGGTTCGAGATCGCCCAGGAGTTCATCGCGATCGCCTGCGCGGACCGCGACCTCGGCCTGCTCGAGACGACGGAACTGCTGCTGCGGGATCTGCCCGACGGGGTTGAGCCGGTCATCGCCTCGCTGATCGCCGGCTATGCCGTGCTGGGTCAGACGGAGCGGATGATGGCGCTGCTGCAGCAGGCCATCGTATCGGGCATGACCTGGCCCTTCCTCGAGCTGCTGCGCGCGGGCCATATCGAATCGGTGCCGCGGGTCATCATCGACGCGCTGGCCGACCACAACGCGGACGTCGAGCCCGTGACGATGATCGCCGAGCTTCGTCAGGCCGGGCACGCCGCCGCCGCCGCCGTTCTGGCCGAGCGTCTCAGCGCGCCGATCGACCAGCTGCGCAGCGAGCTCGATCGTGCCGGGCGTCTGCTGCACACGAATGCGCCGCGCGCGCTCGAGATCGCCGACGCGGCCGTGCATCGCCTGCTCGACAGCGGCCGCCTGCCGCCGCGCTTCGACCACGAGCTGGCGGGCTTTCTGCGCCTGGTGCCGCTAAGCCCCGTCACGATCGAGCGGGTGCTCGATCTCGCCGGCCTGATCGTCGCGCGTCCGCTGCGCGAGGAGATCGCGGCCAATGTGGCGTGCTGTCTGGTGCTTGCCGGTGACCCTGATCGAGCACGGCGCCTGCTGGCGTCGATGATCAACGAAACGCAGCGTCGGCGCATTCTGACGTTGCTGGGTGACGTTTCCGGTTGAACCGACGCTGCCCTATAGTGCGGCGCAAGACCAGTTCAGGAGGGATGCCATGCCCGACACCTTGACCAAGGCCGATGGCGGCTTGCGCGCGCGGCTGAAGGATGCCGACCTGTTCCGTGAGCAGGCCTATGTCGCCGGCAAGTGGATCGATGCCGATGACGGGCGCACGCACGCCGTGCGCAATCCTGCGACCGGTGCGCCGCTAGGCACCGTGCCCCGCATGGGCGCGGCCGAGACACGCCGCGCCATCGCTGCCGCCGAGACCGCGATGAAGAGCTGGGCGGCGATGACCGGCAAGGAGCGCGCCATCATCCTGAGGCGCTGGAACGACCTGATGATGGCCAATGTCGATGACCTCGGCGTCATCATGACCAGCGAGCAGGGCAAGCCGCTGGCCGAAGCCAAGGGCGAAGTCGCGTATGCCGCCTCGTTCATCGAGTGGTTCGCCGAGCAGGCCAAGCGCGTCGACGGCGACGTGCTGCAGAGCCCGGCGCGTGACCGCCGGCTCGTCGTGCTCAAGCAGCCGGTGGGCGTCTGCGCGGCGATCACGCCGTGGAACTTCCCGGCGGCGATGATCACCCGCAAGGCCGGCCCGGCGCTGGCCGCCGGCTGCGGCATGGTGGTCAAGCCGGCCAAGCTGACGCCGTTCTCGGCGCTGGCCATGGCGGTGCTGGCGGAGCGCGCCGGCGTGCCGGCGGGGCTGCTGTCGGTGGTCACCGGCGACGCCGGCGAGATCGGCAACGAGATGACGTCGAACCCGACGGTGCGCAAGCTGACCTTCACCGGCTCGACCGAGATCGGCAAGAAGCTGATGGCGGCCTGCGCCGGCACGGTGAAGAAGATCTCGCTCGAGCTGGGCGGCAACGCGCCGTTCATCGTCTTCGACGACGCCGATCTCGACGCCGCGGTCGAGGGCGCGATCCTGTCGAAGTACCGCAACACAGGACAGACCTGCGTCTGCGCCAACCGCTTCTTCGTCCAGGCGGGCGTCTACGACGCCTTCGCCGAGAAGCTCGCCGTGGCGGTGCGCAAGCTCAAGGTCGGCGACGGGCTGGAGGCTGGCGTCAACCAGGGCCCGCTGATCGACGATGCCGCCGTCGCCAAGGTCGAGCAGCATGTCGCCGACGCGCTGGGCAAAGGCGCCAAGGTCGTGGTCGGCGGCCATCGCCACGGCAATGGCGGTACGTTCTTCGAGCCGACCCTGATGACCAACGTCACGGAGTCGATGCTGATCATGCGCGAGGAGACCTTCGGGCCGGTGGCGCCGCTGGTGAAGTTCGAAACCGAAGCCGACGCGGTGCGTCTCGCCAATGCCACCGAGTTCGGCCTCGCCGCGTACTTCTACAGCCGCGACATCGGCCGCGTCTGGCGCGTCGCCGAGGCGATCGAGAGCGGCATGATCGGCATCAACACCGGCATCATCTCCAACGAGGTCGGCCCGTTCGGCGGCGTCAAGGAGTCGGGCCTGGGCCGCGAAGGCTCGAAGTACGGCATCGACGAGTACCTGGAGTCGAAGTACCTCTGCATTGGTGGCATGTGATGGCTACCCCCGACTACCTTCCCCCGCTGGCGGGGGAAGGTGGCGCGAAGCGCCGGATGGGGGTGGCTGGTGCGACGACTCCCATCGTCGTGACTGACCGCTATACCGGCACCCCCATCCGCCCGTCGGGCACCTTCCCCCGCAGAGCGGGGGAAGGTAGGAGGCTCCGCCATGCCTGACACCAAACCCGCCTGGCCGTTCACGCCCTGGCCGATGGCGCTGGAGATTGTCGGCGCCGAGGGCTGTCATCTGATCACGTCGGATGGCCGGCGTATCCTCGATGCTGGCGGCGGCGCGATGCTGGTCAATATCGGCCATGGCCGGCCCGAGCCGGGCGCGGCGATGGCCAAGGCGTCGTCGGCGCTGGCCTATGCGATTCCGCCGTTCGTGACGCCGGAGCGCGCCCGACTGGTCGAGCGGCTCAAGCGCGACTGGCTGCCCAAGAACCTGACGCGCGTCTTCCTCGCCAGCGGCGGGTCGGAAGCGGTCGAGGCGGCGGTGAAGCTGGCGCGGCAGTATCACGTGGCGAAGGGCAACAGCTCGCGCTGGAAAGTGATCGGCCGCAGCTTCTCGTATCACGGCGCGACCGTGGCGACCCTGGAGATCGGCGGCCACACGGCCAGGCGCGCGGCGATCAAGGGCATGGCGCGCGAGACGCCCAAGGCGCCGGCGCACTACTGCCTGCGCTGCCCGCTGGGCAAGACCTACCCGACCTGCGACGTAGCCTGCGTCGATGAGATCGAGGCCATCGTCCAGCGCGAGGGGGTCGACACTATCGCCGGCATCATCGCCGAGCCTGTCGTGGGCAGCAGCGGCGGCGCGCTGGTACCGCCCCAGGGCTACTGGAAGCGCCTGCGTGAGATCTGCGATCGCCATGACATCGTGCTGATCGCCGACGAGGTGATCTCGGGCTTTGGCCGCACCGGCCCGCGTTTCGCGCACGAGGCCGAGGGCATCGAGGTTGATGTCATGGTCTCGGCCAAGGGGATGAGCGGCGGCTACGCGCCGATCGGCGGCCTGTTCGCCTCGGACCGCGTCGCCGAGCCGCTGGCGCGCATCGGTGACGCGCCCATGTTCTACACCTACAGCGCCCATCCGGCGGCCTGCGCCGCCGCCGACGAGGTGCTCAGGATCATGAGCGACGAGGACATGCTGGCGAAGGCCAGGGCCACGGGCGAGAAGCTCGACCGGCGCCTGCAGCGGCTGAAGCAGCATCCCAATGTCGCCGATGTGCGCGGCCGCGGCATGCTGTGGGGCGTCGAGGTCGTGAAGGATCGCGAGACGCTGGAGCCTTTCGCGGCGCCCGGTAGCGTGACCAACAAGGCGATGAAGTACGCGTTGGACAACAACGTGTGGGTCTATCCCGGCGGCATCGGTGTCACCGACCTGCTGATGCTGGGCCCGCCGTTCATTTCAGGCGACGACGAGATCGAGACGATGTGCGCCGTGCTGGAGCGGGCCATCGACCAGGCCGTGGCGTAAGGAGAGACGAATGCCGTTGGAGATCAAACGCAGCGTGAAGCAGATGTTCGACGAATCGATGAAGGAGGTCGAGACGTTGACTGTCGAGCAGGCGAAGGCGCTGCACGGCCAGAAGGGTGTGACCTTCATCGACCTCCGTGATCCTCGGGAGATCTGGCGCGACGGTGGCATGCCGGGCGCGATCAACGTAACCCGCGGCATGCTGGAGTTCTGGATCGATCCGGCCAGCCCGTATCACAAGCCGTTTTTCGCCAATGGCGACAAGTTCGTCCTGTTCTGCGCCGGCGGCGTACGCTCGGCGCTGGCCGCCAAGACGGCGCAGGATATGGGGCTTACGCCCGTGGCGCATATCGAGGGCGGCTTCGGCGCCTGGAAGAAGGCCGGCGCGCCGGTCGAGACCGTCGAGCCCAAGCCCGCCGGTGGATCGAAGAGCTAGGAAAGAAACCGACAATGTCCGAACCGACGCTCAACAGCGCCCATCTCTTCACCATCAAGCTGGCCGTGGGCGCCATGGAAGACATGGGTGTCACGCCCTACGGCCATCGCCGGATCGCCACGGTCGCCGGCGGCACCTTCGAGGGTGACGAGCTCAAGGGTACCGTGCTGCCGACGCCCGCCGGCGATTGGATCACCGTGCGCAGCGACGGCGTGTGGGAACTCGACGTGCGGCTGACGCTCAAGACCCATGACGGCCATGGGATCTACATGAGCTACAAGGGCCTGCGGCACGGCCCGCAATGGGTGCTCGACCGCCTGGCCAAGGGAGAGAAGGTCGATCCCTCGGAGTACTATTTCCGCATCGCGCCGCGCTTCGAGACGTCGTCGGAGAAGTACTCGTTCCTCAACCGCATCATCGCGGTCGGCGTCGGTCGCCGCGAGGCGACCGGGCCGATCTACGAGGTCTTTCAGATTCTCTAAACTCTGTCATTCCGAGCACAGCGAGGAATCTCGGCCCGTCCTGGATCCCTCGCTGCGCTCGGGATGATGGAACGTGTCTAAATCGCATCGGAGGCGTGCATCACGCCTTCCTTGCGCGGCTTGGCGACGACCGGCTCGTCCCAGAAGTTCATCTCGATCATCACGCCGTCGGGATCGCGGATGAAGACCTGCTGCAGCGGCCGGGCCGGCACCTGGCGCAGCTCGTGGGCGACCTTGTCCTTCTTCAGCAAGGCGAGCGTGTCCTTCAGCCCGTGGCAGCGGAAGGCGATGTGGTCGATGGCGCCGCTGCCGTGGTCCTTGCGACCGCTCTCGGAGACGATGTGCACCACCGCCTGCTCGCCGGCATAGAGCCAGGCGCCGGGGAACGCGAAGGGCGGGCGATCACCATCGCGCAGGCCGACGTATTTCTCGTAGAACTTGACGGTCGCGCCGAGGTCTTTGCAGAAGATGTTGTAGTGCTCGAGCAGACTGGCGGCCATGGGTTCCTCCATTGGAGAGCTACCGTGTGGCAAGGAGCCTAGGCGCCCCGCCGGTCGCTTGTCAAAAGCCCTCAGGCCCGCCTGGTACGCACCGCCTCGGCGATCCGCCGCACGGCGATCTGGGCGGATCGCACCGAGCCTTCCTGCCAGCCGTTGATGTGGCTCATGTGCTCGCCAGAAAATTGCACAGGACCTTCGCCAGCGACCAATACCGGGTAGTGATCCCGGCGCGCCGCCTTGTCGTCGTCCCATTCCGCCCAGCCACCCATGGAGAAGGGCACGTTGGCCCAGGCCACGGTCAGCCCCTTGCCGACCATCTTGGAGAAGCCGGGATGGACCGCTTCGGCATCGGCCGCCGCCGCGGCGACGCGTTGCGCCGGCGTCATCGCCGAGTATTTCGAGCCGGCCTTGTGGTCCCAGATATAGGCGCCGACGATCGCGCCGGTGCGGGCGTGGAAAGCGCTCGACGGGTACCAGATCTGCGTGATCTCGCGGCTGGTCCAGCTGATGCCGCCATAGATGCGATGGTCAAGCTCCCACCAGCGGCGGTCGGCCTCGTAGGCGACTTTGACGGCGGGGATGTAGGTGCCGGCGCCGGCGGCGATCGCGCGGCGCACCGGATCGCCGAAGTCGCTGTCGATGCCTTTCAGCACCGTGAGCGGGATGGTGCAGATGACGTGGTCGGCCTCGATAGCGCTGACCGTGCCGCCGCGCCGGTCGCGCACCGCGACCTGCGCGCGACCGCCGCCGCGCGCGATGCGCACGACCTCGCTGTCGTAGCTGATCATGCGGCCGACCGAGCGCACGAAGCCGTCGACGATGCGGTCCATGCCGCCGACCGGCTGCATCATCGTCGGCGCCTGTTCCCAGCCATCGGGGAAGTGGATACCGGTCTCGGTATTGTCGTCGGCCAGCAGGCGCGCGATCTCTTCGATCGGCAGCGGCTTGAGCAAGACCGACGACTGATCGCCGGCGCCCGGCGCGCGCTCGAAACCGGCGCGCGACGAGCCGACATAGCGCATCGCCGCGTCGAGATCGCCAAAACCGCGCAGCAGGCGGCGCATCGCCGAGGCGCCCGGCGGTAGGCTGCGCGCGGCCAGCGCGGCGATGGCGCCGCGCATGTCGGCTTGGATCCGGCGGCGCGACTGCGGGCGACCACCGAAGGCCGCGTCGTTGTGGATCAGCCCGCCGCGGTTGTCGTTGACGAAGGGCTCCAGCGCCACGCCGAATTCGCGGCAATAGCCGAGTATGCCCTGGTGATGATGCGGTAGACGCGCGGCGCCGGCGTTGAAGAAGGTGTCGCGATCAGCCTGCCAGTCGACGCGCTGGCTGAAGCCGACCTCGTCGAGGCGATCGCCGGCGCGCAGCGTCCACACCCGACCGCCGGCCCGCGAACGCGCTTCGAGGATGCGGCAGTCATAACCGGCCTTGGTCAGCTCGTGCGCCGCCGTCATGCCGGCGATGCCGGCGCCGAGGATCACGACGCGCACGCCGCTGCCGGAACCCTGCGCCAACCGCACGTCCGAGCAGGCGGTCACCGGCGCCAGCAAGCCCATGGCGCCCAACGTGTTGCGCACGGCGATGGCGCCGCCAGCACGGCCGACCAGCCGCACGAGGCCTCGGCGCGAAAGTTCGCCTGTCATGATCCGCCCCCCAATGATCGTCCATGCTAGGGGCGGAGAACGGCGCGCGACAAGCCTAGGCCGCGGCGGCGTCTTTCATCGTGCCGGCAAGGACGCCGTAGGCGCTGGTCCAGGCCGACTTCACGTCGGGCGTGAAGGCCGCGCCGAGGCCTTGCTCCAGCGTCCACAGCAGCGCGCTGGCGACGGTGTCGTAATGCTTGTCCTGCACGCCATAGTCGGCATGACGTCGGCCGAGCGCCTGCACCGCGGGGACGATGCTGTCGAGACGATCGAGGCCGCCCACCGCGGTGCCGATCATGGTCATCAGCTTGAGACCTTGCTCCTTCATGTCGCCCTTGAAGAGCGGCTTCAGCGACGGATCGAGCTCGAACAGCCTAGTGTAGAAAAGGTCGGCCGCCGTCTCCTTGATTGGCACCACCTTGGCGAAGCTCGACCGAACCAACGCGACCTGTTCAGGCGTCATGCGGCCCCCCGATATGTTCCCGATATCCCCTGCAATATCGAGGCCAAATCTATAGAGTGTGCCGACGATCAAGGAAAGAGTGAGCGCATGGCGTTGCCGTTGATTCCCACGACCCTGGTCGGCAGCTATCCGCAGCCGGACTGGCTGGTCGACAAGGCCGAGCTGCTCTCGCACGGTCCACCGCGCACGCGCATGGAGAGCGTCTGGCGTCAGCCGCCCGACCTGCGCGGTCCGGCGCAGGACGATGCCGTGCTGCTGGCGATCCGCGATCAGGAGCGCGCCGGGCTCGATATCGTCACCGACGGCGAGGTGCGACGCGAGAGCTACTTCAACCACTTCGCCAACGCGCTCGAGGGCATCGACCTCGACAGGCCGGGCATCGTGCCGGGCCGTACCGGCAAGCCGACCGAGGTGCCGCGTGTCACCGGCCCGATCCGCCGCCGCGAGCCGGTCGAGGTCGAGGCCGCGCGCTTCCTGCGCGCGAATACCGATCGCGCCACCAAGATCACGGTGCCGGGCCCCTTCACCATGACCATGCTGGCAAAGGACGAGCACTACGGCGACGACCGGAAGCTGGCGCTCGCCTATGCCGACGCGGTCAACGCCGAGCTCAAGGACCTCAAGGCCGCCGGTATCGATGTGCTGCAGATCGACGAGCCCTATCTCTCGCCCAACGCCGAGAAGGCGCGCGGCTTCGCGCTCGAGGCCATCGACCGCGCCCTGCACGGCGTTGAGGGGCCTACCGCGATCCATCTCTGCATGGGCTACGCCTATGTCGTGAAGACCAAGGCCACGGAATACGCCTTTCTGCGCGAGCTCAACGGCACGAAGGCGGCGCAGGTCTCGATCGAGGCGGCCGAGCCCGATCTTGACCTCGCCGTGCTGAAGGATCTACCGGGCAAGAGCGTGATGGTGGGCGTGCTGAATCTGGGCGATCCCGCCATCGAGACGCCGGAGCTGATCGAGAAGCGGCTGACCGCGGCGCTCCAGCACATCGCGCCGGAGCGTCTGATCGCCGCGCCCGATTGCGGCCTGAAGTACCTGCCGCGCGCCACCGCCTATGGCAAGATGGCGGCGATGACGGAGGGCGCGCGGCGCGTGCGCGCGAAGCTATGAGCCAGAACCAACTCTTCGCCCTGATCGGATCGCTGCTCGTGCTGGGCGCCGTGCTGGCGATGTACCTGCGCGGCAGCCGGGCGGTACAGGGCTGGCAGACCATCGTCGGCGGCGTGGTGGTGGCCGTCGTGCTCGTGCTGATCGCGGTAGCGCTGGACTAGGCGCAGCGTCTCAGGCGCTACCCCAGACCTCGTGCGCGACCTCGACGATATGCGCCAGCTTGCGCTTCTGCTCGTCGATCGTGAGGTTGTTGCCGTGATGCGTGCTGGAGAAGCCGCATTGCGGGCTGAGGCAGAGCTGCTCGATCGGCGCGTACTTTGCCGCTTCGTCGATGCGCCGCTTCAGCGCGTCCTTGCTCTCCAGCTGCGGGCGCTTTGACGTGACGATCCCGAGCACCGCCATCTTGCCCTTGGGCAGGAAGCGCAATGGCGCGAAGTCGCCGGAACGCTCGTCGTCGTACTCCATGAAAAATCCGTCGACCGCCGTCTGCGACAATAGCCGCTCGGCGATAGCCTCATAGCCGCCCTTGGCGACGTACTCGCTGCGGAAATTGCCGCGACACATATGTGTCGTCACCACCATGTCGGCGGGCCGGCCGGCGGCGGCGGCGTTGAGCGCGCCGATATAGCGGCCGAGCACGCGGTCGGGATCGTCGCCTTGCTGCTTGATGCGCGCGCGCATGTCGGAATCGCAGAGCACGCAGGAATTGACGTCGTCCATCTGGATGTAGCGGCTGCCCATCGCGGCGAAGTCGAGGATGGCCGCGTTATAGGCCTTGCCGAGATCGGTCCAGAAGGCATCGGCGTCGGCATAGACCTGCTCGTTGATCACCTTGGTGCCGGAGCGGTGACGGAACATGGTGGGCGCCGGCATGGTGAACTTCGCCGTGCGCGTCGTCGCCGACTTCAGGAAGCGGAAATGCTCGCGCATGATGCCATTGGCGGGGTAGCGCACCTTGCCCGTCGCGCGCGCCGCCGGCGCGATGAAGTCCTTCCCGCCGGAGAACGGCACGACGAACTCCTCCTCACTGGGCTCGACGCCGTCGAAGCCCCACATGAAGTCGAGGTGCCATTAGTCGCGGCGGAACTCGCCGTCGGTGATGCTCTGCAGGCCGACGCTCTCCTGCAGCGCGACCACCTCGCGCACCGGTTCGTCCTCGATGGTGCGCAGCGCCTCGGCGGTGATCTCGCCGCGCTTCCATTGCTGGCGCGCCTCGGCCAGGCGCGCGGGACGCAGCAGGGAACCGACATGGTCGGCGCGGAACGCGGGACGGGTCATCGGCGGGTGAAATCCCTGCGGTGGCTGCGATAGCAGCGTGTGGTCGAGCGGACCTTGTCGGCGAAATGCGCCCAGCCGCGCATCGCCTGGAATTCCTTCGTCTCCAGCACGTGCGGGCCGTCGATCTCGTAGATCGTGATGTAGGCGCGGCCGTTGTCGCCGGGCCGCGCGTCCATGCCGCGCACCCGCGCCGGCCGCTCGTCGACCAGCCGCGTGCAATTGCGCACGCCGGGGCAGGCCAGCGCGTCAGGCGCGTGCACCGTGTCGTACCAGACGTTCCAGTCGGCCTCGATATCGGCATCGACGTCGACGGTGACGACAAGGACCCAATCCGATCCGATCATCGCGCCCTCCCTTTTGTCTGCTTGTACCGTGTAGGAGGCCGGCGACGCCAGCCGGCGGCATACTGGGTGCGGTTCAGCCGGTTCAGGCCGTGGTGACGTTCGAACGTCGTGCGCTGCCTTGTGAGGGTGCCGGAAAGGCGTCAACGTCTTTCCGGCCAAGGACGGCAGCGGAGTAGTACGATGGCGGCATGTGTTCGTTACCTCGCCGGCATGGCGTCGGTGCTCGTGACAGTCTGGTTGGTGAGCGGCGCCGCGCTTGCTTGCGCCTGCTGCTCAGACCGGGCCATGCGCTATGTCGGGGTTGAGAACTTCAGCGGCTTTCGGCTGAGCGAGTTCGAACGGATGACCTTCGCCGGCGAAGCATCTCTCGCCTCCAGCGTCGCCGACCTCCCCGCCGGCCTGCAAGATCTCGATACGACGTTGCGGGTCGCGGTCGAGCGGACCGGCTCGCGGATCGTGTTGTCCTTCCGTGGCCAGTCGGGTCGTGTGACCTCGCTGTCGCTCGCGCTCCCGCAAACCATTTCGATCTTCGAGGTCGATCCGCGCGACGGGAAGGACGAAGGCCTCGGCCCGCTCCTGTACAAGGAATGGCAATTGACCGGGAACGCCACGGCCACCGGCGTGTTTCAACCCTTTGTCGAGAAGAGCCGAACGGTATCGTTGATCCTGCACGGCCGTGGCCGCGGCTGCACCGAGGCCACCGATTTCACCGCCTGGACGCTGGTGATCGGCGGCCGCCCTGACAAAGTCACCCTCTATGGTGCACTGACGCCGCCCCGCTAGGCGATGCACGGCGCCTTGCCGAGCTATAGGTGTACGACTTAGCGTCGCGACCGCATCAGTTCAGGGAGGAAAACGTGGCGGGACTTCTGGAGGGACATATCGCGGCCGTTACCGGCGGCGGCTCGGGTATCGGGCAGGGCATCTGCCAGGCCTACGCCCGTGAAGGCGCGCGGGTGATCGTGCTCGATGCCAATCCCGCCGGCGCGAAGGAGACCGTCGATCTCGTGACATCAGCCGGCGGCAAAGCATCGGCGATGACGCTCGACGTGACCGACCGCGCGGCATGCAAAGCCGCCGCCGCGGAGATCGCCAAAAGCGGCAAAGTCTCAATCCTGGTCAACAACGCCGGCATCAACCGGCGCAACCCGATCACCGGCGACGCGGCGGCCGTGACCAAAGACTGGGACGACATCCTGTCGATCAACCTCGACGGCGTGTTCAACGTCACGCACGCTTTCCTCGACCAGCTGCGCGTGACGAAGGGGCGTATCGTCAACATCGGCTCGATCCAGTCCTTCGTGCATGTCAGCTGGCCGAACTCAGCGGCCTACACGACCTCCAAGCACGGCGTGCTGGGCTTCACCCGCGCGCTCGCGGCCGAGCTCGGCAAGGACGGCGTACGCGTCAACGCCATCGGGCCCGGGCTGATCGAAACGCGAATCAACGCCGAGGCACGCGCCAAGAACCCCGACATGGTGGCCATGGTCATGCGCCACACGCCGCTGAACCGCGCCGGCAAGCCCGAGGACATCGCCGGACCGGCGGTGTTCCTCGCCTCGGACATGTCGGCCTATGTCACCGGCAGCATCATCATGGCCGATGGCGGATTCAGGACGATTTGATCTCTACGCCACCCGCACCAGTCGCGGCGCGGCGCCCTTGCCCCTGACTTCCGCCTCCTCGTACTCGGCGGCGGCGATCGCGCGGTCGAGCGCCGCGCGCAGTTCCTTGGCGCTCTCCAGGGTCAGCTCGACGGCCGCGCGCGCGCCGGCGTCGAGGCTGGTGTTGAAGAAGTCCAGCGTGATGACGTCGCCCAGCGGCGCGTGGCGGGCGTGGTCGTAGGCGACCACGCTTTGGGTGAGCGGGAACCATTCGTCGCCGCGCTTGGCCATGCCCTCTGCCGGCGCGATCTCGATGATCGAGGTGCACATGGCGCGCCGCCTACTTCGCAAGGTGCTTGCCGAAGAAGGCGAATACCTTGCTCCAGCCGTCTGCCGCCTGCTCCGGCCGATAGAGCGGGCGGTGCCAGTAGAAGAAGCCGTGGCCGGCGCCGTCGTAGCGATGGAACTCGTGGTTCTTGCCCAGCCGCTTGAGCTCGGCCTCGTGCTGGTTGACCTCCTCGGGGCTGGGTGCGCGGTCGTCGTTGCCGAACAGGCCGAGCAGCGGGCAGGACAGGTCCTTGGTCATGTCGATCGGCGCGGTCGGCGTCTTGGCGTTGAGCGACTCCTTGGGCATCACCACGCGGCCGCCCCACAGATCGACGCAGGCGTCGACGTCCTTCTTCTGGCAGGCATAGATGACAGCGTGCCGGCCGCCGGAGCAGGAGCCGAACAGACCGACCTTGCCGTTATTGCTGGACTGCGCGCGCATCCACTGCACGGCGGCCGCGGTGTCGCCGACCATCTGCGAATCGGCGATGCCGCCGTCGGCGCGCACCTTGGCGGCGACGTCATCGGGGTTGCCGTCGCTGCCGCCGCCCTCGCGCTGGTAGAGGTTGGCGCAGATCGCGAGATAGCCGTGATGGGCGAAGCGGCGCGTCGTCTCGATATAGAGTTCGCTCCAGCCCGGCAGGTGGTGGATCAGCACGACGCCGGGGAAGGGTCCCTTGCCCTCGGGCTTGGCGACGTAGGCGGTGATCGGCGTTCCCTTGTCGCCGTTGATGGTCACGTTCTCGCAGGTCATGCCTCGGTAGAATGACATCGCTTGATCCTCCCAGGAGCGCGGCGCCGGCAGTATTCGACGGAACCCGCGGCGCGCGCAACAATTGCGCGTGCGGCCCGTCAGGTGCCAAAAGCGACGCGGCAGCCTTCAGGAACGGACATCGATGCAGTTCCATCTCAATGGCTTCGAGCCGGGCGACCCCAGGATCGCCGATCCGGCGGCGCGCGTCGGTCCATCAGGCGAGTCCGGGCCCGTTCCGCAAGAAGTCGATGTCCTGATCGTCGGCTGTGGTCCTGCGGGCCTCAACCTCGCCGCCCAGCTCTCGGCCTTTGCCGACATCAAGACCTGCATTGTCGAACAGAAGCCCGGGCGGTTGCTGCTCGGCCAGGCCGACGGCATCGCCTGCCGCACGATGGAGATGTTTCACGCCTACAATTTCGCCGACCGCGTCATGGAGGAGGCGTGCTGGATCAGCGAGACGACGTTCTGGAAGCCCGATCCGGCGAAACTCGAGACCATCGTGCGCAGCGGCAGGGTGCAGGATGTCGAGGACGGGCTCTCGGAGTTTCCGCATGTCGTGCTGAACCAGGCGCGCGTGCACGACTTCTTCCTCGATGTCATGCGGCGGTCGCCGGCCAAGCTCGAGCCCTACTACGCGCGGCGCATGCTCGATCTGAGCATCGAGCCGGCGGGCGACGCCGTGACCGTGCGCCTCGAGCGGCTTGATCCGTCGCACGAAGGGCAAATCGAGACCGTCAAGGCGCGCTACGTCGTGGGCTGCGACGGCGCGCGCAGCGCGGTGCGCAAGGCGATCGGCCAGGAGCTGCGCGGCGACTCCGCCAATCACGCCTGGGGCGTGATGGATGTGTTGGCCGTGACCGACTTTCCCGATATCCGATTCAAGTCGCTGATCCAGTCCGCCGCCGACGGCAGTGTCCTCGTCATCCCGCGCGAGGGCGGCTACCTGGTGCGAATCTACGTCGAGCTCACGTCGCTCGAGGTAGGTGAGCGGGTCGCGAATCGCGGCAGCACGGTTGACGACGTGATCGCCAAGGCGCGGCGTGTGCTGAAGCCTTATACGTTGGAGGTGAAGGAGATCCCCTGGTGGTCGGTCTACGAGATCGGCCAGCGGCTCGCCGACAGCTTCGACGACGTGCCGGAAGTGGAGGCGGGGACGCGTCTGCCGCGCGTGTTCATCGCCGGCGATGCCTGTCATACGCACAGCCCGAAAGCCGGCCAGGGCATGAACGTCTCCATGCAGGACACCTTCAATCTCGGCTGGAAGCTCGCCGCCGTGCTGCGCAAGCGCGCGACGCCGCATCTCCTGCGGACCTACTCTGCGGAGCGTCAGACGGTCGCCAAAGAGCTGATCGACTTCGACCGCGAATGGGCGGCGCTCTTCGCCTCGGCGGCTCGGCACGGCGGAGCGCTCGATCCCGCGAAGACTCAAGACTACTTCGTGCGCCATGGCCGCTACACCGCGGGCACCGCGACGCGCTATCGGCCGTCGCTTCTCACCGGCGAGGCGAACCACCAGCACCTCGCCCAGGGATTCGTGATCGGCATGCGCTTCCCGTCGGCGCCGGTGATCCGCCTGGGCGATGCCAAGCCGCTCCATCTCGGCCACGTCATCAAGGCGGATGGCCGCTTTCGGCTCTTCGCCTTCGACCGTGCCGAGGATCCCGCCGCCGCCAACTCCGCGCTGCGCGCCTTGTGTGAGTTCTTGTCCGAAGCGCCCGAGTCTCCGATCCGGAAATACACCCCGAAGGACGCGGATATCGACTCGGTGATCGATGTCCGCGCCGTCTTCCAGCAAGCGCACCGCGACCTGGCGCTCGAGGCCATGCCGTCCCTGTTGCTGCCGCGAAAGGGCAAGTACGGGCTGCGCGACTACGAGAAAATGTTCTGCCCGGATCTAAAGTCCGGTCACGACATCTTCACGATGCGCGGTATCGACCGGGCGGCGGGATGCCTGGTCATCGTGCGGCCGGACCAGTACGTCGCGCAGGTCCTGCCGCTCGATGCCCACGAGCAACTCGCCGCGTTCTTCGATCGTTTCATGATGCCAGCAGGCTGAGAGCAGCGTTGGCCGTCTACGAATCGACTCGGTAAAGGCGCCACCGCTTCGGCATGCCTTTGAGCTGGTGAACGCCGCGATCCTTGAACAGGAACTCAGACTCTGACATCAGGTCCTTGACCGGGCGTGAGACCAGAACTTCGCCAGCGCGCGCTTTCGCGGCGACCCGTGCGCCGATGTGGAAGGCGAGGCCGATCACATCGGATCCGCCCGCCTCGTATTCGCCAACGTGGAGCCCCACCCTGATCTCCAGCCCGAGCGTGCGCACAGCCGCGCGGATCGCGGTCGCGCACGGGATCGCCGCCGCCGGCGCCTCGAATGTCGCGAGCAGTCCGTCCCCCGTCGTCACGACTTCCTTGCCGCGCCATGTCTTCAGCTCTTTGCGGGCGGCGGCGTAGTAGTGCTTCATCACCTGAGTCCAGCGCGCATCGCCGAGCCGCGCGGCTTTTTCCGTGGACCGGACAATGTCGACAACCAGGATCGTGGCCAGCACCTGTTCGAGGTCGGCACCACGATTGATCGATCGGCGCTTGATGGCGATGCTTCCAGTCAGCGGTTCATAGCGGTGGCTGCGCCGCCGTGCGATCGCGCTACTTACATAGTCCTTGGCAGCCTGCGCCGCGCCGCAACGAACCGTTTTCTCGCGCGGTGGAATGGTCCAGTAGACCTTTCGTCCATCGCCCACGCCGCGAACCTCGACAGCGCCCCACTTCAGGAAAACCGTCGGGCCAACCCGGCGAATACACCATGCCTTCGACGTGTATCCAGACACGTTCGACTGGTGGACTCCGATGCGAAGGAACTTGGGCATGCGTGAAATGTGGTCACGCACGCCCGCCTTGGCAATCATTTTCAAGAATTGGATGTCTAGAGCAGCCCCAGGCTCCTGAAGCTGGCGTTGGCCTTACGCCCGATCACCAGGTGGTCGTGCAGCTCGATGCCGACCGCCTTGAGCGCCGTCTTCACCTCTTTCGTCATCTCGATATCGGCCCGTGACGGTGTCGGATCACCGGAGGGGTGGTTGTGCACCATGATGATCGCCGAGGCGTCGAGCTGCAGGGCGCGCTTGGCGACCTCGCGCGGATAGACCGGCGTGTGATCGACCGTGCCCCTCTGCTGTGTCTCGTCGGCGATCAGCACGTTCTTGCGATCGAGGAAGAGGATGTTGAAGCGCTCGGTCTTCTCGTGCGCCAGCGCGGCGTGGCAGTAGTCGATCAGCTTCTGCCAGGAGGCGATCACCGGTCGGTCGACCACCTCGCGTCGCGCCAGCCGCGCGCCGCTCTCGCGCAGCGCTCGCAGCAGGACGAGGGTGCGCTGGTCGATGTCGAATTCCTTGAGCAGCTCGGCGTCGGCGGCGAAGACGTCGCCCAAGGTGCCGAAGCGCTCCAGCAGCTTCTTGGCGATCGGCTTGGTGTCGATGCGCTCGATGCCGTAGAACAGCAGCAATTCGAGCAGCTCGTAATCCTGGAAGCCGTCGAGTCCCGAGCCGAGCGCGCGATCGCGCACGCGCTGGCGATGGCCGTGGTAGTGCGGCCGCTCTGCGGCGTCCTTCGAGTTGTGGCCGAGGGAAGCTGGCTTCGCCGCCAGCGCGCGGGCGACCGCGGCGGTCGGATCGTCGCCGGCGAACTCCCAGACCTGCTCGAGCCGGTTCCAGGTGCCGCCGGCCTCGCGCAAGGCCTCGCGATGCGCCAGCGTGTTGCCGCCGATGCGCCAGACCTCGGCGCCGTCGCGGGTCTTGCCCTGCCGCAAGTTCAAGCCGGCGGCGATCAGGGCGAGCAGGGCGTGGTCGGCGGTTACGGTGGCAGGTGAGGGCAGCGCAGGCGCCTCGTCCATCTCCTGCACGGCCGTTGCTGCCCTCCGCTTCTGCGCCATACCGGGTCCCCCTCCCAGATTGCGCTGACGAGTTTATGCACCTATGCGGCGAGAAAAGGGCGGCTCCTGTGGCGATCGTGTCGCATTCACCGGGCAATTGAGGATTGTATTTCTTGTATAGTACACATATCGGATCGATTGATGGGGGGAGCGCTATGGCGCACGACTACGACCTCTCCGACGCCCAGTTCTTCTGCGGGAGGGACTTCAAGTTTCAGCATGGCGTCTATCCGCCGGTGCTACGCAAATCGCACTTGCCGAAAGCGACACTCGACAACAACAGGACCCTGGTGTTCTGGTTCCCGCCCAAGGACAACGCATATCCGACGATGCACAGCTACGCACAGTCCGGATCCAGCGTGGTGCCAAATGGCGGCGTGGCGACCGACCTCGACTATGGTCACGTCGCGACATTCGGCGTGTACTTGCCCTTCCCGGCAGGATTCAAGGGCCGAGCCTGGTACGATTTCGACCACTGGCCGGTCGTCGGGCTTCCTGCCTCCGGTAGCATCCTGGCCCCCGGCCTAGCCAACGGCCATTACCACGCTTGGCCGGGCACGGACGCGCAACACCCGGTTACCGATTCGCATCGTCAGATGCTGATGCAGGTCGTGGCCTACGCGATGAATCATCCGCCACTCTGATTCAGACAATTGGGTAACGATACCTTGGTCAGCTACTGGCTGGGTCAGGGCCTGTCGAGGAGACTGAGCCCGCCGTTGACCGGCAGATATGCCTATGGAAGCCTTTGAGCGCTTACGCGATCGCGGAGCGGGGGCCAGGCCATGCGCATATTGAGACGTGCCGCCATCGTGGGCGCTGTCGCCGGTTTGGCATCCGCGCCCCTTCGCGCGCAGGACAGCAGGTTGCGTATCGTTGTGCCGTTCGGCGCGGGCTCGGGCACCGACAACACCATGCGCGTCTTCGCCGAGGCGTTCCGGATCGCGACAGGCCGCACCGTCATGGTCGACAACAAGCCGGGCGGCGGCACGTCGATCGGCACGCAGGAGGTAGCGCGCGCCAAGCCCGACGGCTCGACGGTGCTCTACACGACGGGCGGACACACCACCAACGCGGTGCTGATGCGCAAGCTGCCCTACGATCCGGTGGCGGACTTCACGGCGATCACGCTGCTGTCGCGCTCGCAAGGCTTCGGCCTGATGGTATCCGGCGACTCGCGCTTCAAGACCATGGATCAGTTCCTCGCCGCGGCGCGCGCCGAGCCCGGCAAGATCACCTATGGCTCCTCGGGCATCGGCAACACGACCCATGTCGTGGGCGAGCTGTTCTGCCGTAGCGCGAAGATCCAGCTCGTCCATGTCCCGTACAAGGCGACGCCGATCAACGACGCGCTGGCCGGCACGATCGACTCGTTCTTCGTCTCGCCGTCGCTGGTGATGCCCTACTTGCAGGCCGGCAGGCTGCGCATGCTCGGCATTTCGAGCGCCACGCGCATGCCACTCCAGCCCGACTCGCCGACCTTCGGCGAGTACGGCATCGACGCCCATATTCCGGGCTGGTCGGGCTTCTGGGGACCGGCGGGCCTGCCGGTGGCCACCACCGAGCAGCTCCACCAGAGCATCATGAAGGCCGCTCGCGAGAAGGTATTCGAGACCTACCTGCGCGACACCGGCGGCGAGCTTGTCGGCACGCCGCCGGCGGAATTCCACGCGTATGTCGTGAGCGAGATCGAGCGCTATAAGAAGGTATTGCCGCCGCTTGGGATCCAGCTCGATTGAGTCGCGGCGCTCAGTAGGGTGGCTTGTGCAGGCCCTTGGGTGACAGCGTGAAGATCTCGACTCCGGTCTCGGTGACGCCGCAGGAATGCTCGAACTGCGCCGAGAGCGAGCGGTCCTTGGTCACCGCCGTCCAGCCGTCGCCCAGGATCTTCACCTCATAGCGGCCGGCGTTGATCATCGGCTCGACGGTGAAGAACATGCCGGGCTTCAGCACCGGGCCGGTGCCGGCGACGCCGTAGTGCAGGATGTTGGGCGCGTCGTGGAAGATGCGGCCCAGGCCATGGCCGCAGAAATCGCGCACCACGGAGAAGCGGCTGGCCTCGGCGAATGTCTGGATGGCATGGCCGATGTCGCCCAACCGCGCACCGGGCTTAACGGCGGCGATGCCACGCATCATCGCCTCATGCGTGGTGTCGCTCAGCCGGCGCGCCAGCAGCTTGGGCTCGCCGACATAGAACATGCGGCTGGTGTCGCCGTACCAGCCATCGAGAATCACCGTGACGTCGATGTTCAGGACGTCACCGTCGACCAGTACCCGGTCGCCCGGAATGCCGTGGCAGACGACGTGGTTGATCGAAGTGCAAATCGACTTGGGAAAGCCGCGATAGCCCAGCGGCGCGGGCACGGCGCCGTGGCCGACGATGAAATCGTGGCAGACCTTGTCGAGATGTTCGGTGGTGACCCCTGCCACGACCAGCGGCACGAGCATGTCCAGCGTCTCGGCGGCGAGCCTGCCGGCCTTGCGCATGCCCTCGAAATCCTCGGGCGCATGGATCTTGATCTGGCGCTCGTCCTGCCGCCAGTAATCGTCCATCGCCGCTTTCTCCATCCGGAACATCATGCGGTCCTATTTGGCACCGCCGCCTGCGGCAGGCAAGGGGTGGGGGCTGCCCTGCGCGCCCGCCTTGGCTATGGTGGGCCGGCCGTCCGCATGAGCCCCCGCAAGAGCCCCCGAGTCCCCGATGTCCGAGAAGATCGTCACCGCCTGCATTCTGGTCATCGGCAACGAGATCCTGTCGGGCCGCACCAAGGACGCCAACATCGCCTTTCTCGCCACCGAGCTGGGCAAGCTGGGCGTGCGGGTCATGGAGTGCCGGGTGATCCCCGATATCGAGGAGCGCATCGTCGAGACCGTCAACGAGGTGCGCCGCAAGTTCGACTATGTCTTCACGACGGGCGGCATCGGGCCGACGCACGACGACATCACCGCCGACTGCATCGCCAAGGCCTTCGGCGTCGGCATCTCCGAGCACCCAGAGGCGATCGATCGCATGACCCGCTACTATGGCGATGCGGCGCTGTTCACCGCGGCGCGCCGGCGCATGGCGCGGGTGCCGCACGGCGGCGTGCTGGTCGACAATCCGGTGTCGGTGGCGCCCGGCTTCCAGATGGAGAACGTGTTCACCTTCGCCGGCATTCCGCGCATCGTCGAGGGTATGTTCGACGCCATGAGGCATCGCCTTGTCGGCGGCAAGCCGATGCTCAGCCGCACCGTGCGCACCAACCAGCCCGAGGGCCTGATCGCCGAAAAGCTGGGCGCGCTGCAGCGGCGCTACGACGATATCGACATCGGCTCCTATCCCGGCTTCCGCAACGGCCGGCCCAGCGTGCAGCTCGTGCTGCGCGGCACCGACGATGCGCGGCTGGCCAGCGCCTCGGGCGAGTTGCAGGCCTTCCTGCTGGAGATGGGCGGCGAGGCCGAGGAGTTCGTGCAATGAGTCCTTCTCCCCGCGAAGGTCAGGGGCCGCGGACGGCCCCGAGGGAAAGCGTGCCCAGCGACAGCGAGGCGGATGAGGGGCTTTCGCGCAACGACTTCAGCGGTGGTTATCGAGGCGGCGCGAAGCCCCTCATCCGCCCTTCGGGCACCTTCTCTCCGCCTTCGCGGGGAGAAGGCGAAACGACATAGCGCATGCCGATCTGGCGCCGCTGGCTCGAGGGCGTGGCGTTCGTCGCCCTGCCGCTGCTGGCCATCGCCATGCTGGCGTGGATCGTAGTTCGGCAGTTGCCCTATGGCGCGGAGCTGCACGGCTTCGAGGCGGCGCTGCTCGACCACGCGCGGCGCTGGCATCAGGGGGCGCCGGTCTATGGCCCTCCGGATGTGCTGTTCACGCCGCTGCTCTATGCGCCGGGATTCTGGTGGGCGACAGCGGCGGTCGGTGGCGTCGTCGGCCTCGACCTGACGGCGGCGCGCATCGTCTCGGCGCTGGCGCTGGTCGGCGCGATGGCCTGCCTGTTCGATCTCGCGCGTCGGCTCACCGGCGATTGGCGGCACGGCGTGCTGGCTGCCGGCCTCTACGCCGCGACATTCGCCATCGCACAGGGGCGCGCCATCGTCGGCTTGGTCGACGGCCCGGCGACGGCGCTGGCGCTGGCGGCCGCCATCGCGTTGTCGCGCATGGCCAGTTGGCGCGGCGCCGGTATCGCCGGGCTGTTGCTGGTGGCGACCGTCTTCACCAAGCAGAACATGCTGATCGTCGTCGTGGCCGCCGGCATCTGGACCATGCTCTATCGCCGCGACCTGCTTCTGCCGCTGGTCGGGGTGACCGCGGCCGTGGGCCTCGGACTGGGAGCCTGGCTGACCCTGTCGACCGATGGATGGTTCGCCACCTATGTCATCCGCATTCCACTGGCCGTGCCGTGGCGTTGGTCGGCGCTGGGCGGCTTTCCGCTGTCGGATCTGCGGCCGGTGTGGCCGGCCTTGCTCGTCGTGGCGGCGGTCGTGCTGTGGCCAAGACGCGCTACCGAGCGTGCGTCGTCGCAGGAGGCGCTGGTTGTTTTCCTCGTCGCGGCCCTGCTGGCGTCGTCGTGGCTTGGCCGCCTGCACCAGGGCGGGCACGTCAACGCGTTGATCGCGGCGATGGCGGGCGTGTCGCTCGCCTTGGCGGTCGCCGCTCATCGTCTGGCGCCGCGCCTGGCCGCCGTGTCGCGTAGCAGGCTGGGTCATGTCCACGTGCCGGCGCTGATGATGGCGCAGCTCGCCTTGCTGGCCTATGACCCGCGCGCCTTCCTGCCGCCAGCGACCGGCGCCGCCGATGTCGCGGCCATTCGCGGTGAGCTGCGCGCGCTGCCGCGGCCGTTGTTCCTGCCAGGCGATGGCTACTGGGTCGATGCGGTGACGGGTGCGGAGTCCTTCGCCACCAACGATCTCAGCTATCTCCGGGGTGAGCGCTGGTACGCCGAGATCCTCGCGGCCAGCGACCAGGCCGTGCTCGATGGTCGCTATGCCGCCGTCGTGTTGCCCAGCTTCCTCGTCGACGCCTATCGCGACGAGCTCGCGCCGCGCTATCGCTTCGACCGCTGGGTCGGACCGACCGATCGGCCCATCGGCGTGCGTCACACCGATCTCGTCGGCTGGCGCACCTATCCCTATGCGGTGTTCCTGCGCGTGCCCTAGGATGGCGCGATGACCGCACTACCTGATCTGACCGCCCTCGTGCTGCTCGACGCCTATAAGGCCCGAACGTTGTCGCCCGTAGAGGTCACCGACGCGGTGATCGCACGCATCGAGGCCCGGGAACCGGCGCTCAAGGCCATGTACGCCTTCGATCCCGACGGCGCGCGGGCGCAGGCGCGGGCCGCTGAGGCGCGCTGGAAGGCGGGCACGCCGCAAGGCGCGCTCGACGGCGTGCCGATCACCATCAAGGAGAACATCGCCACCAAAGGCGTGCCGGTGCCGCTGGGCACGGCGGCGAGCGATCTGACGCCGGCCACCGAAGACGCGCCACCGGCGGCGCGGGTGCGCGAGGCTGGCGCGGTGATCCTCGGCAAGACCACCATGCCCGATTACGGCATGCTGTCCTCGGGCCTCTCCAGCTTTCATCCCCTGACGCGCAATCCCTGGAACCTGGCGAAGAACCCCGGCGGCTCGAGCGCCGGCGCGGGCGCCGCGGCGGCGGCCGGCTATGGCCCGCTGCATCTGGGCACCGATATCGGCGGCTCCGTGCGTCTGCCGGCGAGCTGGAACGGTATCTTCACCCTCAAGCCCAGCCTCGGCCGCGTGCCGGTCGACCCGCCCTATCTCGGTCGCGTCGTCGGTCCGATGACGCGCACAGTCGGTGACTCGGCGTTGCTGATGAGCGTGCTGTCGCGGCCCGACGCGCGCGACCACATGAGCCTGCCGCCCGCCGATATCGCCTGGATGGATCTCGACCGCGACCGCAAGGGGCTAAAGCTCGGCCTGCAGCTTGATGCCGGCTTCGGCCTGCCGGTCGAGCCTGCGGTCAAGGCGGCCATCGAGGCGGCGGCGCGGCTGTTCGAGAGCGCCGGCGCCACCATCGTGCCGATGCGGGGCTTCATCTCCCGAGAGATCTTCGACGGCCTCGACAATTTCTGGCGCGCGCGATCCTGGGCCGACATCGTCAAGCTCACGCCCGAGAAGCGCGCCACGATCCTGCCGTTCATCGGCGCCTGGGCGCGCAAGGCGGTCGGCCTGTCGTCGGTCGATGTCATCCGCGGGCTGGGCTGCCTGATGGAGATGCGCCGGCTGGCGACGGCGGCGACGCAGCCGGTCGACTACATCCTCTCGCCCACGGCGCCGATCCCGGCCTATGCCGCCGAGCTGCCGTGCCCGACCAACGACTCATCGCGGCCGCTGGAGCACATCGGCTTCACCGTGCCGTGGAACATGGGCGAGCAGCCGGCCTCGTCGATCAACGCCGGGTACACCGCCGATGACTTGCCCATCGGCCTGCAGATCGTCGGCAAGCGCTTCGACGACATCGGCGTGCTGCGGCTCTCGCGCTGGTACGAATGCCATCGCCCGACGCAACGGCCGTGGCCGATGGGCTGACGGCGCAAGCGCGATCAAGCGCGGCTGTTTCGGTGCCGTTAGTCTCAGGGCATGGACAGACACATCCCGTTCTTCGATAGCTACTGGTACTGCTACGCCAACTCGGCCGCGATGTTGCTGGGCGCCAGCGGCTTTCCGACCCAGCCGGCGGAGATCGAGGTCCTATCGGGTGTGGGCCTCGGCGCCTGCATCCCGGAGGGCGGCCTGCCTTTCTTCAGCGGCCCGGCCGGCCTACCGGATCGCGGAATCTCGCGCGCCCTGGAGATTCTCGGCTTCGCCTTCGAGGAGCGCGCGCAGGACGATGGCGGCGCGCCGCCCTTCGACTGGCTGACCGCACGCCTGTCGTCGGGTCCGGTGGCCGCCGGCCCGCTCGATATGAGCCTGCTGCACTACAACCCGGCTCGCCCCAGAGGTGGTGGCGTCGACCACTACGTCCTCGTCAGCGCGATCGACGCGATGAATGTACGGGTCCACGACCCGGCCGGCTTTGCCGGCGCCTCGCTGTCGCGCGCTCTGTTCGCCGAGTCGTGGCGGGCATCCAGCATCGCCTATCGGCGCGGCGCATTTCGCGCGTGGTGCGCGCCACGGCGCGTGCGGACGCCTTCCACCGACTGCATTCGTCAGGAGGCCGTCGCCTGGTTCCAGGATCTGTACCGGCAGAGTGAGGTGGTTGCGGCCGAGCGTGGCTGGATCGAAGGCGAGCGGGCGATTCGTGACGTCGCGCGGCTGATGCGAGACCGCGCTCTGAGCGAGGCCCAGGCGGGGCACCTCCGTTTCTTCGCGCTGCCGCTGGGCGCCAAGCGCGCGCTGCACTTCCAGGCGTTCTTCGCGGCCTTCGCGCCGGGCATCGCCGCGCTGAAGGGGCGGCAGGCTGAGCTGTTCGGCGATTGCCACAGCCATTTCATGCGGGATGACACGGCCGCCATGGCCAACAGCCTGGTCGCGCTCGCGACGTGCGAGGCGCACCTGCGCGCAGCCATCACGGCGCTCTGAACGTCGACCGCGCGCGCGGATGGCGGCGCCTGACTTTCTAGCGTACACGAAATACCTTGCAGCGCGCGGCGGGCAAGATGCCTTAACTTCGCCGCAGTTGGACGACCCTTTGCGCCCAACGCGTTTCGCCAGCGCGGCGCGACAGATGTGTGTAACGAAGGGGGCCGCATTGGCAGCCGATCGCCCATTGGGCATCCTGATGCTCGACACGCGCTTCCCGCGGATCGTCGGCGATATCGGCAATCCCGAGACGTTTCCGTTTCCGGTGATCTACCAGAAGCTCGAAGGCCTCGGACCCAGCGACGCCGTCGCCGCGTCGCCGGATCGGCCGCGCATCCGCACGGTGCTGGCGGCCAACGCCAAGGCGCTGGCCGAGAAGGGCGCGATCGGCATCTCGACCAGCTGCGGATTCTTGGCGCTGTTCCAGCAGGCGCTGTCGATGGTCTCGCCGGTGCCAGTGGCGACCTCGGCGCTGATGCTGGTGCCGATGATCGCGCGTACCCTGCCGGGTGGCCGCCGCGTGGGCGTGATCACCGCCAGCCGCGAGAACCTTACCGCCGCGCATCTCGCCGCCGTCGACGCCTCGCGCGACACGCCGGTCGAGGGCATGCCGCCCAACGGCTCGTTCGCCCGCACCTTCCTCGCCAACGGCACCGAGCTGGATCGCGACGAGGTCGAGCGCGAGACGCTGCTGGCCGGCCGCCGCTTGGTGGCCCGTCACCCCGATGTCGGCGCCGTTGTGCTGGAATGCACCAACCTGCCGCCCTATGCGCCGGCGCTGCGACGCGATCTCGGCCTGCCAGTCTACGACGTCACCGACCTCTTGCGCCTGTTCCATGCCGGCCTGAAGCGCGGGTGACGAGACCGCCGGCGGTCCCCATCAATGTCGAGTCACGGCACCGTCACGCCGGCGCCTTCAAAGTTTATCCACAGGGTGCTATGCTCCGCCGCTTTCCCGGCCCGAGCCGGTACGGAAAGCCAAGAATGTCATTGTCAGATACGCCCCCCAAAGCGCCCGGTAGCCGCCGCCATATCCGCCTGACCTCGCATCCGCAGGCGGGCTCGGCTCAGCCCGTGCCGCTGAAATGGGGCGCCGCGACCGCGGCCGAGCGCGGGCCGGTGATCGCCACGCTCACCCATCCCGGCCGCCGCAACGCCATCGGCGTGCATTCCGGCGCCTACGGCATCTACCGCGCGCTGGCGATCGCCGCGCATACGCTCGATCCCAACCACCGCGCCGACCTCACCAACACCGCGCCAGCCGTGCCGATCGGCCCGTTCCCGCAATGGGGCGATCCGGCGAAGATCGTCTCGTTCGATCCGTGGGGTCATCTCGTCGCCGAGGTCTTCGCCGATCGCCTGGCTGAAGGCCTCGACATCCGCCCGACCATCGCCGTCACCAAGGCGCATGTCGGCATGCCCGAGATCAAGGACGCCATCGAAGCCGGTCGTCTGAAGCCCGACGGCGAGGTGCTGCTCGCCTCGGGCGACGTGCGTGTCACCAAGGCGGCGATCGAGCCGGTGTGGTGGCTGCCCGGCGTCGCCCAGCGCTTCGGCATCGCCGAGACCGATCTGCGCCGCGCGCTCTTCGAGCAGACCGGCGGGATGTATCCCGAGCTGGTGACGCGCTCCGACATCAAGGTCTTCCTGCCGCCGATCGGCGGCATGACCCTGTACTTCTTCGGCGACGTCACCAAGCTCGGTCGGCCGGACACCAAGATCGCCTGTCGCGTCCACGACGAGTGCAACGGCTCCGACGTCTTCGGCTCGGACATCTGTACCTGCCGGCCCTACCTCGCGCACGGCATGGAACTCTGCGTCGAGCAGGCACAGCAGGGCGGTGTCGGCCTCGTCGTCTACAATCGCAAGGAAGGCCGCGCGCTGGGCGAGGTCACCAAGTTCCTGGTCTACAATGCGCGCAAGCGGCAGGTCGGTGGCGACAGCGCGGCCCAGTATTTCGCGCGCACCGAATGCGTCGCCGGCGTGCAGGACATGCGCTTCCAGCAGCTGATGCCCGACGTCTTCCACTGGCTGGGCATCACGCGCATCGACCGGTTCGCCTCGATGAGCAACATGAAGTCCGGCGCGCTGCGCGAGATGGGCATCGAGATCGGCGAGCAGGTCGAGATCCCGCCTGAGCTGATCCCACCCGACGCGCAGGTCGAGATGGATGCCAAGAAGGCCGCCGGCTATTTCAGCGTCGCCAAGCCCGACGAGGCCGAGCTCGCCAAGCCGAAGGGCAGGGGACTGGCGGAGTGAATCAGGACATCTCGCCGCTGGCGGCGTCGGCGATCGCCCGCCTGCGCACGCCGGCGACGATCCGCGAGCGCGCCGAGATGGTGCTGCGCCACGTCGAGGACGGCCAGTCGCCGCATTTTTCGATCAACCCCAACGGACTGGAGACCGCCGTCCGCCTGACCCTGGCGGTGATCCACGAGCGCTTCCCCGATCCGCGTCGCGTGCCGTTCCATGCGCGCTGGCGGCACTTCGAGGTCGGCGGCCGCGATCGCTGGGCGGCGCTGGCGAAGACGTTGAAGGTCGACGCCGCCGAGCGCGCGCGCATCCGCGTCGAGCTGGCCATCACCTCGGTGCTGCTCGACGCCGGCGCCGGGCCGGACTGGGGTTATCGCGAACCCGACAGCGGCGAGCGCTACGCGCGATCGGAAGGGCTCGCGGTCGCCAGCTTCGACCTCTATCGCCGCGGCGGCTTCTCGAACGATCCGGCCAAGCCGCTGCGCGCCGACGCCGCCGCGCTGAAGCGCTTCGGCGCACCGGCGCTGGCGATGGCGTTCCAGGTCTTCCCGCACAATCCGCTGGTCGGTCTCGCCGGCCGCGCCGAACTGATTGCCGCGGTGGGCGGGGTCGTCGCTGCGCGACCCGACCTGTTCGGCGCCGACGCGCGGCTCGGCAACCTGTTCGATCATCTCGCCGCCCAGGCCAAGGACGGCGTGCTGCCAGCGGCCCTGATTTTTGCGACATTGCTCGACGCCTTCTCGCCGATCTGGCCGTCGCGGCTCGATATCGAGGGTGTGGCGCTGGGCGACGTCTGGAAACATCCCGCCGCGCGCGCCAAGGACCGCTCCGACGGGCTGGTGCCGTTCCACAAGCTCTCGCAGTGGCTGGCCTATTCGCTGGTCGAGCCGCTCGAGGAGGCGGGCATCCGCGTCGTCGACCTCGACGCGCTGACCGGCCTGCCGGAGTATCGCAACGGCGGTTTGCTGATCGACAGCGGCGCGCTGCGGGTGAAGCGCCGCGAGGTCCTCGAGCGCGCCTGGGCGCCGGGCGACGCGGTGATCGTCGAGTGGCGCGCGCTCACCGTGGCGCTGCTCGACCGCATCGGCGCGCATGTACGCTTGCATCTCGGGCTCGACGCCGAGACCTTGCCGCTGGTCAAGGTGCTGGAGGGCGGCACGTGGCTTGCGGGTCGCCGGCTCGCGGCCGAGCGGCGACCCGGCGGCGCGCCGCCCATCGCCATCGACAGCGACGGCACGGTATTCTGAGGATTGGTCTACCTTCCCCCGGAGGGGGAAGGTGCCCGAAGGGCGGAAGGGGGATGTCGAAGACGGATGTCGATGTCGTTGAAACATCCCCCATCCGTCGCGCTTCGCGCGCCACCTTCCCCCTCCGGAGGAAGGTAAAGTCATAGTCGGGGAGCTTCATGGCCAACAACAGCAGCGTCACCGTCGTCGACCATCCGCTGGTGCGGCACAAGCTCAGCATCATGCGCAACAAGGAGACCTCGACGACGAACTTCCGCCGCCTGCTGCGCGAGATCGCGCTGTTGCTGGGCTACGAGGTGACGCGCGACCTGCCGATCGCGACGCAGCGCATCGACACGCCGCTGGAGGCGATGGACGCGCCGTTCATCGACGGCAAGAAGCTGGTGGTGGTGCCCATCCTGCGCGCCGGCCTGGGTCTCGCCGACGGCATCCTCGATCTCGTGCCTGGCGCGCGCGTTGGCCACATCGGCCTGTACCGCGATCCCGAGACCAAGGCCGCCGTCGAGTACTATTTCAAGATGCCCGAGGCGTTGGGCGAACGGCTGGTGCTGGTCTGCGATCCGATGCTGGCGACCGCCAACTCCGCCATCGCCGCAGTCGATCTGCTCAAGGGCGCCGGCGCGCGCTGGATCAAGATGCTCTGCGTGCTGGCCGCGCCCGAGGGCGTGAAGGCCTTCGTCGAGGCGCATCCCGACGTGCCGCTGATCGTCGCGGCGATCGACCGCGAGCTCAACGACCACGCCTACATCATGCCGGGCCTGGGTGACGCCGGCGACCGGCTGTTCGGGACCAAGTAGCCATGCCGACCATCGCCAAGCTGAGCTTCATCGGCCTCGAGCACGTGCTGCCGCCAGAGAAGGCCTTCGGCATGGCGCGCGGCATGGGCCACCGCCGACCCGGCGGTATCATCGAGATCGAGACCAGCGACGGCGCCACCGGCATCGGCGAGGTGTTCGGCAATCCCTTCGTCAGTCGCGAATACTTCCGCATGGTCGAACCGTTCTTCGCCGGCAAGAGCGTCTACGACTTCGATCATATCGAGGCCGAGCTCCGCAACCGCCTGTATCACCTGGGCGTGCAGAACCAGCTCACCGCCTGCCTCGCCGGCATCAACGTGGCGCTGTTCGACGCCATCGGCCGCGCCACCAACACGCGGGTCTGCGACCTGATCGGCGGCTGCCGCTCGACGCGCCTGCCGGTCTATGCCTCGACCGGCTTCTTCTCCCGCGACGTCGACCGCCAGCTCGAGCACATGCTGGCCGAGGTCAAGGCGCATCCCTATATCGGCATCAAGATCAAGATCGGCCGCGGCGCCAAGGACGACGTGGCGCGCGTCAAGCAAACGCGCGCGGCGCTGGGCGACGACATCCTGCTAATCGTCGACATCAACGGCAACTACACCGTCGACCTGGCGCTGGAATCGATGCGCGCCATTGAGCCCTTCAACATCCACTGGGTCGAGGAGCCGCTGCCGCCCTCGGACCTGCGCGGTTACGCCGAGCTGCGCGCGCGGGCGCCGATGCCGATCGCCGCTGGCGAGGCGCATTATGCGGTGCGCGATTTCAAGCAGCTGATCGACGGGCGCTGCCTCGACATTGTGCAGCCGGCGATTCCCACCGTAGGCGGCCTGACCGAGGCCAAGCGCGTCGCCTTCCTGGCGCAGTCGAGCAACCTCAGGGTCTCACCGCATGTCTGGGGCGGCGCGCTGGGCCTGACGGCCGCCTGCCATTTCGTGGCCTCGCTGCCGTCTTCGCCGCACACCGACAACATCCCGTACCCGACCTTGATCGAGTACGACATGAGTGCCAACGCGCTGCGCACCGACCTGCTGGCGAGCCCGATCAAGCTCGACGCCGGCCACCTGATCCTGCCCGACGGGCCGGGGCTCGGCGTCACGCTTGATCGAGGGCAGATCGAGCGCTACCGCGTCTGTTGAGGCGTTTGTGGGCGGGGGCGAGAATGAAGCGTCGGACGCTGCTATTCGCACCATTGCTGGCGTCGGCGTCAGTCGCCGCCATAGCGCAGCCGGCCGCCCAGCGGCGAATAGGCTTCCTGTTTCCGCAATCCGATCTTGGCGTGCGCCAGCCGATCGAAGGCGAACTGACGAAGCTTGGCTATGTCGACGGGCAAACGGCGAGGTTCACTCGGCGTTTCGCCGAAGGACGGTTCGATCGACTGCCGGCCCTGGCGACCGAACTGGTGCAGGCCGATGTCGAGATCATCGTGGCGTCGACGACGTCATCGGCGCTGGCGGCAAAAGGGGTGACCTCGACGGTGCCGATTGTCGTGCTGTCGAGCGGCGATGCCGTGGGCAGCGGGCTGGCGCAGAGCCTGGCGCGCCCGGGTGGCAACGTGACGGGCAACTCGTTCCTGGGCACCGAGTTCGCGGCCAAGCAGGTCCAGCTGATGACCGAGCTGGTGCCCAAGGCGCGACGCATCGGCTTCATGGCCAACAGCCGCCTGCCGCCCGAGCCCATTTTCTTCAGGCAGATGCAGGAGGCCTCGCAACGCCTGGGCGTCAGCATCGCCTTCATCGATACGCAGAATCCGAGCGAATTCGACGCATCGTTGGCGCAGGCGGCGGCGCAGAACATCGAGGCGCTGATCTGTGCGCCCGGTGGCTACAGTGAGCAACGAGGCGACCGGGCCGCGTTGCTCGCCGCCATCGAACGGCGACCGTTCGTGGCGCTGTACTTCCGTCGCGAGTACCCGGAGGAGGGCGGATTGATCTCGCACGGGCCGAGCTTCGCCGCGATGAACCGACAGGCGGCCGCCTATGTCGACCGTATCCTCAAAGGCGCGCGGGCCGGCGATCTGCCGATCGTCCAGCCCACGCATTTCGAGCTTGTGCTCAACATGAAGACGGCGCGGCGTCTGGGAATCACCATCCCGTCGCTGATCCTCGCCCGCGCCGATGCGGTGATCGATTAGTCGACATCGATGTCATCCTGAGCGAAGCGAAGGATCCAGCGGTAGTGCGGCCACGCAACAACGCTGTGGCCGCTCGCTCTACCGCGAGTTCCTTCGCTGCCGCTCAGGACGACGGCGAGGTCAGTTGCCCGGGCCGCGCTCCATCGAATAGGGCTGCCAGCGGATCAGGCCGCTCTTCTCCAGCACCGAGGGGTTGACGCAGGCGCGCGGCCAGCGGCCGGAGAGCACGGAGGCGAGCTCGTGGCCGACGCGGCGGCGGCGCGCCGGATCGAAGCGCGAGGAGGCCGAGGCGACGTGCGCGGTGACGATCACGTTGTCCATCTTGAGGATCGGGTTGTCGAGCTTCGGTGGCTCGACCTCCAGCACGTCGAGACCGGCGCCGGCGATCCAGCCCTCCTGCAGGGCGCGGATCATCGCCGCCTCGTCGACGGTGGCGCCGCGGCCGGTGTTGATGAACAGCGCCGTCTTCTTCATGGCGCGGAACTGCTTCTCGCCGAACATCTTGCGCGCGTCGGTGGTCGACGGCGCGTGCATCGAGACGATGTCGGACTGCGCCAGCACCTCGTCGTAGCTGCACGGCTCGACGCCGTACTGGCTCATCACCAGCTCCTCGACATAGGGATCATAGGCCAGCATGCGGAAGCCGAAGGCCCGCGCGCGCGTGGCGACCGCGCGCGCGACGTGGCCGAAGGCGATGAAGCCCAAGGTCTGGCCCATCAGGCGCGGGAACTCGTAGAGCATCGGCCGACCCTTCGACCAGTTGCCGTCGCGCGCCAGGCGGTCCTGCACCACCAGCCGGCGCCAGGTGGCCAGCATCATGGTCATGGTGTGGTCGGCGACTTCCTCGATGAAGGTATCGGGCACGTTGGTGACCGGGATGTTCCGGGCCGTCGCCGCGGCGACGTCGACGGAGTCGACGCCGACGCTGCCCAGCGAGATCACCTTGCAGCGCTCCAGCGAGTCGATCACCTGCTTGGTCAGCCGGCTCTTGGCGTAGATCGCGTCGGCGTCATGCGCGGCGGCGATGAAGGCGTTCTCGCTGCTGGCGGAGACCTCGACGATCTCCGCGCCGATCGAGGCGAGCGCCTCCATCTCGTAGGAATGGTCCACCGGCGCGGCCAGCGCCTGTGTGACGATCTTGAACTTGGCCATGAGCGTTTCCCCTACTGTGAATGCTTGATCCCGGCGGCTTCGATGACCGGCGCCCAGAGCTTTTCCTCGGCGACCATCGCGGCGGCCAAGGTCTGGGGGGCGCCGCCGACCACGGTGGCGCCCAGCTCGGTGAGCTTGGTGATCACCGTTTCGTGGCGCAAAGCCGCCTCGATGTCCTGCGCCGCCTTGGCGAGGATGGGATCGGGCGTCTTGGCCGCGGCGTAGAAGGCGAACCACGACAGCGCGACATAGCCCGGGACCACCGTGCCGATCGGCGGCGCGTCCGGCAGGGTCGGAATCGGCGTGGCCGAGGTGACGCCGAGCGCCCGCGTCGTGCCGGCGCGCAGATGCGGCGTCGAGACGGTGATGGTGTCGAAGATCACGTCGAGGCGACCGCCGATCAAGTCGTTCATGGCCGGCGCCGCGCCACGATAGGGCACATGGGTGATGTCGATCTTGGCGAGGTGCTTGAACAGCTCGCCCGAGAGATGGATCGACGAGCCGATCCCGGCCGAACCGAAGTTCAGCTTGCCCGGGTTGGCCTTGGCGCGGGCGATGAAGTCGGCGATCGACTTGTCGGGCGAGGCGGCCGGAACGACCATCACGTTGGGGATCGAGACCGCCATCGTCACCGGCGCGAGGTCGATGAACGGATCGTAGGCCATGGTCTTGTAGAGCAGCTTGCTCACCGCCGCCGAGCTCGAGGTGATGAGGAAATTGGCGCCGTCGGGCGGCGTACGCGAGACCTCGAGACCGGCGAGGTTGCCGCCGGCGCCCGGCTTGTTGTCGACCACGACCTGGACCTTCCAGGTCTCGGTCAGCCGCGTCGCGGCGAGGCGGGCCACGATGTCGGCGGCGCCACCCGGCGGGAAGCCGACGACGATGCGCACTTGGCCGCTCGGCCAAGCCTGCGCGCGGGCGATCGAGGGCGCGGCGAGCAGTGCGGCGGTCGAGGCGAGAAGGGCGCGGCGGTTGATTCGGCTCATGACGTTTCCCCCTGCTTGTTTTTTCCTTTCCCCTCCGGGGGAAGGTAAGGCAAGGCCCTCGTTACTCCAACCGGAAGGGTGGTGGTTGCCGGCCGTCGGTGTCGGTGAAAGCGTAGTCGCGGGCGAGGTCGCCGACGGTGAACAGGCGGCCGCTGCGTTCCATCACATCGGGATCGGCCGCCAATGCCACCACGGCGCGACCGGCATAGTCGGGCGACTCGAGCTTGGCCAAGGTTTCCGGATCGTCGGCCAGCGCGTGCGCGACGCGCTCGGTGCGCACGAAGCCGGGCGCCAGCGCCACGCAGGCGACCTCGGCGCCGGCCAGCTCGCGCGCCAGGCCGTAGACCATGCGGATCGAGGCCGCCTTGGCGACATCGTAGTAGAGGTTGCCGAGATACTCGTCGAAGGCCCAGGCCACGGTGTTGACGATCAGCCTGGGACGATCGGCGGTCTTCGGCCCGGTCATCAGCGGCAGCGCGTGGCGCGTGGTCAGGAAGGTCGCTTTCAGCCCGCCGTCGAACATCCTGACCCAATTGTCGGATGATTGGCGGAGGAACGGGGCCGCGAAGGCGGCGCCAGGATGCTGTTCGTAGCCGCCCCAGGCATTGTTGACGAGGATGTCGATGCGGCCATGCTCGCGCGCGATCGAGGCCATCAGGGCCTCGACCTGCGCCTCGTCGCGATGATCGCATGGTTTGCTATGGCCGCCGCCGCCGCCGGCGGCCGCGCCTGCGGCACTGACCGCCGCCGCCGCCGCCTCGACCGAGCCGGGCAGGTCTTCGGTCGTGGCGCCCTCTCTGCTGCGCCCGGTGACGTGCACGATGCAGCCAGCCTCGCCCAGGGCCTTGGCGATGCCCAGCCCTAGCCCGCGTGTGGCGCCACTGACCAGCGCCACCGGACGCTCTTGCCCGTCACTCATTCTGACTGTCCCCGCCTGACCGTTACGCACGGCGCAAAGCTATCGCATTCGCGGGCGTCGCGCGAAGCGGGATGGGGACTACTCCGCGGCGTGGCGCACCGGCGGCTCGGCGGCGCCCGGCTTGGCACGGCGGCTGCGGAACCAGGCGCCGAGGTCTTCGAAGGCCAGGTAGACCGTGGGCGTGATGAAGAGCGTCAGCAGCTGCGACACCACCAGGCCGCCGACCACCGCGACGCCCAACGGCTGGCGCAGCTCGGCGCCGGCGCCCAGCGCCATGGCGATGGGCAGCGCGCCCAGGATGGCGCAGAGCGTGGTCATCATGATCGGCCGAAAGCGCAGCACGGCGGCCTCGATCATCGCCTCCTTCGCCTCGACGCCCTGGGCGCGGCGCTCGATGGCGAAGTCGACCATCATGATGGCGTTCTTCTTGACGATGCCGATCAGCATCACCACGCCGATCATGGCGATCACCGAGAGGTCCATGCCGGCCAGCTGCAGCGTGATCAGCGCGCCGATGCCGGCCGAGGGCAGGCCCGAGAGGATGGTCAGCGGGTGGATGAAGCTCTCATAGAGCACGCCCAGCACGATGTAGATCACCAGCACGGCGGCGAAGAGCAGCAGGCCCTGGTTGGCCACGGCCTGCTGGAAGACCTGGGCGCTGCCCTGGAAGCTGGTGGTGATGGTCGCCGGCATGCCGATCTCGCGCGCCGCCGCCTGCACGGCCGCCACCGCGTTGCCGAGCGAGTTGCCCGGCAACAGGTTGAACGAGACGGTGACCGAGGGCAGCTGCGCCAGATGCGACACGGTGAGCGCCGTGGGCCTTTCCGACAGGTTTGCCACGGTGTCGAGCGGCACCACGCCGCCCGAGGGCGTGCGCACGGTCAGCCGTCGCAGCATCTCCGAGGTGTCGGCGTATTTCGGATCGGCCTCGAGGATCACCTGATAGGTGTCCTGCGAGGTGTAGATGGTCGAGATCTGCCGCGTGCCGAAGGCCGAGTAGACGACGTTGCGGATCTGGTCGACCGTGAGGTTGAGCCGTGACGCGGCGTCGCGGTCGATGTCGATGACGGCGGCGCGCGCGCGCATCTGGAGGTCGGAGTTGACGTCGACGATGCCCGGGATCGACCGCATGCGGCCCTCGATCCGGGGCGCCCAGGTCTGCAGCGCCGCGAGGTCGGGCGACTGCATGGTGAACTGGTAGAGCGCGCGCGACTGCGTCGTGCCGAGGATGATCGACTGCACCGGCTGGTAGAAGACCGAGATGCCGGGAACCTGCGAAGTCGTGCGGCGCAGGCGGGTGATGACCTCGCCGGCGCCGGCTTTGCGCGCCGGCTTGTCGCGC
The DNA here is from genome assembly GCA_022844045.1 of Reyranellaceae bacterium. GTDB lineage: Bacteria > Pseudomonadota > Alphaproteobacteria > Reyranellales > Reyranellaceae > JAFAZJ01. The sequence goes on along the minus strand of JALHMM010000005.1, from coordinate 30,380 downwards.
AAGGTGATGAACAGGCGGCCGGAGTTCTGCGTGGCGGCGGCGTTGCCGCCGCCCACCGTCGACATCACCGAGACCACGTCGGGATCGGCTTTGACGATCTCGGCCAGCCGCGCCTGCCGCTCGACCATGGCGGCGAAGGAGGCGTCGTCGGGGCCGACGGTCGAGGCGGTCAGCAGGCCGATATCCTCCTGCGGGAAGAAGCCCTTGGGGATGGTCTGGAAGAGCACGACCGTCAGCACGAACGTGCCCAGGATCGCGGTTAGCATCAGCTTGGAATGCGATATCGTCCAGCGCACGGCGTGGCCGTAGACGCGGGTCAACCCATTGAAGCCGGCCTCGAACAGCCGCAGCGGCAATGGCGGGCGCGCCTGGTGGTCGATCGGCTTGAGCATGCGCGCGCACAGCATCGGCGTGAGCGTGAGCGAGACGACGCCGGAGATCAGGATGGCCATCGAGATCACCATGCCGAACTCGGCGAACATGCGGCCGACCACGCCGCCCATGAACAGCACCGGGATGAACACCGCGACCAGCGAGATGGTCATCGACACGATGGTGAAGCCGACTTCCTTCGAGCCGACGAAGGCGGCCTCCTTGGGATCCATGCCCTCCTCGATGTGGCGCATGATGTTCTCGAGCATGACGATGGCGTCGTCGACGACGAAGCCGACCGCCAAGGTCAGCGCCAGCAGCGAGATGTTGTTGATCGAATAGCCCAGCAGATGCATGCCGCCGAAGGTGCCGATCAGCGAGATCGGCAGCGCCAAAGCGGGGATCAGCGTGGCGCGGAAGCTGCGCAGGAAGAAATAGATCACGATCACGACCAGCACGACGGCGATCGCCAGCGTCTCCTGCACGTCGTGAATCGAGTCGCGGATCGAGCGCGAGCGATCGTTGAGCACCCTGACCTCGATATCGCGCGGCAGCTCGGCCTGGATCAGCGGCAGCATGGCGCGCACGCGGTCGACGACCTCGACGGTGTTGGCGTCGGGCTGGCGATAGATGCCCAGCACGATGGCGCGCTCGCCATCGAGCCAGCTGGCGACGCGGGTATTCTCGACGCTGTCGATGGCGGTGGCGACGTCGGCGATGCGCACCGGCGCGCCGTTCTGCCAGGCCACGATGATCGGCATGTACTGCGCGGCGCGCGACACCGGGCCGGTGGCGTCGAGGATGGCGTTGCGGCCGCCCTGCGGCACGGTGCCCAGCGGCCGGTTGGAGTTGGCGGTGGCCAGCGCCGCCTGCAGGTCGGACAGGCTGAGCCCGCGCGCGGCGAGCTGATCGAGGTCGGCGCGCACGCGCACGGCGTATTTCTGGCTGCCGAACACCAGCACCTGGGCGACGCCGGGCAGGGTGGAGATGCGCGGCAGGATGCTCGACTGGGCGAAGGCGTCGATGTCGGAGAGCCGCGCGTTGGGCGAGCGCAGCGCCAGGAAGACGATGGCGAAGTCGGCGGGGTTGACCTTGCGGAAGCTGGGTGGCGTCGTCATGTCCGCCGGCAACCGCCGCAGGGCGGAGCCGATGGCCGTCTGCACGTCGAGCGCGGCGCCGTCGATGTTGCGGTCGAGGTCGAACTGCAGGGTGATCGAGGTGTTGTCGACGGTCGACACCGACGTCATCGTCGTCACACCGGCGATGGTCGAGAACTGCCGCTCGAGGATACCGGCGACCGAGGAGGCCATGGTCTCGGGGCTGGCACCGGGCAGCGTCGCCTGGACCTGGATGGTCGGGAAGTCGACGCGCGGAATGGCGGCCACGGGAAGCTGGCCGTAGCCGAACATGCCGGCGGCGAGGAAGGAGACCATCATCAGGATGGTCATCACCGGCCGTCGGATGCAGACATGCGAGATCATGTCGTCGTCTCCCTGACTTCCCTACCTTCCCCCGCTTTGCGGGGGAAGGTGCCCGAAGGGCGGATGGGGGTGCCGGCATAGCGGCCAGTCACAGCGGCTGGAGCCGTCGCACCAGCCACCCCCATCCGGCGCTTCGCGCCACCTTCCCCCGCCAGCGGGGGAAGGTATTACTCCACTCAATTCTTCGCCTCGGCCGGCGGCTTGCCGGCGGTGGGCTTGCCGCCGCCCGGTGGGCGCGGCGCGCTGATCGACACCGGCACGCCGTCGGCGAGACGCAGCTGGCCGCTGGTGACGACCTGCTCGCCGCCGTTCAGGCCGGAGGCGACAACGACTTCCTCGCCGATGGTGCGCGCGACCTTGATCGGCACGACCACGGCGCGCCCTTCGCGTACGACATAGACGAACGGCCCAGCCTGGCCGATCTGCAGCGCCGAGGCCGGCATGGTCACGGCGTTGGCGTCGATGCCGAGCACGATGCGCGCCGGCACGAAGGCGCCGGGCCACAGCCGCTCGGCGGCGTTGGTCATGCGCGCCTTGGCGGTCACCGTGCCGGTGGCGAGATCCATGGTGTTCTCGATGAAGGCGATCTCGCCCACCGACATGTTGGCGCCCGAGCCGGCCTCGACCCGGACCGGACCGCGCTCGAGCACGGCGCGCACCTCGACGAGCGCCGGGGCCGGCACCGAGAAGGCGATGTAGATCGGATCCATCTGGTTGACGACGGCGAGGCTCTGGGTGTCGGCCATGCGCACGACCGCGCCCGGCTTGGCGGCGATCGAGCCGATGCGGCCGCTCACCGGCGCGCGGATCTCCGTGTAGGTGAGCTGCGCCTCGACGCTGGACAGCGCCGCGCGGTCGAAGGCGAGCTGCGCCTCGAACGCCTTCAGCGCCGTCGCCGCCGTGTCGCGCTGGACCGTGCTGGTGACACCCTTGCCGGACAGGTCCTCGGCGCGCACGAGGTCGCGACGGGCCTGCTCGATCTGCGCCATGTCCTTGGCGATCTGCGCCGTGATCTGCTCGCGCTGGGCGCGCAGCTGGCGCGAGTCGAGGGTGAACAGCAGGTCACCCTCCGTGACACGCGCGCCCTCGGCGACATGAACCTGTATCACCTGGCTGTCGAGGCGGGCCTTGATGGCGATCGAGGCGATCGGCTGGACCGTGCCGACGGCGTCGATCAGTTGCGGCATGGCCTTGCGCACCACGGGAGCGACTTCGACCGCAACGGCCTGACCGCCGCGCGGCTGGGCGCCGCCAGGAGCGCCACCCGCGGCCTGGCCCTGGGCGGCTTTGCCTTGAGCGGTCTGGCCCGGCGCCATGCCGATCCAGCCCGGCTTGAAGAACCAGACGCCTGCGCCGGCGGCGAGGACCGCCACGGCCGAGAAAGTCATGACGACGGCGCGGTTCATCTGGCGGCTCCCCGAGCGCCGGCGGCGTCGTTGACTGATGGTATGCGGACGACCGGTCGTGGGCGCAGACCGGCCTTGTCGGTCTCGAGGAACAAGGCGGTGACGGCGCGCGCCACGTCCTCGTCGTCGTAGTCGGCGCCGGTCGTGCCACTCCACACCATGCCGATGATCAGCCGCGCCGCGAGTTTCGGATCGGCGATGCGCAGCGCGCCGGCGGCATGGGCGCGTGCCAACACGTCGGCGATCCGCACTTCGATGTGGCCGCGGCGCTGACGCAGGATGCGCCGACGCGTGCGGTCGGCGCCGCTGGCGGCATCGCTCAACGCGCGCAGCGAGGCCACGTGCTCGCGGAACATGGCGGCAACGGGCCTGAGCATCGCTAGCAGCGTCTCGGCATGGCCGCTGGTGGTCGCTTCGGCGACATCGAGGCGAGCCTCCAGCGTATCGAGCGCATCGATGAACACCGCCTCGAACAGCGCGTCCTTGCCGGCGAAGTAGCGGTACAGCGTGGGCTTGCCGGCGCCGGCCTCGCGCGCGATGTCGTCCATCGACGCCGCCTCGAAGCCACGCGCGGCGAACACGCGGGCCGCGGCGTCGATCAACCGGCGCCGGCGCAAGCCGCGCCAACGTTCCTCGGACCCTGTCGCCATCGTCGTCCCAAGCAAAAACCAGAACTCCCCAGTTCTGTTTGCTACGCGCCGGTTTCGTTGGCAAGCACGAGGCGGGGGCCTTGCGTAACACTATGTTACACAGAGAGCATGACCATGCTGACACGACCTATCCCCTCGACCGGCGAGGCCCTGCCGGTGATCGGCCTGGGCACCTGGCGCGGCTTCGATGTTGGCGCTGACGCGGCCTCGCGGGCCCCGCTGGGCCAGGTTCTGGAGGCGCTGTTCGAGGCCGGCGGCTCGGTGGTCGATTCGTCGCCGATGTACGGCCGCGCCGAGGCCGTGACCGGCGACCTTCTGGCGGCGCGGGGCTGGCGGCCCAAGGCTTTCATCGCCACCAAGGTCTGGACGCGCGGCCGCGAGGCCGGGATCGACGAGATGCGCCGGTCGATGACGCTGATGAAGAGTGGTCCCACCATCGATCTGATCCAGGTTCACAACCTCGTGGACTGGCGTACCCATCTGGAGACGCTGCGGGCCTGGAAGGCCGAGGGACGCGTGCGCTATCTCGGCATCACGCATTACACGCCCTCGGCGCACGACGACCTCGAGGCGGTGATGCGCGCGGCGACGCCGGATTTCGTGCAACTCGATTACGCGCTCGATGACCGCGCCGCCGAGCGTCGGCTGCTGCCGCTCGCCGCGGAGCTCGGCATCGCCGTGCTGGTCAACCGGCCGTTGGGCGGCGGCGGCCTGGCGCGCCGCCTGCAGGGCCGCGCGCTGCCCGACTGGGCGGCGTCGATCGGCTGCACGAGCTGGTCGCAGATCCTGCTGAAATTCGTGCTCGCGCATCCGGCGGTGACCTGCGCCATCCCCGGCACGGCGAACCCGGGGCATATGCGCGACAACGCGCTTGGCGGTAGCGGCGCGCTGCCCGACGCGGCGCTGATCAAGCGCATGATCGAGGCGATCGCATGAGCATGCTGAAGCGGCCGGAAGGCGACCTCTACTACGATGTCTGCGACATCGTCCCGCCCTGGGTGGCGCCGAAGGAGACGATCCTCTTCCTCAACGGCCTGGCGATCGACTCCGACATCTGGGTCACGTGGTTGCCGGCGCTGGCCGATCGCTATCGCATCGTGCGCACCGATTTGCGCGGCTTCGGCCGGTCCTTTGTGCCGGCCAAGGGCGCGCCGTGGACGATCGAGCTGATCGCCCGGGACGTGCTCGACGTCATGAAGGCGGTGGGCGTCGAGCGCGTGCATTTCGTCGGCGAGTCGACCGGTGGCACGGTGGGTATCCACATGGCGGCGCACCACGCGAACCGGTTGGCGAGCATCACCACCGTTTCGGCCGCGCATCGTGGCGGCGCGATCCAGCGGTCGAAGGCTTTGCGGGACGACGTCGAGCGGCTGGGCATGGAGACGTGGTCGGAAACGCTGATGCCGCTGCGCTTTCATCCCGGCGGCGTGTCGGAGCCGATGTGGCGCTGGTTCCACGACGTACAACGCAAGTCGGCGCCGCATGCTTGCGCCGACCTGGTCGACATGCTGGTCGGCGCCGACCTGACCGCGGCGCTGCCGTCGATCCGCCTGCCGATGCTGATCCTGGCACCCGACGACAGCCCGTTCGTCACGGTCGAGCAGCAGGTCGAGCGGCTGCGCGCTGTGCCGGGCAGCGCGTTGCAAGTGATCGCCGGCGCGCGCCACGGGCTGGCCCATTCGCACGGCCCGCACTGCGCCCGGGTGTTGCGTGAATTCCTCGAACGGCGGGGGCGATAGCGCTACGTCAGTGACGGAGGCGTTCGGCCTTGGCATCCCCGTTCGTGTTCCCGGCGAGGGAATGGGACTCGAGGTGAGCCGCGACGGCGTGCAATCCAGATGGCGGGGCGCCATCGGCGGCGGCTTGGCAAACCGCGTCGATCGCCGGCAGCACGTCGCGCTGCAGGTCGTGGCCTTCGATCAGCCATTGCGCGATCCAGGGGTCAGTGTCGGCCGGCGGCCCACCCGGCCAGACCTTGCGCAGGCGCCGCCTGATCGCCTTGCGCCAATACGACGGCACCCCGATGGCTTCGGTCGCGCGTGGTGCGGCGGGTGACGATGGCGACGGCGCCACGGGCTCGACCGGCACGGGTTTGGCGGGGTCCGCCGGATAGCGGTGCCGCGCGCGGCGACTGACTCGCTGAATCTGCTCCCAGTGGATCACCGACAAGTAGTCCTGTCCCTCGACCGTGAAGATGCGCACCAGCCCGCGCGCCACGAGTTCCTCGATCAGCGCGCGCACCGCGTTCTCATCGATCGCGTCACCGGGAAACACCTGCATGCGGATGGTGCGCGGCCGCAGCGGCTGTACGCCATGATCGTCGGCGAAGGTCCACAGGCCGAGAAACAGCAGGCGCGCCGTCATCGAGCAGTCGATGACGGCCTCCCAAGTCCAGAAGTCAGTGGGGAGAGTGCGGTCGCGGGACATGCGGAGGCTCCAGTCAGAAAGATTAGAGCAGGTGTACCGAAAAACTTCGCCACCTCCTATTTCCGCAGCTACGGGCGGCGAATCAGAGCCTCCGATGCTTGTGGCTCAGGGCTTTTGCCCGCCGCTACGGCGGAGATATCAGACAGGGACTTCTGATTTACCTTCCCCCGGAGGGGCAAGGTGGCGCGCAGCGACGGAAGGGGGATGTTGAAGACGGACTCCTACGTTCGTCTTTGACATCCCCCATCCGCCCTTCGGGCACCTTCCCCCTCCGGGGGAAGGTAAGACCAAAAAAGCATCGACAGCCGGTCAGTTCCTGGCCGCCTCGATGTTGGCGCTGCGCAGCGGCACGCCGAACTCGCGCTGGCAGATCTCCGCCAGCTTGGCGACGCCGGCGCGGATCGTGTCGTGGTCGGGGTTGGCGAAGCACAGGCGCAGGCGGCACTTCGCGCGCGCCTTGTCGGTCGACCACTCGGGGCCGGGATTGAGCGCCACGCCCTCGGCCAGCGCGACCTGACCGAGCTTCACCGTGTCGACGACATCGGGCAGCTTGATCCACAGGAAGATGCCGCCCGGCGGATCGTCAAATTCCGCCGCCGTGCCGAAGCGCTCCGACAGCGACTCCATCAAGGTCTCGAGCTTGCCGCGCAGCGCCTTGGACAGCTTGGGCACGTGGTCGTGGAAGTGGCCCTGGCAGAACTCGGCCAGCACCATCTGGTCGAGCGCGCCCGAGCCGCCGTCGGTCTTCAGCGCCTGCATGCGCGACAGCAGGTCGGGACGCGCGACGATGTAGCCGATGCGGAAGGCGGGCGCGATCGACTTGGAGAACGAGCCGATATGGATGACGTTGTCGGTTTTCGTCATGGCGTAGAACGCTGGCGGCCGTGCGCCCGCCCACACCAGGTCGGAGTAGCACTCGTCCTCGAAGATCGGCACGCCTTGCGCCTCGGCGATCTTCAGGATCGCCGCGCGCCGCGCCTCGCTCATGATCGCGCCGGTCGGGTTCTGCACCGTGGGGATGGTGTAGATGTATTTCGGCTTCACGCCCTTGGCGGCGAGGTCGGTCAGCGCCTGGTCGAGCGCCTCGGGGATCAGGCCCTCCTTGTCGAGCGGCACGCCGACGGTCTTGACCTTCAGCCGGTTCAGGCGCGTGAGCGCGCCGCCGTAGGTGTCGCGCTCGATCAGCACCGTGTCGCCGGGCGCCAGCAGGATGCCGTTGACCAGGTCGAGGCCCTGGAGTGAGCCGTTGGTGACCAGGATGTCGTCGGGCGAGCAGGTGATGCCGGCGTGGCGCTTCATCTTGGCCGACAGGAACTCGCGCAGCGGCCGGTACCCCAGCGGGCCGCTCTCCATGCCGTAGGTCGCGAGCGTGCGGCCCTCGCGCCGAAGCACGGCATTGGCCGCCGCCGTCAGGGCGTCGACCGGGATCTGTGCCGGATCGTTGTGGCCGCCGACGAAGTTGAAGCGGGGAAACCCGTTGTACTTGGCCGCCGGCGGCGGCAGGTCGGGGGCGAGAAACGGCGTGAAATCGAAGGCGGCCATCGCGAGCGTTTCCTCATGGTCGACGTATTACTTGGGCCGATCATGGCAGGAAAATTGACCGATGAAGTCCTGCATTTGATGGAAAGCTGACGATCACGCGTTGACCGCGACGCGCCGACCTGTTGTGATCAGTGTTGGCACGCGTCTTGCCGGCAGACAGGACGTAACGCCAGCCAATGTAACGGTCGCACGCTTATTGCGCCGCTTACATTTAACGTAATTGCCTACAAGCAAGGCAGAATGCACCTTGCAATGAGCGAACAGGAGACTTCGGTCATGGGAGAGCGGGACCTGCGTGGCTTGATCGACAGGGTCAAGACCGGCTCGATGTCGCGTCGAACGTTCGTCCGCCGGATGGCGGCGCTGGGACTCACCGCGCCGCTGGCGACGCAGCTGCTGGCGATGGGTGGCGTGGCCATGGCGCAGACGCGCGCCGCCTACAAGCCGACCAAGCGTGGCGGCGGCGGTACCTTGAAAGTGCTGTGGTGGCAGGGCCCGACCTTGCTCAATCCGCATTTTGCCGTCGGGACCAAGGATCAGGACGGCTCGCGCATCTTCTACGAGCCGCTCGCGGCGTGGGACCCGGAAGGCAATCTCAAGCCCAAGCTGGCGGCGGAGATTCCCAGCCGCGAGAACGGCGGACTGGCGGCCGACGGCAAATCGGTGACCTGGAAGCTGAAGCGCGACGTGAAGTGGCACGATGGCAAGCCATTCACCGCCGACGACGTGGTCTTCAACTGGCAGTACGCCAGCGATCCGGCGACGGCCGCGGTCACCAGCGGCACCTACAACGAGATCAAGGTCGAGAAGGTCGACGACTTCACCGTCAAGGTGATCTTCAGCAAGCCGACGCCGTTCTGGGCCGACGCCTTCGTCGGCACGCGCGGCATGATCATCCCCAAGCACCTGTTCGGGGAGTTCATCGGCGCCAAGTCGCGTGACGCCCCGACCAACCTCAAGCCGGTCGGCACCGGCCCGTACATGTTCAAGGACTTCAAGCCGGGCGACTCGGTCTCCGGCGTGATCAATCCGAACTACCACCAGCCCAACAAGCCGTACTTCGACGCCATCGAGCTCAAGGGCGGCGGCGACGCTGTGTCGGCGGCGCGCGCTGTGCTGCAGACCGGCGAGTACGACTTCGCCTGGAACCTGCAAGTCGAGGACGAGATTCTCCAGCGCCTCGAGAAGGGCGGCAAGGGCAAGGTCAATATCTCGCCGACCGGCAATATCGAGCACATCCAGGTCAACACCACCGACCCGTGGACTGAGGTCGATGGCGAACGCTCCAGCATCAAGAGCAAGCACCCGATCCTCAGCGAGAAGCCGGTGCGCGAGGCCCTGGCGTTGCTGGTCGATCGCGCCTCGATCGAGAAGCATATCTACGGCCGCACGGGACCGGCGACGGGCAATTTCGTCAACAATCCCGAGCGCTACCGCTCGAAGAACACCACGATGGAGTTCAGCATCGAGAAGGCCAGCGACCTGCTCGAGAAGGCCGGCTGGAAGAAGGGTGCCGACGGCATCCGCGAGAAGGGCGGCAAGAAGCTGAAGTTCGTCTATCAGACCTCGATCAACCAGCCGCGCCAGAAGACCCAGGCGATCGTCAAGCAGGCCTGCCAGAAGGCCGGCATCGACATCGAGATCAAGGCGGTCACGGCCTCGGTGTTCTTCTCTTCGGATGTCGCCAACCCCGACACCTACACGAAGTTCTTCACCGATCTGCAGATGTACACGACGACCATGTCGCAGCCAGACCCCGAGGTCTTCCTGCTGCAGTTCGCGTCGTGGGAGGTCGCCACCAAGGAGAACAAGTGGCAGGGCCGCAACATCACGCGCTGGCGGAGCAAGGAATACGACGACATCTTCAAGCAGGCCCAGGTCGAGCTCGATCCGATCAAGCGGGCCGGCATGCTGATCACCTGCCAGGACATGGCGGTCAAGGATCAGGCGGTTATCCCGGTGGTCTACAGACCGGGCGTCGCCGGCCACAGCAACCAGCTGCAATGCGTCATCAGCGGCTGGGACAACAACACCTGGGATCTGTCCGATTGGTACAAGGAAGCGTGAGATCGCCAACGTGATCCGCGCACGCATGAGGGGAGGCGACGGTGTCTAGGCAATACCTGATCCGCCGCCTCCTGATCGCCATACCGGCGCTCTTCGGCATCAGCGTGGTGCTGTTCGGCGTGCTGGCGATGGCGCCCGGCGATCCGTTCGAGGAACTGGCGACCAATCCGGCGATCCCGCCCGAGGTGCGCCAGGCCTTGCGCGCCAAGTTCGGGCTCGATGACCCGATCTGGCAGCGTTATCTCCATTGGCTGTGGGCGATGCTCCAAGGCGACTGGGGCTTCTCCTTCACCAGCCGCATGGATGTCGACACGCTGATCCTGCAGCGTCTGCCGACCACGCTGATCGTGATCGGCTCCTCGCAGATTATCGCCATCGTCATCGCCATCCCGATCGGCGTGCTGGCGGCGACCAAGCCCTATTCGGTCTTCGACCAGATCGCCAACACCGTCGCCTTCATCGGCTTCTCGCTGCCGACCTTCTTCACCGGCCTGCTGCTGATCCTGCTGTTCAGCATCCAGCTCGACTGGCTGCCCTTCGTCTACCGCGCCGACATCCCCGGATCGGGCCTGCCGTGGCTCTGGGAGCACATCAAGCAGTCGATCATGCCGGTCATGGTGCTGGGGCTGTTCCAGGGCGCGTCGCTGGTACGATACGTGCGTTCCGCCGTGCTCGACGTGATCAAGCTCGATTACGTCACCACCGCCCGGTCCAAGGGCATCGGTGAGCGCAAGGTGATCACCAAGCATGTCGTGCGCAACGCGCTGATCCCCGTGGTCACGCTGGTGGCGTTGCAGATGCCCATCGTCTTCGGCGGCGCCATCGTCACCGAGCAGATTTTCCGCGTACCCGGCATCGGCTCGCTGCTGATCTCGGCCATGCTGTCCAACGACACCCCGGTGGTCATGGGTGTCACCTTCGTGTTCGCCTGCCTGGTCATCCTCTTCAACCTCATCGCAGATATCCTTTATGGCTGGCTCGACCCCCGCATCGCTTTCCGCTGAGGCGCCGGCGCAGGCCGCCGCCCGACCCGCGCCGCACTTCTCGCCGGCCGCCGACGCCTGGCGCCGCTTCCGACGGCACCGGCTGGCGGTCGTCAGCCTCGGCGTGCTGGCGGCGATGATCCTGGCGATCCTGCTCGGCCCGCTGATCTGGCGGGTGCCGATCAACGAGATCGATTTCGCCGCCAAGCTGCAGGGGCCCTCGCTCAAGCACCCCCTGGGCACCGACGATCTCGGCCAGGATCTGCTGGCGCGTCTGCTCTATGGCGGCCGTATCTCGCTCGCCGTCGGCCTGGCGGCGATGGTGGTCGCCGTGTCGGTCGGCGTTCTGGTCGGCGCCATCGCCGGCATGGCCAGCGGCCGGGTCGACGCCGCGCTGATGTGGCTCACCGACCTGTTCCTCTCGCTGCCGCAGCTGCCGCTGCTGCTGCTGGTGATCTACCTGTTCCGCGACAAGCTGAAGGGCATCATGGGGGCCGAAGGCGGCACCTTCCTGCTGATCATCCTGATCATCGGCGGGCTGCGCTGGATGCCCGTGGCGCGGCTGGTGCGCGCCCAGTTCCTGTCGCTGCGCGAGAAGGAGTTCGTCGAGGCCGCGCGCGCGCTTGGCGCGTCGAGGTCGCGCCTGATCGTGCGCCACATCCTGCCCAACGCGCTGGGCCCGGTGATCGTCGCCGGCACGATCGATGTCGCCGCCGCCATCCTCGCCGAATCGACGCTTTCCTTCCTCGGCCTGGGCTTCCCGCCCGATATCCCGACCTGGGGCCGCGTGCTGTTCGACGCCAAGGACTATCTCGATATCGCCCCGCATTGGGCGCTGTTCCCCGGGGCCGCGATCTTCCTCGCCGTGCTCGCCATCAACTTCATCGGCGACGGCCTGCGCGACGCCCTCGATCCGCGTCGGGTGATTGGATGAACATGCCGTTGGCAAGCGATGCGGGCGCGGCCGGGATGGAAGCGCCCCTGCTCGATATTCGCGGGCTCAAGACCTGGTTCGCCACCGAGGACGGCATGGTGCGCGCGGTCGACGGCATCAGCCTGCACATACAGCGTGGCGAGACGCTCGCCGTGGTCGGCGAGTCCGGCTGCGGCAAGACTGTCACGGCGCGCACGGTGCTCAAGCTGATCGACATGCCGCCGGGGCGCATCGTGGAGGGCCAGGTCCTGTGGCGCGGTCGCGACCTGGTGCCGCTCGACGCGACCGAGATGGACAAGATCCGTGCCCGCGAGATCGGCATGATCTTCCAGGAACCGATGACGTCGCTGAACCCGGTCTACACCGTGGGCGACCAGATCGCCGAATCGTTGCGCCTGCACGAGAAGCTGCCGCGCAAGGCGGCGATGGAGGGCGCGGTCGAGATGCTGCGCCTGGTGCAGATCCCCAACCCGCAGCGCCGCGTCGACGACTACCCGCACCAGTTTTCCGGCGGCATGCGCCAGCGCGTGATGATCGCCATGGCGCTGGCCTGCAAGCCGCAGCTGCTGATCGCCGACGAGCCGACCACGGCGCTCGACGTCACCATCCAGGCGCAGATCCTCGAGCTGCTGGCCGACATGAAGGCCCGCTTCGGCATGTCGATCATGCTGATCACCCACGCCATGGGCGTGGTCGCCGAGACGGCCCAGCGCGTCGTGGTGATGTACGCCGGCAAGGTGGCCGAGGAGGCGCCGGTCGAGGCGCTGTTCGAGAACCCGCGCCATCCCTACACGCAAGGCCTGATCCGCTCGATCCCGCGCGTCGATTCCAGCCAGCGCGGGCACGAACGGCTGGAGCAGATTCCAGGCACCGTGCCCAGCCTGCTCAACCCGCCATCGGGCTGCCGCTTCGCGGCGCGCTGCAAGTTCGCGCGCCCGCAATGCCTCGAAGGCCAGCCACCGCTGATCGAGGTCGCGCCCGGCCACCGCGTGGCCTGCATCATCTACGAAGGCCAGGGGATCGGCGGCGGGAGTATCGCGGCATGAGCGCCGAGCCCCTGCTCAAGGTCACGGACCTCAAGAAGCATTTCCCCGTGCGTGGCGGTATCCTCTCGCGCATCGTCGACCACGTCCACGCCGTCGACGGCGTCAGCCTGGAAGTGGCGCCGGGCGAGACCCTGGGTGTCGTCGGCGAATCCGGCTGCGGCAAGTCGACGACGGGTCGTTGCATCCTGCGCCTGATCGAGCCCACGTCGGGCGAGATCTGGTTCCAGGGCAAGGATGTGCGCAAGATGGGCGGCGAGCAGTTGCGCGCGCTGCGCCGCGACATGCAGATCATCTTCCAGGACCCGTACGCCTCGCTCAACCCGCGTCTGACGGTGGGCGGCATCATCGGCGAGGCGCTGCAGATCCATAACCTTGCGAAGAACAACAAGGAGATCGAGGAGCGCGTCGTCGGGCTGCTGGAGACCGTGGGCCTGCGCCCGGAATACATGCACCGCTTTCCGCACGAGTTCTCCGGTGGCCAGCGCCAGCGCATCGGCATCGCCCGCGCGCTCGCCGTCGAGCCCAAGCTGATCGTCTGCGACGAGCCGGTCTCGGCGCTCGACGTGTCGGTGCAGGCGCAGGTCATCAACCTGCTCGAGGACCTGCAGGAGAAGTTCGGCCTCACCTACCTGTTCATCGCCCACGATCTGAGCGTGGTCGAGCACATCAGCGACCGCGTCGCGGTGATGTATCTCGGCCGCGTCGTCGAGATCGCCACGGCGAAGGATCTCTACGCCAATCCCAAGCACCCCTACACCGAAGCGCTGCTCTCGGCGGTGCCGATCCCCGACCCCAAGGCCAAGCGCAAGCGCATCGTGCTGCAGGGCGACGTGCCCAACCCGATCCGTCCGCCGCCGGGCTGCCACTTCCACACGCGCTGTCCGATCGCCGAGGAGCGCTGCTCCAGGGACGTGCCGCAGCTGAAGCAGACGACGCCGGGGCACTGGGTGTCCTGCCACCTCAGAGGCTGAGCCTCGAAACCTGACGGCACGTTGACGCGCGCAGTCATGGCGTGGTGGCTGCCGTCGGACGAGCGGATCATCTCGCGGAAAAGACAGGCGTCGCAGAGGCTTGCGGGCCGCCGGTCGTCGTGGATCGCGCCGGCGATCCGCCACAAGATTTCGCCAGTATGCTACGAAGGTGCGCCGGGGCTTGGCGGAATTGGTAGACGCAACGGACTTAAAATCCGTTGGGCTTTGCCCGTGCGGGTTCGAGTCCCGCAGCCCCGACCAGTTTCTCGACATCCGACAGGCACGCCGACGCGTAAGCGTGGTTCGGCCCAGTCGGCAAGCATCACGCTCTCGTGTCGCCGTCTCGCCAAGCTGTTACTTTCAAGTGATCGGGTATAGGCGCCATGCTGCTGCGCGTGCCGGGGAAACCGACACGGCATCTATCATCCGAGGGAGCTCCATCAATGACCATCAAGACCGCGACCGTGATCGCCGCCGCCGCCGCCGCCATGTTCGCCGCCGGCACGATCGCCAGCGTCTCGCACGCCCAGGCGGGCGTGAAGTGCACCGGCATCAACTCGTGCAAGGGCACCAGCGCTTGCAAGACGGCGACGTCGAGCTGCAAGGGCATGAACGCATGCAAGGGCCAGGGCTGGGTTTCCGCCAAGGACCAGGCCGAGTGCACCAGCAAGGGCGGCAAGATCGCCGGCTGATCGCCCGCGCATCGCGCCTTAGACGGACGGGCGCCCCGGGAGACCGGCGGCGCCCGCCTCGTCTTGGCGCTACACTGACCTCATGACGAAAGCCGTCGATATGCAGTTCGGCCTCGGGCTGCGCCACCAGCACTATCAGGAGATCGCCGACCAGCCCGGCCAGGTCGACTGGTTCGAGGCGCTCAGCGAGAACTACATGGTCGCCGGCGGCAGGCCGCTGGTCTGGCTCGACCGCGTCAGGCGCGACTATCCGATGGCCCTGCACGGCGTGTCGCTGTCGATCGGCGCCAGCGATCCGCTGGATCTCGACTATCTCGCCGAGCTCAAGGCGCTGGCCGCGCGCGTCGAGCCGCGAGTCGTATCGGATCATCTCTGCTTCACCGGCCACGCCGGCATCAACCTGCACGACCTGCTGCCGCTGCCCTACACCGAGGAGGCACTGGCGCATGTTGCCGGACGCGTGCGGCGCGTGCAGGACATCTTGGGGCGCCGCATCCTGCTGGAGAACGTCTCGAGCTATGTCCGCTACGCCGAATCGCAGCTCAGCGAGTGGGACTTCCTCGCCGCGCTCAGCGAGCGCGCCGATTGCGACATCCTGCTCGACGTCAACAACATCTACGTCTCGGCCTTCAACCACGAGTTCGATCCGCGTGTCTACCTGGCCGCGATCCCACCGGCACGGGTGAAGCAGATCCATCTCGCCGGCCACAGCCACATGGGCACGCACATCATCGACACCCACGACCATCCGGTGGTTGACGACGTATGGACGCTGTACGGCGAGGCGCTGCGCCGCTTCGGCCCGGTGCCGACCATGATCGAGCGCGACGACGACATCCCGCCCTATGCCGATCTCGTGGCCGAGCTCGACCGGGCGCGCCGCGTCGGAGCGGCCGCGCTGATGACGCCGGAGAAGGCGGCATGAGCGCGCTGGTCACCCTGCAGGCCGAGTTCTCGGCGTGGATGCGTGGCGCGGGGGATACGTTGCGCACGCGCGTTCTCGACACCGAGAAGGCCGACCGCGACACGCTGCTCAAGGTTTATCGCGACGCCTATGCGTTGCGCCTGATCGAAGCGCTGACCACGGATTTCCCCGGCCTGCTGGCGATGGCCGGGCCCAAGGAATTCGACATGATGGCGCGCGCTTACATCGCCGCGCATCCCTCGACGCATCCCTCGGTGCGCTGGTTCGGCCGCAACCTGGCGGACTTCCTCGCCGTCACGCCGCCGTTCTCCACCACGCCGGCCGCCGCCGACATGGCGCGCTTCGAATGGGCGCTGGGCGAGGTGTTCGACGCGGCCGACGCCGAGCCATTGACCTTCGAACAGCTCGCCGGCGCGCCGCCCGAGGCGTGGGGGACGTTGCGCCTGTCCTTCGTGCCCGCGCTGCATCGTCTGACGTTGTCCTACCAGGCGCCGCAGGCATCGCAGCGACGCGACGCGGTGCCGCCCGGTGAGCTCGACGTCCCGGCGGAAGAGGGCGCCGTCGACTGGCTGATCTGGCGCCCGGCCGCCGATAGCGACGCGCAATTCCGGTCGATCACACCCGACGAGGCCGCCGCGCTCGACGCGGCGCGTGGCGGTGCGTCTTTCCCGGAGATCTGCGCCGTCCTGTCGGGCTATGCGGACTCCGCCGAAGCGGCCGCCGAGCGCGCCGCCGGCCTGCTGCGCGCCTGGCTCGATGCGGGATTGATCGACGATGCGGCGTGGGGTTGAGTATCGACGCTCACGCCCATGTCGTCAGCACGGTTTCGGTGGTCGTCACCTCGATCTGCGAGGTAAAGCGATTGTCGTAGAGGTCGCGCAGCGAGTCGTGGAACCTGTCGTTGCTGCTGCAGATCGCGTCCTGGGGGATGAATACGAAGAAGCCAAGATCAATCGCCGACATGACGGTCGCTAGAACGCAGACATCGGTCTCGCCGCCGGAAATCGCCAGTGAGTCGTAGCGTCCCTCGGCCAGAATGCGGCGCAGATAGGTCTGCCGGAACGCCGAATAGAACCGCTTGTTGACGATGCGGGCGGGCGGCACGTAGCGCGGCAGCGGCTCGACCAGCGCCAGGAGGTCGCGGTCGATACGATCGAGCGTCATCTCGTCCCAGCGCTCGTAATAGGCGCGCCAAGCGCCCGGCACATCCTTGGGCGACGATGGCGGAATAAGGCGCGTGAAGATCGTGCGATCGGGATGACGCCGCGTCAATTCCGCCACCTGCGGCACCACCTTGGCCATCCAGGGCATGTGCCACGGCGACTCGTCGCAGAACATACGCTGCATGTCGACGCAGAGATGCGCGGTGCGGGGGCCGGGAACGCGGTTCACGAAAGGTCTCGTACGGTGGCGACACTGAGATAACGCGCCGGCGCCGCGCAGAGTTGCCGCGAGGAGGAACGCCCCCCGGATTGGGCAAGGGCAAAGGGCGTTCCATTTCCTTATCCTTCGGGGGGAGAGATCGTTGGCCACCCAGAACAAGCCAAAATGGAGGCCGCTGGCCAGGGAATCCCCCCCCGGAGCCGCGGGAATGCCGGCGGTAGCGCCTGCCGCCAGGGCACTCTGGGACAGCGGCTGTGGCGCTATTTTTTCACTGGATCAAGGTGCTCCTTGACGAAGCCCAGGTCGAGCATCTTGCCCATGTCGGCGTCGCGCCCGACCATGCCCTGCGCTTGATACCAGGCGAGCTGGTCGTGCAGGTTCTTGACCAGCAGCCGGCCCTTGGGATCGATGAACGAGGCGCTCGCCTTGACCTGTTCGGGCGTCGGCTTGGGATCGACGTATTTCTGGATGATCGGGATCAGCGCGTCCGCCTTCTCGCCGAAGACACGCTTGCCCTGCGCGTCGCGCTGCAGGAAGGCCTCGGCGTAGTCGTCGCAGGCTTTCACGTAGGCGGCGACGAATTTCTCGACCACGGCGCGGCGCTTCTCGATCACCGGCGTGCCGGCGAACAGCGCGCCGAGCTGCCACGGCGTCTCCTGGTGGACCCAGCCGATGATCCTGGCGAAGCCTTCCTTCTCGGCGGTATAGGCGTTGTTGGCCGGCAGGAGCGCGCCGTCGACCTGTTCACCCTTGAGCGCGGCGGTGATGTTGGGGATCGACTGCAGCGGCCGCAACGTCACGTCGGTGAGCTTGAAGCCGCGCTTCTCCGCCAGCATGCCCAGCATGTAGTGGAAGGTCGAACCGGTGGTGGTGATGGCGATGGATCTGCCGGGGAACTTGCCGGCGTCGGTGAAGCCCTGGGCGTGCGCCTTGTTGGTGGCGAGATAGGCGACGAAGTCGAAGCCCGGTTCCTCGCGCGACTGCGCCGCGATGATCTTCATCGCGCCCTTGCCGGCGAGATTGAAGAAGCCGCCGGTCAGCCCGGTGATGCCGAGATCGGCGTCGCCACCGGCCACGGCGACGGCGATCGGCTGCGCCGCCTGGAAGAACTTGAACTCGACCTCCAGCCCGGCCTCCTTGAAGTAGCCCCTCTCCTGGGCGATGAAGATCGGCGCCGACGACACGAAGCGCAGGGCGGCGATCGACACCTTCTCCTGCGCCGACGCGGCGGCCGACATCACGAGCATCGTCAGCGCGGCGAGAATCGTCTTCCTCTTCATGGAGCATCCCCAACAATTGATCGTTGGCTGGACGCTATCACTGCCGGCAGGTTCTGACACCCGGCTTCGTGGTGTCCTCGGCGCGCACGAAGTCGCGCACGCAGGCGCCGTAGTCGCGCGCCATCCTGATCGTCGTGCCCGCCGAGTGGCCCTTGAGGGCTTGTGGCCGGTCGATCAGCAGCAGCGGCATGCCGGGCTGCTTGGCGGCGGCGCGCAACAGGCGAACGCGGGTTTCGGGATCGGGGTCGTAGTCGTCGTCGGTGAACAGGGCGACCACCACCCGCGTCGCCGGATCGCGCCGTGCCGCGAGCAGGCTCTCGAAGTCATTCAGAGCCAGGTCGCGCCGGCTGGTGCGCACGGTGCGATTGCCGTGCGATGCCGGTGCCAAGGCGATCACCGCGTGCAGGCCCTCGACCTTGCCCATGGCAGTGAGCGCCAGCCAGCCGCCGGCGGACTGCCCGGCGAGCACGACGCGCCGATAGCCCATGGCGCGCATGCGCTCGATGCCCTCCAGGGTGAGCGCCAGGCCGTCGACGTTGTTGTCCTTCTCCGGCGCACGGTCGGCACGGAAGAGATCCCAGCCTGCAAAGGCCAGCGCGCGCATCAGGGGCGCGGTGGGCGCCGTGCGCCGGTCCTCGCGCACGCCGTTGACCAGCGCCGCTCGGCCATGGCCCCAGATGATCACGCCGGCGGCCTCCTTGGGGCCACGGAAGGGGAAGCTGGGATCGCGCACCAGCGGCGCCGCCTCGGGCGGCGTCGCGGTACGCTTGTCGGGCGCGGTTTCGTTGAAAGCGATGACGGTGCAGGCGAGCGGCACAGACTGAGAGCAGAACGATTTCGCCTTTTCCTGCGCCTCACCCAATGTGCGCGCGCCCGTCGCATAACCGCACCCGCCACGCGGGCCGATGGCGAAGGCGCGATTGTAGCTGCCCAATAGATAGGTTTCGTAGAGGGTCAGGCAGCGCGGCGCGAGCTGACCACCGGCGCGTATTTCGTCGAGCGTCGGCTCGGCGGCGCGGGCGCCCGGCACGAACAGGAGCAGGGCGACGACAAGGGATAGGAGACGTCGCGCTCGCCCCATTCAGCCGCCCGCAGCGGGCGCCAGGGTCACGAGGATGGCGCGGCCCGAAACCTGCTCGCCCTCGCGTACCGAGACCGCCGCGACGGTACCGGCCGAGGCGGCACGAATCTGATGCTGCATCTTCATGGCTTCGAGAACGACCAGCGTCTGCCCCTTTTCGACGGCGTCTCCCGCGCCGACCCGAATAGACACGATGCGGCCATCCATCGGCGCGCGCAACACGCCATCCGCCGCACCACCACGCGCTTGCGCCGGTTCGTGGGTGACGTCGGCAAAGGCGAAGGACAGGCCATCGAGGTCGAGCAACAGCCGGCCATCGGCCCACAGGGCCTGGACGCGCCGCTGCACGCCGTCGATCGCGATCCGCAGCCAGACATCAGCCTCGGCGTCGATCTCGATGGCGCTCGCGCGGCCGCCGACCTGCACCGTGAACCGAGTGCCGTCGCCCTCGACCAGGGCCTCCTGTCGCGCCTCGCCGGCCGACAGTCGCACCGTCGTCGCCACCGGGTTGGAGTTGCGCCAGCCCGCCAGCATGGGCGCCACGCTGGCGGCGCTACGACGGAAGACCAGCGCGGCGGCCAGCGCCCAGTGCAGATCGGTCGGCGATGGCGGCGTCAGCGCCTGGGTGTCGAAGTGCTGGCCGATGAACGCGGTGGTCGCCTCGCCGGCGGCGAAGACCGGATGGCGCAGCATGCGCAGCAGGAAATGCCGGTTGGTGGTCGGCCCCAGCACCACGGTCTGCTCGAGCGCCCGCGCCAGCTTGCGCACCGCCTCCGCACGCGTAGCGCCGTGGGCGATCACCTTGGCGATCATCGGATCGTAGAAGGCCGAGATCGCCTGGCCGTCGCGCATGCCGTGATCTGTGCGCAGGCCCGGGCCCCCGGCCGGCCGCCACGCCGCCACGGTGCCGGTCTGCGGCAGGAAGCCGGCATAGGGGTCCTCGGCGTAGAGCCGCACCTCGATGGCGTGGCCATCGAGCTTCACGTCCTCCTGCGCCAGCGGCAGCGGATCGCCCGATGCGACGCGCAGCTGCCAGGCCACGAGGTCCTGCCCGGTGATCATCTCGGTCACCGGATGCTCGACCTGCAGGCGGGTGTTCATCTCCAGAAAGTAGAACGCGCCGTCGCCGCCAAGCAGGAACTCCACCGTGCCGGCGCCGCGATAGCCGATGGCGCGCGCCGCGGCGACGGCCGCAGCGCCCATGCGCTGGCGCAGCGCGCCGTAGACGGCGGGCGAGGGCGCCTCCTCGATCACCTTCTGGTGGCGACGCTGCACCGAGCAATCACGCTCACCAAGATGAATGACGTTGCCGTGCGAATCGGCGAAGACCTGAATCTCGACGTGGCGCGCATCGACCACCGCTTTCTCGAGGATCAATTCGCCCGAGCCGAAGGCGTTCTGCGCCTCGTTGCGCGCGCCGGCGATCGCTTCGGCCAGCTCGCCCGCGTCGGTAACCAGCCGCATGCCGCGCCCACCGCCGCCGGCGGCGGCTTTGACCATCACGGGCAGTCCGATCTTCGTCGCCTCGGCGATCAGGGTCGAGTCGCTCTGGTCGGCGCCCTGATACCCCGGCACGCAGGGCACGCCGGCCTCGATCATGCGGCGCTTGGCGGCCGCCTTGTTGCCCATGGCGTCGATCGCCTGGGGTGGCGGGCCGATGAAGACCAGCCCGGCATCGGCACAGGCCTGCGCGAAGCCGGCGTTCTCCGACAGGAAACCGTAACCGGGGTGCACCGCGTCGGCGCCGGACGCGTGCGCCGCCGCCAGCTGCTTCTCGGCGTCGAGGTAGCTTTCGCCAACCAGCGTGCCGCCCAGCGCCACCGCCTCGTCGCAGGCCAGCACATGGGGCGCGCCGGCATCGGCGTCGGAGAATACCGCGACGGTGCGATAGCCCAGCGCATGCGCCGTGCGCGCGACGCGACAGGCGATCTCGCCGCGGTTGGCGATCAGGATCTTGGTGAAGCTCATCGGTAGGGGCTGCCGTCCCTTCGGTAGTAGCCTTCGGGTACGCCAACCTCGCGGTACAGCATGTCGATGTCGGCATAGTGCGCGGTCTCGGCGTTGCTGCGCGTGCCCACTTCGAGGATGCGCGCAACGTGGGCCGATCGGTTGATCAGATGATGCCCGTTGGGCTCGCCGGCGCGGAAGCCCGCGATCATGCCGGCCGACAGCGTGGTCGAGCCGGCGTCGGTCACGAGATCGACCTCGCCCTCCAGCACGTAGACGAACTCGTCCTCGCGCTCGTGCCAGTGGCGCTGCGAAGACCAGGTGCCTGGCGGCAGCTCCATCATGTTGACGCCGAACTGGCTCAGCCCGAAGGCGTCGCCCAGGGCGCGACGACTGCGCTTCAGGCACGGTTGGTTGAACGGCGGTGGATAGTCGGTGCCGACCCGTTCCGGCAGGTCGGTGGCCCGCACGCTGATCGGATAGGCCGGCATGGCTACTGCGCCCACTTCGCCGGACGCTTCTCGGCGAAGGCGCGCAGGCCTTCGGCGGCTTCCGGGCTGCGCCGCGCCTTGGCGAAGCAATCCGAGGCGAAATCGAGCGTCTTCGACAGTGGCTCGGTGCCCACGCGCATGACGATCTGCTTGGTGAGCGCGTTGGCCAGCGGTGCGCAGCGGTCGATCTGCTTGAGCACTTCCTCGAGCTTGGCGTCGAGCGCGGCGCTGTCTTTCACGAGATAGTGGCCGATGCCGAGACGCACGGCCTCCGGGCCTTTGAAGCGCGCCGCGGTCAGCGTGAGGTGGCGGGTCTGCGAGATGCCGATGCGGGCTGCGACGAAGGGCGCGATCTGTGCCGGCACGATGCCGATGGCGGTTTCGCTCATGGCGAAGCCGGCATCCTCGGTGACGATCGCGACGTCCGATGTGCAAACGATACCGAAGCCGCCAGCGATGGCGTAGCCCTCGACCGCGGCGACCACGGCCTGCGGCAGGTTGCCGAGCGCTTCGAGGAAGGTGCCGTACTGGCGATTGCCCGTGGCGATGGGATCCTTCTCGCCCGCCTTGGGCGCGTCGCCCATCGCCGATTCCATGTTCTTCAGATCGGCGCCGGCGCAGAACGTGCCGCCGGCACCGCGCAGGATCACGGCCTTGATGTCGTCGCGGCCCTTGAGGATGTCGACAACTTCGCGCAACTCGGCCAATAGCGTGGGGTTGAGCGCGTTCTTGACCTCCGGCCGGTTGAGCGTGACGTAAAGGCGCATGCGATCGCGGCGCAGGATCAGCGTCTCGTAGGACGCGCGAAAATCGGCCATCACGGACTCCGTTCGGTAAGCGGGGAGAGCAAACCGACCTCACCCTGAGGAGCGCCCAAGGGGCGCGTCTCGAAGGGTGGGTAATCCGCTCGGTGTGCGTTGCCCATGCTTCGAGACGGCCGCTTCGCGACCTCCTCAGCATGAGGATGGGGCGCGGCGCGCACTAACGGTTGGCCAGCCGGGGCAGGGTGCCCATCAGCTTGGCGATGATCTGCAGCATGACCTCGTCGGCGCCGCCGCCGATCGAGGCCAGGCGGGTGTCGCGGAAGGCGCGCGCGGTCGGGCTTTCCCAGAGATAGCCGGCGCCACCCCAGTACTGCAGGCAACCATCGGCGACGACGCGCACCATGCGCCCGGCCTTGAGCTTGGCCATCGATGCCAGCATCACGACATCCTTGCCGTCGATGTATTCCTCGCAGGCGCGATAGCACAGCGAGCGCACCAGCTCGACCTCGGTTTGCAGCTCGGCGAGTCGGAAATGGATCACCTGATTATCGAGCAGCGGCTTGCCGAAGACCTTGCGGTTGCGGGTGTAGTCGATGGTCTGCTGGATCAGCCGCTCCATGCCGACAACGGCGCTGATCGCGCCCCACAGGCGCTCCTCCTGGAACTGCTGCATCTGGTAGGTGAAGCCCATGCCTTCGCCGCCGATCAGGTTGCGCACCGGCACCTTCACGTTGTCGAAGAAGATCTGCGCCGTGTCGGAACTGCGCATACCCATCTTGTCGAGCTTCTTGACGACCTGCACGCCGGGCGTCTTCATCGGCACGCAGATCAGCGATTTGTTGCGATGGACGTGCTCGCCGCCAGTATTGGCCAGCAGGCAGATCCAGTCGGCCTGCGTGCCGTTGGTCGTCCACATCTTGCCGCCATCGATGACGTAGTCGCCGCCGACACGCCGCGCCGTGGTCTTGATCGAGGCGACGTCGGAGCCGGCGCCGACCTCCGATACGCCCAGGCAGGCGACGTAGTCGCCGCTGATCGAGGGCGCCAGGAATTCCTTGCGCAGCTCGTCGCTGCCGAAGCGCGCCAGCGCCGGCGTCGCCATGTCGGTTTGCACGCCGATGGCCATCGGCACCGACCCGCAGTTGATGTGGCCCAGCTCCTCGGCCATCACCATGGCGTAGGAGTAGTCGAGGCCCATGCCGCCGTACTCGACTGGCTTGTGGATGCCCAGCAGGCCGGCGTCGCCCAGCCTCTTGAACACCTCGTGGGCGGGGAAGATGCCGTCTTCTTCCCATTTGTCGACGTGGGGATTGATATCGCGATCGATGATCGTGCGCAGGGTGCGGCGGATCTGCTCGTGCTCAGGCGTGAACTGCATCGCCGCCTCCTAGTTCTTCGCCGGGCGGGGCAGGGTGCCCATGGTCTTGGCGATGATCTGCAGCATGACCTCGTCGGCGCCGCCGCCGATCGAGCCCAGACGGCCGTCGCGGAACGAGCGTCCCACAGGGTTGTCCCAGAGATAGCCGGCGCCGCCCCAGTACTGCAGACAGGCGTCGGACACCTCGCGGCGCAGTCGGCCGGCTTTCAGCTTGGCCATCGACGCCAACAAGGTCACGTCCTCGCCCAGCAGATGCTGCTCGCAGGCGCGATAGACCAGCGAGCGCAGCGCCTCGACCTCGGTCAGCAGCTCGGCCATCCTGAAGTGGATCACCTGGTTGTCGAGCAGCGGGCGGCCGAACACCTTGCGCTCGCGCGTGTACTCGATGGTCGCGTTGATGATCCGCTCGCAGCCCGCCAAGGTGCCGGCGCCGGCCCACAGCCGCTCCTCCTGGAACTGGCGCATCTGATAGACGAAGCCCATGCCGGGCTGGCCGATGGTGTAGCGCACCGGCACCTTGACCTCGTCGAAGAAGATCTGCGCCGTGTCGGAGGCGCGCATGCCGAGCTTGTCGAGCTTCTTCACGACCTGCACGCCCTTGGCCTTCATCGGCACGCAGATCAGCGACTTGTTCTGGTGGATCGCGCCGTCGCTGGTGTTGGCCAGCAGGCACATCCAGTCGGCTTGCGTGCCGTTGGTGGTCCACATCTTGCCGCCGTTGATCACCCAGTCGTCGCCGACGCGGCGCGCCGTGGTCTTGATCGAGGCGACGTCGGATCCGGCGCCGGTTTCGGAGACGCCGAGGCAGGCGACGTAGTCGCCGCTGATCGAGGGCGCGAGAAACTCCTGGCGCAGCTCGTCGCTGCCGAAGCGGGCCAACGCCGGCGTCGCCATCGAGATCTGCACACCGACACCCATGGGCACCGAGCCGCCCTGCACCCAGCCCAGCGACTCCGAGCAGATCATGGCGTAGGAGAAATCGAGGCCCGCGCCACCGAACTCGACCGGCTTGTCGACGCCCAGCAAGCCGGCATTGCCGAGCTTCTTGAACAGGTCGTGCGCCGGGAAGATTCCGGCCGCCTCCCATTCATCGACGTAAGGATTGATGTCGCGGTCGATGATGGTGCGCCAGGTGCGGCGCAGCTCCTCGTGCTCGGCGGTAAACTTCATCTCGATGTCCTTACATCCGGGCGACGCCGAAGGTCGTGGCCCTGAGCTTGCGCACCATGGATTCGCGCGCGATGGAGAGCGCGTAGGCGAGCACCCGGCGCGTATCGCGCGGATCGATCAGCCCGTCGTCCCAGAGGTGTGCCGTCGAGAACAGCGCTGTCGATTCGCGATCGAACTGATCGACGATGCCCCTGAACATCTTTTCGATCTGCGCCGTCGGCACCTCGGTCCCCTCACGGATGTGCTTCTGCTCGGTGACGATCTTCATCACCGTGGCGGCCTGCTCACCGCCCATCACGGCGGTTCTGCTGTTCGGCCAGCCGAAGATGAAGCGCGGATCGTAGGCGCGACCGCACATGCCGTAATTGCCGGCGCCGAAGCTGCCGCCGATGACGATGGTGATCTGCGGCACGGAGGCGTTGGCGACGGCCTGGATCATCTTCGAGCCGTGCTTGACGATGCCGCCCTTCTCCGACTCGGTGCCCACCATGTAGCCGGTGGTGTTCTGCAGGTAGACGATCGGCGTGCCCGACTGGCAGCAGAGCTGGATGAACTGCGCCGCCTTGGTCGCGCCCTTCACCGTGATCGGGCCGTTGTTGCCGATGAACGCCACCGGCTCGCCCTCGATCTCGGCCCAGCCACAGATCGTCTGCTGATCGTACAGCGCCTTGAACTCGAGGAAGTCCGAGCCGTCGACGACTCTCGCGATCACTTCCCGGACGTCGTAGGGCTGGCGATAGTCAGGCGGCACGACACCGCAGAGTTCCTCGATGTCGTAGAGCGGCTCGCGGAACGTGCGCGGGCGCGCATCAGGGATGTTGTCGTTCCAGTGCCACTTGCGGACGACCTCGCGCGCCAGGCGGATGCCGTCGGCGTCGTTCTCGGCCATCCATTCGGACACGCCGGAGATCGTGCTGTGCATCTCAGCACCGCCGAGATCCTCGTCGGTGGCGATCTCGCCGGTGGCGGCCTTCAAGAGCGGCGGGCCGGCGAGGAACACCTTGGCCTGGTTGCGCACCATGATGACGTAGTCGCTGAGGCCGGGCAGGTAGGCGCCGCCGGCGGTCGAGCTGCCATGCACCACGGTGACCTGCGGGATGCCCATCGCCGACATACGGGCCTGGTTGGCGAAGCCGCGGCCGCCAGGGACGAAAATCTCGGACTGATAGAGCAGGTTGGCGCCGCCGGACTCCACGAGGTTGATCACCGGCAGCTTGTTTTCCATGATGATCTGCTGCGTGCGCTGGCCCTTGCGCTGCCCGGCCGGCGCGATGGTGCCGCCCTTCACTGCGCTGTTGGTGGCCGAGATCACGCAGCGCACGCCCTCGACATAACCGATGCCGACGATGTTACCGCCGCCCGCACCGGCGCCGTCCTTGTCGTCGTGCATGCGATAGCCGGCGAGACTCATCAGCTCGAGATAGGGTGCGCCACGGTCGAGCAGTAGCGCCACGCGCTCGCGCGGCATCAATTGCTTGCGCTGCTTGAAGCGTCCCCGCGCGCGCTCGGCCACGGCCTGCACGGTCTTCTCGGCGGCGCGGAACTCCTCGATGGCCACGAGCATGCCCTCGCGGTTGCGCTTGAACTCGTCGGAGCGGGGATCGATCTGGGACTCGATAACGGGCATGGGCTAACCGCCGAGGACCTTGGGTATTACGGTGCGATGGAAGCCGTTGAAGGCCGTCGTGCCGCGGCCATCGGGCAGGGGGATGTTGCGTGTGCCCAGCGGCACGCCGCCGTCGATGCGGATGTTCAGGCCAGTGATGAAGGCCGCCGCCTCGCTCAGCAGGAAGCACACGGCGGCCGAGACCTCGCTCTCGGTACCGAGGCGGCGCACCGGCACGTGGTTTTTCAGCAGCGGGATGTTGCGCTTGAACTCGCCCTCGTAGGTGTCCATGCCGCTGGACGCGATCCAGCCCGGCGACACCGTGTTCACGCGCACGCCGGCGTGGCCCCACTCGAAGGCCAAGGTCATCGCCAGGTTCTCGGTGCCCGAGCGCGCCGCTCCGGAATGCGCCATGGTGGGCATGCCGTTGCGCATGTCGGCCGCCATGAAGACGATCGCGCCGCCGTGGCTCTTCATCGATTGCAGGTAGGTCTCGCGCGACACGAGGAAACCGCCGGTGAGGTTGTTGCGCACCACCGCGTCGAAGCCGCGCTGGCTGATCGCCTCGGCGTCGGCCGGGAACTGGCCGCCGGCGTTGTTGAACAGGCCGTCGATGCGGCCGTTCTTCGCCACGATGGCGGCGATCGCGTCCTTGACCGGCTGTTCCTCGCGGATGTCGAAGGCGTGCGTCTCGCAGGAGCCGCCGTCCTCCTCGATCTCCGCTTTCACCGCGGCGAGCTTCTCGGTCTTTCGCCCGGTGATCACCACATGCGCGCCCAGAGCGGCGATCTCGTGCGCCGCGCACCGGCCCAGTCCACTGCCGCCGCCGGTCACGACGATGGTCTGGCCCTCGAACAAACCCGGGCGCAGCACGGACCGGTAGCGCATGGCGTCTCCTCGTGATGGCGCCGACGTTACGGCGCGGCTCTTGACGCGTAAATCGACGTTCACGCGCGGCGTCGTCTTGGTATTTGACGTTTACGTAAAGGTCAATCACTCTGCGGGCCACCATTGCCGGCCCGCGAAACCTCGGGCACGGTCGAGACAGGGAACCGGGAGATCGCGATGACCCTTCAGGAGTTGACCGAGAAAATGAAGGCCGGCGCCGGCAGCAAGAGCGCGTTCGGCAACACGGTGAAGTTCGCCACGCCGGAGGGCGCGATCTTCATCGACGGCAAGAGCACGCCGGTCGCCGTCAGCAACGACGACAACGCCGCCGACTGCACCATCAAGATGGCGCTGTCCGACCTCGTCGACCTGGTCGGCGGCAAGCTCGACGGCATGTCCGCGTTCATGACCGGCAAGCTGAAGATCGAGGGCGACATGGGCGTCGCCATGAAGCTGCAGAGCATCCTGCGCTAGACCTCGACCCGGGTCGAAACAGCGTACAGGCCGGCGGCGACGCCGGCCTTTTTCGTGCCCGGAGCTGGCCCTTGCCGGCCGACGGGCGCGCGCCTATCTTGAGGTAGTAAAATGCTACCTCAGGGGTGATCCCACATGGGCACGCCGGTCAAGCTTTCGGGAACATTGGTCGAAGCCGCGCGCGGCGAGGCGGCGGCGGCCGACCGTTCGTTGACGGCGCAGATCGAGCACTGGGCGACCATCGGCCGGGCGGTCGAGAAACTGGTGCCGCAGGCCGCGCTCGCGTCGCTCAAGCGACTGGGCGGCGCCGCGGCCGCGACGCCGGCGATGGCTAGGCGCGAGGCGGTGGGCCGCCTGTTGGGCGATCTCGCACAATCGGATGACCGCAACGCCGTACAGCGGCATCTGCGCGCGCTTGGCGGACCGCGCTACGGTATTGATCCGAAGCATCCCGGCCTGCTGGTGCGGATCGAGCCTGACGGCAAGCGCACGCTGGGCCGTCTCGAAGGCCGCGTCTTCGTGCCGGTGGTGAAGGAGCGCGCGCGCAGGTCGGCGTGATCGACGAGATCCTGCGCCGGCTGGGCCAGCCGGCGGCCGACGAGGGCCGATTCATCCTGGTGCTGGCCGGTCCGAACGGCGCTGGCAAGTCGACCTTTCACGACGTCTATCTGCGCGGACTCGGCCTGCCACTGGTTAACGCCGACCTGATCGCACAAGACCTCGACATCGCCGATGCCGAGACGCGGGCGCGCCAGGCGGCGGATATCGCCGAGGCGGAGCGACGGCTGCTGATGGCGCGCGGCGAGTCGTTCTGCATGGAGACGGTGTTCTCCGATCCGGTGGGCGCGAAGCTCGGCCTGCTGCGCGAGGCGCAACGCGAAGGCTACGAGATCATCTTCGTCTTCATCGGACTGGACAGCGCCGAGCTATCGCTCGCCCGTGTCCTACAGCGTGTCGAGCAAGGTGGGCATGACGTGCCCGATGATCGGCTCCGCGCGCGATTCCCACGCGTGCTGGCAAACCTCAAGAAGGCCGTCGCCTTCGTCGACCACGCCCTGCTGCTGGACAACAGCGATGCGGATCAGCCTTACCGGTTCGTGGCGCGGTTCGAGCGCGGCAAGCGGCGGCTCAAGGCACGTCGGCTCCCCGGCTGGACGACCGGGATCGTCTGAGCTGCCGATCAGCCTTCGGCTTTCTTCTTCGCGTAGTGGCGATGCGCCTTGGCGCGGTTGCCGCAGCTGCTCATGGTGCACCAGCGGCGTGTGCCGCCGCGGCTGTCGTCGAGGAACAGCCACCGGCACTTGTCGTTGGCGCAGCGGCGCACGCGATCGAGCTTGCCGCTCATCATCAGATCGCCGGCCGACCACAACACCGATGCCAGCAGCGCCGGCACGCTGCTCTTCATCTGCGGCAAGGTCCACGCGAGGCCGTGCGCGCTCGGCTGCAGCGCCGTGCGGCCAGGCGCCTGTGCCAGCGCGTAGTTGAGCGGCGCGAGCACCGTCGCGTCTGGCTGACGCCCGCCTGCGACCTGGGCGAAAGCGTTGTGGATCGCCTCGCGGATCTCGACCGATTGCTGCAGGGCGCGCGCCGCGTCGCGCGGATGGGCGCGCCAATGCTCGGCGACCATGGCCACCGTCGCCGGCAGATGCGCGCGGTTAGCCTCGCACCAGGCCAGCAGATCCTCAGGCGCGTTCAGGGTCTCGGTGGCGGGCTCACTGCCACGCCAATACCGCGTGTTCACGAACTCCAGGCAGAGGTCGGGTTTGGCGGCCGGCACGAGGGCGTGGGTCATGTCCTCCACATACTAACCATCTAGATGGTTGACAAGGCGGGCGCAGTAAAATACGACCCTAACCGTCAAGACGGTTAGGAGAGAACCATGCTGGATCATGTGTCGATCGGGGTGAAGGACATCGCCCGCACCAGGAAGTTCTACGATTCGGTGATGAAGCCGCTGGGCTACACATGCCTGAGCGCCAGCGAGGGCTCGCTGGGCTATGGCAAGGAGGGCGTCGTGTTCTGGATCAGCGCAAGCGAGGCGCCGGTGCCGGCCGACATGCGCTCAGGCCTGCATTTCTGCTTCACCGCGCCCGACCGCAGAGCGGTCGACGCCTTCCACGTCGCCGGCCTGAAGAACGGCGGCAAGGACAATGGCAAGCCGGGCCTGCGCGCCGATTATAGCCCGACCTACTATGCGGCCTACGTCATCGACCCAGATGGCTACCGGGTCGAGGCGTATTACGGCTCGGCGGTTTGAGGCGACGCGGTCGGGGCGCGCCACTCCAGTGGCGCGTCATCGGCAGGGAAGACGCGCCACTGGAGTGGCGCGCCCCCAGCAAGAGAAACTCTTACCCGACGGCCGCACCGTCGCGGCGGCTCTAGGTGGCGCCGAGATAGGGGCCGCCATCGGGGAAGCGCCAGA
>JALHMM010000004.1 GCA_022844045.1 Reyranellaceae bacterium | reverse complement strand
GCCGCTGGTGCCGCCGCGACGGCCGCTCCCGCCGCCGGCGCCAAGGCGACGCCAGGTAAGGGTGCGCCCGCGGCCGGCAAGAAGTAAGGCGGCCGCCGCGTCGCGGCCGTCATGCTGCTGCTGGTCGGGCTCGGCAATCCCGGGCCGAAATACCAGGGCCAGCGTCACAACGTCGGATTCATGGTGGTGGACGAACTCGTCCGCCGCCATGGCTTCGGCCCGTGGCGCAAGCGCTTCCAGGGCGAGGTCGCCGAGGGCACGCTCGGCGGTGCGCGCGCGCTCGTGCTCAAGCCGATGACCTACATGAACGACTCCGGCCTCTCGGTCGGCGAGGCGGCGCGCTACCACAAGATCGAGATGCGCGACGTCGTGGTCTTCCACGACGAACTCGACCTCGCGCCCGGCAAGGTGCGGGTCAAGACCGGCGGCGGCGCCGGCGGCCATAACGGCATCCGCGATCTCGACCAGCATTTCGGCAAGGACTACCGCCGGGTGCGCATCGGCATCGGCCATCCCGGCCACAAGGACCTCGTTCACGGCTACGTGCTGAGCGACTTCAGCAAGGCCGAGCGCGAGGACTGGCTGCCCCGGGCGATCGACGCCATCGTCAGCGAGGCGCCGCTGCTGGCCAGCGGTGCCAAGGTCGACGACGAGAAGTTCATGAGCCGCGTGGCGTTCCTCATCAACCCGCCGCCGCCCAAGCCGGCTAAGGACGACGCGCCGCCGTCGCCTTGAGTGAGCGCGTGCGCTCAGGATCGCGGCGGTGAGATCGGCATCGTCTCGCCGCGGTCGATGCGCCGGCGCAGCTCGGCGACCATCTCCTTCAGCACGGCATGCTTCTCGACGTAGCCCGCGAGCGGCTCGCGCGGCGTGTCGTCGAGCACGCGGCGCGCTTCGCTGAAGTCGCCAGCCTGACGCAGCAACTCGGCCAACAGGATCTGGCGATAGAGCCAGCCTTCGTTGCGATCGGGCCGATGCGCCGCCCGTCGAGGCGGGCGTCGCACGACGTGCCCGACATCGGCATCATCGACTGGAATTTCTAACCGTCGATCGGGCAGGTGTATTCGACCATGCGATCGGTGCGCCCCGACGCGCCGGACACCGGGATGGCGAGCGCGCAGGCGAGCAAGGCCGGCGCCGCGAAGCGATGGACCATCGCGACCTCTGGAGGAAGACGGGGAGCGAGAGACGGAAGAACTCGACGAGCGGGATAGTCGCCGAGCCGTTGGGCGGCAATGTGGCGATTGACCCGGGCCGGCGCATTGGCTACGTCGCGCCACCGTCTTCCAACCCGGATCTCCCCCGCCCATGGGTTTCAACTGTGGAATCGTCGGCCTGCCCAATGTCGGCAAGTCGACGCTGTTCAACGCGCTGACCGCCACCCAGGCGGCGCAGGCCGCGAACTATCCGTTCTGCACCATCGAGCCGAATATCGGCCGCGTGTCGGTGCCCGACGGGCGGCTGGAAAAGCTCGCCGATATCGCCAAGTCGGCCAAGATCGTGCCGACGCAGCTGGAGTTCGTCGACATCGCCGGGCTGGTGAAGGGCGCCAGCAAAGGCGAGGGCCTGGGCAACCAGTTCCTCGGCAATATCCGCGAGGTCGACGCCATCGCCCAGGTGCTGCGCTGCTTCGAGGACGGCGATGTCACGCATGTCTCGGGCAGCGTCGATCCGGTGCGCGATGCCGAGATCATCGAGACCGAGCTGATGCTGGCCGATCTCGACAGCCTCGAGAAGCGTCTGCCCAACCTGCAGAAGAAGGCCAAGAGCGGCGACAAGGACGCCGGCATCGAGGCCGGCATCATGGAGCGCATCGTGACGGCGCTGCGCGACGGCAAGCCGGCGCGCACCGTCGAGCTCTCCAACGAGGAGCAGCCCTGGGTCAAGCGCATGCAACTCCTGACCGCCAAGCCGCAGATGTTCGTGCTCAACGTCGATGAGGGCTCGGCGGCGAGCGGCAACGCGATCAGCGAGAAGGCGATCGCCTATGCCAAGTCGCTGGGATCGCCTTATGTGATCATCTCGGCGGCGATCGAGGCCGAGGTGGCGCAGCTGCCGGCCGAGGAGCAACGCGATTTTCTCGACTCGCTGGGCCTGCACGACACCGGCCTGACCCGCGTGATCGGTGCCGGCTACAGCGTGCTCGATCTGGTGACCTTCTTCACCGTCGGCCCGAAGGAGGCGCATGCCTGGACGGTGCGGCGCGGCAGCAAGGCGCCACAGGCGGCCGGCGCGATCCACACCGATTTCGAGAAGGGCTTCATCCGCGCCGAGACGATCTCCTACGACGACTTCGTCGCGTCGGGCGGTGAGCAGGGCGCCAAGGACACCGGCAAGATGCGGCTCGAGGGCAAGGACTACACCGTCGTCGACGGCGACATCTTCCACTTCCGCTTCAACGTCTAGATCCCATCTGTCATCCCGAGCGCAGCGAGGGATCTAGGGTCGGCCTAGATCCCTCGCTGCGCTCGGGATGACAGCTGTCTCACGCGGCCGAGGAG
This sequence comes from Reyranellaceae bacterium, assembly GCA_022844045.1. Lineage (GTDB taxonomy): Bacteria > Pseudomonadota > Alphaproteobacteria > Reyranellales > Reyranellaceae > JAFAZJ01. The sequence goes on along the minus strand of JALHMM010000004.1, from coordinate 137,106 downwards.
ACTGGCACAAGCCGCACGTCGATATAGACGCGGCCGTCTTCGAGCCTGATCGGATAGCGTCGCACGCTGCCTTTGTCGGCGCCCTTGGCCTCGCCGTCGTCGAGACCGATCACCCAGTTGTGCAGCGGGCAGGTGACCTGGCGGTCGTGCACGATGCCCTCGCTCAGCGGCCCGCCCTTGTGCGGGCAGCGATTGTCGAGCGCGAACACTTCGCCCGTCGCCGTCCGGAAGAGGGCGATCTGGCCCTGCTGCGTATGCACCACGCGGCAGCCGCGCGCCGGGATGGCCTCGATCGGGCAGATGTCGATCCACAGGCGTTCGATCATCGTCATTCCGCGGCCTCGCGAATCCTGAGGTCGGCGACCGGCGTGAACTCGTGCGCGTCCTTGCCGGCGGTGCGCTCGGCCCACGGATCGCGCTGCGAGAATGTCTGCGACAGCGCGAAGCGGTCGTAGAGCGCTTTGCGCCGTTCGACATCATCCATGATCTGCTGGCGGATGGTCTCGATGCCCACGCGCTTGGCCCACTTGTAGATGCGCTCCAGGTAGCGGCCCTGCTCGCGATAGAGCTGGGTCAGCGCGGCGATCACCTCGATCGTTTCGGCCTCGGTCGCGACATGGCCGAGCAACTCAGTGCCCTTGATGTCGAGGCCGGCGGCGCCAGCGAAGTGGATGTCGTAGCCCGACTCGATGCAGATCACGCCGATGTCCTTGCAGGTCGCCTCGGCGCAGTTGCGCGGGCAGCCGGAGACCGCGAGCTTGACCTTGGCCGGCGTCCACGAGCCCCACAGGAACTTCTCGATCTTGATGCCCAGCCCGGTCGAGTCTTGCGTGCCGAAGCGGCACCATTCAGTGCCGACGCAGGTCTTCACCGTGCGCAGGCCCTTGGCGTAGGCGTGGCCCGAAACCATGCCGGCGGCGTTCAGGTCGGCCCACACCGCGGGCAGGTCCTCCTTCTTGATGCCCAGCATGTCGATGCGCTGGCCGCCGGTGACCTTGACCGTGGGGATGTTGAACTTGTCGACGACGTCGGCGATGGCGCGCAGCTCCTTGGCGCTGGTCGTGCCGCCCCACATGCGCGGCACGACAGAGTAGGTGCCGTCCTTCTGGATGTTGGCGTGCACCCGCTCGTTGATGAAGCGTGACTGGCTATCGTCGACATACTCGCCAGGCCAGGTGCAGAGCAGATAGTAGTTCAACGCCGGCCGGCATTTGGCGCAGCCGCACGAGGTCTTCCACTCCAGCGCCTGCATCAGCTCGGGGATCGACTTCAGCGTCTTGGCGATGATCAGGCGGCGTACGTCGTCGTGGCCGAGATCGGTGCACGGGCACATCGGCTGCACGGCGGCCGGGTTGTAGGCGTCGCCGAGCTGCGCCTTCAGGAGCTGCTCGACCAGCCCGGTGCACGAGCCGCAGGATGCCGAGGCCTTGGTGTGGGCGCGCACGTCGTCGAGGCTCTTCAGGCCGAGCCCGGCGATGGCTCCGGTGATCTTACCCTTGCACACGCCGTTGCAGCCGCAGATTTCAGCGTCATCAGGCAGCGCGGCGACGGCCGCCGCCGGATCGAGCGGGATGCCGCCAGCGTAGGTCTGGCCGAAGATCAGCCGCTCGCGCATATCGGCGACATCGGTGCCGCGTTTGAGCATGTCGAAGAACCAGGGTCCATCCGACGTGTCGCCGTACATCACCGCGCCGATGATGCGGTTGTCTTTCAGCACCAGCCGGCGATAGAGGCCGCGCGTGGCGTCGCGCAGCACGATCTCTTCGCGGTCCTTGGCCTCGGCGAAATCGCCGGCGGAGTAGAGGTTGATACCGGTGACCTTGAGCTTGGTCGCCGTCGCGCTCGACTTGAAGCGGACCTCCGCGTCGCCGGCGAGCTGCGCGGCGGCGGTATTGGCCATCTCGTAGAGCGGCGCGACGAGGCCGAAGACCTGGCCGTCGGCCTCGGCGCATTCGCCCAGCGCGAAGATGTCGGGATCGCTGGTGCGCATGGTCGCGTCGACGACGATCCCCCGATTGACGGTCAGGCCGGCATCGCGGGCGAGCTGCGCGTTGGGGCGGATGCCCACGGCCATGACCACGAGATCGGCCGGCAGCCGCGTGCCGTCGTCGAGCTCGACCGCCTCGACACGGTTGGCGCCGAGAATGGCCTTGGTGTTGGCGCGCGTGATGACCTTGATGCCGCGCGCCTCGATCGCGCGCTGCAGCAGGTAGCCGGCGGCGGGGTCGAGCTGGCGCTCCATCAAGGTCGGCATCAGGTGCAGGACGGTGACGTCCATGCCCTGTTCCTTCAGCCCGGCCGCCGCCTCCAGACCGAGCAGGCCGCCGCCGACGACCACGGCGCTGCCGCGCGACTTTGCCGCCAGCAGCATCGCCTCGACGTCGTCGAGATCACGGTAGGTCAGCACGCCCGCCAGGTCGTGGCCGGGCACGGGGAGGATGATCGGGTTGGAGCCGGTGGCGATGATCAGCCGGTCGTAGGCCATCGTCACCGGCGGCGGTGCCGGGTGCGCGTCGGTGCGCGCCCGCACGAACGCCGCGGTGACCGTCCGCGTGGCGCGGTCGATCGCGGTGACCTTGGCGCCCTTGTACAGCGTGATGCCGTGCTTCACGTACCAGCCGTCGCCGTGGATCACGATCTCCTCGAACGACTTGTCGCCCGACAGCACGGGCGACAGCATGATGCGGTCGTAGTTCACGCGCGGTTCAGCGTTGAAGATCGTGATCTCGTAGGAGTCAGGCGCCGTCTCGATCAGGCGCTCGAGCGCGCGGCCTGGCGCCATGCCGTTGCCGACGACCACCAGCTTGCGCTTCGCGGGGGATGTCATCTTCACGCCTGCCCGACTGTCGTCCGACATCGCCGCTCCTGATCGGGTGCGAGGTCGGGACTGGATGGCCCATCGTCGGGCGAAGCATGGGTGCGGACCGCCGTTGGCCCGTGTACGCAGTCGCAAAAAGCGCGCCAGTCCGCGAAAGCATGCCGGCGGCCAGGCGGCGGACATCGTGTCGCGGGCCGCTGCCGACAAATGCGGCAGTCAGCCCAGATTGTGGGCGCGGAGTCGGCCCGCTATGAGCCGATCGGGCCGCCGTCCTTCTTGGTTATCACGACCACCGAGGGGCGCGGCGGCATGCCGTCCTTGAAGTCGGGCCAGCGCGTCGAGGGCTTCTCGAAGGTCGAGCCAGGATCCTCGCCGGGATGCTGGATGGCGAGGAACAGGGTGCGATCGTCTGGTGTCAGCACCGGGCCGCAGACCTCGGCGCCGGTTGGCGCCAGATAGAACAGTCGCGTCAGGGCACGGCCATAGCCTTCGGTATCGGCGATCCAGACGCCGTCGGCGATACCCGCGGCGGTCGGCGCACCATCGGTCGAGATCAGCATCCGGCCTTTGCTGTCGAAGGCGCAGTTGTCGGGGCAGGACAGCCAGCCGTTCTCCGAGATCGCACGGTGGTAGCGCGTACCGCCGTCGATGCCGGGCTTGCCGGCGGCGAGGAAGATCGTCCAGGTCCCTTCGGTAGCGCCGTGGTCGCCGTCCTTGGGTGTGAACTCGATGATGTGTCCGTGCGCGTTGTTGGCGCGCGGGTTGGCGCGATCGACGCGGTTGGCCGAGCGCTGGCTGTTGTTAGTCAGCATGACATAGACCTTGCCGTTGACCGGGTTGGTCTCGATGTCCTCCGGCCGATCCATCGGCGTCGCTTTCAACAGGTCGGCCGCCTTGCGCGTGTTGATCACGACATCCGCTTGGCTGTCGAAACCATTGGCCGATGTCAGCGGGCCCTGGCCGTGGACCAGCGGCAGCCAGGCCACCTTGCCGTCGTCGTCGAAGCGCGCCACGTACAGGGTGCCTTCGTCGAGCAAGTCGCGGTTGGCGGCCCTGTCGGTGGAGCTCCAAGGCTTCGATGTCACGAACTTGTAGACGTACTCGAAACGCTCGTCGTCGCCGCTGTAGAAGACGACGCGGCCGTCCTTGGCGAGCGTGTGCGTGGCGCCTTCATGCTTGAAGCGACCCATCGCCGTACGCTTCACCGGGATCGAATTTCGGTCGTAGGGATCGATCTCCACGATCCAGCCGAAGCGATTCGATTCGTTGGGCTCCTTCGCGGCGTCGAAGCGGTCGAAGAAGGTCATCCAGTTGTAGCCGCTGGCCTCGCGGATGCCGTAGCGCTTGTAGAGATCCTTGTTCGGCGAAGTGTCGGAGGCTTTACCGAAGTAGAAATTGAAGTTCTCCTCGGTGGCGAGCCACGTGCCCCACGGCGTCTCGCCGCCGGCACACTGGTTGAGCATGCCGGCCACCGTCGCACCGATCGGATCGGCCGAGGTCTTGAGCTTGTCGTGACCGGCGGCCGGGCCTGAGATGCGCATCAGCGTCGTGCCGGTTATGCGCCGCGCGTACTGGCTGTTCTCGATCACCTTCCACGCACCGCCCTCGCGGGCGATCTCGATGATCGAACCGCCATGGGCGGCGATCTCGACCTCGCACTGCGCCTTGTTCGAGCGCAGACGCGAGGCCCGGCCCTCGCCGATGCCGGCGAACATCAGGTTGGTGTTGGTGTACTCGTGATGCACGCACATCAGGAAGCGATCGCCGGTTTTGCTCTCGCGCGGCAGCGGGTGCAGGCCGATAAAGTCGCAGTTGTATCCGAACTGCTTCTCCTGGGCGGCAGCGGTCAGTCTGCCGATCTCGAACGGCGGCGCGCCAGGCAGCACCGGGTCTCCCCAGCGGATCAGCACCTGGGCCTCGTAGCCCTCTGGCACGTGGTGCGTCTCGTCCATGCCCAACGACAGTTCGCGGAATGTCAGTGTCGAGGGGCCGCCTGCCCGCGCCGACGCGCCATTCAGCACCGTCGTCGCACCAACGGCCGCGAGGCCGAAAAGGGCGCCTCGCCTGGTGAGTCGCCGGCCGATCAACTCGCCGATCGACGGCTCGTCTGAAGCGTTGACGCCAATGTCCTCCGAGGCGTCGAAACGAACTGGCTCGCTCATCCTGGCTCGCTCCCTTGCGCCACCTGCCCGCTTTGCTGGAGTGTTCGCACGGCAGCGTGACTCTAGCGTGACGGATTCGGGCGTCGTCGTCGAGCGGCGCCTGTCATGGCTGCGCAACGAAGCGCGCCTAGAGGAGCGGCATCAGTATTCTGGGAGAAGGGACCATGCCGTACCGTGTGCAACGCCCGGCCGCCTTCGCGGCTGTCGCCGTACTTGCCTGGAGCGCCGCCGCCCAGGCGCAGCAGAAGTTTCCCGCCGTGCTCGAAGGCCATGCGGTGCTGCCGGCGATGACCCTGGTGCCGCCGCCGGCCGATGCGCCCGCTTCGCTGAAGATCTCCGGTCGCTACGCCGCGGCCGCCGGCAAGCGGACCGATACGCCGGACAGCGTGGCGGTAAACTCCGCGCTGTCGGATCGGGCCGCGCCGCGCCCCACTGGCGGCAAGCTGCCGCTGACGGGCCAGCCGGTGCAGGGCTTCTCCGGCATCAAGCGCGTGGGCGACGGAAGCTATGTCGTGGTCACCGATAATGGCTTCGGCTCGAAGGCCAATTCGCCCGACGCGATGCTGATGTTCCACCGGATGAAGCCCAATTGGCAGACCGGCGCGGTCGAGCTGCTGGCCACGACGTTCCTGCACGATCCCGACCGCAAGGTGCCGTTCCTGATCGTCAACGAGCACAGCGAGAAGCGCTACCTCACCGGTGGCGACTTCGACCTCGAATCGGTGCAGCCCATCGGCAACGAGCTGTGGTTCGGCGACGAGTTCGGGCCGTGGCTGATCCGTACCGACGCCAACGGCAAGGTGCTGGCGGTGCACGAGACCAGGCTTGACGGCAAGGTGCTGCGCTCGCCCGACCATGCGGCGATGGTCATGCCGGGCGCACCGGGCGCGGTGAAGTTCGAGGTCCAGCGCAGCAGAGGCTTCGAGGGCATGGCGGCTTCGCCCGACGGCAAGCTGCTCTACCCGCTGCTCGAAGGTCCGCTGTGGTCGGAGGCGACCAACGGTTGGGAGATGAAGGACAACAGGCAGTTCCTGCGCATCCTGGAGTTCGATGTGGCGAAGGGCGAGTACACTGGCCGCAGCTTCAAGTACCTGCTGGAAGCCAATGGCCATGCGATAGGCGACTTCAACATGATCGACGCGACCAGTGGCCTGATCATCGAGCGCGACAACACCGAGGGCGACGCGGCGCAGGCGTGCAATGGTCCGGCGAGGCCGGATTGTTTCAACGTGCCGGCGAAGTTCAAGCGCGTCTACAAGATCGATTTCGCGCAGGCCGATGCCGACGGTTTCGTGAAGAAGGTCGGCTACATCGACCTGATGGACATCGCCGATCCGAACAAGAAGGCGCGCCAGGGCGGCAGGGATGGCCGGCTGACCTTCCCGTTCTTCACCATCGAGAACGTCGAGATCGTCGATGCCGAGCACATCATCGTCGGTAACGACAACAATCTGCCGTTCTCGTCGGGCCGCGCGCTCGGCAAGCCCGACGACAACGAGTTCGTGCTGCTGAAGGTCGGCGATCTTCTGAAGGCGAAGTAGCAGCGGACGTTCGCGCCTTCTCCCCGCTTTCGCGGGGAGAAGGGCAAAACGCATCAGGCGACGTCGTAGCGGTCGAGATCCATGACCTTCGCCCAAGCCTTGGCGAAGTCATGCACGAACTTCTTCTGCGCGTCGTCGCAGGCGTAGACCTCGGCCAGGGCCCGTAGCTCGGAGCTGGAGCCGAAGATCAGGTCGACACGCGTGCCGGTCCACTTCAGCTCGCCGCTGACACGATCACGCCCCTCGAACACCGTCTTCGACTCCGCCGCCGGTTTCCAGGCCGTATCCATGCCGAGCAGGTTGACGAAGAAGTCCGTCGTGAGCGTCTCGGGCCGCTTGGTGAAGACGCCGTGCTGTGACTTGCCGACAGTCGCGCCCAGCACCCGCAGGCCGCCGACCAACACGGTCATCTCGGGAACAGTCAGAGTCAGCAGCTGCGCTTTGTCGACCAGCAGCGCCTCGGGCGGCGCGTTGACGCCCGACTTGAGGTAGTTGCGGAACCCGTCCGCCACAGGCTCGAGCACCGCGAAGGACTCCGCGTCGGTCTGCTGCTGCGAGGCGTCGGTGCGGCCCGGCGTGAAGGGAACCGTCACGTCATGGCCGGCTTTCTTCGCTGCCTGCTCGACGGCGGCGGAGCCACCCAGCACGATCAGATCGGCGAGCGAGACTTTCTTGCCGCCGCTCTGCGTGGCGTTGAACGACTGCTGGATGCCCTCGAGCGTCTTGAGCACCTTCGCTAGCTGAGCCGGCTGGTTGACCGCCCAGTCCTTCTGCGGGGCAAGGCGGATACGCGCACCGTTGGCGCCGCCGCGCTTGTCGGAGCCGCGGAAGGTCGAGGCCGACGCCCAGGCGGTCGATACCAACTCGGAGATCGACAGACCGGCGTCGAGGATGCGGGCCTTGAGCGCCGCGATATCCGCCGCGTCGATCAGCTTGTGATCCACGGCGGGGACCGGGTCCTGCCACAGCAGCTCTTCCGCCGGCACCTCGGGCCCGAGATAACGCGCGCGGGGCCCCATATCGCGGTGGGTGAGCTTGAACCAGGCGCGCGCGAAGGCATCGGCGAAGGCCGCCGGATCCTTGTGGAAGCGACGCGCGATCGGCTCGTAGATCGGATCCATGCGCAGCGCCATGTCGGCCGTCGTCATGATCGGCGCATGCCGCTTCGTGGCATCGTGCGCATCGGGCACCAGGGTCTTGGCGGCCGGGTTCGATGGCACCCACTGGAAGGCGCCGGCCGGACTCTTCACCAGGTTCCAGTCGTAGCCGAACAGCATGTCGAAGTAGCTGTTGTCCCACTGGGTTGGCGTCGGGGTCCAGGCGCCTTCGATGCCGCTGGTGATCGTGTGCACGCCGCGGCCGCTTTCGAAGCGGCTGGTCCAGCCGAGGCCCATCTCCTCGATGCTGCCGCCCTCCGGCTCGGGACCCACTTGCTTCGCGTCACCCGCGCCATGAGCCTTGCCGAAGGTATGGCCGCCGGCGATCAAGGCCACGGTTTCCTCGTCGTTCATCGCCATGCGCGCGAAGGTCTCGCGAATGTCGCGGCCGGACGCGACGGCGTCGGGCATGCCGTTCGGCCCCTCCGGGTTGACGTAGATCAGGCCCATCTGCACCGCCGCGAGCGGATTCTCGAGGTCGCGATCGCCGGTGTAGCGCTTGTCGTCCAGCCACGTGGTCTCGGGGCCCCAGTAGACGTCCTCGTCCGGCTCCCACATGTCCTCGCGACCACCGCCGAAGCCGAAAGTCTTGAAGCCCATCGACTCCAGGGCGCAGTTGCCGGCCAGGATCATGAGGTCGGCCCACGAGATCGCGTTACCGTACTTGCGCTTGATCGGCCACAGCAGCCGGCGCGCCTTGTCGAGATTGGCGTTGTCCGGCCAGCTGTTGAGCGGCGCGAAACGCTGCATGCCTCTGCCGCCGCCGCCGCGGCCATCGGCGATGCGATAGGTGCCGGCGCTGTGCCAGGCCATGCGGATGAACAACGGACCGTAATGGCCGTAGTCGGCCGGCCACCAGTCCTGCGAATCGGTCATCAGCGCATAGAGGTCCTGCTTCAGGGCCTTCAGGTCGAGCGCTTTGAACGCCTCGGCGTAGTTGAAGTCCGGATCCATGGGATCCGACAGGGACGAGTGCTGGCGCAGAATGCCGAGGTCGATCTGGTTGGGCCACCAGTCCCGGTTCGACCGGGCCGAGCGTGGCGTCGAGGCTTGTGCTCCATGCATGACCGGGCACTTGCCCGGGTTTCCTGCGTTACCGCTGTCCATGATGTCCTCTCCCTCGAGAATCCGGGGTGCCATGACGGCTCAGTCGATGTAGATATCCTCCGATGTTCGCACCAATTGATTACAACTGTTTCCACCATCGAATTTATCGATGATCGATCTGCCCAGCCCGCGCCAGCTGCGCTACCTCGTGGCCATCGCCGATACCGGCGGCTTTGGCCGCGCGGCGCGGCGCTGCAACGTCACCCAGTCGACGCTGAGCGCCGGCATCAAGGAACTGGAAGCGACGCTGGGCGCCACGTTGGTTGAGCGTCGCCGCGCGGGCGCGACCTTCACGCCGGTGGGCGAGGCCGTGGTCGAACGCGCGCGCCGCCTGCTGGCCGAGGCCGAGGATCTGGTCGAGCTGGCCAGGGGCAGCGGCGAGCCTCTGGTCGGCCCGCTGCGAATCGGCGTGATCCCGACCGTGGCGCCCTATCTGTTGCCCCGGCTGCTGCCGCGCCTGCGCCGGCGCTTTGCCAAGCTGCAGCCGTTCCTCGTCGAGGAGCGCACCGCGTCGCTGATCGAGCAGCTCGAGGGCGGCATGATCGACGTCGCGCTGCTCGCCTTCCCCTACGACCTGCCGCGCCTGGCGGCCTTCGACTGTTTCGAGGATCGCTTCCTGTTCGCGGCGCCGAAGGACCACCCGTTGCTGGCGGCTCGTACCGTCAAGCTCGCCGATCTCGCGGGGGAGACGGTGCTGCTGCTGTCCGAGGGTCACTGCCTGCGCGAGCATGCGCTGTCTGTCTGCCGGCTCGCCGTGCAGGACCAGGCGCGGGCGGTCGAAGCCACCAGCCTCTCGACGCTGATCCAGATGGTCGATTCCGGGCTGGGCGTCACCTTGCTGCCGAAGCTGGCGGTCGACGCCGGGGCGCTGCGCGGCACACGTATCGAGTCGCGGCCGGTCGCCGATCGCGATGCGCTGCGCCGCATCGGCCTGGCGTGGCGGCCGAGCTCGGCGCGCGCGGCGCACTACCGCCTGCTGGGCGAAGCGATCCGCGGCGTGGTGGCGAAGTAGTCAGCCGCGCGCGTCGGCGACCTGCCGCATCAGCGCGCCGATCGCCGTGTTGCCCGCGCCACCCAGCGCTTGCAGCGCGTCGGCCGCGCCGCGTTGGTCCGCGGGATCGCGGTTCTGGCCGATCTTGGATTTCGCCTGGAAGCGCGCGATCGGCATGGTGAAGGCGACAATGCCCTTCATCATCCCCAGCGCCTTGCCCGGCGTCATCTTGTCGATCGTCCACGGCTTGGGCAGCGGCGCCTCGAAGAAGGCGGAGAGCCGAACCACGACGTCGAGCGCGGCCGTGTCGTCGGCGACGACCGCGGGCGTGCCGTGCGCATGTACCACCTGGTAGTTCCAGGTCGGCACCATGTCGTCCGACTTATACCAACTCGGCGAGATGTAGGCGTTGGCGCCGCCGAAGATCGCGACCGTCGGCGCTTTGCCGAAAAGCTTCCAGTGCGGATTGGCGCGCGCGACATGGCCCAGCAGATGGCCATTGGCGCTGCCGTCCTCGACATGGATCAGTGGCAGATGGCTCACGAAGGGCAGGCCGTCATCGCCTGTGCTGACCAAGGTCGCGAAGGGGTGCGCGCGGATGACGCCGCGGATCGCGGCGGCATCGGTCAGGTTGAACATCGGCGGGGCGTACATCTGCGAGGCTCCTCTCAGGCGGGCGGCTCTTAAGGCCGCCGGGCGGCGGCGACAAGCGCTGGTCCGCCATGCGGGACAAGATAATTGTGCCGCGACCCGGCGGCGCTCTACTGTCGGCCCGCTCTACGAAAGAGGAGGGAATCCATGGGTGAAGCGATAGCGCTCAAGCCGGCCGACGGCGCAGCGGTCGGCGGTTATCTGGCCAAACCGTCGGGTACGCCGAAGGGCCACGTCATCGTCGTGATGGAGATTTTCGGCGTCAACAAGCACATTCGCAACGTCGTCGATCGCTTCGCCGCCGATGGCTATGTCGCGCTGGCGCCACAGTTCTTCGATCGTCTCGGCCCGAAGATCGAGCTCGGCTACACGCCCGAGACCATCCAGCAGGGCATCAAGCACGTCACCGCGCTGGGCTTCGGCAAGGCGCTGGCCGATGTGCAGGCCGGCGTCGACGTGCTGAAGGGCATGGGCGCGAAGAAGGTCGGCATCACCGGCTTCTGCTGGGGCGGCACGATCACCTGGCTGAGCGCCTGCCGGCTGAACATGGACGCGGCGGTCGGCTACTACGGCGGTGGCGTGCACGGCGCGCGCGCCGAGAAGCCGAAGTGCCCGACCATGCTGCATTTCGGCGACAAGGACGCGCATATCCCGATGACGCATGTCAACGAGGTGCGTCAGGCGCATCCCAACGTCATCGTCTACGACTACCCGGCCGATCACGGCTTCCACTGCGACGAGCGCGCCAGCTACGACGCCACCGCCTCGAAGCTCGCTTACGGCCGCACGCTGGAATTCTTCGCCAAGCATCTGGGGTAGCCCTCCGGGACCGCCGGATCTTCGAGCTCTCGACACGCCGGACGTCACCCAGTCGGTGACGTTTCGGCTGGCCGTCGGCGTGCCGTCCGCCGGTGGGGATTTGCGCCGCCTGTTGGCTTGCCGTTCGATGTTCAATCAAGTCTACGCGCTTGTCGGGCCGGTGGCGGCGTCTACTTTGGCCGAGTGGCCTATGCGTGGGAATCGTGCATTGCGACGGTGAATTGGCTTCCTTGTGATGCCGTGATGTCGTCAGCCGTTGTGGCCTATCAGATCGGCCGCAACGGCGCGATCAACCGCGACAACGTCGACATTCACTTCAGCCTTTCGACAGTTGGCATCTACCTCCCTCGGGGGTGAGTCACCCTGCGACGAAGCCGCAGCGCGGACTCATGGATGCGGCCGATCTGCTGCTCTCGCGTTGCACGATCAGATCGTAAGTCGGCCGTGCTCCGTGAGCGGCCTCTCTTGCCCACATGACCTACCCGATTGCCCACGAGAGAGGGACAGTGAACCAGACGCTGATCTGGGTCGTAGGAGCTTACGGAGAACAGGTTGTCCGACCTCGGGTCTTACCGTGATCGGGAGGAGACGAGAGTGGCGCACGCACTAGTCATCGGAGCCAGTAAGGGCATCGGACTGGAAACCGTAAAGGTGGCCCTGGCGGCCGGTCATCGCGTGCGAGCGCTTTCTCGTTCGGCTGGCCGACTGAGCTTTTCTCATCCCGGCCTGGAAACACGACGTGGCGACGCGCTCGACACCGTTGACATAGATGGCGCCCTCGAAGGCATCGACGTGGTGATCCAGGCATTGGGCGTGACGGCGCGTGACCTCATGTCACCTGTCAGCTTGTTTTCTGAAGCCTCCCGCGTCCTTGTCCCGGCAATGGAAAGGCGGGCCGTGCGGCGTTTGATTTCGGTGACGGGGTTTGGCGCCGGAGATAGCCGGAACGCGATCAACTGCGCCCAGCGCGTTCCATTTCGTCTTTTCCTCGGCCGCGCCTATGACGACAAGGACGTTCAGGAGCAGCTGATAAAGGATAGTATGCTCGACTGGACGATTGTCCGGCCGGGCGTTCTTGTGCCCGGGCCGGCATCCTACCGCTACAAGGTGCTGGTTGAGCCCGCGAAATGGCGGAACGGATTTATCTCGCGCTCTGACGTGGCTGATTTCCTCGTCAAGCAAGTGACAGAAACGCAACTGTTCCGGCAGTCGCCGGTCGTTGTGCGCTTCTGAAGTCTTGAGTGGTGGGCTAAGTGAGAGAGTCCGAACCAAAGACCGTGATTTTTTTCGACGGCTCTTGCCCGTTGTGTCGGGCTGAAATCAACGTGTACCGAAAGCACGACGGTGTCGGAGCGCTGCGCCTGGTGGATGTTTCCGTGCCAGGCGCGCCGGTTCCGCCCGGCCTCGACCGCGCCAAGGCATTGTCGCGTTTTCACGTCGTGGCGGATGGCGGGAAATTGCTCTCCGGGGCCGCCGCTTTTGCGGAGGTTTGGAAGCAATTGCCGGGCTGGCGGCACGCTGGAAGGCTCGCGAGCCTGCCTGGGCTCTGTCGTATGTTCGAAGTCTGGTACCGGTTTTTCCTCTTGGTGCGTCCGGCCGTTGTCCGCGCCTTCGTGCTCGCGCGACACACCAAAGCGACATTCCGCGCGCGTGGCCCATGAGATCCCGGGTCCATGACATGCTGCAAGGGCTGCGAAACACACCTGTTGCGGCTCAACGGCTTGGCTTCTTGGGGCTGATACCCTTCGGGGCGACGGCAGTCGCAGGTCTCATCCCGGCCCTACCGCTGCACAGTGTGGCGCCGCAGGCGTTGCTGGCATATGGCGCGGTGATCCTGTCGTTCCTCGGTGGCATCCGGTGGGGCCTGGCAATCGTCAAGGCGGGCCACGCTGACCTGTTCTCGCCGCTCTTGATCAGCGTTCTGCCATCCCTTCTTGGCTGGATCGCCCTGTTGGTGGAGGGTTCGGCGGGACTGTGGCTACTGGCCCTTGGCTTTTCAGCGCTCCTGCTGGCAGATCTCCGACTTCCAATGGCACCGGCTTGGTACGGCGCCCTGCGATTGCCGCTGTCGGTGGGCGCTATCGGCGCCTTGCTGCTGGGAGCCCTTGTCTGATGTCACACAACGTCGCGATCATCGTCGGCGCGAGCGGAGGCATCGGAAGCGCATTGTGCGAATCGCTGAGAGTTGCGGGCGACTTTGGCGATGTTGTCGGGCTCAGCCGGCCGGAAGTCGACCTCTGCGACGAGGCAAGCATCGCTCGGGTGGCAAGCCGCCTTCCAAAGGGCGATGTACGGCTTGTCATAAATGCGGCCGGCATTCTCCATGACGCAGGCAGAGGCCCTGAGAAGAGCCTACGCGACCTTGACCCCGCTTTCCTCTCCCGATTGTTCGCGGTCAATGCCATCGGTCCTGCGTTGTTGATGAAGCATTTGCTCCCATTGATGCCTCGGCAAGGTCGCGCCGTGTTCGCCAGCCTTTCGGCCCGGGTTGGCAGTATCGGCGACAACAGGCTGGGTGGCTGGTACGGATACCGCGCGTCCAAGGCTGCATTGAACCAGTTGGTACGCACGGCCGCGATCGAGCTGGCGCGCAAGCATCCGGAGGCGATTTGCGTCGCTCTTCATCCGGGCACCGTGGTCACGCGACTCTCCGCTCCGTTCGCAGACCAGGGGAAGTCGCTCCTAAGCCCCAACGACGCGGCAGAGCATCTTCTGAAGGTGATCGCGGCGCTCAAGGTGGGAGATAGCGGCCGTTTCTTCGATTGGCGCGGTACGTCGGTACCTTGGTGAGCCATGGCCAAGATGCGTCGCAAGAGCGATTTGCCAACCAAGCTTTGCCCGGTCTGTGGTCGCCCCTTTGCGTGGCGGCGAAAATGGGCGTGCAACTGGGCCGAGGTTAGGTACTGCTCGAGACGCTGCAACGGCGCATCTCGCTCCGAGAGAACCACCCTGCCGGCGAAGCGGCCGTGACTACTCTACGCCTCGTTCTTGGCGATCAGCTGTCGACCGATCTAACGGCTCTCGCCGATATTGATCGGGTGAACGACGTGGTGCTGATGCTCGAGGTCGAAGAAGAGTGCCGCTACGTTCCGCATCATCAGCAGAAGATCGTTCTGTTTCTGAGCGCCATGCGGCATTTCGCCGAGGAACTTCGTCGGTCAGGTATCCATGTCGACTATGTCCGGCTCGACGATCGCGCCAACACCGGCACACTCACTCAGGAACTTGAGCGTGCACTGACCCGACATCGGGCCCAACGCCTGATTCTGACCGAGCCCGGCGAATGGCGAGTGCTCTCTATGGCCAATGACTGGTCACGCCGCTTCGGCCTGCCAGTCGAGCTGCGTCGGGATGGTCGCTTCTTCTCGAGCAGGGCGAGGTTCCGTGCCTGGGCCGATGGCCGTCGCGGCTGGCGAATGGAGCATTTCTACCGCGAGATGCGTCGAGAGCACGACGTCCTGATGGACGGCAATCAGCCGGCAGGCGGCGCGTGGAACTTCGACACGGAGAACCGCAAGAGACTGCCCGACGGAATGCTTCTGCCATCCCGGCGGCGCTGGGTTCCGGATCAGACAACCCGTGAGGTCGCGGCCCTCGTGGTTGATCGCTTTGGCGCGCATTTTGGCAGCGTCGAGTCTTTCGACTGGCCCGTAACCCGCACCCAGGCCCTGGAGGCCTTGGATGATTTCGTAGCGAAAGCCTTGCCTTGGTTTGGCGATTACCAAGACGCAATGAAGGCGGGCGCTCCTTTTCTTTACCATTCCCTGTTGGCTCCGGCTCTCAACCTTGGCCTGCTGTCGCCGCGGGAAGTCTGCGCCGCGGCCGAGAAGGCTTGGCGCACGGGTCGTGCGCCCATCAATGCTGTTGAAGGCTTTATCCGACAGATCTTGGGCTGGCGGGAGTATGTCCGCGGCGTCTACTGGGAGCTGATGCCGGGTTACGCCGATGCCAATGCCTTGGACGCCCATAGGCCTCTACCGGATTTCTACTGGACCGGAGAGACCGACATGCGGTGCCTTCGCGAGGCGATCACCAGTACCAGGAACCATGCCTACTCGCACCATATCCAGCGGCTGATGATCACAGGAAACTTCGCACTGCTTGCGGGCATAGCGCCACGCGAGATCGAACGTTGGTATCTCGCCGTGTATGCCGACGCTGTCGAATGGGTTGAGATGCCCAATACGCTGGGCATGGCTGTCTTCGCGGATGGAGGCCGCATGGCGTCCAAGCCCTATGCGGCTTCTGGCGCCTACATCAACCGCATGTCCGATTTTTGTGCGGGCTGTTCGTACAGCGTGACCCTCAAGACGGGGCCGCGAGCGTGCCCGTTCAACTACCTCTACTGGGCTTTCCTTATTCGCAACGAGGATCGCCTGAAATCAAATCCGCGGATGGCGATGCCCTACCGCGCCCTCTCAAAGTGGTCCGCCACCGTCAAGAATTCCTATCTTGGTGAGGCAAGAGTCTTCCTCGAGAGAACCCTACGGAACGACGACCGAGGCAAATGAAGACCAGGTAGTGGACTCACGAGCTCGGGTCGGTCTTCGTGCCATGCGCCGGCTATCAGGCGCCTTTCAGGAAATACCAGACCGCCGCCAGCCCGATGGCGATGACCTGAAGTCGTACGCGCCACCACATCATCTGGTTGCCGCGCCGTACGCCTTCGACCCCGCCGTGTCCGGCACGGATCATTCCGACAAAAACAGAACCGAGCGCACCAAGCATGCAAAGCGCGGCCAGGATCAGGGCGATCGAGGAGATTGCCTTGGCCATCACGGCGGTTCCTTCAATCTGGGATCGTCACAATGCCGTGGATCCAATGAAATCATGTCCCACGCCCCTTCGAGGTCCTCGCCTGTCGCGGCGTCGACACAGGCTTCCGCGTGCCAACCGATCGGGCTCGTTGCCTTCTTGTCTCGTTTGTCCGCCGAGGCGGATCGGCTGCCGGGAACGTCGCGCTCGCATCGCCGGCGCGTGCGGCGACGACTAAGAGCTCTGCTCCGCCGTTGTCATCCAACCGCCGACCGCGGCCTCTTGGGGACTGTCCAAGATACGTTGCAGGCGGGAGGGCGGATGTGACGGGGGGAACCCGATTCCCAAGGATCGACAGACGGCAGGTCTTCAGGAGACCGCATCCGCGATCGCCAAACCGACGGGCGTTTCGTGAGTCGAATCTGGACGATCTTGGGCGAATAGCGGTGACGGACGACCAGATCACCATCAAGCGTGAACCCGCACCTGGCAACCAATCGTTCCGCGCACGACGCGCAAGTCGGCCACAGCGAGTGGTAGGCAGCTTGTTCTTCAGCAGCCCCACTTGGAGAACAATCCGGCAAGCGCCGACCTCGTCTTCGAGGCGCGCGGCGGGAGAAGGCGCTCTGCGCGAGACCGTGAAAAGGCCGGTGGTACGTCGGCGGCCCCAAGAAGAAAGGCCGCCCGTTCGGGCGGCCTCCTTGTAGGCGGCGATCGGGCACCGGGTTCAGTGCACGTCGGCCCAGACCTTGCGCTTCACGGCGTAGAACAGGCCGGAGAGAATCAGCAGGAAGATCACCGCTTTCACGCCGGTCCTCTTGCGCTCCTCCATCTTGGGCTCCGAGGCCCAGGCGAGGAAGTGCACGAGGTCCTTGGCGACCTGCGGCAGGTCGTTCTTGATGCCCGCCTGGGTGGCCTCCTCATTGTAGGTGATCTGGCCGTCGTTGAGCGGCTTCACCATGGCGATCTGGTGGCCCGGGAAATACTTGTTGAACTGCATGTTGGGCTGCATCTTGAAGTCGGCCGGCAGCCCCATCTCCTTCTTCTGCGCATCGGTCAGCTTCTCGTACTCCTCGTAGCCGAGCAGCAGCGAGTAGAGGTAACGCGCGCCGTCGGGGCGCGCCTTGACCATGAGGCTGAGGTCGGGCGGATAAGCGCCGTTGTTGGCGGCGCGCGCCGCGGCCTCGTTGGCGAAGGGCGCGCGGAACCTGTCGGCCGGCCGGCCGGGCCGCTCGACCATCTCGCCGACATCGTTGAGGTCGCGGATCTGCGCCTCGGCGGCGATCGCTCTGACCGCCGCATCCGATAGGCCGATGTCCCTGAGGTTACGGTAGGCGACCAGCGACAAAGCATGGCACGCCGCGCAGACTTCCTTGTAGACTTGGTAGCCGCGTTGCACGGCCTTGTAGTCGTAGGTGCCAAACGGGCCTTCGAAGCTGAACTTCACGTCGAGCAGCTTGACCTTCGAGCTTTCGGCGAAGGCCGGGGCGCTGAGCGCGGCGAGGGCCACGGCGACCGTGGCGAGAAGCTTACGCATCGGTCGGACCCCTAGCTCGCGCTCTTCTTCAGCACCGATTCGGCGATGCTGTTGGGCAATGGCAACGGCCTCTCCAGCTTGCCGAGCACGGGCAGCAGGATCAGGAAGTGAAAGAAGTAGTACACCGTCGCCACCTGGGAGAGCGGCACGAAGTAACCCTCCGCCGGCTTGGCGCCGCAATAGCCGAGGATGAAGCAGTCGATCACCAGCAGCCAGAAGAACCACTTGTAGATCGGCCGGAAGCGCGCCGAGCGCACGCGGGCGGTATCGAGCCAGGGCAGGATGAACAGCACGGCGATGGCGCCGAACATCGCCACCACGCCGCCCAGCTTGTCGGGCACCGCGCGCAGGATCGCGTAGAACGGCAGGAAGTACCATTCCGGCACGATGTGCGGCGGCGTCACCAGCGGGTTGGCCTTGATGTAGTTGTCCGGCTCGCCGAAGAAGTCCGGCGCGAAGAACACGAAGCACGCGAAGATGGTCAGGAAAACGACCAGCGCGAAGCCGTCCTTGGTCACGTAGTAGGGGCTGAACGGCAGCGTGTCCTGCGGACCCTTGGGGTCGATGCCGATCGGGTTGTTGGAGCCGGCGACGTGCATCGCCGCGACGTGCAGCACGACCACGCCGACGATGACGAACGGCAGTAGGTAGTGCAGCGAGAAGAAGCGGTTGAGCGTCGGATTATCGACCGAGAAGCCGCCCCACAGGAAGGTGACGAGGTCCGGGCCTACCACCGGGATGGCCGAGAACAGGTTGGTGATGACGGTGGCGCCCCAGAAGCTCATCTGGCCCCACGGCAGCACGTAGCCCATGAACGCGGTAGCCATCATCAGCAGCAGGATGGTGACGCCCAGGATCCAAAGCAGCTCGCGCGGGTTCTTGTACGAACCGTAGTAGAGGCCACGGAAGATGTGGATGAAGACGGCGATGAAGAAGAACGACGCGCCGTTCATGTGCAGGTACTGCACCAGCCAGCCGTGGTTCACGTCGCGATGAATGCGCTGCACCGAGTCGTGGGCGAAGTCGACATGCGGCGTATAGTTCATCGCCAGCACGACGCCGGTGACGATCATGATGATCAGCATGACCATCGCGATGCCGCCGAAGCTCCACCAGTAATTGAAGTTACGCGGCGTCGGGAAGACGCCGTACTCGTGGTGCATGAAGGTGAAGATCGGCAGCCGCTTGTCGATCCAGCGGACGACTGCGTTGTTGAAAGCCGGGGGGCCGCCCTGAGTCGAGGCCATGATTGTTCTTCCTCCCCGCTCAACCGATCTTCAGGATGTCGCCGTCGAGGAAGCTGTACTCCGGCACCTCGAGGTTCTTGGGCGCGGGTCCCTTCCGGATACGTCCCGACGTGTCGTAGTGCGAGCCGTGGCACGGGCAGAACCAGCCGCCGAACTCGCCGCGGTCGGAGCCGACCTGCTGGCCGCCCGGAACGCAACCGAGATGCGTGCAGACGCCGATCAGCACCAGCCACTCCGCCTTGTCCTTCTTGACGCGCTTGGCGTCGATCTCGGGATCCGGCAGCGCCGCCTTGTCGTCGGCCTGCGCCTTGGCGATCTCCTGGGGCGTGCGGCGGCGGACGAAGACCGGCTTGCCGCGCCACTTCACGGTAATGCTTTGGCCGACCTCTATGCCTTTGAGCGAGATCTCAACCGAGGCTAGCGCCAGGGTGTCGGCGGCGGGGTTCAAGGTGTTGATCAGCGGCCAGGTCGCGGCAACCGCGCCGACCGCGCCCGTCGCGGCCGTGGCGACATAGAGAAAGTCGCGACGCGTCACGGCTTCGCCATGCCCGCCGAGCGACGCGGTCTTGTTGGATGTCGCCATCGAAAACGCCCCCAAAGACGGACGATCGGATCGCCCGGAAAACGCGGCACAATGAAGCGGAAAGCCCCTAGCGGTTCAAGGCTTTAATGCCCGTTCCGGTGCGTGGCTTCCATTCTCTGTGACAGGATGACGCACAAATCATCCGGCAGAGCGAGGATAGGAGGTCGCGAACTGTCGGGCCAATGCGCGCGTTGTCGCTGCGGCACCGTCGCAAGCCCTTCCCTTTCGACCTGCGATGCGCCTCGCCCTGTTCCAGCCCGATATCGCCCAGAACGCCGGCACCATGCTGCGGCTAGCGGCTTGCCTTGGTGTCGCGGTCGACGTCGTCGAGCCCTGCGGCTTCGCCTTCGATGAGCGGCGCTTTCGCCGCGCCGGCATGGACTACCTCGATCGCGTCGATCTGCGCCGCCACAGCTCTTGGGCGGCGTTCATGCGCGATGCACGACGAGGCCGGCTGGTGCTGCTGACGACGGGCGCCTCGATCGCCCACACCGCGTTCGCCTTCCGGCCCGACGACACGCTGATGGTCGGCCAGGAGGGCGCGGGCGTTCCGCAGGAGGTTCATGACGCGGCCGACGCCCGCATCCGCGTGCCGATGGCCACCGGCTTGCGCTCGCTCAATGTCGCGCTCGCGGCGGCCGTGGTATTAGGCGAGGCCCTGCGTCAGACCGACGGTTTCCCCAGGACGACATGAGCACCGCGACCATTCAGCCCGAACGTGCGCCCTCGGCCACGCCCTCGCCGCTCGGTGAGGATATCGAAGACCGCAAGGCCGCGGCGCGCGCCTGGTTCGAGGGGCTGCGCGACCGCATCTGCGCCGCCTTCGAGAAGCTCGAGGACGACCTCGCCGGCACGCATCGCGACCTGCCGCCGGGCCGCTTCGAGCGCAAAGCGTGGCAGCGCGCGATGGAGGAGGGCGAGGCCGAACGCGGCGGCGGTGAGATGTCTGTCATGCGTGGGCGCGTCTTCGAGAAGGTCGGTGTCAACGTCTCGACCGTGCATGGCGAGTTCTCGCCCGATTTCCGCCAGCAGATCCCCGGCGCCAGCAAGGACCCGCGCTTCTGGGCATCCGGCATATCGCTGGTGGCGCATATGCGCTCGCCGCGCGTGCCGGCGGTGCACATGAACACGCGCTTCATCGTCACCACACGCGCCTGGTTCGGCGGCGGCGCCGACCTGACGCCGATGACGCCCGACGCGCAGGACACACAGGCGTTCCACGGCGCGCTGCGTGCCGTCTGCGATCGCTTCGATCCCGCCTATTACGAACGCTACAAGCGCTGGTGCGACGAGTACTTCTACCTTCCGCATCGCGAGGAACCGCGCGGCGTCGGCGGCATCTTCTACGACTATCTCGACAGCGCCGATCGCGACCGCGACTTCGCCTTCACCCGCGCGGTCGGCGAAGCCTTTCTCGACATCTATCCCCGCCTCGTGCGCGCGCACATGAACGAGCCGTGGACACCGGCGGAGCGCGAGCACCAGCTGCGCCGACGCGGTCGCTATGTCGAGTTCAACCTGCTCTACGACCGCGGCACCAAGTTCGGCCTCATGACCGGCGGCAATGTCGAGGCGATCCTCATGTCGCTGCCGCCGGAGGTCCACTGGTAGGCCGACGCGCCAGCAGCGCCGCCAGTGCCGGCGGCAGCAGCAGCTGCGTCAGCGGCAGGATCAGCCAGAGCGGGCCTTCGAACAGCCGGTAACGATCGATCAGGCTGTCGACGGTCTCCTCGAAGGTGAGCCGGCCATAGGCTGCGTCGAGCAGGACGGTCGAGCTCGCCCACAGCGCGCCGGCGACGACGCCCGCGGCCAGCGCCCGCGGCCCGCGCGCGCGCCGCGCATGGATCAGTGTCAGCAGGGCGATGTAGGGTAATGGGATCAGCGTCTTGTAGGTGAGCGCCATGCGCGGACCCACCAGGGCGGCGATCAGCGTGTCGCCGAGCGCATGGTTGGCGAGCAGCGCCACGGCCTGTGCCAGCCACAGCATCAAGATCAGGCCGGGCCGGATCATCGTGCCGCGATCAGCCGCGCCAGCTCGGCGAGGCAGGCTTCGCGATCCGGCGCGAAGTCACGCGCGATCCACCAGCTCTCGACCGCGTCGATCAGCGCGCCGACATCGGGCCCTTTCTTGACGCCGGCGCGAATCACATCGGTGCCGCCGATCGGCAGCTCCGGCACAGGCCAGCCGCGCGCGAGGCGATGCGCGGCGCGCAGCTGGTCGTCGCTTGCCGCCCCGCGGTTGAGCAGCAGCCGGTCGACATAGAGCGCGCCGCCCAGCCGGTAGATCTGCTGGCGCACGATCGCCTCGTCGGTCGCGTCGATGCCGGGCTCGGCCGCCAGCGTCACCTCGAGGCGCACGCTTTGCTGCGTCGAGAGTTTCAGGCGCTTGGCGAGGGCAACGGCGTCGGTCGTAGGATCGAGCAGGGCGGCGAGGCGGCGCAGGCCATCGCCTTCGCCGACCGCGCGCTCGCTGGCGATCAGCGCGCGCAGACGGGCGGTGCCCTGGTACTGGGGCAGCCAGTGATCGAAGGCGCCATTCAGCGCCATCGCCTCGACGACGTCGGTTGGATCAGGCGCGGCGAGCAGCTTCAGCAGCTCGGCGCGCACGCGCTCCGCCGACAATCCGCGCAGCTTGCCGGCGTGGCGGCGGCAGGCGGCGAGGCCCCCGGGGTCGAGCGGCGGTGCGCCATACCAGGCGTGGAAGCGGAAGAAGCGCATCACCCTCAGCACGTCCTCGGTGATGCGGGTGTCGGGATCGCCGACGAAGCGCACACGGCGGTCGGCGAGATCGGCGCGGCCGCCGAAATAGTCCCACAACGTCCCCGAGGCGTCGCAGGACATCGCATTGATGGTGAAGTCACGCCGCGCGGCGTCTGCGCGCCAGTCGTCGGTGAAGGCGACCACGGCGCGGCGCCCGTCGGTCTCGACATCGTGGCGCAGGGTCGTGATCTCGTAAGGATGCTTGTCGACGATCGCCGTGACCGTGCCGTGCGCGATGCCGGTTGGCGCGACCTTGATGCCCGCCGCCTCGAGCGCACGCGTGACATAGGTGGGCGGCTTGTCGACGGCGATATCTAGGTCGCCGGGCGCGAGGCCCAGCAGCGCGTTGCGCACGCAACCGCCGACGAAGCGCGCACCGATGCCGGCGGTCGACAGCGCCGACAGCAGACGCGTGGTCGGCGCATCGGCCATCCAGGGCTGCGGCGCGATGCGGTCGACGTCGGGCACTAGCGCGTCGGCCCCAGCAGGCCGCCCGGCGCGGTGGAATCGACGAAGAAGAAGATCCACAGCAAGGCGGCAACCACCAGCGTCAACCCGGCGATCGCCAGGTTGGTCCAGGGCAATGCCTGCCATTCGGGCAGGGTGCCGGCCAGCTTGCGCTCGCGCTTGATGCGCACCAGCCACGCCCAGATGAAGAACGCGACGGTCGGCGCGATCAAAAGAGCGATGACACCCAGCACGATGCGCATGCGCGATCAACCTCCCTCGGCCAGAATGTGATAAAGATTCTTGATCATCCCCGCCGTCGCGCCCCAGACATAGCGCTCGCCGTAGGGCATGGCGTAGTAGCGGCGCTCGCGGCCCTGCCAGGTGCGCGAATGGACATGGTGGTTGGCGGGGTCGAGGAAGAAGTCCAGCGGCACCTCGAAAATGTCGGCGACCTCCCGTGGATCGGGTTTCAGCGTGAAGGCCGGGCGCACGAAGCCGATGATCGGCGTCACGGCGTAGCCGGTGCGCGTCACATAGGTATCGATCGGCCCCACCACCTCGACGAAGCTCCGGTCGATGCCGACTTCCTCCTCGGTCTCGCGCAGCGCGGTGATCACGAGGCTGGGATCCTCGACCTGCTTGCGGCCGCCGGGGAAGGCGATCTGGCCGGCGTGGCTGGGCATATCCTCGGTGCGTTGGGTCAGCAGCACGCTCAGCACGCCGGCGCGGTCGACCAGCGGCACGAGAACCGCGGCGGCGCGCAGCTCGACGGGCGGCTGGTCAAGGTCGTTGAGCGCGAAATCGCTGCCGACATAGGGCGGCGGTACCAGCACGCCGGATGCGATGGCATCGCGCCGTGCCGAAAGTTTCTGCACTATCTCCTCGCGCGTCATGCCTTGGCCTCGCCATATTCCAACGCTTGCGTCACCATGTCCGCGCGATCGTCATTTGCCCTGCGGCGGCCGCTCTGAAATGCTGCCCCCGCAACCCCTGGGAGTTCATCCTTGTCCCCCGATCTGCCCCCGCCTCTGACCTCAGCCGCTCCGACGACGGCGGAGACCGACGCCGTCCTGCAATCCATCGAAGCGCTGGGCGGCCAGCTGCGGCGCGTCCGCGAAGGCGTCGGCCGGATCATTTATGGGCAAACCGAAGTCATCGATCAAACCCTGATCTCGCTTTTGTCCGGCGGCCACCTGCTGCTGGTCGGCCTGCCGGGCCTCGCGAAGACCAAGCTGGTCGATACGCTGGGTGTGGTGCTGGGGCTGGACGCCAAGCGCGTGCAGTTCACGCCCGACCTGATGCCGGCCGACATTCTGGGCTCTGAAGTGCTGGAAGAGGACGACAACGGCCGCCGGTCTTTCCGTTTCATCCCGGGCCCGGTCTTCGCCCAACTGCTGATGGCCGACGAGATCAACCGCGCCTCGCCCCGCACCCAGTCGGCGCTCCTGCAGTCGATGCAGGAGTATCACGTCTCCGTGGGCGGCAAGCGCCACGATCTGCCGCGGCCGTTCCACGTGCTCGCCACCCAGAACCCGCTGGAGCAGGAAGGCACATACCCGCTGCCCGAAGCGCAGCTCGACCGCTTCCTGCTCCAGGTCGACGTCGGCTACCCCGATGAGGCCTCCGAGCGTCAGATGATGATCGTCACCACCAGCTCCAGCCAGCCCTCGGCGGCGGCCGTGCTGACGGCGGACGAACTGATGGCCGCGCAGGCGCTGATCCGCCGCGTGCCGTTGGGCGACAGCGTGGTCAACGCCATCCTTCGCCTGGTGCGTGCCGGTCGCCCCTCGAACAGCGACATCGAGGAAGTGCGCAAGCACGTGCACTGGGGGCCCGGCCCGCGCGCCAGCCAGGCGCTGATGCTGGCCTGCCGCGCGCGCGCCGCCCTGCAGGGCAGGCTGGCGCCATCGGTCGACGACGTGGTCGCCCTAGCGCCGCCGGTATTGCGCCATCGCATGGCGGTGAACTTCACCGCCCGCGCCGAAGGCATAACTGTCGACGACATCATCCGCCGGCTGGTGGCGAAGCTGGCTTAAGGAACCCATCTCTCCTCCGATGGTCCGCCCCGACGATCCGATCGCGCTGCGCCAGGCCAGCATCCTGGCCGGTGCGTTGCCGCCTCTTCTGGTGGCGGCGCAGCGCGTCGCCTCGACCGTGCTGCAAGGTGTGCACGGCCGCCGCCGCGTCGGCCAGGGCGACGCCTTCTGGCAGTTCCGCCAGTATCGCCCGGGTGACTCGATCAATCGGATCGACTGGCGCCAGAGCGCCAAGGGTCGCGCCGTCTATGTGCGCGAGACTGAATGGGAGGCCGCCGCCAGCGTCTGGCTTTGGCGCGACGGCTCGCCGTCGATGGCCTTCACCTCGGGTGGCGGCGTGCCGGTGAAGCGGGAGCGCGCCGAGATCCTCCTGCTGGCGCTGGCGACCCTGCTGGTCGATGCCGGCGAGCGCGTGGCGCTCCTGGGCGGCGACCGGCCGATGACCGGCCATGCCGCGCCGCGCCGCTTGGCCGAGGGCATCGCCACCGACGCCATGGTCCGTCCGCACGACAGCCTGCCACCCTTGCTGCCGCTGCCCTCGCATGGCCACCTGGTGATGATCGGTGACCTGCTCGATCCGCTGCCCAAGATCGAGGAGATCGTGCGCGGCTACGCCAGCCAGGGCGTGCGCGGCCATCTTCTGCAGGTACTCGATCCGGCCGAGGAGGACCTGCCCTATGACGGCCATGTCCGCTTCTCCGGTCTCGAGAGGGAGGGCGACCACCTGATCCGTCGCGTCGAAGCCGTGCGCGACGCCTATAGTGGTCGCCTGCGCGCGCAGAAGGACGGGCTGGCGCAGATCGCCTCGTCGGTCGGCTGGACCTGGCGGGCGCATCGCACCGACCGGCCGCCGGAAACCGCGCTGCTGTCGCTCTACATCGCCATGGCTGACATGGGCGCTCGGCCCATGCGGTGGGGTTCCTGATGCTGGCCTTGGGCTCACTCGCCTTCGCGACGCCGTGGATGCTGGCGCTGTTGCTGTCGCTGCCGGTGATCTACTTCCTGCTGCGGCTGATGCCGCCGGCGCCGAAGCTGATTCGTTTCCCGGCGATCCGCCTGTTGCTGGGGTTGGAGCCCGAGGAGCAGACGCCGGTGCGCCTGCCCTGGTGGCTGCTGCTGCTGCGGCTGCTGCTGGTGACCCTGCTGATCCTGGCGCTAGCCCGGCCGCTGCTCAATCCGCAGGCCGAGCTGCCCGGCAGCGGCCCGCTGGTGCTGGCGATCGACGATGGTTGGTCGGCGTCGCCCAACTGGTCGGTCATGCAGCGTCATGCCGAGCGCCTGACGGAGCGCGCCGAGCGCGCCAAGCGCCCGGTTGTCATCCTCACCACGGCGCCGGCCGCGCTCGACGAGGCGCAACCGCAACGCGGCTTGCTGCGGCCTGACGAGGCGCGCGCCGTGCTGCGCGCGCTCAAGCCCAAGCCCTGGCCGGCTGATCGCGCCGCTGCGGCCAACGAGATCGGCCGCCTCAGCATCCCGCGGCCGGCGCATGTCGTGTGGCTGAGCGACGGCCTGGAGTCGCCCGACACCGCGCGCTACGGCGAACGGCTGGTCGCATTGGGCACGCTCGAGGTCGTGCGTCCCGCGGGACCACGCGCGCCGATGGTGCTGATGCCGCCCGCCCTGGCCGGCCGAGAGCTGAAGGTGACGGCGCGCCGTCCGTCGGGCGACGGGCCGCGGCGCGTCGCGGTGCAAGGTGTCGACGATCGCGGCGCGTTGCTGGCGCGCGGCTTCATCGATTTCGCGCCGACCGCGACCGAGGCGACAGGCACGCTCAACGTGCCGACCGAGATCCGCAATCGCATCATCCGCCTCGACATCGAAGGCCAAGCCAGCGCCGGCGCCGTGGCGTTGCTCGACGAGCGCTATCGCCGCCGCCCCGTCGGCATCCTCGGTGAGAAGCAGACCGCCAGCGGCCAGCCGCTGCTGCAGGAAGTGTTCTTCCTCGAGCGCGCGCTGGAGCCTTTCGCCCAGCTCAGCGTCGGCGACGCGGCCACCATCCTCAATCGCCAGACGGCGATCCTGCTGGTGCCCGACGGCGCCTCGCCGGGGCCAGCGGAGCGCGAGAGTGTCGTCGAGTGGATGAAGAAGGGCGGCGTGCTGGTGCGCTTCGCCGGCCCGCGTCTGGCGTCCAGCGAGGACGACCTGGTGCCGGTGAAATTGCGCCTGGGCGATCGCGCGCTGGGCGGCGTGATGAGCTGGGGCCAGCCGGCGGCGATCGCCGAGTTCGCGCCAGGCAGCCCGTTCTATGGCCTGCGCGTGCCGCCGGACGCGCGCATCGCGCAGCAGGTGCTGGCCGAGCCCGGGCCGGACGTGTCGGACAAGACCTGGGCGCGTCTCGCCGACGGCACGCCGCTGGTCACCGCCGAGAAGCGTGGCGAGGGTTGGCTGGTGCTGATCCACACCACCGCCAACACCAGCTGGAGCAACATCGCGATCTCCGGCCTCTTCGTCGACATGCTGCAGCGCCTGGTGGCGCTGAGCCGCGGCGTCGCCGGCGACGCCGGCGGGCAGACATCGCTCAAGCCGTGGAAAACGCTCGACGGCTTCGCCCGCTTGGTGCCCCCACCGCTCGGCACCTTGCCCCTGCCGCTCGACGCCGCCAGCACGATGGTGCCGCGTCCGCAGACGCCGCCCGGCCTCTACGGCGACGACGCCTCGCAGGTCGCCTTCAACCTCGGCAACCGCGTGCCGGCGCCGGCGCCGCTCGCCAGCCTGCCATCGGGCGCGACGACCGATACGCTGACCGAAGCCGGCGAAACCGATCTCACCAAGTGGTTCCTCACCGTGGCGCTTTGCCTGCTGCTTCTCGACCTGCTGATCTCGTTGTGGCTGCGCGGCATGCTGCCCTCGGCCCGTGGCCTGTCGCGCCGCGCGACACCAGCGGCCGTGCTGCTCGCCGCGCTGGCGATCGGCCTGATGGCGGTGCCCGAGCGCGCCGCGCAGGCCGCGTCGGAACTCGAGGAAAGCATCCTGGCGCAGTCGACGCCCGGCGGGCGTCCGCCGTCGCCGCCACCGCCGCCGCGATCCACGCCGGCCAACCCCGCCGACGAGGCGTTGCTGCGCGCCACGCTCGAGACGCGGCTAGCCTACATCGTCACCGGCAACGCCGAGGTCGACAACATCTCGCGCGCCGGCCTCGAGGGGCTGGGCGAGATCCTGCGCGCGCGCACCTCCGTCGAGCCCGGGGAGCCGATCGCCGTCGACATCGAGAAGGACGAGCTGCGGCTCTTCCCGCTGCTCTACTGGCCGGTGACCCAGGAGCAGGCGACGCCTTCGCCCAAGGCGATGGCGGCGATCGACCGGCATCTGAAGACCGGCGGCATCATCTTCTTCGACACGCGCGACCAGCACATCACTCTGGGCCGCGGTGGGCTGAACCCCGATCTCAGGCGCCTGCTGCGCGGCATCGACGTGCCGCCGCTGGTGGCGATGCCCAACGAGCACGTGCTGACCAAGGCGTTCTACCTGTTGTCCGATACGCCGGGTCGCTGGTCGGGCGGGCGGCTGTGGATCGAGGCGGGCGGCGGTCGCATCAACGACGGCGTGGCGACTATCATCATCGGCGCCAACGATTTCGCCGGCGCCTGGGCGGTCGATCGCGCGGGTCGCGGCACCCTGCCGGTGGCGCCTGGCGGCGAGGCGCAGCGCGAGCTCGCCTTCCGCTTCGGCGTCAATCTGGTGATGTACGCGCTGACCGGCAACTACAAGGACGACACCGTCCATATGAACGACATCATGCAGCGGTTACGCCGATGAACACGACGATCTCGGCCATCGCCTTCGATCCCCTGCTGCCATGGGGCGTGCTGCTCGTCTTCGCTGTCGTCGCGGTCGGGCTGGCGGTGCTGGGCGCGACCAAGCGCGCCCGCGGCCTGATCCTGCGCCTGGCGGCGATCTTCACCATCCTGGGCGCGCTCGCCAATCCCTCGCTGGTCGAGGAGGAGCGCAAGCCGGTCGACGACATCGCGCTGGTGATCACCGACGACAGCGACAGCCAGGGCATCGGCGAGCGCCGCCAGCAGGCCGCCGCGGCGCGCGCCGCGATGGTGCGCAAGATCGCCGGCCTGGGCGGCGTCGAGGTGCGCGAGGCGGTGCTGCCGCCATCCTCCCTGCAGCTCGGCAGCCAGGGTATCGGCGGCACGCGGCTGATCGGGACGCTGCGCAACGCGCTGGCCGACATCCCGCGCGAGCGCCTCTCGGCGGTGGTGCTGATCACCGACGGCCAGGTGCACGACGTGCCGCAGCAACTCGCCGCCGATCTCACCGGTGCGCCCGTCCATGTGCTGTTGACCGGCCGGAAGGAAGAGGCCGACCGGCTGCTGGTGGTCGAGCAGGCGCCGCGCTTCGGCGTGGTCGGCCGCAACGTCACCATGAAGCTGCGCGTCGTCGATACCGCGCCTGACGCGCGCGCGCCGATCCCGCTGACCGTGAAGGTCGGCAACGACGCGCCGATGCGGCTCAACGCGCCCCTGGGCCGCGCCTTCGAGGTCGAGATCCCGGTGACCAATCCGGGTGCCAACGTGATCCAGGTCGAGGTGCCGCCGGGCACGCGCGAGCTGACGCTGGACAACAACCGCGCGCTCTTCGTCGTCAATGGCGTGCGCGATCGCCTGCGGGTCCTGCTGGTGTCCGGAGAGCCCTATCAGGGCGAGCGCGCCTGGCGCAATCTCCTGAAGGGCGATCCCGCCGTCGACGTGATCCACTTCACCATCCTGCGCACGCCATCGAAGGACGACTTCACGCCGACGCGCGAGCTGTCGCTGATCCAGTTCCCGATGAAGGAGCTGTTCGATCTCAAGCTGCGCGAGTTCGACCTGATCATCTTCGACCGCTACGAGACCGGCAACCTGATCACGCGGGAGTACTTCCGCAACATCACCCAGTACGTGCAGAACGGTGGCGCGCTGCTGGTCGCGGTCGGCCCGGTCTACGCCACGCCGCGTACGCTGCACCGCACGCCGCTGGGCGCGGTGCTGCCGGCGGCGCCGCTGGGCGAGGTGATCGAGCGCGGCTTCAAGCCGACCGTGACCACGCTGGGCGATCGGCATCCGGTGACCGCCGATCTCACCGGCGCGGGCAAGCCGGCGCCGATGGGCGTGGCCAACGCGCCACGCGAAGAGCCGAGCTGGGGCCGCTGGTTCCGCCAGATCGCGACGCGCGCGGAGCGCGGCCATACCCTCATGGCGGGCGCCGACGACCGACCGCTGATCGTGCTCGATCGCGCCGGCGAGGGCCGCGTGGCGCAGATCCTCTCGGATCATCTCTGGCTGTGGAACCGCGGCGTCGACGGCGGTGGCCCGCAGGCGGAGCTGGTGCGCCGCATCGCCCACTGGCTGATGAAGGAGCCCGACCTCGAGGAGGAGGCGCTGCGCGCCACCGTGCAGGGCGCGCGCATCGAGCTGCGCCGCCAGACGATGGCCGAGGGCTTCCGCCCGGTGACCATGACAGGTCCCGACGGCCGGACTCAGACTCTCACCCTCAATCCCGTCGCACCAGGCCGCGCCATCGCCGGCATCGGCGTCGACAAGCCCGGCGTCTATCGCTTCGACGACGGCGAGAAGAGCGCCGTGGCGGCGGTCGGCAATCCCGATCCGCTGGAGTTCGCCGACGTGCGCGCCACCACCGAGAAGCTCCAGCCCCTGGTCGAGGCCTCCGGCGGCGCCATGATCTGGCTCGGCGAGACCGCCGATCCCGACGTGCGCGCCGTGCAGCCCGGCCGCTCGATGGCCGGCTCGGACTGGCTCGGCATCCGCCGCAACGGCGGCTACACGGTGACTGGCGTCGATCGCTACCCGCTGCTGCCAGGCATCGCCATCGCGCTGCTCTTCCTCTTCGCCATCGGCTTCGCCTGGTGGCGCGAGGGCAAATAGCCAGGGCGGCTGACGCTCAGTCCTGGCCGATTCGCTTGGCCCAACGCTCGGCCCAGGCGTGCAACGGCATCAGCGCCTCGAGCAGGCGGCGGCCGTCCTCGGTCAGGCGATAGCCGCCACCCTCGACGGTCTCGACGACGCCCGCCTCACGTAGTTCCGCAAGACGCGTGTTCAGCACCGAGGGACTGGGATTGCCGCAGCGTTCGCGCAGCGCGCGGAAGGTCGGCTGACCTTCGCGCAGCTCCCAGATCACACGTTGGGCCCAACGCCGGCCCAGCAGGTCGAAGACGGCCATGATCGGCCGTCCCGTGGTCGAACCGCGTACCGGCCGGCCGGGCCTTGGGATTCTCGCCATGCTACGGAAACAGTAGCATGGCGGCCTGTGCGGCGCTATTGTCCCGTTGCTACGATTTCCGTAGCATGATGATGGAGTCCGCCATGAACCCCCGCGTCGCGCCCTTGAGCGCGCCCTATCCTGATGACGTTCAGGCCGCGTTCGATCGCATCATGCCCAGTGGCGTCGAGCCGCTGGTGCTGTTCCGCACCCTCGCCTCGGTGCCGCGCGTCTGGGAGAAGTTCCGCGCCGGCTCGCTGCTCGACAAGGGACCGCTTAGCTTGCGTCAGCGCGAGATCGTCATCGACCGCGTCTGCGCGCGCTGCGGCTGCGCCTACGAATGGGGCGTGCATATCGCGTTCTTCGCCAAGCGCGTCGAGCTCACCGAGGCGCAGGTCCAGGCGCTGGCGACCGACAGCGCCGACGCCCAGGTGTGGAGCGAGCAGGAGCGCCTGCTGATCCGCGCCGTCGACGCCCTGCACGACACCATCGATATCCCCGACGCGCTGTGGACCGCGCTCAGCGCCGCCTTCAGCCGCGAGCAGATCCTCGAGGTGATCGCGCTCTGCGGCTTCTATCGCACGGTCGCCTATTACTGCCGGGCGCTGCGTTTGCCAACCGAAGCGTATGGCGCAGCGCTGCCCCGCGCGGCGTGAGGGCCGAGCGTTACGGGTTGGAAACTTGACGGGCGCGGCGGCGGGGCCATTTGTGTGGCCATCAACACATCAACCCCATGAGGGGGAGGGACAGATGATCGAGCTCCGCCCGTTCAAGAATCTCGGCAAGTCGGACCATGGCTGGCTGAAGGCCAATTTCCACTTCAGCTTCGCCAACTATCAGAACCGCAACCGCATGCACTGGGGTGCGCTGCGCGTGTGGAACAACGACCGCATCGCCGCCGGGACCGGCTTCGACCCGCATCCGCATCGCGACATGGAGATCGTGACCTACGTCATGAAGGGCGCGATCACCCATAAGGACAGCGTAGGCAACGAGGGTCGCACCGAGGCCGGGCAGATCCAGGTGATGAGCGCCGGCACCGGCATCACGCACGCCGAGTACAACCGCGAGCCCGAGGAGACCGAGCTCTTCCAGATCTGGCTGCTGCCCAACAAGCAGGGCGTGAAGCCGCGCTGGGAGACGCGCGACTTCCCGGCTGGCGCGCGCGACGGCAGGCTGGTGCCGCTGGCCTCGGGCTTCGTCAGCCACGAGAGCGAAGGTGCGATCCCGCTGCACGCCGACGGCGCGCTCTACGCCGCGACGATCAAGAGCGGCGACAAGGTCAGCCACACGCTGGACGGAAGGCCGGCCTATCTTGTGCCGGCCAAGGGCGCGGTGACAGTCAACGGCGTCGCGGTCGACGCGCGCGACGGTGTGGCGATCGCCGATGTCGAGGCGATCACCATCGAGGCGACCGCCGACGCCGAGATCGTCCTGGTCGAGACCGCGCCGCTGCAGTAGCGCATCGGCGATAACGCGATCGACGGGCCGCTTCTGGCGGCCCGTTGTGTTTCCGGCGCGCGGAACGCTGGGCTGGCGCCTCGTGCTTGAGGTCGTAGGATGCGCCCAACGCAAAGGAGGGGCGCGATGGCCTACAAGGGATTCGACCTGACGGGGAAGGTGGCGCTGGTCACCGGCGGCAACGGCGGCATCGGCTTCGGCATGGCCGACGCGATGGCCGAGGCCGGCGCCGATATCTGCATCTGGGGTACCAACGCGGCCAAGAACACGGCGGCGGTCGAGAAGCTCAAGCGTCACGGCAAGCGCGTGCATTCGCAGCTCGTCGATGTCGGCGACGAGAAGGCGGTCGAGCAGGGTTTCGCCGAGACCATCAAGACGCTGGGCCATGTCGACAATTGCGTCGCCAATGCCGGCGTGTCGGGTCGCGGCCAGGGCGCCATCCTGCAGATGACCACCGAGGAGTGGCGCCGCGTCATGCGCGTCAACCTCGACGGCGTGTTCTTCACCTTCCGCACGGCGGCCAAGCACATGGCCGAGCGCGGCAAGGGCGGCTCGCTGGTGGCGATGGCGAGCACGGCGGCGATCGAGGGCGCGGCGCGCAGCAGCCACTACGGTGCCAGCAAGGGCGGCGTCTGCGCCTTCGTGCGCGCGCTCGCTGTCGAGCTGGCGCGCTACAACATCAGCGTCAACTCGATCCTGCCGGGCTGGATCGAGACGGCGATGACCGCCAACGCCTTCAGCAACGAAAAGTTCGCCGGCAACGTCAAGCCGCGCATCCCGCAGCGCCGCTGGGGCGTGGAACAGGACTTCGGACCGATCGCTGTCTATCTCGCCAGCGACGCCGCGCGCTACACCACCGGTCGCGACTTCGTCATCGACGGCGGCTACACGCTGTTCTAGCGCACCAACGCCCATAACGCCGAAGAACGAGAGGGAGGCTCCCATGATCTACGAGATGCGCACCTACACCATGTATGCCGGGCAGATGCCGGCCTACCTGAAGGCGGCCGAGACCATCGGCCGGCCGGCACGCGGCGACAATTACGGCATGAACCACGGCTACTGGACCAGCGAGTTCGGCCAGGTGAACCAGATCTGGCATCTGTGGTCGTATCCCAGCCTCGACGAGCGCGATCGTCTGCGCGGCGAGCTGCAGAAGAACCCCAAGTGGACCGGCGAGTACGTGCCGGCGATCCGCAATCTGATCATCCGCCAGGACCTGCAGATCTGGAACGCGGTGGTCGACTACAAGCAGCCCAGCACCGAGGGCAACGTCTACGAGCTGCGCACCTACCGCACGCATCTCGGCCAGGCGCGGCCGTGGACCAACCTGATGAAGGAATACCTGCCGGCGCGCGAGAAGTACTCACCGATCCACGGCCTGTGGGTTGGCGAGTTCCCGCAGCCCAACTCGGTCTCGCATATGTGGGTCTACAAGGACCTCGCCGCCCGCACGGCGGCGCGCGCCGGCGCGACCAAGGATCCCAAGTGGCAGGAGTTCCTTGGCAAGGGCGCGCCGATGCTGGCGGAAATGCAGTCGGTGCTGCTGCTGCCGACGTCGTATTCGAAGTCGAAGTAATCCTATCTGAAAGCGGATCGCCGCCGATGCGTGCGGCGATCCGACCCTCAGAGAGGCGAGGGGCCTGACCTATCGCAGATTGACTCACGATCAATCATGTAACATTAGAAGTTTCATGAGTCGCGACAGTCGATTGTCCGGAGTGGTGCACGTCCTGCTGCACATGGCCGAGCATCAGGGTCCGGTCACATCGGAAGTTCTGGGGAGGATGATGCGGACAAACCCTGTTGTGATCCGCCGGGTGATGGCCGGCTTGCGCGAGCGGGGCTTCGTTCGCGCCGAGAAGGGTCATGGCGGCGGCTGGACGATGGCGCGCAAGCTCACCGACATTACGTTGCGCGACATCTACGAAGGCATCGGCTCGCCCTCCTTGTTCGCGCTCGGAAACCGGAGCGAGGCGCCGGGATGCGTCGTCGAACAGTCGGTCAATGCCCTGCTCGACAGCACCCTGCGCGACGCCGAGGCGATTCTTCTGGCCTCCTTCGCGACGGTCACGCTCGCCCAGCTGAGCGCCGACTTTCATCGGCGCCTCGGCCACGTGTCGCCGGGCCGCCTGCGGGACATGACACATGACGACTGAACGGACGCACGCCGACAACGCGTTGCTCAAGAACTTCTCCGACCCCGACGCGGTCGCCCGCTATACCGAAGGGCCGCTGCGCTTCGTGCCGGGTCTGGACGCGCTGCATCGGATGACGGGGTTGCTGTTGGCGGAGCGGGCGCCGTCGAATGCCCGGGTGCTCGTGCTGGGCGCGGGCGGCGGGATCGAGCTGCGATTACTGGCCGCCGCCCAGCCGCGGTGGACCTTCGTCGGTGTCGATCCGGCCGCGGCGATGCTGCGCCTCGCTGAACGCACTGTGGGGCCGGATATGGACCGGGTCGAGTTGATCGAGGGCTATATCGACGACGCGCCGCCGGGCCCGTTCGATGCCGCGACCTGCCTGCTTACCCTGCATTTCCTGCCCGAGCCCGAGCGCCAGCGAACGGTGCGGCGGATTCATGATCGGCTGCGGCCCGGCGCTCCGTTCGTCGCTGCGCATATGAGCTTTCCTCAGGGCGCGGGCCGGGGTGCCTGGCTCGATCGCTACGCTGGCTACGCGATCGCCTCGGGCATAGATCCACAGATCGCTCGCGGAGCCCGTACGGCGGTCGCCGCCGACCTCCACTGCTTTGATCCCGCGAGGGACGAGGAGATCATGCGGTCGAGTGGGTTCTCTGACGTTAGCCAGTTCTTCGCGGCCTTCACATGGCGAGGCTGGGTCGCCTACGCGTGAGAGCCTTGTCTTCTGTGGTTCGTTGGATTGGGTAAACTTGAACTGAAATGGCGCGCCCAGGAAGATTCGAACTCCCAACCTCCTGATCCGTAGCTATGAACAGGCGGTGAACATGGGCGTCATGGTCAACATGGGCATCTGTTAAGTCTTTGAAATGACGTGATAAAGTAGCTCCAGACTGTCCATCGCGCACACTCTAGCGCAAGGAGTTTGGAGCCTATGGCGAGACTAACCGACCTCTCTATCCGTTCTTTGAAGCCGCCTGATTCGGGCCAGAAGACCTATCTCGACGACAGCATCAAAGGCTTCGGCGTCCGCGTCTCGCAAGGCGGGACCAAAACCTTTGTCGTCACCTACGGCACCGATCGCCGCAGGGAAACACTCGGTCAGTGGCCTATCCTTTCCCTCGCGAAGGCGCGGGAAGTGGCACAGAGGCTCCTAGCGGAGCGCACAATGGGCATTGTCGACCCGGTGCCCTATGACGAGCTCAAAACGCTCTTCCTGGCGGACTGCAAAGCCCGCCTGCGAGCAAAGACCTGCCAGGACTACGAAGGGCTCTTGCGACGCGTCAAACTGCCGCAGAACCTTCTACATGCGACGCCGACGACGATTGCGAACGCGGTCAAGGATTTCACCCCTTCGGTTCGCTTCCACGCGATCGCCGTCTCCAAGATCCTCTTTAAGTTCGGCGTCAACGGCGGCTACCTCAAGATCAACCCGGCCGTGACGCTCACCGTCCGGAAGTCCAAGGCCCGGAAGAGGGTGCTCACGGACGAGGAATTGATCCAGGTGTGGCGTGCAGCGCCCGACACGGCCTACGGCACCACAGTCAAACTTTTGGCCCTTACGGGAGCCAGGCGGAATGAAGTGCAACACATCGTCCTGACTGGCGACCTCGCCTTCATCGATGGGCAGCACACCAAGAACCACCGAGACCACACCTTCCCCGTCACCGGGCACACGATCGAGCTACTAGGCCAGGATCGAGCGTGGAGCGGATGGAGCAAGAGCAAGAAGGATCTCGACCTCGCTATCCACAACCATATTGCCGGCGCGGACAAAATGGTCCCGTGGACGCTTCACGACCTTCGCAGGACCTTCCGCACGAAGTGGGCACGGCTCCGGCTCCCGAGAGAGCTAGGCGAGCGCTACATCAACCATGTCTCAGGCGTGCAGTCGCCCATCGAGCTCGTTTATGACCAGCACGATTATCTCGAAGAGCTCAGGGAGTGCATCAAGGTCTACACCGACCACATCGCAAAACTCATGGCCGCCTAGCGCGGCCTTTTCCTTGCTGCTACAATCGCTCCGCCTAGGTCCAACCTAGGACATCGCGATGTCCTCAATTCTGAGGCATCACGATGGATAGGCTCTGGTTATCAATCTCTGAAGTTTGTTTCCTGTTCTCTATTTCAAGGCCGCAACTCGGTAGATGGACCAACGACAAGGAGTACGCACATCTGGGTTTTCCCAAGTCGTTCTTCCGCGGTCGGCGGGTCTTCTACAAAGCGTCTGAGATTTACGAGTACGGGAAGAATACGCAATCGATGAAGTGATCGTGTGACCCCGGAAGGGACACACTTAGAAGGCGGCCAAACGGCCGCCTTCTTTTTGCTACCTCCCGCAAAGCGGAATATAACCATTACATCACAGGGGGGACCTATGGATCACGCCGAACAGTTCACCAAGCAAGAGCGCGAGCGCCTATTGGCTGAGAAGGCTGAGCTCGATACAAAGTTTAATGAGCTCCAGGCCAGGCGCGCATCCCTACAGCGCTCCCTTACCGCGCTCGAAGCATACGCGGCGGCCCTGAAGGGTCCGACCGCGAAGGCCGGCACGGAGCGCCGACAGTCCAAGCGTACCCTCATTCTCGACCTACTCAAGGCCGCTCCACACTCGCGCGCAGACCTCATCACCGCGCTCTCAATCAAGGGCGAAAAGTCCAAAGAGCAGGCACTTAGTAACACCCTCGCCGCCCTCAAGAAGGCCGGGAAGATCACCGCCGATGGCGGGAAATACGCCCTCAGTGCCTAGACGATCCGGGGCCTAACGCTAGACCCTACTGTAAGGCCCTATCGGAATACGGCGACCATTTAAAAAATGGCGCTATATCACCATTGCCGCCCATGATCGATCGCCGCTATCGCGGACGACCAAAACCCTTTTTCGCCCTATTCACTCTCGTTCATAGAGTCGAACTACGCCACTTGCTTGCCTAAAGGACATCGCGACGGGAAACGGTTTTGGTCGTCCGCTCACGCTCCACGACGACATGGGCGGACAGTCCCATGCGACAATACCCACAGAGTTCTTTGTTGGACCGTACACGCTACGAACCCATATCGCACCGGCCAGTCACCTTCCACGGGGCAAGCACTGGCTGGCTGGGTCGGTTCGTGGCGTATGCCGTACAGCTACCCTATCGGGCGCCGGAAGAAAGACGGCTATGCTATCTTCCTCGACCCGAAAATAAGACGACAGCACATTCACGTTCCCGGCCAGACCGGCTCGGGTAAGTCAACACTGCTTGTCAACATGATGCTCGCCGACCTCAAGTCGGGGCGCGGTTTTGCGTTTCTCGATCCTAACGGACAGACCGCGGATCAGATCGCCGCACTTATTCCGCCCGAGCGGATGAAGGACGTGATCTATCTCGACCCACTCCATCCCGAGAAGGTCGCTACCTACAATCCCTACAAGGGTGTGCCGCGGCTCTTCAAACATACGCTAGCGACCATCATCACCATGGCCTTCAAGCGCATATATGCAGACGTGTGGGGGCCGCGTATGGATGTCATCATGAAGATGGCGATACACCTCCAGTTGGAGGTGCCGGGATCGACCCTTGGCGATCTATCACGCCTCCTCTTAGACGAGGAGTACCGTGCAACGCTTCTTGCACAATGCCCTGACGCAGAGATCACCAAATATTGGACCGAGGACATTTACAAACTCATCCCGAAGCGAAGCATGGGAGAGGCGCTACAGCCGATCGCGAGCAAGGTCGCGGAGTTTGAGTACAATCCGATCCTCCGAGACATCATTGCTCAACCCTCGACGATCGACATTTCCTACATCATCAATAACCGGAAGATCCTCATCTGCAATCTCTCCAAGGTCATGGGAGACGCACCCTCAGACATTCTCGGCTCATTGCTCGTAGCGGGCTTTGCCCAGGCAGCACAGGACCGAGAGACAATTCCCGAGGAGCAGCGGCAGGATTTCAGCCTGTACGTGGATGAGTTTCAAAACTTCACCACGTCAGCTTTTGCCACGATGCTATCCGAGGCTCGAAAGTACCGGCTCAACCTCGTTTTGGCGCACCAGTATCTCGATCAGTTACCCGAGCTCATTCCCCAGGCGATCATGGGCAACGTCGGCACGACGATCGCCTATCGAATCGGCCCGTACGACAGCGAGCTCTTCGCCCGGTTCTTTGCGGTGAATGAGCAGGAGCTCCTGACCCTATCGAACTATTACGCCTACGTCCGCACCAGCCGCGGAGACGCGCCCAGCACGCCGGAGTTGGTCGCCATGCACCCGCCAGCAGTTCCGGTGAAAGGGCTCGCCAGGATGCGCGCCGTGAAGCGACGCACGCGGGACTTTTACGCCCGCCCTCGACTCCCTCCCCGGAAAAATGAGACAGTGAAGGCGGGGAGTGCGCATGGACGGAATGTCACCCGACGCAAGAGGCGTCTTAGTTAACATCGTATGGGTATTAGCCATCCTTGCGATCGCCGGCATGTGGTTCGGCAATTATATTTTTCATTTGAATGAGAAAGAGCGCGAGAAGACGAAGCGCGCTGCGCTTGAAGCCGACTTCCGCCAGGCCGCAATCGACAAGAAGCGTGATGCGTTTGTCACACTCTTTGGCGGATTGAAAGTCACTGACGCTCACCTCGATCGATATATGCAGGGGTATAACTTCACCCCGGAAGCCAGAGCCTTTGCACTCAAGATCCTGAAGATTGCCGTCGACGAGTTCGGCATAACGGATCTCGACTTTTTGAACCCAGGCGATCGCGCATCGCGCCTCGATAGCATCGCGGTTCCGGGTTACGCGGAGCGGTATCACACTCGCATGCAAGAGGTGATGCAGATCATCCTTCGGGAGATGGGTAAATGATCTATATCCAGCCGCAGATTGTGACGACCGAATCAGATCTCAGGATACTCGATCTCCTCAGTCCTAACCGCGAAAATCCTGCGGGTAGCAAATTCCTCCAGGCACTCCAGCAGCACAAGCCGCCGGTAGCTATACCAGAGGCTACTCGTGTCCGGCATCATTGGCTGCTAGGTGGTAGTGGTCACGGGAAGACACAATCACTTCAAACGCTGATATACCAGGACATCCCACGCATCCTCGCCGGTGAGTGTTCGATTGTCGTCTTGGATAGCCAGAGACAAATAATTCCTCGCTTGGCAAAACTCGCCCTATGGAGCGATCACCCTCGTCGCCTCATGCATGTCGTTCCGTGGGAGATTGAGCATCCGATCGCTCTCAATTTTTTCAAGATCGATATGCCGGGCAACAAACAAGCGGCCTATGAGCTTACGGTGAACCTTCGAGAGACCTACCGCTTCATCATGAGCTCCCTTCTCAAAGATGCGGAGCTTACCGGCAAGCAAGGTCTCCTCTTCGATAGCCTCTTGATGCTTATGACGGTTATCCCAGGCGCGACGATGGATACCTATCTTGAGCTCCTCACTGAGGAGGGATTTGAAGAGCACCGGGAGTGGGTCGCACTGTTAGACCCCAAAGCGCAGGGCTTCTTTACGCGAGATTATATTACCGGGAAAAGGACCGACCAGTATCAGAGCACAAGAGAGGAAGTTCGTCGTCGCCTGCAACAGCTCATCATCAATCCGATTTTCGGCGGGATGTTTTGCCAGCCGGACTTGAGCCTTGACCTATACGGAGGCATGCAAGCCGGACAGA
This sequence comes from Reyranellaceae bacterium, assembly GCA_022844045.1. Lineage (GTDB taxonomy): Bacteria > Pseudomonadota > Alphaproteobacteria > Reyranellales > Reyranellaceae > JAFAZJ01. The sequence continues at coordinate 97,035 of JALHMM010000004.1, read as the reverse complement.
TGATTTTGTTAGATACCGACAAAGGAGTTCTGGGGGACACCGATTCGGCCACCATGGGCGCGCTCTTTATCGGCCTGATGTACCAGGCGATTATGAAGCGCGATCCAGAAGATCCCCGGAACACACCCTGCTATTTCATCATTGATGAGTGCCACGAATATTTTAAGCACACAGGCGCTCAGCTAGCGCTGCTGCTCTCACAGGCTCGCAAACGGAACGTGGGCCTTATACTCGCTCATCAGTATTTACAGCAACTCAATGCCGCTCCCGGTTTGTACGATTCGATCGATGCCAACACAGCAATTAAAATGGTGGGAGGTGCAAGTAGAGGTGATGCTAAGCAGCTCTCGGACACCCTTAACTGCACCCCTGAGTTTCTGCATGACCCAGGCGGCCAGGGCAAGTTCGTGACTTTGGTTGAGCAACTGGGATCGGGTATCTTTTCGGCACAAAAGGACATCATTGAAAACATGCCCCGCATGCAAGCGCCGGAGTTTGAGGGAATGCGCCAGGGCATGCGGAACCGCTACGGCGTCAAGCACAGGCCGTCTCCGGTCCCGGTCCCACTCCCGCCTCCGCCCGTCGAGGTGTCACGCGAGGAACGCGGCGGCTATCCACCGCGCATCCAACAGCAGGCCGTACGGACCCCGGCACCGAAGCCGAAACCCGCGTCACCGACGAAAAAGCGACGCGAGGAAGAAGAAAGTACCGAGTGGTAGTTTCCCCATGGTGCATCACGAGCATCATGGCGCTCCTGTACACTATGGCTAACGGAGACAGGATCGCCTTACGCGATTATCTCCGAAACTATGGCGGAGAAAATCAAGCGCCGTGCTCGCGTGGGACCTCCACAACCGAGCGGTAAGGTACTCAAACGGCAAGACCGCGACATCGAGACGTGCGCGGAGGCGCAGGAATTTCCCCTTCTGCCAGGCCGCTTTTTTGCGCCCTTGCTCGACATCAAGGAGACGACGAAGTACCGCAAGCGCCGCAACTGGATGAAGCACGAGCCGTACCCCGTACCGGACAAGAATGGTGTGATCAGCAGGCGCGCGCCGGTCCTCTTTGCGCCGGACCTGATCAAGACCCGCGATGAGTGGCGGACGGAAAACATCTTCGGCCTCACCGACACCGGCTATCGGCTTCTCAAGAGCGAAGGCCGTGCACATCGCCAATACGTCACCGATGGCGAGCACGAGCTCCATAGGCTCATGCGCTCGACCGTAGGTGCCTCGCTCAAGATCGCCGTTAGAAAGCACGGTTGGACGTGGATCACAAAGGATCAGCTGCTCGACCATCCCAAGTGTCCGCCTGAAACGGCGAAGGCGAAGTCTCCGCTCATGCTCACGCTTCCCGACAAGCGCCGGCTTGAAATGGATGACCTCTACCGTTGGCAGACGACCGAACGGATCTACAAAACCTATTTCTTCGAGGCGAATCGATCGACCGAGGACACTTGGACGTACGGGAAGAAGCACTCCTCTCTCGAAGAGAAGGTGCGTCGCTACGACATCGTGTTCGATCAGCTTCTCTATGAAGCGCACTTCGGCATCAAGGGAAAGCCAATGGTGCTTTTCGTCACGCTCTATGAGAGTGAGATCCCGGCGATGCTTGAGATGGTGAATGCCGTCTCCCGCTTTCCCGATCGTTATCTCTTAAGAGCAAAGCCGTACTTCGACAGCAAAACATGGAAAGTGCCGCCACTCATGACCGATCTCTTTACCGATCCGTGGCAGAGCGTGAAGGGTCCGGTATTTCTGAATAGGTAAAACCGCGCCCCATGAGGGACGCGGTGTGCTCAACGCTACTTGTCGTCGGCTTTCGGCGGGAATAGCACGAGCTCGCCATCAGTCGGCAGAGCATGAAGCTTGATCGAGATGCCGTCGCTGCCGACGTGCCAGGCCACACCGATCTCGTTGTAGTAGGTTTTGTCGCCGTTCTTGCGCGAGACGAATGCCCGGAAATCGGGCTTACGGCCAGTAGACATGCGGTCCTCCTCTTCTGTGCCTATCCTCACTATACCATCTAGTTAAATGCTAAAATGAGGACAGGCTGTTCATACGGAGGAGGTGATGAAGCTGCCGTATCTCGACTTCCAGACGGTCTATCCGCTCGCCGAGATCATCGATCTCGTGCGCATGCTCAATCTGCCGGTCAAAGGCACCGCGAACATGAGGTGCAAGTGTCCGGTGCATGATGGCGACGATCGCACGCTCTCGATCACGCCAAGCGCAATGGCGAACCGCAGTCAGACGATGGGCGTCTTCAAGTGTTGGGCGACGAATGAAGGAGGAGACCGCATCGGCCTCGTTGCTCACTGCATGGAGCTCAGCCAGCAAGAGGCTGCGCACTTCATCAAGGAGCAATTCGGAACAGTGGTTCCCGATAGGGATACCAAATCCCACAGGGAGACCGTTCCCGATAGGGATACTGTTCCGGCGAATCCTCGTCAAGCACCGCAGGCGTCAACGTACGCCTTTGATCCGGATAAGTTCGCGTCGCGTCTCGTCTATCACGAAGACCTCCGCGAGCTCGGCCTCGATGAAGCGATGGCGAAGGAGCTCGCGTTCGGCTTTCACCCTCAACAGAAGTGGCTCTACATCCCCGTGCGCTGGCCCACCGGCCAGGTCGCGGGATGGCTCGGTTTCCGCAAGGGCGAGAGCCTCAAAATCCCCCCGCGCTGGATACCAGCACCGACAAACGTGGTCGCACTGCCGCGCAGAGCGTGACCACAGCTCCCGAGGAGCAGGATAAGGAGACGTAAAGAAGCTCCCCTGCGATCGAATAAGCCCCCGCTATTGGGGGTTTTTTTTATTTAGTGGTGAGTGACCAGGAGCGCTCATACCGCCCAGGAGCGCTCAAGACGCCCTTGCCGCCCGGTGACTCAGATGCCGGAAAAGAGGCAGGCTTCCGGTGCTGGATCAAGCCCCGGCACTTTAACAGCTAACCGAAAGGACTATGGGACTACTGCCAACGTACAAGGGGTACACCGTCGACTACCGCTTACAGCAATTCCGGTACGTGCATCCGGGAGATTGCGTGTGCGGCTTCGGCGAAATCGAGTTTGTCGATTTCGTGAGTGAGAAGGGTGATGCACTCTTAGTGGAAATGATCAAAGACGGTCGGGCTGACCTCAGCAAAATTAAACTCTAACAAAAGGACGATGAAAGGACACATACAAGACTACTTTCACGAGCGAGCAATCGAATTGCTCAAAGAAGCTGTAGAGATCGTCTCTACGAACGACCGTCCGCTCGATGCGAACACGTTTGCTGAGAGAACGGAAAACTTAATAGCGTACTTGCGCTGCCACGGAGACGCAGCGACCAAGGAACTAATCGAAAGACTATGGGCTTAGATATGTACGCGCACAGGAGGCATTATGTGAAGCAATGGGACCACGAATCTCCAGAGAAGCGTTACTCGGTTCGTGTCTTTCGCGGCGGCAAGCCCGTCGCAGGTCTCCAGACAGATCGTATATCAAGCGTCGATGAAGAAGTGATGGAATGGCGTAAAGCGAATCAGATCCACGGATGGTTCGTCGACAATGTGCAGAGTGGCGTTGATGATTGTGGTGAGTGCCGCGTTAAACCAGAGAAAATTCGTGAGCTACTAGAGGTCTGCGAGAAAGTGATTGCAGCATCAAAGCTCGTCGATGGAATGGTTGCGAACGGCTACACGTACAACGAAAACCGAGAGCGGATTTACCAGCGGGAACCCGGCAAGGTGATCGAAGACGCGACCGTAGCAAAGGCATTGCTCCCGACGAGAGAGGGCTGCTTTTTCGGCTTACCAGAGTACGACGAATGGTATTCTCGAAGAGGTGGTACGCACGCGCGCTTGGGCCGCTCAAATGTTGACGGACATCAAGGAGGGATTGGTTAACGGCATCTTCTATTCGTCGAGTTGGTAGCGACTGACGGAGCCTGCGCGAGCTCGCACCGCGGAGACACGACCGGTAACGCTCTCTGGGATCGTGACCCGCGCTTGCATGAGCACCTAACGCAGACATTGAGACCCCCGCCATCGTGCGGGGGTTTCTTTTTAACATTTCGTGATGACGCACCAAGACGCTCCATAGCGCACATGCCGCTCAGGGCCGTATGGACATCGTGACTCGGTTCAAAATGCGCTTAGCTTGCGTGTCGTCCATCACAGAAGGAGGACGACATGTCGAAAAAAAATTGGCTCTTCACCTGGTCCAAGTCGGACGCCGCCGGCTTCCACAAAGCGTACATCAAGACGCCGCGCCGCGACAAGCAGCCCAAGAGCTCCGGCCACAAGATGAGCAAGGGCATCTGGGTACGCACCGCCAAGGAGCTCGTGCGAAGGGCACGGGCCTAATGCCCGATCAGCAAGGCATCTGGAAGGATGCAAAACTCTGGTGGCGCCAGTAAAGCTACCCCACTTTCAAGGCCCCGCTTCGGCGGGGCTTTTTTTTGGTATGCTCGCCAACGGGGGGACACCATGCTTGAAATCGCGCTCTTCTTCGATGTCGGGAGTATCTTTCTCTCATTCGGACTGATGTACGCCTTAGCCGCGTTCTTTAATCGCGCCTGGTGGCACATCATCGTTGTTGGCATCGTTGTTGGTATTAGCGGTCCGCGCCCTGTTTTTTGAATGCCGAGGATACCAGGCGCATTGTGACGGCATGTATGTCGCACAGGTGCTCGTCGCTTGGCTCCACGCAGGACTAGCATATCTCTCTATGGGTCTACCTGAGATCAAGTGGACTATGCCAAAGGTTAACCTCCACGCCTTCACCGCCCGGAAGCGAAGTGTACAGAGGAGCGACTGACAGAGCTCCAGGTGCTCCGGGGAAAAGACCTCATCACCGCAGACGAATATGAGACCAGCCGGAAGCGGATCATTGACGGTGTGTAGTACACTGTAAGCAGCACCCACTCCCCCTCGCCATAGAGCACTCAGCCGAGTGTTCTTAGCGAAGAGGAGAGGTTCCTTGTCACTGATACTGCATGCCGGGGCTAACCCGGTCGAATACGGAGCTCTCCGCGAGCTCGCTCTACCCGAACCAACCGCAACCCACGTCCCGATCCCGCACTTCCGCGTGGTCGATCTCGTGGCCCACGCCCTCGGGTACTACGGGCACCAGGTGACGGATCAGCACTTCGGCATCACGCCGGACGGCGCCCGTTTCTTCGGCGTCCTCTGCCTCAAGAGCCCGTACACCGGCTACGACGATATGGTCGGCTTGCGGAACTCGCACGACAAGAAGTTCCCGGTCGGCATCAGCTTCGGCTCGCGTGTCTTCGTCTGTGACAACCTCGCCTTCGCCGGCGATCACGTCATCAAGCGCAAGCACACGCTCAACCTCAAGCGCGACCTCCCCGGTCTCATCGGCGAGATCGTGGAACCGCTCGCCACGCATCGCGAAGCGCAGAAGGTGAAGATCGACCGCTACCAGGCAACCGATGTTGCCGACGAGCGGGCCGATCACGCCATCATGGAGATGTTTAGGCAGGAGATAATTGGCGTGCAGAGGATCGCCGACGTACATGAGCAGTGGCAGCGCCCCGCTCATGACTGGGGCGGCAAGACCGGCTGGCGTCTCTTCAATGCCGCGACGTTTGCCTTGACCGGCAAGGTCGCGGAGAACCCGAAGGCCACGGCCGATCTCCACACCATCATCGACGCGGTGTGCGCATGATCAGCAACGCCAAGCGGGTCTACGCCCTCGCAGGCTTCTCGGTCGAAGTGAGGCCACGCGGCCTGTTCTACCGGAAGACCTACGCGGAGGACGACTGGCACGGGCCGTACAGCTCCGTCGCCTCCGTAACCCTGATGATCGCGCGGCAACTAGGCCGTGAGATCGCAAAGCGGGATGAGCCTCATCAGCTTCCGCAGTGATGCGCCTAGACGGGAAGGCGAAGTAACCCAACCCCGTTCAAAGGACACGGCCATGAGCCGTGCATCCTAGCTCCCATCCACGCGCGCAATTCGGATGATCCTTTGATCGAGTGGAGCGTTCCTAAGCCCTGCATTCTGCGGGGCTTCCTCTTGCATGACCATTCATGCGCGCGCAGGAAATGGTTGTCCCCCGGCTCGACCAGGCGAAGCGACCGACGCGGTACAATGGGAAGTGGACCCGGCATAGCGCCGCGTTCCCTCACATCCATCTGAGGTCTCAATGAACCGGAAGCGGAACCGCGCCCGGCTTCGACGGATAGCCGCCACACGATCAGCTTGGCATCGCCATTCGCACTGACGACCGGAGGATGCCGCTTCAACCCGTGCAGACATGCCGCAACACGCTGTGACATGAGGCGAGTCAGCTTGCCGTCGCAGCAGTCCTCAGAGGCCACGGCGGTGACACGGTCTAAATTTCGACGCCAATTATCATCAGCCAAAAGCTCGCCGGCGAGTTGAATCAGATCAATGATGTATGATTCGACTTTTGTTTCGTTTTTCCATCGCTGTATCTTGATACCACCGAGCTGGGACCGAGAGTCGCCGCAGCGCCAACATAAAAAAACCCGAGGTTGTCGCCTCGGGGTCGTTGGCTTCCGCACTGGCTGACGGCCATCGCGAAAAACGTAGGTGAGCGACGGAACTATGTGTCCCGGCCTTTTCCTTGTCAAGGATGGCTGTCGCACAGCCGAGCGCCCCCTCGAACTCGGCTGATGAGGCATCCTTAAATGTAAAACGATTATGATGCTTGGGGGCGCTCCCCGGCCGCGACACGCGCGAGAACAAAGGCCGCCTGCTTCTGCGGACCAACTACATGCTCCAGTACTGCGAGGAATTCGCGCGCTAACCCGCCGTGCGTCACCAGCACCATGCCGATCATGTGAATCCCCGACTGCCCGATGTGCCGGCTGTGCCCTTACGTCGAACCACAGGTGAAGCGACGTCCTCGTGCTGTCTCGCCGCGGCGGCGATATCAACGTATCGACCCTCAGTATCGAGTCGCCCTGGGGGCGGATATAGCCGGCCTCGAGGCCGACGAGACTCTTGCTCCCGCCATCAAACATCGACAAGGGGCGGCGGGTGAAAAGGGTGACAGAATCTAGCCCCGATCGCTCGGCCTTTGCGGCATGAAAAGCTGGCGTACTTCCAGTTCTTCAGATCGTGCTGCCTTCAGGGATACGTTGCCAATCTATCGATAAATCTATGCTTAGCGGATGGATTTCGGTGTGCGAAGCAGAGCAATCAGTGGCAAGCCGACGAAGCCAATTGCCGCCATGAGCAGGAAGTCGTTGAGGTAAGCGATCATCAACGCCTGTCGACCGAGCTCGAGATCGAGCATCGCCGCGCCGGCGGCGCCAGCGGGCAGCCACGGCATCACCTCGGGATTACGGAACCAGGGCGAAAAAGCTGTGAGACGCTCGCCCAGCTCTCCGCGGTTGACCGCTGCGAAATGCTCGAGCATACCGACCGAAATCGCGATGCCGACGCTCCCTCCGAAATTCCGGAAAAGGCTGTAGAGGCCCGTCGCCTGCAGGCGGAATTGACTTGGAAGGGTGAGAAAGGCCAGGGCGCTGCTGCTGGCAAACACAAAACCCAGCCCACCGCCTTGCAAGAGCCCGGTCCATGTCACCCGCCAATCGTCGACAGTCATGTCGAACCCCGATGTCGCCCACATCGAATACATGGCCATGACCATGCCGAAGGACATCAAGATTCGGGAGTCGATGCGTCCGGACATCCGGCCAGCGATCACCATGGACACCATCATGCCGATGCCACGTGGTGCGAGAAGGATGCCCGTATCGAGGACCGTCAGACCGCGTAGTTGTTGCAAGAACAGCGGTAGCAACACCATGCTGCCGAGAAACACCATCCCAACCACCAGCATGAGCGTGGTGCAAAGAGTAAAATTGCGATCCCTGAATATAGACAAGGAAACCAGAGGGTTTTCCGCCGTCGCCAGATGAACGACGAAGACATAGAATGCCGCGCCGGCGGTTGCGGCTTCGATGATGGTTTCTCCGGATTCGAACCACCCATTCGTTTCGCCGCGATCGAGCATCAGCTGCAATGCCCCCACTGCGATCGCGAACGCGATGAATCCAAACCAGTCGAAACTGGCTTCCCTTTTCGGAGACTCACCGAGAAAGACCATGATGCCGAGAAACGCCAAGGCGCCGAACGGCAGGTTGATGTAGAAAACCCAGCGCCAGCTATACGCGTCGGTCAACCAGCCGCCGATGATGGGGCCGAGGACCGGGCCGACCATCACGCCAACGCCCCATATGGACATCGCCGAGGCATGACGTTCGGGCGGATATGTATCGAGAAGGATCGCCTGCGAGAGCGGTACCATCGCGGCGCCACATGCACCCTGCATAATCCGATACAGGACCATTTCGGGGAGCGAGCCTGCGGCGCCACAGGCCATCGAGCTGGCGGTAAACCCTAAAATGCAGCTGAGAAAGACGCGGCGTCGCCCGAACTTCTGCGCTAGGAAGCCGATCGGGAGTGTCATGATCGCCATCGCCGCCACGAACGAGGTCACCGCCCACGAAACCTGATCGCGCGTGGCGTTCAGGCTCCCTTGCATGTGCGGGAGGGCGACGTTCGCAATCGTACTATCGAGGGCATAGATCGTCGTCGCGAGCATGACCGACGCCGTGATACCGACCCGGTTGGCACGGGGCGCTGAGTTCGCCTCGCTCACTGGCCGCCGCCCGCACGTCCCATCGCCCATGCGATCGGGCCCGGCAACGGCCGATTGAAGCCGGTGTCGATAGTCACTTGCGCGCTCATACCTGCCCGCAGCAATGGGACGCCGCGCTTTTCCAGAATGCGGATGCGAACCGGAATCCGCTGGACGATCTTGACCCAGTTGCCGCTCGCATTCTGCGGTGGGATGAGTGCGAACTCCGCGCCTGTCGCGGCACCGACGCTCTGCACTTCGGCCAGGAGCTTGACGCCTGAGAAGGTATCGATGGTCACCTCGACACGTTGTCCGGGCACAACCCTGGTGAGGTCCGTTTCCTTAAGGTTCGCTTCGATCCACTGTTGATTCTCCGCGACCACCGAGAATAGCGGCATGCCGGGGCGGACGTAGTCTCCGGGGCGAATTGTATCGACGCGAGACACGATACCGTCGACCGGCGACACAACCTTCGTGCGCTCCAGCGCGACGCGTGCTTCGTCGATCATGGCCTGTGCTTGCCTGACGGCCGGATGCCGGTCCGCCGGAGCCAATTCGTCGCCGCCGAGATCCACAATCAAACGCTCGATCTCGTGTCGCACGATCGCCATTTGCTGCCGGGCGGTGTCCAGGCGGTTCCTGATCTCGTCCAGCTTAGAGGCGCTCACGACGTTCCGCTCGGCGAGCGTCGCCCCGCGGTCATACTCGCGCTCAGCGTAACTCACCAAAATGCCGGCCAGTTTCAATTCCTCGCGCTTCTGCCTGATCTGGGCGCGCAACGCGTCAAGCCGCGCGATCACGGTTGCCTTTTCGGCCTCGGCGCGCGACAAGGCGATCTGGTACACTTCGTCCTCGATCTTCAGAAGCGGCTGACCGGCGCGGACCGTTTCGTTCTCGCCCACCAGCAAGGCCGCAATGCGTCCGGACACTTCTACCGAGATAGTCGCCTTCGCCGACTTTACGTAAGCGTTGTCGGTCGAAACGTAGCGCGCACCGTATATGTACCAATAGGCGCCGCCCGCGATGGCAGCCAAGGGCACCAACGCGAGCAGCGCAGCGCGAAGCCGCCGTCGCGAAAATCGCTTTGGGCGGGTCTGCGGCGCTTCGGTCTGTGCGTCGCTCATACTGGTCCCGACCGTCTTGTCATCGGGCGCCGTCGCGGCCGGCTTTCGACATGTTGTCGCGCGCGACCGTTAGTGCCCGCAGTAGCGTTGATCGATCCTCACGACTGAGACCGGCCATCGCCAGCTCGCGGGTCTCAGTCGCCAGATCTTCCAAGCGGGCGATCAGGGGCCGCGATTTGCGCGTGACGAACAGGCGCCATGCGCGGCGGTCTCGTGAGTCCGCGCGCCGCTCGATCAGTTCCGACCGTACAAGGCCGTCCAGCGCGCGGCTGACCGAGATCGGCCGCATTTCCATGATCTCGGCCAGATCGGCGGCGCGCAGTCCCGGCGTGCGTGCCACATGCACGAGCAGGCGCCAGCTCGGCTGCCCCAAGCCGCTCCAGGCCATCTGGTCGGCGAAATGGCGCCGCATCAGCCGCGCCACGTCGTAAACCAGCATCCCCATGGTCAGTGTGGGGTCATCAGGATTGGCGGAAAGCTGCGAAAATCGTTTCATTAGTAAGTAAGCTAAGCTTATTGGTTTGCGCCCGCAAGCCAACAGGATTGATTCCTGCAACGCCGTTGGGTTGACCGGCCGGAGGGCCAATTCACGCAATTTTTCAGTGCCCGGCGGAGTGGTAAAGTGATGGGCTTCCCACGTCTGACGACAGACGTCTCAATTCTTGCTTTCAGCGACGCGCGTATGATTTGCGGCGTCCTGTCGGGCTTTCAGCCTGAACGTCGAGGTCACCAACGTTAAGCCTCGATCAGATCGCTAGAGCCCATTTGTCGATTGGCCAAGTCGACAGTTCTGGATGCCCGACTCGTTACTGTTGGAACCGGAAATCAAACGTCACCACCGGTCGGCGTCTTTCCATCCGGCGGCCAACCCGCGACACCATCCTCGAGAGGGATCTCGAGGCTACGGAGCAGCTGGGAAAACATGTTCCAGTTACCGATCGCAACCACCATCTCAAGCAGCTGCTCAGCATTGCCCACATGCTGCGCGCACTCATTCCATACCGAATCCGATATCTTGCCCTTCTCCAGTGTGTCATCGACAGCGGCGAGAACCGCACGATCCGCTGCCGAGAGTTGAGCCGACAGCCGCCAATCTCGCACCGCGAGGACGGTTTCCGGTGGTAGTCCCACGCGCTCCGCAAAACGCCAGTGCTGCGTCCACTCGTATTTGGAGCCCGTGACCCAGCCGATGCGCATGATCAGAAGTTCGCGTAAGCGAACGTCGAGTTTGTTGCCGGCAAACAGCAAAGTTGTCAGCAAATGATTGACGGCGGCCGCGAGGGCTGGATGACGCAGCAAAGTCCGATAAACGGAGAGACTTGCCATCGACTCCCGAATGCCCGCGTCACGAGCTGCAACCGCCGCTTGCTCGGTCGACAACATCTCGATGCGCGCTGCCATTTCTATCTCCTGCATCCTGACGGCTCAGCGCTGCTTCAGATCAGCGAGGCGCTGTGACGCGTCGCCCGAGCAGCCGGCTAGCCGAAGGTCACGGGTAACCGCCGTGGACCGCGAACGGCGCCGTGCGACCAGGTCACGTCATCGGGATTGGTGAGCTTGAACTCTGGAATTCGTACCAGCCACTCTTCGATAGCGACCGTGATTTCCATCCGGGCCAGATTTGAACCAATGCACCGATGGATACCCAAACCGAAAGTGGCGTGGCGATTTTCGGCCCGATCGATCAGGACACGATCGGCGTCGGAAAATACCTCGGGATCACGGTTCGCAGCGGGGAACGGAAGCATGACCATCTGGCGCTCTTTGAACGGGCAGCCGCCCACGGTCGTTTCCCTCACGACTTGGCGTGCCATGGTCACAGGCGCGTAGGCTCGGAGGAACTCCTCCACCGCCGTCGGCATCAACGCCGGCTCCGCCACCAATCTGCGCCGGTCCTGCGGGTGCTTTGCCAGATGCCACAGGCTGGCGCCGATAGCACTCCACGTGGTGTCGATTCCCGCGATCAACAGCAGCCTGAGCGTTCCGATGATGTGCTCGTCGGACAGCGGTTGGCCGTCCATCTCGGCATCGAGCAAGAAGGTAATCAGATCTTCGCCCGGCACCTCGCGGCGACTCGCAATCTGATCCCGGAAATAAGTGTCCATCTCTCCAATCGCTTGCATAAACGACGTGTTGTTTGTGACGCCTTCGTGCAACAGCAGATACACCCATCGCCGGAAGCGATCTCCATCACCGGCCGGAAGCCCAAGCATGCTCGCAATGACTGCAACGGGCACATGCTGTGCATAGTCGATCGCCGCGTCGCAACCACCTTGAGAGGCGAAGCGGCCAATCAAGTCGCGACAAATCTTTCGGGCAACAGGCACGAGTCGGGCGACCGCGTCAGGCGTAAAAGCCGGCAGCAGTACCATCCGGGCGGGGCGATGGTGTGGTGGATCAGACGTGATCGGAGGAGACGCCAGATTTGCCGCTGCAACAGGCGTGGACGTCTCGGGAGACGGCGATTCCGATCGTGCCGGCGTATCCCGCACAACCACGCGACGCGAAGAAAAGTGTTCGGAATCATAGGCGATGGCGCGAATGTCCGCATATCGGGTAGGAAGATATACTCCCTTGTAGCGATCCGTGTGAGCGATGGGGCACGTGCTGCGCAGATCGTCCCAGATCGAATAGGGATCGTTGACCCAGCGGATATCCAGGTGATCAAAATCATTCGCCCAATCGGTGACGGGAGGACGATCGGTCATAGGCGGTCCCCTGACTTGCGCTGCGTCGCGCTGATCGCGAACTCTGGACAATTGGCCGCTGCAAGTCGGGCCTTCTCGCGAAGGCTGTCGGGAACGGTGCCATCGCCAATCGCGTGGGCATGGCCGAATTCATCGAGATCGAAAAGAAGCGGCGCGATTGCCCTGCAACGGTTGTGCCCCTGACAGCGCGTTGGGTCGACAATGATCTGGAGGATCTTGTGCTCGGACATCCGGGAACTCCTCTCATCTCTTCGCCGTACCCGCCAAGCGCTCGACGAACCGGAAGGCTACTGCCGATGAAATACTACCAACCCGCCCAACATATCGGCATCCAAACGGGACGATTTTCGCTGGAGCAATCATTCTCTAATGGACGTTAGAAGTTTGTGTTGAGGCCGTCAATCCCCGCTTGGAAGCGCTTCAAAAGAGTCCGATCCCTGTTGCGGCGGCTGCTTGTACGGGTTCACGCCCTGAACACACCTAGTCTCGCCGCAAGGTTCGCCACTCAGACATTGCACGGAGTAACCCGACGCGCTTTGGTCGGCCTCTTGCAAGACACAATCGCTGTTGTGCAGGGATCCCGCTGCCATTTAAACGCCCCGGGGAGTTCCGGTGTTGGGTCCACCGCCTCTCCGGAGACTCGGAATCACGATCGCGCGAATCGCCCCGATGGCGTGCTGACTGGGCCACCGACGCCCGGCTGCACGCCGTGTATCGCAATGTCACAGAATTTGTCGGCTAGATCGGAGATCGGCATACGGTCGGGCCGATACCAGTTGACCGCCCAGTTCATCGCGCCGAGAAGCATGAGGCGAAGAACGGTCACGTCGGCGCTTCGGCGAATCTCTCCGGATCGCTGTCCGGAAGAAAGCAGCTCCCGCCAGTACTCGGCGTAAGCCTCGCGAAGCCGCCGATTCTGCTCCTTGACTGTCGGTGGTGCCTGTTCGAACACCCGTATGTTGGCCGAGGTGTAGTCACCTTGTTGCAAGAGCATCGTAAGGTGAGCGGTCACTGCAACTCGGAGTTTCTGCGTGAAGCCCGACGCGGCCGGCAAAGCAGCGACGGCCATTCTGACCGCGGAGAACACGCGGGTTATGCCCACGTCAAGGACCTCCTGAAGGATCTGATCCTTCGATTCGAAATAGTAGTAAATGCTACCGCCTTGCATTTCCGCGCACGTGGCAATGTCATTGATCGTCGTCGCGGCGTAGCCATTGAGGCTGAACGTGCGCGCGGCGGCGTCGAGTACGCGCTGCCGCGTGACGGCAGATTTCGGGTGCGCGTTGCGAGGCGTCCGGATAGACCCCGCTTGACTCTTCGACACAGGCTGCCTAACGTTTCTAATAGCCATTTGAAACTCACTCTAAGAGATTGCGGTGGCTCAAACTGTATGCAGGTCCATGCGGGCCAGAGGGCCTGACTCGGCTTCCTCCCCGCCTGACCCGCAAAGCCGCCCTTGCAGGAGGACTAATAGTCGCGATGCGTGGACTTAAGGGCAAGCCCATCATTGTCACCGGAGGCGCCAGCGGCATCGGCCGCGCGATCGTCGGACGTCTCGCGATGGAAGGAGCCGTGGTCGGCATCTTCGACATCAACGGACCGGCAGCCGAAGCCGCGGCCAGCGCGCTGCGCGAGAGTGGCGGTCGAGCGTCCGGTTATGAGGTCGACATCGTCGACTATGACGCGGTGGCGAGCGCCGTCGATGCATTCGAGGCGTCCGCTGGACCGATCGGCGGTCTGGTCAACAACGCGGGTTGGGACAAGGCGGTCCGCTTTGTCGACAGCGACCGGGACCTCTGGCGAAAAGTGATCGACATCAATCTCTGGGGCCCGCTCAACGTCACGCACGTCGTGCTGAAGAAAATGATCAAGCACGGCGGAGGTCGCGTCGTCAGCATCGCCTCCGACGCGGGTCGGGTCGGATCCTCCGGCGAAGCCGTCTACTCGGCCTGCAAGGGGGGAATCGCGGCGTTCGGGAAGACATTGGCGCGGGAAGTGGCCCGTCAGGGGATCGTGTTTAACACGATCTGCCCGGGGCCGACCGACACGCCCCTGTTCGCGACTGTCAGCGAATCCGCCGCGGGGCTTGCCGAGGCCCTGAAGAAGGCAATCCCGCTGCGTCGCCTGGGGCAGCCGGACGACTATCCCGGCGTCGTCTGCTTCCTGCTCAGTGACGACGCCAGCTTCATCACCGGCCAGACCATCAGCGTCTCCGGTGGCCTCACGATGCACGGGTAATCCGATGGACTATCAGGACATCCTCTACGCCCAGGCCGACCATGTCGGCACGATCACGATCAACCGGCCCAAGGTCCACAACGCGTTCCGCCCGCGGACCGTGGTGGAACTCCTCGACGCCTTTCTCAAGGCCGGCTGGGACGGCGATGTCGGCGCCATCGTCCTGACGGGAGCCGGCGACAAGGCGTTTTGCACCGGCGGCGACCAGTCCGATCACAGCGGCCAGTACGGCGACGGTTCGACGCGCGGCACCGTCGGGATGCCGGTCGACGAACTGCACAGCGTCATCCGCGACGTGCCCAAGCCGGTGATCGCAAAGGTGCGTGGCTACGCGATCGGCGGCGGCAATGTCCTGGCGACGATCTGCGACCTCACCATCGCGGGCGAAGGCGCGATCTTCGGTCAAGTCGGGCCGAAAATGGGCTCCGTCGATCCCGGGTTCGGCACCGCCTATCTCGCGCGCGTGGTTGGCGAGAAGAAGGCACGCGAGATCTGGTACATGTGCCGACGCTACACGGCGCGCCAGGCGATGGACATGGGGCTGGTCAACACCGTCGTGCCCGACGACCAGCTTGACGCCGAGGTCGCGGCCTGGTGCGCCGAACTGGTACAGCGCAGTCCGACGGCCATCGCCATCGCCAAGAAGTCCTTCAACGCCGACAGCGAAAACATTCGCGGCATCGGCGCCCTGGGGATGCAGGCGCTGCGCCTCTACTACGCCAGCGCCGAATCCCAGGAAGGTGTCAAGGCGCTCAATGAAAAACGCGCGCCACGCTTCAGGGATTTCGTGAAGTAGGAGCCGTCGGTTGGATTTTTCCCTGAGCCCCGAGCAGGAGCAGATCGGCGATACCGCCAGGCGCTTCGGTGCCGAGAGGCTGGCGCCGGGATATTTGGCGCGCGAGCAACAGGGCCGGATCGCGCCATCGCTGCTGCGGGAGATGGGTAGCCTCGGACTGATCGGTGTCGATCTGCCCGAGACGTTCGGCGGGCTCGGCGCGGACGGCGTCACCGCTGGACTGGTGATCGAAGGCGTCGCCGCGGCCGATCTCGGTGTCGCGTACGTTCAGTTATTGGGATCATTGATGGGCTCGATCCTTGCGCGCCACGGGCCGCCGGACATCGCCCGCGATGTCGTGCCGAGGATTTGCCGCGGCGAGACACTGGTGGCGCTGGGTTTGACCGAGCCGCGCGGCGGCTCCGACGCCGCGAACCTCCAGCTCAAGGCGCGCCGCGACAATGAAGGCTATGTCCTCGACGGCGAAAAGACCTCAATTTCGATGATCGAACAGGCGGAGTCCATCGTCGTTTTCGCCCGCACCGGCGAGGCCGATTCCGGCGCTCGCGGCGTGACGGCTTTCCACGTACCGCTCGAACTGCCCGGCATCAGCCGGTTCAGCTTCAACGATGTCGGCTCGAAGGTGGTGGGTCGCGGCTCCGTCTTCTTCCAGGACGTCAAGGTGCCCGACGAATGGCGCGTCGGCGGTGAAGGCGATGGCTTTCGTACGGTCATGCAAGGCTTCGACTACAGCCGCGCGCTGATCGGGCTGCAGGTGCTGGCGCCGGCCCGCGCCTCGCTCGAGGAAACCTGGAGGTACGTCACCGAACGCCAGGCCTTCGGACATCCTCTGGCGCGCTACCAGGGCGTGACAGAGCCACTGGCCGAGGCGGAAACGCTTCTCACAGCCGCGCGTCTCCTCTGCTATCGGACGCTGTGGCTGCGCGACCAGGGTATGCCCCACACGTCCGAGGCGGCAATGTGCAAATGGTGGGCGCCGAAGACGGCCTTCGAGACCATTCACCGGTGCCTGCTGACGCACGGTCATTCCGGTTACACGATGGATTTGCCCCACCAACAGCGCCTGCGCGACGTGATGGGCCTGCAGATAGGCGACGGCACGGAACAGATCCAGAAAATGATCATCGCGCGAGAGAAGATCGGGCGCGTCGCGGTGCCTTACTAGCTGGAGAGTGCCGATGACCGCCGCGCCGCCTGTCCTCGTAGACCTGCAAGGCCCAATCGGCGTGATCACGCTGAATCGGCCGGAAAAGTTCAATTGCATTTCGCAAGGTTTGGCGGACGGCCTGTCTGCCGGGGTGCGGTCTCTGGAAACGAACCCCGCATGCCGGGTCATCCTGCTGAAGGCCAATGGCAAGCATTTCTGCACCGGCGCCGATCTCGACGAAGTTCTCCGCGCGCGCGCTTCCCGGGCTTCACTCGAAAGCTTCCTGTCCGCGGGACACGACGCCCTGACGGCCCTTGAGCGCTCGCGCCTTCCGGTCGTCGCCGCGGTGCATGGGCTGTGCTTGGCCGGCGGCCTCGAGCTTTCGATGGCATGCGATGTCGTGTTCGCCGCCAGTTCGGCACGTTTCGGCGACCAGCATTCGCAATATGGACTCATTCCCGGATGGGGCGGCACGCAGCGCCTGCCCCGCTTGGTCGGCCTGCGACGAGCGCTTCATCTGATGTACAGCGCGGAGTGGCTGGATGCGACGGCGGCGCGCGAATGGGGCCTTGTGAATCTTGTCATCGACGACGCGGCGCTTGCCGACCGGGCCATGGCGTACGCGCAGGCGCTGGCGAAACGCAATCCCGAGTCCATGGCGGCGATGAAGTCGCTCGCGCGCGCGGGCCTCGACGAAACGCTGGTGGAGGGTCTGGCGCGCGAATCCGCGTGCGTCGTGGACGCGCTCCGGTCGGAGAACGTCTCGAAAGGGCTGGCGGCGTTTGGCGCGCGTCGCGAGCCGGAATTCAAATAACGGCGGCACGCCGCCTGTCGGTGGTTCGGGAGAAACGGTCATGGAACACGCAACACAGGTTGGACTGGGCCGCGCTCTGTTCACGTACATCGATAAGGGCGAGCAGGCACGCAGCGCGGCGCCCTTTGCCAACCCGGTACGAGACTACATTTGTCCCGATCAGGCAGGACGCGAACACGATTTGCTGTTCCGCGACCACCCGCTCATCCTCGGCATGACCGGCGACCTGCCGAAGCCCGGCGACTTTTTCACCAACGATTTCACCGGCCGCCCGATTCTCGTGGTTCGCGGAAAGGACGGCGCGGTCAGTGCCTTCCTCAACGTGTGCCGCCATCGCGGCGCCAAGCTGGCAACGGCCGATCTCGCCCAGGGTTGCGCACGAGCCGGCGCCTCCTTCACATGTCCTTATCATGGATGGGCCTATGGCCTCGACGGGCGCCTGCTCGGTGTTCGGGAAGCCGAAGCGTTTGGCGAGGTCGACCGCTCCGCGCGTGGCCTTCGACGCCTGGCGGCGGTCGAACGTAACGGCTTTATCTGGGTGCGGCCGGGAGGCGACGAGCCCTTCGACGTCGACGCGTTGCTGGGTGATCTCGCGCCCGAGATGGCGGCGTACGGGTTCGAACGCTACAGCCACTATGAGACGCGCACGCTAAGACGCGCGATGAACTGGAAGCTCGTCATCGGCACGTTCCTGGAAGGCTATCACATCAAGGTTCTGCATCGGAACACGATCGCGCCCCTGCTTCTGGGCGCACAAACCTCCTTCGATCCTTACGGACGGCACGTTCGAATGGCGGTGCCGCGCCCTGGCTTCCAGGCGCTGCGCGATACCCCGGAATGCGAGTGGAACGTGCTGAAGCACGTCGCCATCGTCTACGAGTTGTTCCCCAACACCGTGCTGGTCTGGCAGGGAGATCACATGGAGACGTGGCGCGTCTTCCCGGGGAGGTCCCCGGACGAAAGCGTCATGCACGCCTCGCTCTATATCCCGGAGCCGGCGCTCACCGACAAGGCGAAGCGCCATTGGGATCGCAATATGAAACTCCTGCTCGACACGGTGGAGAAGGAGGATTTTCCGCTGGGTGAGGACATGCAGCGGGGATTCCATTCCGGCGCGCAGGACCATCTGCTGTTCGGTCGCAACGAGCCCGCGTTGGCCCATTTCCATCGCTCGGTTCACGAGGCGCTCGGGCTCCCAGCCGCAAAAGGCCCTCTCGGGTCCGGTTTCACCGCTTGAGATCGATCATCGATCAACGTGAGGAGATGACCATGCATCAGCTTCCGATTTCCGCGGACTCGCATATCACCGAACCGCCGGATTGCTATCGCGAGCACATCGAACCCGCCTATCGCGAACGCGCGCCCCATGTCGTGCGCGACCCAAAGCATGGCGACGTCTACGTCGTTGACGGTATGAAGCAGACCGTTCCGATGGGCCTGGTCGCCGCGGCGGGCGTCGAGCCCAGCAGCATCCGCGTCGGCGGTGCGCGTTTTGAGGACCTGCACCGCGGGGGGTGGGATCCTGCCGCCCGTCTTGTCGACCAGGACAAAGATGGGGTTGCCGCGGAGATCATTTACCCAACCGTCGGCATGGTCCTCTGCAACCATCCCGACCAGGACTACAAGAAAGCCTGCTTCGATGCCTATAATCGTTGGCTCCAGCAATACGCGGCGCATGCCCCGAACCGGCTGATCGGCATCGGTCAAACGGGAATCCGCACCATCAAGGAAGGGATCGCCGACCTTGAGCGAATCAACGGCATGGGATTCAAGGGCGTCATGATGCCGGGCAATCCCGGTGAGCTCGACTACGACAATCCCGCTTACGATGCGCTGTGGGAAGCCGCTGTGGCTCTCGACATGCCGCTATCCTTCCACATCCTCACGTCGAGCAGCGACAGCATAAATCAGCACCGCGGACCGCGGATCAACGGGTTCCTGTCGATCATCCGCGGCTGTCAGGACATCATGGGCATGCTGATATTCAGCGGCGTTTTTGCCCGTCATCCCAAACTCAAGGTGGTGTGTGTCGAAGCAGATGCCGGCTGGGCCCCGCACTTCATGTACCGTATGGATCACGCCTACAAGCGCCACCGCTACTGGATGAAGGGGCAGGAGCTGCCGCGCCTGCCGTCGGAGTATTTCCGCAGCAACATCAGCCTGACGTTTCAGGACGATTACGTCGCGTTCAAGCTTGTCGACATGATGTCGCCGCATCAGCTGATGTGGGCCAACGACTTCCCGCATAGCGACTCGACGTGGCCGTGGAGTAAGGACGTAATCGCCGAACAGACAGCCCATCTTGACGCAGGACAGCGTCAGCGAATTCTGCACGACAACGTGGCGGAGCTCTACAAGCTTGCTGTCTAGCTGTCGGCAGTTTCACGTCCTGAGTGCCGCATCAACTGCCGGCGAATCGCTTTCGAGCCGTGAGGGGGCAACATGAAGTTCAGCCTGTTCATCTATTGCACCGTCGGCCGGCGGGCTGAACTTGAAGGCGGGATGGCCGGCCGCAAACCGGAGCTTTACCAGCGCATGCTGGACGAGATCGCAGAGTACGCGCGGTTCGCCGACGATGCCGGGTATTTCGGCTTCGGCCATCCCGAACACCATCTGCAGATCGAGGGCTTTGAGATCTCGAACGACCCTCGGCTGATGGGAATGTGGCTCGGCAAGCACACCAAGAGGCTGCGCGTCATTACCTGCGGCTTCGTATCGACCACACACAATCCGCTGCGCGTGGCCGAGGACATTGCCACAATGGACCACATGCTGGGTGGTCGCTTCGGCGTCGGCTTGGTGCGTGGCTATCAAGCTCGATGGGTCGAAAATTTCAAGGTGCGGGACGATCTCCACGCGGTCGGTCCGTGGAACAAGGATTCGCCGGCCGATGTAGCCAATCGGGAATATTTCAGCGAGTTCGTCGACGTCGTGGTCAAGGCACTGACTCACGATACCTTCAACCATCGCGGCAAGTACTGGAACTTCCCGCCCGTCGGCATGGTCAATCCGCATCGGCACGGCGTCTACACGACTTATGGGCAGGGCGTCGCCCCGGACATGCGCATCAACGAGGTCGGCATCGCGCCGCGTCCGCTGCAGACGCCGCACCCGCCGCTCTATGGCGGCTTCGCAGCCTCAATGCGCACGGCGCTGTTCTGGGCAAAGTATGGTGGCAAGCCGATCGTCTTGACGGACAAACTCGACTTCTACACCGAGCTCAATCGCGCCTATCATGACGAGGCCACTAAACACGGCCGAACCGTCAAGCCCGGCGACGCGACAGCCTGGGGCGGCATCTTCATTTGCGCGCCCACCGATGCCGAGGCGCACGCGCAGCTCAAGGACATGCGATGGTTCTGGGACCAATGGGCCACCCCGTTCGGGCAGGGCCTGCCCGAGCTGCTCGTCGGCTCGCCGGACACCATCTCACGTCGGCTGGAGGCGGTTCAGAAGGCTGTGCCTGGCCAGGATGAAATCGTGCTGCTGATACCGCAAGGTCTGCACGACCGCGGCCAGATACTGCGATCGCTGGAGCTGATGGCGACGAAGGTCATGCCGCGCTTCGCGGAATCGACTTGATCATGCCGGCGAAACGTTGGCACTCATGACCGATCCAGTATCCGCTGGCGATCGCCGATTCGGCTTCACCGATGCCGAGCTCGTCGCGCATCCTACCGTGTTCGGGCCCGACCTATTCAAAGACAAAGTTATCGTGGTTTCGGGCGGTGGCAGCGGCATCGGCAAGGCCATCGCCATTCTCTTCGCCAGGCTGGGCGCACGTCTTGTCCTGTGCGGGCGCAAACCGGAGAAGCTCGAAGCCACCGTCGCGTTGCTGCGTGGCGTGGGTACCGATGTCGACGCCATGGCAATGAGCATTCGCGAACCGGAAGAGGTCGAATCGCTCATGGAGGCCGTATGGTCGCGGCATGGCCGGCTCGACGTGCTCGTCAACAACGCCGGAGGACAGTTCGCGCAACCGGCCATCGATTTCAGCGTCAAAGGCTGGAAGGCCGTCATCGACACGAACCTGAACGGCACATGGTACATGATGCAGGCCGCCGCTCGACGCTGGCGAGATCATGCCCAGGCGGGCAACATAGTAAACGTCACGGCCACCATCGGACGCGGGTTGCCGCACATGGCTCATTCGACCGCCGCACGTGCGGGGGTTATCTATCTGTCGAAGACGGTAGCCGTCGAATGGGCGCCTATGGACATCCGGGTCAACTGCCTCGGGGTCGGCGCGGTGGAGAGCAGCGGTTTTGCTCAGTACACCGACGAGGGCCGGAAGACCTTCTACGAGAGCAATCCCATGCGGCGTCCCGGTGATGTCTGGGATGTCGTCGAAGGCTGCGTCTACCTGGCCGGCCCCTCTGGCAAATTCATTACCGGTGAAGTCCTCACCATCGACGGCGGGCAGCAGATGTGGGGGGATTTCTGGTCGGCTGGCAGACCGGATTACTTCAAGATCAGCTAGGTGAGTAGTCATGGTAGCCGACGTCATTCTCGAGGCGCAGGGACTCACGAAGGAATTCAAGGGGTTCTTCGCCGTCAACAACGTCAATCTCAGCGTACGGCGGCACACGATTCACGCTCTGATCGGGCCCAACGGCGCCGGCAAGACCACCTGTTTCAACCTTCTCACCCACTTCCTCGTGCCGACGGCCGGACGCATCCGCTACAACGGCCGTGACATTACCGGCAGCGCGCCGGCCACCATCGCCCGCCTGGGGCTGGTGCGGTCCTTCCAGATCTCCGCCGTCTTCCCCCATCTGTCCGTGCGCGAGAACGTCCGCGTGGCGCTGCAGCGCCGGCTGGGCAACTCGTTCCATTTCTGGCGCTCCGAGAAGAGCCTCGACAGCCTCAACGCGCGGGCGATGGAGCTGATCGTCTCGGTCGGTCTGGCCGAGTTCGCGAACCTGCCCGCCGTCGAGCTGCCATACGGCCGCAAGCGCGCGCTCGAGATCGCCACGACCCTGGCGCTGGAACCGGAGATGATGCTGCTCGACGAGCCGATGGCCGGACTCGGGCAGCAGGACATCAAGCGGATCTCGGCGCTGATCCGCGAGGTCGCGCGCAACCGCACGGTGCTGATGGTCGAGCACAACATGTCGGTCGTCGCCGACCTGTCCGACACGATCACCGTGCTGGCGCGCGGCGAGGTGCTGGCCGAAGGACCCTACGAAACCGTGTCGAAGAATCCGCAGGTCGTCGAAGCCTATGTCGGCACCGGCCATGGCTGAGGCGCTGCTCAAGGTCGCCGGCCTGGAGGCGTGGTACGGCGAATCGCACGTCCTGCACGGGGTCGATTTCGAGATCGGCCAGGGCGAGCTGGTGACGCTGCTGGGCCGCAACGGCGCCGGCAAGAGCACGACCTTGAAATCGGTCATGAGCATCGTCGACCGCCGCAGCGGCTCGATCCGTTTCGGCGACGTCGAGATGATCGGCCGCACGTCGGACGCGGTCGCGCGCGCCGGCATCGCCTACTGCCCGGAGGAGCGCGGCATCTTCTCGAGTCTCAGCGTCGAGGAGAATCTGCTGCTGCCGCCGGTCGTGCGCAGCGGCGGCATGACCGTTGCGGAAATCTACACGCTGTTTCCCAACCTCAAGGAGCGCCGGCGCAGCCAGGGCACCAAGCTGTCGGGCGGCGAGCAGCAGATGCTGGCGATCGGCCGCATCCTGCGCACCGGCGCCACCCTGCTGCTGCTGGACGAGCCGACCGAGGGCCTGGCGCCGGTCATCGTGCAGCGCATCGGCGAGGCCATCCGCCAGCTCAAGGCGCGCGGATTCACCATCCTGCTGGTCGAGCAGAACCTGCATTTCGCATCGAGCGTCGCCGACCGGCACTATGTCGTCGAGGACGGCCGCGTGATCGACATGATCGGCGCGGCCGACGTCGCGGCCGCCATGGCCAGCGGCAAGCTGCAGGCGTATCTGGGGGTCTGATGGCGACATCGCACATCTTCGCGCACCGGGAAGCGGCCGATGTTTGAGCTGCTCGGCATCGCGCCGCAGGCGCTGTTCGGCCAGTTGCTGGTCGGCCTCATCAACGGCGCGTTCTACGCCATGCTCAGCCTCGGGCTGGCGGTGATCTTCGGCATGCTCAACGTCATCAACTTCACGCACGGCGCGCAGTACATGCTGGGCGCGCTGGCGGCGTGGCTGATGCTGACGGTGCTCGACATCCCGTTCTGGGCCGCGCTGGTCGTCGCGCCGATCGTCGTCGGCCTGTTCGGCGTCGTGCTCGAGCGCCTGCTGCTGAAGCGCCTCTACCATCTCGACCACCTCTACGGCTTCCTGATGACCTTCGGCCTCGCCCTGGTGATCGAGGGCGTCTGCCAGTGGAAATGGGGCTCGTCGGGCCAGCCCTATCCCAACCCCATCCCGGGCGGCACCAATCTCGGCTTCATGGTCCTGCCGACCTATCGCGGCTTCGTCGTCGTCGCCGCCCTCGTCATCTGCCTCGGCACCTGGTACGCGATCGAGCGCACGCGGCTGGGCGGCTATCTGCGGGCGGCGACGGAGAACCCGACGCTGGTGCGCGCCTTCGGCATCAACGTGCCGCGCCTGATCACGCTGACCTACGGGCTGGGCGTCGGCCTGGCGGCGCTCGCCGGCGTCATGGCGGCGCCGATCTACCAGGTCTCGCCGCTGATGGGGCAGAACCTCGTGCTGGTCGTCTTCGCCGTCGTGGTCATCGGCGGCATGGGCTCGATCATGGGCTCCATCGTCACCGGCTTCGGCCTCGGACTGATCGAGGGCCTGACCAAGGTGTTCTATCCGCAGGCGTCGAGCACCGTGATCTTCGTCATCATGGCCGTCGTGCTGCTGATCAAGCCGGCCGGCCTGTTCGGGCAGACGCGATGATGAACGCTCGAGTGCTGGGTATCGTCCTGCTGGCGGCGGCGCTGGCGGCGCCGTGGTTCGCCTATCCGGTCTTCCTGATGACGGCGCTGTGCTTCGCGCTCTTCGCCTGCGCCTTCAATCTCCTGCTGGGCTACGCCGGGCTGCTGAGCTTCGGCCACGCGATGTTCTTCGGCATGGCGGCCTACTTCTACGGCCACGTGGTGAAGGAATGGGGCTGGCCGCCCGAGCTGGGCCTCCTCGCGGGCGTGCTCGGCGCCGCGGCGCTGGGCGCGGTCACCGGCGCGCTGGCCATCCGCCGCCAGGGCATCTATTTCGCGATGATCACGCTGGCGTTCAGCCAGATGATCTTCTTCTTCTGCATCCAGGCGCCGTTCACGCACGGCGAAGACGGGCTGCAGGGCATCCCGCGCCGCGCCCTGCTCGGCGGGCTGGTCGACATCCGCGACGACCGCGTCCTCTACTACGTCGTGCTGGCGATCTTCCTGTTCGGCTTCGCCGCGATCTACCGCATCATCCACTCGCCGTTCGGCCAGGTGCTCAAGGCCATCCGCGAGAACGAGCAGCGGGCGCTGTCGCTCGGCTACAACGCCGCGCTCTACAAGTGGCTGGCGTTCGTGCTGTCGGCGTCTATCGCCGGGCTGGCCGGTTCGACCAAGGCGATGGTGCTGCAGTTCGCCACCCTGTCCGACGTCACGGCGGCGATGTCGGGCGAGGTCGTGCTGATGGCGCTGGTCGGCGGGCTGGGCACGCTGATCGGACCGGTGGTCGGCGCCTTCATCATCATCACCATGCAGAACTATCTCGCCGCGACCGGCGAATGGGTGCTGGTGATCCAGGGCGTCATCTTCGTCGTCATCGTCGTCGCCTTCCGCCGGGGAATCGTCGGCGAGATCGGCGCGCTGCTGAGGGCGCGCGGCAAGTGATGGCGCGCAGCCGTCCCGTGACCTAGGCTGTTCTGCAACGAGGAGGACGGCGATCGGCCGCCTCCCGCACGATCAAGGAGGAAAGCATGCGTAAGATTACCGCCGTTGGGGCCCTGATTCTCGGGATGGCGCTGGCGCCGCCGCCCGCCACCGCCCAGATCTCGGGCGACGTCATCAAGCTCGGCGTGCTGACCGACATGTCGAGCCTCTACTCCGACATCAACGGTCCGGGCGCCGTCGCCGCCGTGCGCATGGCGATCGAGGATTTCGGCGGCATGGTCGCCGGCAAGAAGATCGAAATCGTCCAGGCCGACGTGCAGAACAAGGCCGACGTCGCGGCCAACATCTCCGGCCGCTGGTACGACGTCGACGGCGTCGACGTCATCTTCGGCGCCGGCGCGTCGTCCTCGTCGATCGCCGCCATGCGCGTCGCCGGCGACAAGAAGCGGATCTTCTTCGCCGTCGATCCGGCGTCGTCGGACATCACCGGCAAATTGTGCAACGCCTACACCGTGCATTGGCTCTACGACACCGTGGCGCTGGCCAACGGTACCGGCTCGGCGGTCGTCAAGGCCGGCGGCGACAGCTGGTTCTTCCTCACCGCCGACTACGCCTTCGGCCACGCGCTGGAGCGCGACGTCAGCGCCATCGTCAAGGCCAACGGCGGCAAGGTGCTGGGCGGCGTGCGCCACCCGCTGAACACCTCGGACTTCTCGTCCTTCATGCTGCAGGCCCAGGCCTCCAAGGCCAAGATCGTCGGGCTGGCCAACGCCGGCGGCGACACCATCAACTCGATCAAGGCGGCCGCCGAGTTCGGCATCGTCAAGGGCGGCCAGAAGCTTGCCGGCCTGCTGGTCTTCGTCAGCGACGTGCACAGCCTGACGCTCAACCTCGCCCAGGGCCTGCAGCTCACCGAGGCGTTCTACTGGGACCGCACCGACGAGAGCCGCGCCTTCGCCAAGCGCTTCGCGACTCATCACGGCGGCAAGATGCCGACCAGCATCCAGGCCGGCTTCTACACCGCGGCCAAGCACTACCTCGAGCAGATCAAGGCGCTGAACACGGACGACGCCGACAAGGTGATGGCCCGCATGAAGTCGACGCCGGCCGACGATCCGATCTTCGGCAAGGCGGTAATTCGCGCCGATGGCCGCAAGGTCCATGACGTCTACCTCTTCGAGGTGAAGACGCCCGCCGAGTCCAAGGGGCCGTGGGACTACTACAAGCTGGTGCGCACTATTCCGGGCGATCAGGCATTCCGGCCGATGGACCAGGGCGAGTGCCCGCTCGTGAAAAAGTAGCCTGCCGCGTGGGGCCGACGATTACCGCCGGCCCCGGTCGCGACAGCGCGCGACGAACGATGCGCACGGCCCTACGGCGGAAAATTATGACGTAGACTCAGTCTTTTATGGATTCTAATGGAGAAGGTTGGTTTTCAGTTTCCTTCCCTCCGCCGGCCCCGCTGAAAAATTGCGCCCCTGCGGCTGGTTGGATTGCCAGAAAGCCCGTTGAATCGCAGCGCTTTCTTGAAATGCTGAGCACCTGAGACCTGGCAGTGAGATTCGGGCTGAGAGCCGATCCGGGAAGTTAGGATTCAGGACGAAGGAGTTGTGGTCAGTCGCCTGAGCAAGATGCGGATCATGGCGAGGCGGATGAAGGCGACGACCTTGGCGGCGTGACGTTCGAAGTGCCTGGCGAGACGCCTGCAGTTGCTGATCCAGGCGAAGGTGCGCTCGACGATCCAGCGTTTGGGCAGGACTTCGAAGCCGGCGACATCCGAGCGCTTGACGATCTCGAGCTTCCAGCACCCCGTGGCGGCGACCACGGCGGCCATCTTCGGGCCTTGGTAGCCACCGTCGGCGTAGATGCGCTCGATGAAGGGAAGCGCCGTCGCGCCTGGCGCAGGAGCGGGTGGGCGCCGTCGCGATCCTGGATGTCAGCGGGATGGACGACGACGTTCAGCAGAAGGCCGAGCGTGTCGACGAGGATGTGGCGCTTGCGGCCCTTCGTGTTCTTGCCGGCGTCGTAGCCCGCCGGATCAAGCGAGGCCCCCCTTTTGAAGCGCCCTTCGCCGTCTGGCTGTCGATGATCGCCGTCGTCGGGCTTGCCTCGCGACCGGCATGCTCGCGGCTCTCGACGTACAGCGCCTCGTGCACGCGCTCCAGCGTGCCGTCCCAGCTCCACAGATCGAAGTAGTCCCACACCGTGCTGCGTGGTGGCAGGTCCTTGGGCAGCGCCTTCCACTGGCAGCCGGTCCACAGCACGTAGAAGATCGCGTTGAGTACCTCTCGGACGTCGACTTCGCGCCGCCGCCCGCCGCGCTTGGCTGGCGGGATCATCGGCGCCAACATTGCCCATTCCGCGTCACTCAGGTCGCTGGCGTAGCGCAATCCTCGACGATCCGCCGCCACACGGTGTTCCGACTTCCACATCGCGCACCTGCCTTCGTCGCTTCAGGTGCCCGACAATGAATCACAACTGATTCATCCGACTCAATATCTTTCCGGATCGGCTCTGAGACAATCCTGGGCCGTATTGCGGTTGTAGCGGGTATTGATTTTAAAAGACGCACTAGGGGCAATAGGCAAGCTTCCGGTAGCCCTCCGCAGCGACGGCGTCACAGTACTGGCGATATGCAGGGTGTCCACCGCTGTAGCGCATGATCCGAGGCTTCTGTTTGCCTTCTACGTTGCGGTTCACGCCCGTCATCCAGGAGCCGACTTCATTCATCAGCTGACCTTGGCCGAGGGCTAGGACGTGATTGGTCCATTCGTTGACGGCGGACGGCGTGGCCTCGATGCGCTTCAGTCCTCGCTCGGTCGCAAACCGGATCACGCCGGTGACCCACTCGACGCTGTATTCCGCGGTGCGCGTATAATTGCTGAGCCCGGCGTGCGGACCCATCGCCATCAAGAAATTCGGAAACCCTGCCACGAAGACGCCGAGATAGGTCTGGGGGCCGTCCTTCCACGCCTCCTTGAGCCGCACGCCGTCGACGCCGCTGATATCGATTCGGTCGAAGGCACCGGTAATGGCATCAAAGCCAGTCGCGTAGATGATGATGTCGAACTCGCGCTCGCGCTCCGACGTCCGGATGCCGTGCGGGGTGATGCGCTCTATCGGCGTCTCGTTGACGTCGACCAACTCGACGTTCGGCTGGTTGTAAACGTCGTAATAGCCGCTTTCGAGGGGGATACGGCGCGTGCCGAAGCCGTGGTTCTTAGGGATCAGCTTCTCGGCGACGACGGGATCGTTAACCCGTTCGCGGATCTTGCGCGCGGCAAACTCGGAGGCGAGCGCGTTAGCCTCGCGGTCGGTCAGCATGTCGCTGAAATTCGCCTGCCATTGGCCGAAACCTGGCGTGCGGTATAGCTTTTCCCAAAAGGCTTCGCGGTCCTCGGGGGTCACCTCTAGCGTCTTGCGCGGATCCGGGCCGTGGACGTAGCAACTCGGTGTCTCGCGGCAGCGCGCCAGGATCTCGGGGTAGCGGGCGCGGATGTCGCGCATCTCCTCCGAGGTGATCTTGCTGTTGTTCAGCGGAAAGCACCAGTTCGGGGTGCGCTGAAACACGGTCAGGTGACCGACCGTCTTGGCGATCGTCTGGATCGTCTGCACTGCGGTTGCGCCGGTACCGATGATGCCGACCCGCTTGCCGGCGAACTCAATGCCGTCCTTCGGCCAGCGCTGGGTGTGGCACGATTGGCCCGTGAAGCTGTCGATGCCGGGAATGGTTGGCATCACAGCCGCCGAGAGAACGCCGATCGCGGTGACGAGAAAGCGCGTCGAATGGCGCGCGCCGCTCTCCAGCGCAAGCTCCCAGCTGCTCGTCTCCTCGCGCCAGTGTGTGGCGACGACGCGGCTGTTCAATTGGATGTCACGCCGCAGGTCGAATTTGTCGGCGACGTAGTTGAGGTAGCGCTCGGTGTGGGGTTGGGCCGAAAAGTGCTCTTCCCACTCCCATTCCTCGAGAAGCTCCTTCGAGAACGAGTAGCCGTACGTCCAACTTTCTGAGTCGAAGCGCGCGCCCGGATAGCGGTTCCAGTACCAAGTGCCGCCGACCGCGCTACCCGATTCGAAGATCCGGACCCGCAGGCCGAGTTCGCGCAACCTGTAAAGTTGATAGAGGCCGGCGACGCCAGCGCCGATGACGACCGCGTCGAACTCTGGGCGAGTGTCCGTTCGTGTCTCGTGCCGGACCGCTTGCACCGTATCCATGCTGTCCTCCTTTGTCTGTCAGGACCCGTGAGGTCGCCAGGAGCAATGCTGCCTCATCTAGTCCGAAACGTCTCGGCAATCCTCTGTGCGCGGAACGCCCGCTCTATTCTTGCGTTCGCCTGCGAGCTTTGTTGCATGATTTGACAGCAGCCACCACTGTCAGGACCCGCCTTGTGAAATGGTCTGCCGCTTCCCAAAAAACCAAGCCGACCACCCCAGCTTGTATCCCTTCTAGCTGTGGGGCGACCCGTTTTGCCAGAGCCAAGAAGGCCGGTGAGATTCGATCGAGCATCTCCGTCGTGCCGCTGAGGATGTTCGTGCTAGGCGCACTTAACTGGACGGTCGAGTGGATCGACGCCGACCATCTGCTGTCGATGAGATAGCGTAGCGCGCAGCGCTATTCACATTCGAAGAGATCGAGAATAAGTCCAAATAGTCCGCTAGCTAGGTAGCCACGCACTACTCCATGGCCATGCCAACATCAGACGCGGCCAACACAAAAGCCACTGCAACGATTGTCAGGCGAGCCGCACAGTGACTTCCATGGCAATGGTCCCTGCCGGCGTGACGGCCCACAGCTCCGCTCCGGCCCCGTTGTCGACAGGACGTCCGACGACGCCGAACGGTGCCGTGTCGAACAGCGGTGCCCGAGCTCGCTGCACGAAAGACGTGATCGTTTTTCCGGGGTTATTGTCGCGAAGGAGATCGATCAGGCATTGCTGCGAGTAAGGGCCATGCACGACGATACCGGGGTAGCCTTCGACGGACATCGCATAGGTCCGGTCATAGTGGATGCGATGCGGGTTGAAGGTGACGGCGGAGTAGCGAAACAACGAGACCGGGTCCGCCACGATCTGGCGCATCCACGGCAGGATTGCCGGCGGCGTATCGCGTTTTGGGATACCGCTTTTTTCCCCTGCCTTCACTGCGTCCCGGAACACGGTATAGCTTTCCTCGACGATTGCGAGGCCACGCGGCGAGAAAATGCGCCGCGTCTGGGTCGCGAAAATCAGCTCGCCAGTGCTGCCGGACCGCAAGGCGATATCGGTCAATTCAGTCTCGCGCTTGAGAGCGTCGCCCACACGCAGCGCATCATGAAAGGTCAGGCTGGTGCCTGCGTACATGCGGCGAGGGAATGGCACTTTCGGTATGACACCACCCGATGTAGGCAGGCCATCCTCGCCCAGCATCGCCTTGCGGGCGGCGGAATGGAAATAGACGAGATGCCAGCCGGGCGGGATCGGCTCACCCCGCTTGGGTACCGGGTCCTCCCTGTCTAAGGCCGCCACCAAGCCCCTGAGCGGTGCCTGAGTGGCCTCGTCCTCCTCCACGATCTTGGTGCCGATGTGCTTGCGCAAGGATTCGATATCGATAGCGTCAGACATCACACGAGCCCCCGGGTCAGGTTAAAATGTCGCGCGGCAGTGGATTTACCCCTCGGAAGCAAAGGCCGGCAATGTGAGGTCGGCCTTCACTCTCTCGAACGTGACATGGACCGGCAGGCCGATCCTGATCGCGGTATCTTTGGGAGCGCGCAGCTGGGCCTGCATCCGCACCCCCTCGTCCAGGTCGACGGTCACCAGCGTGTAGGGCAACTCGGCCTTGTAGGCGAAATGGAACGGGTGATGGGTGATGGTCCAGCTGTGCACCTTGCCGCGGCCAGACGCCTCGATCCACGAGACATCGAAGGAGTGACAAGCGTCACAGAGCGGGCGGGGATAGTGGCGGATCTTGCCGCACCCCGTGCACTTCTGCAGCAAGAGCCGTCCCTCATTAAGCCCATCCCAATAAGGCTTCGACTCGTGCGTCGGCTCGGGCTCGAGCTTGGTATAAGTGTCCGTCGTCATATCGCTAGCCCCTTCTCAAGATCGCAATCGAGCCATCGCCCATATCCCCATAGCCGGTCACTAGACCGACCTCGGCGCCTTTGACCTGCGCCTTGCCGCCGTTTCCTCTCAGCTGCCGCACCAGCTCGACGACGTGGTTCATGCCGACCATATGCGCCTGTGACAGCAGGCCGCCGTGCGTATTGATGGGAAGCTTGCCGCCGAGCCTAATCGCGCCGCTTTCGACGAACGGGCCGCCCTCGCCTTTCTTGCAGAAGCCCATATCCTCCAACTGGCACATCACGATGTAGGTGAAGCAATCGTAGACCTCGGCCACATGGATATCATTCGGCGTGACACCGGCCATCTTGAACGCCTTGGGCGCGGCCTTGGCAATTCCCAGCCGCGTCAGGTCGGGCCGCTGTGTGATAACGCTTGGAGAATCCGGATGACCTTCCGCGATGCCCATCACGAGCACCGGCCTGTTGCGCAAATCCTTGGCTCGCTCAGTCGCACTGACGACGATGGCGGCCCCGCCGTCGCTCTCGAGACTGCAATCGAGCAGCCGGAGCGGATCAGAGATCATACGCGACGCCTGGTGGTCCTCGATCGTGATCGGCTTGGACATCATCGCGTTGCCGTTGAGGCACGCATTGGTGCGCGTGGACACTGCGATCTCGCCGAGTTGACGGCTCGTCGTCCCGTAAAGCTCCATGTGCCGCCGCGCCATTGGGGCATACAGCTGCGCCGGTGCGATCGCCCCAACCGGCATCTCGTGCTCGCCGACGAGCTTGAACTGCGGCATTTGCTGCACCCGCATGCCGATGCGTCCGGCCGAGGAACCATTGCGACCGATCGGCAGCAGAACGTGATTGCACAGTCCGCTGCTGACTGCGAGCAGCGCCGCTTGAATGCCCGCGACGCAGCTTGCGCCACCGAGAGGCGTCGTTGCGGAAAAGCGCAGATCCTCGATGCCGAAGTTGGTAATGAAATCTTCGGCGACGACTGTCGAATTGGAATAAGGAACAATCCCATCGATGTCCTTCGGAGAGAGGCCAGCATCCTCGATCGCTTTCAACGAGGCCTCGAGCTGCAGTGCAAGCACGCTCTTGCCCGAGCCGCGACTGTAGGCGGTCTCGCCGATCCCGGTAATCGAGACCCTCTCCTTCAACGACATGAATGACATCGTATCCTCCTTGAGCCAACTGGCCGCCTGGACAATGCCAGCCTGCCCTATAGGCGAGCCGTGGCGAACTTGGTTGCAAACGCCTCCAGCGAGTCGAGGATTTGCCGTAGGCATGCAAGCCTCGAGGCATCATCAGGAAGCACTCTTCGCAGATGCACCTTCGTGCGCCGCCACGACTTGCCGCGAGATTGTATCGGTTCGACAGACATGCCCGTCGTAAGCTCGTGCGGCCTTCCCATCGTGCAACACATGAGCACATTGAAGTCCACGAGGCGTGATCCTTGATGCCCGCCGCGAGAAGCTGGAGTATATTCCGAATGAACGTTAGAATTCCGGCAATAGGAAGTCAACCGGTGGCCTGCCAGACGCGCTCCTCGATACGGCTGGTGCCATGGCGTCGTTTACCCTGCCTCGCTTTACTGCGGGGCGTCCGTCGATGCCATCGATCCAGGCTCAGGTGTTGCGCCGCCGCCTGCGACCGGCGTCGAGGCCCATGCCCGCATTGCGTTCCGCAATGGCGACCTGTTCCTGGAGCAACGCCAGGATTTGCTGCATCGAGACCGGCCTCGTCCACGCGCGCCGCATCGTCGTTTCGTCGTTTATCGCATCGTGCCGGCCAAGTAGCGCCGCCAGGGCAGCACGCAAGGAGGACACCCAATGGATCTCAGTTACAGCCCCAAGTATCGAGCTCTCCAACAGGAGGTGCGCAGCTTCGCCAAGACTCATGCTCACCTGTCACCGCGAACGGGGGGCGGTCGCAAACGGCCGGACAAACGGGCGCTCGACTGGCAGAAGCTTCTTCTCGATCACGGCTATTTCGCTCGCAACATTCCCAAGGAATATGGCGGCTTCGGCCTGCCTCTCGACGTCATGGAGTTGGCGATAGTCGCCGACGAGTTCTCAAGCGCCGGCCTTTCTCCCGGTATCATGAATCAGGGCATTTCCATGCTGGTGCCGACGTTGCTCGAAGTCGGCACCGAAGAGCAGTGCGCCAAATGGGTCGGACCGACGATTCGTGGTGAGATCATCTGGTGCCAAGGCTACTCGGAGCCGGGCTCCGGATCCGATCTCGCGGCGGCAAAGACACATGCACGCGTCGAGGACGGGCATTTCGTTGTCAACGGCCAGAAGATCTGGACGAGCTCGGCGCACTTCTCCGACATGATGTTTCTGCTGTGCCGCACGGAGCCTGAGAAGGGCAAGCACGATGGCCTTTCGTATCTCCTTGTCCCCATGACAACTCCCGGTATCGAGGTTCGCCCCCTGGTGACGATGACTGGCCGGGCAGAGTTCAACGAAACGTTCTTCACCGACGTGCGTGTGCCCGTCGACCAGATCGTCATGCGACGCGGAGATGGCTGGCATGTCGCCAATGTGACCCTGAAGTATGAGCGCTTGTTGCTCGGCGATCCAAACAAGCTCACTCACCGCTTGGCCAGGGTCGTAGAACTGATGAAAAAGACGACGCTCGACGGCGTACGCTTCATCGAAATCCCGGAATATCGCGAGCGACTGTTGAAGCTGCAAGGAGAGGTCCTGGCTTCGAAGTACCATGGTCTGCGGTTGCTGACCGAGCAGAGCAAGGGTGAGGAGGCAGGCGTTCGCCGTCTGATCGTCAAGCTCAATGGCACGATGATCCTGCATCGGCTGTCTTCGCTCGCCGTCGACGTGCTCGGGGCTGCCGGTCTGCCCTACGAGCCCTTGGGCGAGGCGATGGAGGACGACGAGGCCACGACTTGGCAGATCGACAACATGTACGACGTCGGGCTCATCATCGGCGGCGGCTCCTCCAACATCCAGAAGAACATTATTGGTGAGCGGGGATTGGGCCTGCCTCGCGAACCAAAAGCCAACATCAAGCCGGGCGCGAGGGGGTGAGCCATGGAATTCGGTCTCAATGAAGAGCAGAGGATGCTCGAACAGTCCATGCGTGGCTTTCTCGGCGAGAAGCTGCCGATGGACAAATTCCGCAAGATCGTCGAGCGTGGCGATGGCTTCGACGCCGAGTTGTGGAAAGGTCTGGTCGAGCAAGGTATCGCGGGACTAATGGTACCCGAACGTTTCGGTGGTGCCGGTCTGTCGTTGCTCGATGCAGCCGTAGTCGCCGAGTGCATGGGGTATCACGCTGCTCCGGCGCCTTTCTCAGCCAGCCTTGTGATGGCGCCGATGGCGCTGATGGCGAGTGGGAGCGAGACACAGCGGGCAGAGTGGCTACCCAAGATCGCCACCGGCGACGTGCGCATCGGTGTCGTATTCGCGGGAGGATCGGGGCAGACGGGGGAGACTTCCGCACGGCTCGTCGGGGACCGTCTGTCCGGGCGCATAACGGGGGCCCTCGACTGTGGCGGCGCTACGCATTGTCTTGCCTATCTCGCCGATGGCCGTGGCGTACTCCTTGCCACCAAGGAGCAAGGCGTCAAAGCGGATGTGCATCGCAGTCTGGATCGTACGCGGCCCGTGACGGATCTGGTGTTCGACAATGCAAGAGCATTGGTTTTGAGCGCTGCCAACGATCCGAGCGCTACCGCAACACGCGTGCTCGATGCGGGCCGGGTGATCCTGGCGGCCGACACGCTGGGAGCGGCACAGTCGATGTTCGACAAGGCGCTCGCCTACTCGAAGGAGCGGGTCCAGTTCGATCGGACGATCGGCTCATTCCAGGGGGTCAAGCATACGCTCGCTGATCTGGTGACCATGCTCGAGCCTTGCCGCGCGATGGTTTGGTTTGCAGCCTATGCTCAGGATGCCTTACCCGAGGAGGCGCGCGTCGCCGCGTTGCAGACCAAGGCGCATTTGGGTGACGTCGGCCGCGAGGTGGCTCGCCTTTCGACGGAGGTGCATGGTGGCATGGGTTTCACCGACCTCCTCGGTCTTCACTACTGGCTCAAACGTATCGCCTTTAACCGCCAGCTTCTAGGCGCGCCGGAACGCTGCCGCCAGGAGGCCGCAGCGGCGCAATCGTGGGTGTGAGCGTGGCCAGTCTTCTTCCTTCCTTGTCCCTCACGGCAGCCCAGCAGGTAGCCGAACAGAAAAGTGCAAGCGACGCGGTGCGGGCCAGGACACGACCGCGGGCCGATGACTTCAATGCCAACGGTGCCAGCGACCACATCCGGCTCTCCCAAGGACCAGTTGAAGCCTCGACAACCTCGGCTTCCTCGGCCTGCGCCGGATGGAGAACCCATTGAAAGCTCGCAGCCAGCGTGCGGCACACACTAACGGAGGCAACGCGTCATGAAATCGGCATTGTGCAGGAAGCTCGGCATTGAGTTTCCGCTATTCGCGTTCACCCATTGCCGCGATGTCGTGGCTGAGGTGACGAACGCGGGCGGTTTCGGCGTACTCGGTGCGGTCGGACTGACGCCTGAAAGCCTCGAGATCGAGATGAAATGGATCGACGAGCGCGTCAAGGGCAAGCCATACGGCATCGACCTACTCATCCCGAGCAAGATGGAGGACAAGGAAGGTGGGCTGACCGAAGCAGATCTTCAGGCGCGCATCCCGCCTGAGCATCGAAAATATGTCACCGATCTCCTCGAACGGCACCACATCGACACATCCGACCTGTGGAGCGGCGAGTACGACAAGCGCTCGTCCGACAACATGCGCGAAGCCGGCGCGATGAAGCTCATCGATGTCGCCTTCAAGCACCCCATCAACCTGTTCGTGAACGCCCTGGGTGTGCCGCCGAAATCGATCATGGAACGAGCGCGTGCAAGAGGTATTCTCGTCGGCGCTCTGACGGGAGCGAGAGAGCATGCCATCAAGCATGCCGAGGCCGGCGTGGACATTCTCGTCGCCGCCGGTGGAGAGGCAGGCGGCCATTGCGGCGAGATCTCGACGATGGTGCTGGTCCCCGAAGTCTTACAGGCCATCGAACCTTACAAGAACATCGACGTGCTCGCTGCGGGCGGCATTGCCACTGGCAGGCAAATGGCTGCCTGCATGGCTATGGGCGCGGCTGGTGTCTGGACCGGGTCGGTCTGGTTGACAACGGTAGAGGCCGAGACAACCTCCACGGTCAAGCAGAAGATGCTGAAAGCGACCTCGCGCAACACCGTCCGCTCGCGCAGCCGGACGGGAAAGCCCACACGTCAGCTGCAGTCGGCCTGGTCGGACGCCTGGGGCGCCAAGGGCGCACCCGATCCACTGCCGATGCCACTACAGGGTCTGCTTAGCCGGCCGGCCATGGCCAAGGTCGACAAGCTCGCGGAGGGCGGCCACGAAGGCGCCAAGGCGCTCGCAGCGTATTTTGTCGGCCAGGCGGTCGGTCTTATGAACACCGAGCAGTCGGCCCGTTCCGTCGTCATGGATTTCATGAAGGACTACATCGACGCTGTCGAGCGGTTGTCGAGCACCCTCGACGAGTAGGAGAGGATGTCACCACGACGACAGAGAGCCATCCACGCCCCCGCGGAGTATCGCCGATATCCTCCAACGGCCGAGTTCTCCAAGCGCAACGGCGCCCAATACGGCCGGTGGCTGTCATGTCAATGCCACCGCACTTTACACCACCTCTTCGGTCGCGTGCGTCGCACACCCAGCATCGAGCATCGTAGGCTCCGCGCCATCAAGGGGCCGTCCAGGCCTTGCCGCAGCGCCCGATCGCGGGCGATTGAGGCTATCTCCGGCTCGACGCGACCTGCGCCGAAACCCGCATGGCGTCGGTTGCAGTATCGCCCCGTTTTGCTGGCACTTCCGGGCGCGATGATCTCGATCGCTCCGTCATCCCGGCGCCTGATCTATGACGTTGCGTGCTATGATGTTACGCTGGATTTGGTTGGTGCCCTCGATGATTTGGAGCACCTTGGCGTCCCTGAAGTATCGGTTAATGGGATACTCGTTGGAAATGCCTGCCGCCCCGAATAATTGCACCGCATCGGTCGCGACGCGCATCGCGGTGTCGCTGGCATGGCATTTAGCGATTGCCGCCAAGGTGGCCAGCTCGCTGCCACGCACGCCGGCATCGACGGCGGCTGCCGCCCGGTATACCAGCTGGCGTGAGGCCTCGATCTGAATCGCCATGTCGGCGATCATCCAGCGCACGCCCTGGAATTCGCCGACCCGCTGGCCGAACGCACGGCGATCGCGGATGAAGGCGATCGTATGATCCATGGCGCCTTGGGCCAGGCCGACACCGCGCGCGCCAATGATCGGTCGGGAGTGGTTGAAGGTCTCCATTACAATCTTGAAGCCTTTGCCCTCCAAACCGAGGCGATTCTCTTCCGGCACATAGGCGCCCTCGAGGAACAAGGCATGGGATGGAACGCCACGTGCACCGAGCTTGTCTTCCTTGCGGCCTACCGTGAAGCCGGGCGTACCTTTCGGAACGATGAACAGGTTGATACTGCCCGGCGCCTCGGACTCACCCGTCTTCGCGGCGAGCACCACGAAGTCGGCGACACCGGCGTTGGTGCACCAGATTTTCGATCCGGTTAGCCGATAACCTGATCCCTCACGCTTCGCGCGCGTCTTGATGCCGGCGACATCGGAACCGCTCTGCGATTCAGTAACCGAGATTGCACCGCGCAGCTCACCTGCCGCCAAGCCCGGCAGATAGCGCTTCTTTTGCGCCTCGTCACCACCCGCCAGAATTGCACCAAACGGCACCCATTGTACCAACAACAAATAGGCTGTGTTGTAGCACACGCGGCCCAGCTCCTCGATCGCCAGGCAGGCGGCCATGACACTATTCAAGCCGCCGTACTCGGCCGGGAACGGCAAGGTGAACAAGCCGAGCTCGCTCAGCAGATCGAACATATCCTGCGGATACTCGCCCTTGGCGTCGATTTGCTGGGCGCGCTTTTCTACCCGCTCGCGCGCCACACGACGAACGATCTCCTGAACTTGACGCAGTTCATCTGGTAGGTTGTAGGGCATGAACCGAATACACCGTGGATGACCGATCAGACAACCCGACCGTGAGGTAAAAACAACATGGCGGCGAATGGGTCAAAGCGTGATGTGTAACCATAGGCCATTGTCACACTTGAAGTACCCACTACATCTGTCTTGCCGATGTCGCCAGTTTTCGCGGTTTGGCCGCCGCGTCGGACCCAATGGCTCAGCTCAACGCCCGATGCCGCGCACATTGCTCGCTGCAACTTTCGAGCATCGAGCTCGGGCTGCAAGAGCCATTGGTCTTCGTGTCGTCAAGCAGCTGCACGACCACCGCGGAGCACCGTACCCGGGAGCGACCCCAGCAGATCGACTGCGTCAACATCGCGGCGACGGATCACGGTACCGTTGACGACCACGGCCTCAACGCCGGTTGCATCCGAGACCAGCCGATCTGCTCCTGCTGGGAAGTCGTGGACGCGGCGCAGCTTGCTCGCGCCGATCGTCGCGGGGTCGAAGACCACAAGATCGGCCGGTGCGCCGAGCCTCAGGCGACCGCGATCCACGAGGCCGAACACCTCTGCTGGTCGGGAAGTGAGCATGCGCACGCCCTCCTCTAGGCTGAACGCGGCTTTCCCGCGCACCCAATGGCCGAGAAGGTACGTCGGCAAGCAGGCGTCGCAGAGTTGGCTGGCGTGCGCGCCGGCATCAGACAGCCCGATCACGGTACACGCGCTCTTCAGCAATGGGGCTACCTCGCTCTCCTCATGGTTGGCCACCGGCATGCGGAAGCGCGCTTCGAGGCGCGTCCGCAACGCCATGTCGAGAGCCAAACAGGTTGGCTGGACACCACGTTCGCGCGCGACATCGAAAAGCAGGCGCTCCTCCAACTCTGGCTCGGGCGCGTACTGCCCGATCACCGTCTTCGCAAAGGTGGCGCGGAATGCGGGAGCACCTTTCGTCAGCATCCGTTCGGCGAAGGCCCGCCGGAACTCAGGATCGGCGTAAATGCGCGCCTTGCCTCCGGTGTCTGCGGCGGAAACTGACTTGAACAGACTCAGCGGCTCGAACGGGAACGGAGCCTTGAACTGGTATTCGAAATTGAGTGGCCGGGGCGTGACCTGCGGAGCGATCTTCAGTCCCTCGGCTGCGATGGCTTCCGAGCGCGCAAGCTGTTGCAGGTGGTCGCCCACGCCGAACGAAAGGCCGGCGAGCAGGGCTGTCCAGGTGATCGGCCGCCCAGTCGCTCGGAAAATCTCGACAAACTCGTCCAAGAACAATTCCTTGCCGATCGTCGCCTGCATGATCCCGCGGCCGGCCTCGCCCAAAGCACCGGCCAGCGCCTTGATCTCGGCTAGGTCGGCAACGCGGCTCGGCACAGGACGCCCGCCATACCCGATATGGGTCGAGGCCTTGGACGTGGCGAACCCGATCGCGCCAGCGTCGATTGCTTGGCGCACGATCGCCTTCATGCGAGCGATTTCCTCGGGCGTGGCCGTGCGTTCAGTGGCTGCTTCGCCCATCACCCAAAAACGCACTGGCGTATGACCAACTAATACTCCGAGGTTAATCGCGATGCCGCGTTTTTCAATAGCGTCGAGGTATTCCGGGAAGGTCTGGAAAGGCCAATCCGCGCCGAGACCGGCGTCAAGCGCCTCGACACTCATGCCCTCAACCTTCTCAAGTGTCCGCGTGATCAGGCTGCGGTGCTCCGGCCGGGTCGGGGCGACGCCGAAGCCGCAGTTGCCGATCACGGCAGTTGTCACGCCGTGCCACGGCGAGATGCTCAGCATGCGGTCCCACATAACCTGCGCGTCGTAGTGGGTGTGAATGTCGACGAACCCCGGCGAAACGACGAGACCGCCTGCGTCGATCGTTACGGACGCTCGTCCGGGGGCCTTGCCCAGTGCGACGACGCGTCGATCCTTGACCGCCACGTCGCCGCGGTAG
This sequence comes from Reyranellaceae bacterium, assembly GCA_022844045.1. Taxonomy (GTDB): domain Bacteria; phylum Pseudomonadota; class Alphaproteobacteria; order Reyranellales; family Reyranellaceae; genus JAFAZJ01. Next base: position 56,786 of record JALHMM010000004.1, on the reverse strand, counting down.
CGCTCTCGGCCTGATCCGTCGACGATCTCGGCGCCGACAATTTTCAGCTCATAGTCCACCGCCGCCTCCTCAGTTCACCGCGAGTTGCCGGAGCTCAGTGATTTGAGAACTCCCAGAAATCGGCGTTTCATGGTCGGATGCTCATCGCCGCAATCCCAACTCAGCCAACGCGTGCGCGAGCCAGATTCCGCGCGCATTGGGTGAACTGTCCGATCGGTCGCGATGGCGCTTCTGGGTGCATCCGCGCCTGCACCTGCAAGAGTTCGCCGACAGTGATCCGGCGGGCTTCGCCCGCGAGTTCCGCATGTAGACCGAGTAGAGCCTGTGACATGCTCATGTCACCATTTCATAGGAGATGACGAGCCGCTCCATGCTGCGGGTGACGAGTTCGTCATGCCATAGCGGTTGAAGTGTTTCGAGTCGGATGCTCGCCAACCTCGAAAGCAGCCGGTCGAAAGCGATCTGCGCTTCGAGGCGCGCGAGGGGTGCACCAAGGCAAAAGTGGATGCCCCGGCCGAACGCGACGTGGCGATTGTCGGTACGTTCGACCTTGAACAAGTCGGGGTCCGGGAAGACAGCGGAATCGCGAGCGGCCGAATTCAGCGCGAGGAAGACCCGCTGGCCTCGTCGGATGTCCGCAACGCCCAGACGCAAGTCTTCGGCTGCGATCCGGGTCACCGTCTGGGCAGGTCCTTCGTATCGCAACATTTCCTCGACGGCGCCCGGGATGAGGGAACGGTCGCGCTGCAGTGCCTCGATCGATGCCGGGCTTCGCAAGAGCCAATAGAGTCCGTTGGTCAACAGGCTGGCCGTTGTTTCGTGCCCGGCGAAGAGCAGCAGGATGAGCGTCGAAACCATCTCATCTTCGCTCAGCCCCTCGGGTCCGGCTCCCGCCTCTAGAAGTCGCCCGGTCAAGTCGTCACGGGGATTGCGACGGTGGTCATCGAGCGTCTCGCGAAAAAACGCGACCATCTCACCCGCCGCTGCCCTCGCCCGGTCGTACTTGTCCGGCGAGGCGCGGGCCAACGCGACGAAGTCCTTGAGGTTTTCGGACCACCTTCCCAGATCCGCGATGTGTTCCTTGGGGACGCCAAACAGGTCCGAAATTACGCGGGCCGGCAGGGGAAAGGCAAAAGACTCGATGAAATCCACTCGATCGCGCCCCCTAAAGCCGTCGATCAGCTCCTCTACGCGTTGCAGTATGATTGGACGGAGCTGCGCGACCTCGTGAGGCAGGAAGTACTTGGCCAGCGCCTTGCGCAGCCTTCCATGTCGTGGCGGATCGTTGAAAACCATCCAGTCCGCCAACACTGCGCTTACCCCCTCGACCTTGCGATATGTCTCGGGGCCGGCCTGATCCAGGAAGGGTTTTAGCTTCGCGACTGAAAGACGCGGATCGATCAGCGCCTTCGCGACGTCTTCGTGACGCGTGACCATCCATCCTCTGAGGGACGGGTTCCAGTGGACCGGCTCGTCGGTCCGCAGCCGGCGATAGAGGGCGTGTGGATCGGCGATGAAGTCGGCATGCTTCAGATCGGGAGTGGTTTCCATATGACTCTCGACTCTTACAAGAATTAATTCTAACGACTATTCGAATGGATAGTCGAGTCAAATCACCCAGACCAGCGGGCCACTTCGGGGTGTCGCACCAATAGCCTCTGTGGGTAAAAACGGGGGGCGGGCTCTCGGATCAGGAGCTGATCGATTGGCAGTAGGGTCGGCGAGGTGGCACCGCCCCCTATCGCGACTGTGTGTCACGGAGCCCCAACTTTTGCCGGGAAGCAGCCGGAATCCTCGCGGACGTGGAAGCTTATCGCGCTGGCGCGGCGCATCCGCTGGCGCTCGCGCGTGGCTTGGATCAACTAGAAAATCAATGTAGCAGGTGTGGGACAGCCACGGCCGCGTCGAGGACAGATATTGCCTTAGCGGTAGATTCTAACTAGCATTAGGTACCGGCCACAACCATTGTATCGCGTCGCGGCCTCAGGATACCGACGGCCGGTGTAGCGTGAAACCATTCCGAGGGGAAAAGGCATGCGCGGGCGGAATGACCGAACCATCGACGTAGCGGGGCGAGCGAACGAAAGCGGATGGACGGCCAAACTTTACCTCGCGCAAGTGAGGACAAGTCGGCGTGCTCGATCGCAACGCGAAGGGTCCTGACTTCGAGGCTACGACTCCTGCGCACGGTTTGAGCGATGTCTGGGATCAGCTTCGACGTTGTCCGCGTGGAAGCAGCGCTTGATGTCAACGGGCGACGTTATGAGAGGCATAGGAAAGGTTACGCCATGCTGCCCAAGAAAACGATGGCCATGGTTCAAACGGGTCCACGCCAATTGGAGCGCCGAGACCTGCCGATCCCACCGGTCAGCGCCGACAGCGCCATCCTCAGAATCGAGGCCTGCGGTATTTGCGGCAGCGACCACGAACAGTACGAAGGCGTCCTGAACACGCCTTATCCGGTGGTCCCAGGGCACGAACCTCTTGGGATCATCGCCGCGATCGGCGATGTCGCGGCAAAGCGGTGGGGCGTGGATGTTGGCGACCGGGTCTGCGTTGAGACCATGCTTTCCTGCCACTGCTGCAACACATGCCTTAGCGGGCGATATCACCTATGCGACCGGAGGGAGATCTACTCCTATATTCCGCTGACCGTGGCACCTGGACTCTGGGGTGCCTACGCCCAGTACATGTATCTGGCGCCCAACGCGATCGTTCATCGGATCGACAAGTCTTTGCCGCCGGAAATCGCGGTGATGTTCAATCCCCTCGGCGCGGGGTTTCGTTGGGCGGTCGAACTACCCGCCACGAGTGTCGGCGATACGGTGATGATCCTGGGTCCAGGCCAGCGCGGCTTAGCCAGCGTGGTGGCGGCCCGGTATGCGGGGGCGGCAACGATTATTGTCACCGGACTGGCCGCGGATGCAAAGAAGCTGGCGGTCGCGCGCGCGCTCGGTGCCGACTACACAATCGATGTGGAAAACGAGGATGTCCGGCAACGGGTCCGCGAGATCACCGCCGGCAAGGGGGTGGATATCGTTGTGGACGTGACCTCGTATGCGACTCAACCGGTGCGCGGAGCTCTCGACTACGTGCGGCGGGGCGGGACAATCGTGTTGGCCGGCGTAAAGGGCTTTACGATGCAAGATGGGAGACGGCGCCAAAAGACGGTCCCCGACTTTGTTTCCGACATGATCGTTTGGAAAGAGATCACCATCAAAGGCGCCATCGGCGTCCTCAGCTCCGGCTATCGCAAAGCGATCGACCTCATCGAGAGTCGAAAGGTGGCGCTTGCGTTGATGCACACGCACGATTTCGCCTTGGAAGACGCGGATCTGGCGATCCGGACGCTCGCTCGTCAAGTCGATGGTGAAGGGTCAATTCACTCGTGTTTGATTCCGCCATCTTGACGTTGGCGACGCACTACAGTCGGAGAAAGAGCACATGGTACCACCGCCGCGACTCCCGCCCTTCGACGAGGAGGTGGCTCGCCGCTTTCTCGACACGAGCGTACCCACTTCCGGTCTGCCGGAATTCCTCGGTCTGCGAACGGTGCTCGTCGAGCCCGGCAGAATCTGTATTGAGATGCCGGTGGACCCGAAACTGCTGACGCGATTTGGCAACATGCACGGCGGAGTTCTGTCGGCGTTGTGCGACCATGCGCTTGGGCTCGTATGCTACCCCCACATGCAGGCCGGGCAATGGGCCGCAACGACGGAGTTCAAGGTCAACCTGCTTGCGCCGGTCACGTCCGGCACTGTCACTGCGGAAGCGCAGCTCATCGCCATGACCCGCTCCACCGCCGTGGTGAGGATCGACGTCACGAACGACGGTCGACCCTGTGCGGTTGCCCAGGGAACGGTGCTGATCATGCAGCCTCGGCCGCCGAAGGCAGCGACATGAGAACCTGGAGAGCGGTTGTGTCCTGATGAGTGGTGTAGGAGCCAAAGCCCTCGACGCGCTGGACTGTAATCGCCTTGCGGTAGCGACTCGTCCGATGAGAGCAGGCGCAAAGATCAGGATAGCCGATTTCTCGATAGGGAGGGACCTTCATGACGCTGGCAACGAAAATGCCGTCCACACGAGCCCCGACCCGTCTCTTGACGCCGCTGTGCAAGCGACTTGGCTTGGAGTACCCGGTTTTTCAAGCGGGTATGGGCTGGGTCGCCCGCGCAGAGCTCGCCGCCGCGGTATCAGCCGCTGGTGGACTCGGCGTGATCGGCGCCGGATCGACAATGACGCCGGATGAGTTGCGCGCGGAGATCCGCGCCGTTCGGGCACGCACCGACAAGCCATTCGGGGTCGATATCTTGTTCGCGACCGCGCGAGCCGCTGGCGCGGAGGTCGAACGCTACACTGGCGCCGTTGCGGCGATGGTCGAAGTGGTGCTTGAGGAGCGGGTTCCGGTGCTGATCTCGGGGCTCGGCAGCCCGGCCGCCGTGGTGCCGGAAGCGCACGCGCGTGGCATTTTCGTCATGTCGGTGGTCGGGGCAGTGAAGCATGCGCAGCGGGCCGTCGCTGATGGCGTTGATGCGGTGATTGCCTCGGGGTGCGACGGCGGCGGCCACGTCGGGCAGATCGGAACGGCAGTGCTTGTGCCGGCAGTAGCGGATGCCGTGGCGGTGCCGGTGCTAGCGGGCGGCGGCCTCGCCGATGGCCGCGGCCTCGCCGCGGCCTTGGCGCTCGGCGCACAAGGGATTTGGATGGGAACCCGCTTCATCGCCACAAGCGAGGCGCGAGCGCACGAAAACTACAAGCGAATGATCGTGGGAACCGACACCGCAGGGACAGTCGTAACCCGGGCGCACAGCGGCAAGCCCTGCCGCCTGATTCGAAACCAATTCACCGGCTCCTGGGCCGGGCGTGAGCATGAGATCGAACCTTATCCCTTGCAAGCCATGCATGTCGGCCACCCGGCTTCGGAGCGCGGCCGGCTCGAGGGGGATGTGGAGAACGGTGTCTTGCCCGCAGGCCAGAGCTGCGGTCTGGTCAGCTCTGTTGCGCCGGCCGGCGATGTGGTTCGGCAAATCGTCCGGGAGGCGGAAGCCGTGCTCGACCGACTTTGCGAGCAGGTTGCGACCTAAATGCCGACAACCGGAGCAAAGCACAGGTAGGCGCCATGCGGGTGTTCACGACACTGCCGATGCAGAACTGGCGTGAGGCGGGGCCGGCGGCGCAAGCGGCGGAGGCCGCCGGCTGCGACGCGCTTATGACGCTCGAGGCCAAGCATGACGCGTTCATGCCGCTGGCCGTCGCGGCGCTGGCGACGGAGCGCATAGAGCTGACCACTTCGATCGCGGTCGCCTTCCCGCGCAGCCCGACTGTGACCGCGATGCAAGCGTGGGACCTGCACGCCAATTCGAACGGCCGGTTTGTGCTTGGGCTGGGCAGCCAGGTGAAGGGCCATAACGAGCGCCGCTTCGGCATTCCGTGGAGTCCTCCGGCTCCGCGCCTGCGGGAGTATGTCCATGCGCTTCGTGCGGTCTGGCGCTGTTGGCAGACTGGCGAGAAGCTTCGGTACGAAGGCGAGCACTACCGGCTCACGTTGATGACGCCAGACTTCTCACCCGAGCCGAACGACCTACCGATGGTGCCAGTGACCGTCGCGGCCGTCGGGCCGGCCATGCTGCGCGTCGCCGGCGAAGTCGCCGACGGTGTGCGGCTACACCCGATCTGCTCGCGGCGATACCTTGAGGAAGTGTGCCTGCCGCGCATGGAGGAGGGCATGCGCCGCAGCGGCCGCCAACGCGCGAATTTCGACGTGCACGGCGGTGGCTTCGTCGCGACCGGACCGGACGCCGCGTCGGTGGCAAAGGCGATGGACTGGGTCCGCTTCCGGGTCGCCTTCTACGGTTCCACGCGGACCTACATGCCGATCCTGGAACTGCACGGACTGCAGGATCTTGGGCTGAAGCTGCACGAAATGTCCGTGCAAGGCCGCTGGAAGGAGATGGCGGCCTTGGTGCCGGACGATACGGTGCGCATCTTCGCGGCCTGCGGCACCTACGACGAGATCGTGCCGGCCATCGAGGCGCGCTTCGGCGGTGCCGCGGACGCGATCGAGCTGAATTTTCCACCGGGGATGCCACCCGGCCTGGCGCGCGAGCTGGTTGCCGACATCCGTCGCATTCCGCATACCTTCCAAGGCTTCGCCACGCCCTGAGCCGCGGCCCGAGGAACCATCCATGCCGCTTCCCCTTGACGACCGCCCGCGTGCCGGCATCCAGACCATCCACCGGCGCACCGAGCCCGCGACCGGCCCATGGCTGCCGCGCATCGACGAGCTGGTCGAGCTTGTCGATCACTGCGGCTACGACTCGCTGTGGGTCGGCGACCATGGCGAGCCGTCGGCTGCTGCTCGCCACGGGGCCACGCCCAAACAGGTCACTCTCTACATCGACCGCCAATTCGGTTACTGTGGTTTCGCCACAGATGCTCATGATTCTGAAGTAGCACTTTGTTTCAACCTCATTTATCCGCTGCAGTCACAGCGATGCTAAGTGTCCGTCCGAGAAGATATTGAATCAGATGAGTCGGTTGTGATTCAAGGGTGCGGCGCAGATGGCATGAGGAGGCGCCGCCGATGTGGACAGCCGAGAACCGGGCACGCTACGAGCGCGGCGGCCTGCGCTATCCGTCGGACCTGACAGACGAGGAATGGGCGCTGATCGCGCCGGGCATTCCCCCGGGCAAGCGCGGTGGCAACAAGCGCACGGTCGACCTGCGCGAGGTGGTCAACGGGCTGATGTTTATCCTGAGCACGCGTTGCCGATGGCGGGCGATCCCGAAAGACCTGCCGCCGCGCTCGACCTTGCACGGCTACTTCGACCTGTGGAGCTGGGACGGCACGCTCGAGCGCATTCATCACGCGCTCTACGTCGCGTGCCGCGAACGAGCCGGGCGCGAGGCCTCGCTGAGCGCCGCGATCATCGACAGCCAGAGCGTGAAAAGCGCCGAAAAGGGGGTCTACGATCCGCATGGCTACGATGCGGGCAAGAAGATCAAAGGCAAGAAGCGGCACATTCTTGTCGACACGCAAGGCCTGCTGATGCACGCCCTCGTGCATGCTGCCGACATCCAGGATCGCGATGGCGGCGTGCTGGTGATGAGCAGCCTGTTCGGCCTCTACCCCTTCCTCCTCAAGCTCTACGCCGATGGCGGATATCAAGGCGCCAAATTCCAGCAGGCGATGCGCTCTATCCTCAAGCAACTCGACGTCGAGATCGTCAAGCGCTCCGATCAAGCCCGCCGCTTCGTCGTCTTGCCCAAACGCTGGATCGTCGAACGCACCTTTGCTTGGCTCAGCCGATGCGCAGGCTCGCCAAGGATTGGGAATGTCTCAATCGCAAGGCACTCGCCTTCCTCGCGCTCGCCTCGATCCGCTTCATGCTCCATAAACTCTGCAATCCCTAAGCTTCTTCCCGGACAGACTCTAAGCGCTCCAAATGGTGCCCAAGCGCGCGCAAGCTCTCACTTAATCGCGCTTGAATGACGCACCGGTTGCCCGCACGGCTATACCGCCGAGGTCGGCTGATGTTTGGGCAGTTCGCCGCGAAAGGCTTCGCTCGCCTCGTTCACGACGCGGTCCGCATCCGCGCTTCGTTGCGCTCGATGAGCAAAGGCCGGACCAGCCTCGCAAAACGCTCGGCCTCGGCATCGTGCAGATAGCCTGACAGGCAGAAGGAGTGGCAACCGAGATCGATGAACGTCTGCAGCGTATCGGCGCATTGCTGCGGATTGCCCACCACGGCGATGCCCGCCCCCGGCCGCACCTTGGTGATGCCCGTCCACAGATGAGGAGCGATCAGGTCGCCACGGGTGCGGGCCAGCTCCTGCACCCGCTGGTTGGCGACGGACGTGGCGAAGTGCGTCTTGATGTAGCGGGTCTGCGCCTCGGTAACGTCGCGCACCAGCTCGTTGGCCGCATCCCAGGCTTCGCCCTCCGTCTCCCGGCAGACAATCTGCAGGCGCATGCCGAAGCCGATGCGGTCCTGTCGCCAGTGCCGGGCGGCCAGCATACGGATCTCCCGCATGTTGGCGGCGATCCGTTCGCAGGTGTCGCCCCAGAATAGATGCACATCGGCATGCTTCGCGGAGATCTCCCACGCCTGGCCCGAACCGCCGCCGAGATAGAAGCGTGGATGGGGCTGTTGCAACGACTTGGGCGCGATCCGCGCGCCGCGCAGGGTATGGAACCGGCCGTCGAAATCCACCTCGCCCTTGGCGGTCCACAACGCCTTGAGGATTTCAACTTCCTCGTCCATCACCTCGTAGCGCTGTTCCTTGCTCCAGGGAATCCCCTCGGCAACGGCCTCCTGGTCGCTCTGCCCGGCGATCAAGTTCACGGCGACTCGCCCGCCCGACAACTGGTCGAAGGCGGCGATCATCTTGGCGAGCAGCACGGGATTGATGTAGCCCGGCCGCGCCGCCACCAGCATGCGGATCGACTTCGACCGGCCGATCATGATGGCGCTGCTGATATAGGCGTCCCAGCACGCAGCGGCGACCGGCACCAGCATATACTCGAAGCCCGCGGCTTCGGCGGCTGCCACCACGCGGGTGAACATCTCCAGCGATGGCGGCACCGCCTGATCGCGGTCACCATATGCCGTGCTATCGCCTGAGGTCGGCAGAAACCAGCCGAATTCCAGTGGTAGCACGTGACGATCCTCTCTCAATGCCGAGACTACGGACGCAACACCGCGTCAAGCCGATCGTCCCTCAACGCGAGGCCGGTATAGAACCGGCCGTCGATCTCCAAGGCCGGGGCGCTCCGGATACCTCGCTCCTCGAGCCGTTCGGCAGCTTGCTCGTCCATCCGCAGATCAATCGTCCGGAAGGCTATGCCGCGCGCCTTCAGGGCCTGCTTCAGGGCCTCGCAGGGCCCGCATAGTGGCGTGGTATAGACCGTGATCGATGGCGACACATGAGTCTCCATTCGCGACTACTATTGGAGCGAAACCTGCGGCCCTGGCCCGCAGTAATGTCAGATCTTGCCCTCAGCCTTCATTTTTCGATAAGCCTCCTTCTTCCTCAGCCATGCCTCACCTGCTTCACCAGGCAGGAAGGGCTGCTCCTCGGTGAAGAGCAATTCCTTCCAACGCTCGCCTTTGCTCCAACACAAACCGGCATCCACGGTCGTGCGCGGCTCTATGGCCGTTTCCAGCACGCGGAACGCCATATCCAAGACTTCGCGCTGCTGCTCGACATTCCACGGCTCGCCGCACGGCTAGCCCAACGGAAAGTCGACGAAGAGAAGACGCGGCACCGCAGCCGACTCGACGATATCGCGGGCTGTGGCGATCACCACCGTCGGAATACCATTCGCCTCCAGATGTCGCGCGACCAGACTGTCGATACGCAAGGCCATGGATAAACCGCCGCCCGGCCGATGCACCCGGTACATGTGATACACTTCTTATAAAGCTCATGGAAAACATCAACGATGCGGGGTTGCATACCGCACCCCTTCCCCAAGGCGCGACACAACGCGACATGCCGGGACACAAGCTCACGATCACCCAGGCCAAGCAGGTGTTCATCTCATTTGGCGTTCCCCGCTCCACGCGATCGATCCAGCGCTTTTGCGAAAACGGTAGCATTGATTGCATCCGGGTGAGGGGCGAGAAAATTGAACGCTACTTCATCAGTCAGCCATCAGCCGAACGATACGCTCTCGAGCTCAAGCAGCTAGAGCGCATTTCGCATATCGAAGACGACGTGTCGCGTCACGACACGTCACGACGCGACGCAGCGCGTCACGACGCGACATCCCACGGTGAGCCGATACCGGCGGTAGCGTCCACCGCGACGGCCACGCAGGATGACCCTCCGGTGTTCAGCGCTCGTATTGACGTCTTGGAGAAAGAGAATTTTCAGCTGAAGATCGATCGTTCTGCCAAGGAGCAAGTGATTGGCCACATGATGGAGGAAAGGCAGGTGTTCCTCGCACAACTCACGGATCAAAGCCGGGAGATCGGACGCTTGGAAACTCATCTGCAGCAGCTATCTGCGCCGCAGCGCGACATGTCGCGTTATGACGCGACATGTCTAGACACGACTGTCGTGGCGCCGAAGGGTGAGGAAAAGATAGACCCAGTCGACGTTGAGCGCTTTTCTACATCGGATCCAGGGTCGGTGTCGGAGCATCCAACACGATCGGTCTGGGCGAAGTTCTTTGGGTAGGTTTATCCCCATGCTCACATCTGGACCAAGAATTCTATGCGGGTACGGGTGATAAACTTTGAGTATGGAACGCCGAGAAGGAAAACTGGCTTCAATCCGTGAACTGATTGCCGAGAAGAACATCAAACTCGACACGCTCGATCCGATCGCGCGATTTGGTTTCACCCAAGTCCCGAACTTCATTTTGACGAACGGAAATCTGGGGGTGGGTGCCAAGCTCACATACGCCATGTTCCTTCACTACGCTTGGCACAAGGACCACTGTTTTCCCGGCCAAGATCGGTTGGGCCAGGACATCGGCATGAGTAAGTCCAGGGTAAACGAGTTTATCAAGGAGCTTGAAAATGCCGGTCTCGTGGAGATCACTCGGCGCGGGCAAGGCAAGACGAATATCTACAAGGTCAAATTTGTCGTAAAGAAGAAGCCCAAGCCGTACCCTTGAATCCGGTATGCCGAACTCTGGAATCCGGCCTGTCGAATACCAGAATACGGCAGGTCGAATTGTTCTATAAGTATATACAGATAAGAATACCTAAATATAATAATACTAAGCTGGGGAAACCCTTTGGAAATATGAAGCAGCAACAGAAGGACCGACAAACAAGAACACAAGACGTCGAGGATAAAGCTTCCCTTGTTTTCGAACCCACCGGACAGGGAGGGCAAGTCCTCTTTGTTTCCAATGCCGATATCGCCGTCATTATCATCACCCTGCTTTCTGCTCCCAGTACGGCACATGAGAAAGCAATACGATGGTAGCTCATCGGCCCGTAGAAATCGTCACGGCCAAGGACGGCACCACAGTCGAGGTCCACACTTACCGCTCGACGACAGCGCTCTCAAAGGCCGCGTTAAGAGAGTACATGCGGAAGATCGAGCGTGATACCGGCGTCGCTCTTCGGATACCAGGCGAAACGACCTCTTGGACAGCATGGCGATCGACGTACGCAAGGACGAGGACTACCCGGAGATGAGGTTCGCGCCGGAGTTTTAGTAGCGACAGGCCGACGCTTGCTCCGGATGATCTCGAAAATCAAGCCGGATCGCGAAGCTCCGACCGTTCGTTGAACGGAACCGAATGAACCGTCCTTTGCGCACGGCAGACCAATTATGCCCATCGTCGGACATCTGAAATTCGGAAGGCGGATGCGTGTCCCAGTCGACACAACGCAACCCTTCAATGAAAGTGAATGGCAACGTCCACTGCGGACCTATGTCGATCTTTCGCCGCCAGAACGAAATAGTCTCGACAATGATCGGCTTGCGCACGCCGGTCATTTTGAGCATCCGCTCTTCGTGCGCCACACGATCGCTCTCTTGGCACTGGCCGATCGCGATGAGGATGAAGAGGACAGTCGTGCCGATCAGAATAACCTTCTGACCCGTTGCTCCGAGCCCACGCCACACGTCCCCGAATTGCGCAAAACTCATGGGCTGCGCGCGAAGCTTTCGGAACTCTGCGAGGAGCTCAGCCGTGCGCGCTTCTATCCAGGCGTTTATCTGCGCGAGCATTGCTAACCCCAGCAGAAGGACGGCTCGCGTTCCGAGCGATTGAATTTGAAAACGAATTTGATCCTGCCGGGTGCGCCATCCGACTTAAACCGCACGAACCTCCCGACCCGGTATCTGGACCAATCTTTGCTGTCCGGCGCCGTCTCGATACTCACGTACAAGCCCGGCCCCGACGCCGATTCGAGGAGCACGCACCGGCCGCGGGGGATCACATACACGGACCAATCCGAACCGACGTAGGCTTCGGCATTCTCGACCATATCGAGCGTGCCAGGCCGACGGTTCTCGAAGTCCCGCGTCATGCTGTCGTCGACCATGCAGAAGTAGACGGAGAAGATGAACAGCAGGGCGCTCGCCGCGAGCATGAGCCCGATCTGCACTTCCCTGCTAAAGCTCTTCCAGACCCTTACGAACTGATCCACAGTTCCCCCGTTTTGGGGGAGGATACCATGCTTCGGTTTTTGCTCGTGGCCTTGGCGCTTGTAGCTTCAACCGCGGCGCATTCGCAACAGCCGACCCGCACCGTCGACGGCCTCAAAATCTCGGTCGACAAGATCGTCAAGAACCCACACGGCGGTCCGACGTTCATTTTCCTCATCGAAAATCAGGAAGGCCCCACCCGCATCTGGCATACGCAGGGGAGCGCCAGGATCGACGGTGAAAATCAGGGCTACGATGCATCCGGCATTCCAATCTGTACCCTCACGGACTGCCCTCGTGACCGGCCAGGTCTATCTCTTCCCAAAGGCGGAGATGCAACACTCTCCTTCTACTACACAAGCACCAATCGCTATATCAAAGGCGCTAAGGTGAATTTCACCTTTGAGCTCATTAAGACGGTGGGTGAGGAACTGGTTGTGGTCAACGTGAGCTTGCGAGGCGTGACGATACCGTAGCTATGAAGACCTATACTACAGGAGCGTGGCGCTCTATCGTCTTAATGCTCTCGTTCACAAAGGTATGTACCGCACGTCACTCGGATCCACTCCGGAGATCGGTTGCCTCCGCTTGGAGCACTATGTGAGCGGCTGGGACCTAAATCTCTTCGGAGACGGGATTATCACGCACGTCCGGTCGCGTAATGGCGAGATTGATCCGGAGGATGAGCGGGGTTTGTTGTCTTCCTCGACCAGGTGCCCCGTCCGACATGGTGGGAGCGCACGGTCTGGACGCGTGCCGGCATCCAGGTCGCGCGTAGGAATTGAGGGCCGGAAGCAAGAAGGGTCCCACTGGCAGCACATAACCCCACCTACCGACACGACCCGAAAGGGTATGAGGGAAAGAGCGGAGGTGTACCTCACCTATTTATGGACCTATCAAATTACCCAAAACCGACAGTTAAAAAATCCGGCGCGCGAACGGCGAAAGAGGCTTTGATTGAGCAGATCGTCGAGGCGACTGGCGATCCTAACCCCGCGCGTCTGGCCCGCCTTTTGGCCGTGACCGCCAATACCCTCGGATGGACCGAGCAGCAGCTCCACATCCTCTATCAGAAGCGCCTCGTCCGAAGGTCCGAAACTACCGAGCCCTGGTCTGGTGGCACTCCAAGGTGCAGAACAGACCGCGCAGCTAAAAGCCCAAAAGGCTGAAATAAATGGTTGTCGTCAGTTAATGTTCTTTGTATGTTCTCTGACGACTGATCGCTGAATGCGATAGATTCCCCTTAACGGCACAGCCGCAAAATAGGGGGGCAAGTGGCGAAGAACGACAAGTTCTTTGACGAGCAAAGCGAGGCGTCCGGCATTAAGGCACAGATCATCACGAAATACTTCAATTCGTGGTGGCGGTTCGTCCTGCCGGAGGCAAAGCGGCGCGGAGGCAGGATTGCCTACTTCGACCTGTTTTGTGGTCCGGGACGATATGGCAACGGCAAGCCGTCTACTCCGATCATGGTCCTTGAAAAGGCTATTGCTCAGCAGGAATTGTGCGATCACCTCGTGACAGTGTTTAACGACGGATCGAAAATTTATATCGCTCAGCTCGATACTGAGATCGCGAAGCTACCCGGTATCGAGAAGCTCACCTACCCGCCGACACTGTTGAACGAGAAGGTTGAAAAAAGCGCCGAGCAATATTTCAATAGTACATCTATCGTTCCGTCTTTCACCTTCATCGATCCGTTCGGGTATAAGGGCCTCACTCAAAACCTAGTGCGCGGTGTAATAAAGAACTGGGGCTGCGATTGTGTCTTCTTCTTCAACTACGCTCGTATCAATGCGGCTCTTAGCGCAAATGAGTTTGTCGAGCGTATGAGTGCTTTGTTTGGTGAGACGAGGGCGTCGGAGTTGCGGGACGAGCTCAACAGACTTAACGTCGGTGATAGGGAGGAACTGATAGTCGACAAGCTGGCCGAGGTTATGCGGGAGGTTAAAGGCACCTACGTGCGACCCTTCTGGTTCAAGAAGGGGAAGAGCCGACGTACATCGCACCTTCTGGTTTTTGTTACGAAGAGCAAGGCCGGCTGGTATCTCATGAACGACATAATGGCGCGCGAGAGTTGGCGCGATGAAAAGGATATACCGGATTATACCTACTACGACTTCCCGCCACAGACGAACAAGCTGTGGTTTGCGGAGTATACGGACCTCAAAGACGCGCTGCCGACGGTGTTTTCGGGCAGAACCCTCACGATGCAGCAGATATATGAGGAGCACTGCCTAGGTCGGAACTATTGGAAGACTAACTACAAAGATGTGCTGCTGGAGTTGGAGGCTGAGGGAAAGATCACCACACCTCTCAAAAAGCGCCCGGCGGGCACCTTTGGCGACAAGGTTATGGTGACGTTTCCGTAGAAAGCAGGCGTTATGGCAACGAACTCCCCTATCGAGTGGACCGAGGCGACGTGGAATCCGGTTGCCGGGTGCACCGTTCTCTCGCCGGGCTGTACCAACTGCTACGCCATGCGCCTCGCCTCACGGCTAGAGGCAATGGGTCAGCCGAAGTACACCGGGATCACGAGGAAGACCGGTGGGCGCTGGAAATGGAACGGGAAGATAACACTCGACGATGCGACACTCGCATTGCCTGCCAAGTGGAAGACCGGGCGCACGATCTTCGTGAACTCCATGTCCGACCTCTTTCATGAGAAGGTGCCACTCGATTTCATCGCCAAGGTCTTCAAGACGATGGTCGACACGCCGCAGCACACCTACCAGGTCCTCACGAAGCGGGCGGAGAGGTGCGAGGAGCTCGCTCCGCACCTGCCGTGGCCGAAGAACGTATGGATGGGCGTGAGCGTCGAAAGCGCCGACTACCTCCCGCGCATAGAAAACCTTCGGCGCACGCCGGCAATGATCAAGTTTCTATCGCTTGAGCCGCTTCTCGGACCGCTGGAGGGCATGAACCTCAAGGGCGTCGATTGGGCCATCGCTGGCGGGGAGAGCGGGCCAGGCGCGCGGCCTATGCCTATCGAGTGGGTTCGTTCGATCCGTGATCAGTGCACGCGCGCAGGCGTCGCCTTCCACTTCAAGCAGTGGGGCGGTGTTAACAAGAAGCGCACGGGCCGCACGCTCGACGGTCGGACGTGGGATGAGTTGCCGAAGGTGAAAGCTCGCCGCGTCCGCGAGCAGCCCGAGGCGAGAGCCTAGGGAGAGCCTAAGAGGCTGGAGCTATTTGCTAACGCATTGAAAGGCTTGGCGCGCCCAGGAAGATTCGAACTCCCAACCTCCTGATCCGTAGTCAGGTGCTCTATCCAGTTGAGCTATGGGCGCCTATAGCCAAGTCTGATGGCCCGCAATGGCGGGTCGAGGCGCGGTAGGTAGCCAAAACGTCGATCCGGCGCAAGCGAATATGCCGACCTTCGCCAGAACGCACCGTTCAGCTCGCCCGGATCATTCAAGGTCGCTTGTTACACTGCGGCCGCAGCTTGCGAATTCGGATTGTCGCAGGCGAACCCCACGCTTGTTGAAAAGTCGGGGTTTCAGTAGCCTTCGGGTACTGCTATTGGGGCTGGTGCCTTGGTGGCGCGTGGTCCGTGTGGCCGCGCGTTGGCCGGCGGGTGCCCAACGAGAGCGGATCGGACCAAGGTACGTGACACCGATGGCGAAATGGACCACGCGCGCCGCTTGCCTCCTGGCGGCGTTCACCTTGGGGGCCTGCGGCGATCTGTTCGGAGGACCGGGGACGGTGGCGCCGGCGTCGTCTGTCACCGCTACGGGTGGGGCCACGGTGTCGGCCCGCGTCCAGCAGCTGCGCGCCGACCAGAACGCCGTCGCGTCATCCCACCAAGCCCAGGTGAACCAGCTCCAGGCGCTGCGCAATGCGCTGGGTGGCGAGGCGCGCGGCTACAACACGGCCGTGAGCCAGATCACCTCCCGCCTGTCGGTGGGCACGACGCCCGCCAATCCAGAGATGGTCGCCCGGTGGAACCAGGCGCAGGGACATCTGGACAAGATGACCGGCGACATCGGCGTCCTGAACTCGTTGGCCACTCAGGTCACGACCCAGGCGTCGGTGGCCGGCCATCTGCTCGACACCATCCGCTCGACCTACAATGTCGGCGGCGCGGTCGATGAAGACCACCGCCAGCTGCGCCAGATCGAAGCCGACACCAATCGCACCATGCAGGCGATCGATCGCCTTATCGGGGACCTCAACGGCGAGATCTCGCGTCAGAATGCCTTTCTCGCCGCCGAGCGCTCCAACCTCGCGGGCCTGAGCTATGGCGTCAGCGCGGGCCGTTTGGGCGGTGGCCCGGCGACCGCCGCGGGCGGCCCGCGCCCCTATCCGGGCCGCCGCTTCTGACCATTGCCTGCGGTTCTATCGTCGTGCTCGCGAGATCGTGAGCGCGACCAACATCCACGGGCGCCGCAATCGCATAGAATCAGGACGCTTCGGTGCGGGAGGTTCGGTCATGCGCGGCGCATTGGGGATACTGACGGGTGGGTGGTTGGTGCTCGTCGCCTTGCTGGGCGGGCCTGCGCTCGCCATCGAGCAGCCGACCGACGCCGATCGCACCCAGATCCGTGACGTCATCGGCCGTCAGCTCGAGGCCTTCCGGCGCGACGACGGCGAGACTGCCTTTTCCTTCGCCGCCCCCGGCATCAAGAGCATCTTCGGCACCGTCGAGAACTTCATGTCGATGGTGCGCAACGGTTACCAGCCGGTGCATCGCTGGCAGAGCTTCGCCTTCCGCGACATTCGCGCGGTCGAGGACTGGGTGATTCAGAAGGTTCATATCGAGGCGCCGGACGGCTCGGCGGTGACGGCATTCTACGTCATGGAGAAGCAGCCCGACGGTACCTGGCGCATCGCCGGTTGCTCGCTGGCCGCGCCGGAGGAGCGCTCGACCTGAGCGACGTCGCATAGGCGTCGCGCGCCTGCGCGCATAGGCGTCGTGCGCCCTCGCCGATAGACGCCGGCGCCGCGCGCCCATACGGTGCGCCGCTTCCGATGCCAGACCGCTCCGCCCATACCCGCGCGTTGACCCTGCTCGCGCTCCTGACGCTCGTCTGGGGCACGAACTGGCCGTTGTTCTCCATCGCCATGCGCGAATTCTCGATCTGGACCTTCCGCGTCATCGTCGTGATCATCGCTGGCGCCGCGTTGTTCGCTGTGGCCCGCCTGCGCCGCGAGCGGCTGCGTGTGCCGCGCCATCTCTGGGCGCCTCTGCTGTGGGCGTCGTTCTTCAACATCGCGATCTGGAACATCCTCACCGCGGCGGCGGTGCGCTACATCCCCTCGGGCCAGGCGGCTGTGCTGGCCTATACCATGCCGCTGTGGTTCGCGCTGATCTCGCCGCTCTTCCTGCGCGAGCGGCTGGGCGGGCGCATCCTGGCCGCGCTCGCCTTCGGCGCCGCGTCGGTGGCGCTGCTCGCCGTGCCCAACCTGCGCATCTACGCCGATGCGCCGCTGGGCATCGCCTGTGGCCTCGGCGCCGGCCTGTGCTGGGCGTTGGGCACGGTGGTGCAGAAGCGCACCGACTGGGCCGGCATGGGGCTGTCGCTGACCGCGTGGCAGATCGCATTGTCGCTGCCGCCGATCCTGGTCGCCTCGGCGATCTTCGCCGACTGGGTCTGGATCGTGCCGTCCTGGACCAGCGTGCTCACCACGATCTACATCGCGCTGATCCCGATGTGCGTTGGCACCGCGACGTGGTTCGCCATCGTCGGCCTGCTGCCGGCCAATGTCGCGGCGCTGTCCTCGATCGTCGTCCCGATCGTCGCCATGGTCAGCGGCCGGCTGGTGCTCGATGAGCCGCTTGGCCCGACGCAAATCGGCGCGCTCGCCTGCACGGTGATCGCGCTGGCGCTGGCGCTCTTCAAGCCGGCGCCGTCGACGCGCACATCATGACCGCGCGTCGTATCGACGGCGCGACCGGCCTGGTGCTGCTGCTGGGCGTGCTGTGGGGCTCGTCCTGGCCGATGTTCAACGTCGTGCTGCGCGAGCTCTCGGTGTGGACGTTTCGTGGCCTCGCCGTGCTCGGCGCCGGCCTGATGCTGCTGGCGATCGCGCGGCTGCGCGGCGTGCCGTTGACCGTGCCGCGCGCCAGCCGGCCCGCGCTGCTGGGCGGTGCCTTCGGCACGGTGTCGGTGTGGTACGTCGCCGCCACCGCCAGTGTGCTGTTCATCCCATCGGGACAGGCCTCGATCCTCGGCTACACCATGCCGCTCTGGGCGGCGCTGATGGCGGTGCTGCTGTTCGGTGAGCGGCCGACGCCGCGCCTGCTGCTGGCACTGGCCTTCGGCGCCGGCACCGTCGCGCTGCTGGCGGTTCCCAATCTGCGCAGCCTGGCCGATGCGCCGACCGGGATCGCTTGCGCATTGGTGGCCGCCATTGGCTGGGCCGCCGGCACACTGATCCAGAAGCGCGCCGACTGGCGCGGCACACATCCGCTCACCCTGACGGCGTGGCAGATGACCCTGGGCTCGCTACCGATCCTGGTCGGCGCCGCGATCCTCGCCGATTGGCGACCTTTCGTGCCGTCCTGGCCGGTGCTGCTGGCCGCCATCCACCTCGCTATCGTGCCCACGGCGCTGGGCACCCTGGTGTGGTTCCGCATCGTGCACCTGCTGCCCGCCAACACCGCGGCGGTGTCGACCATCATCGTGCCGGTGATCGCCATGGCCGGCGGCGTCTGGGCGCATAACGAGCCGCTGGGGCCGTGGCAGCTCGGCGCGCTGGGCTGCTGCGTCGCCGCCCTGGCGCTAGCGTTGCTTAAACCCTCCGCCAGGCAGGGTTAAACGAGTCTTGTTGGTTGCAAACGGCGCGCGTCTGGCGACACTGCGCCATCACATCACCCGGAGGGACACATGACCGACCATCTGAAGTTCTACATCAACGGCGAATGGGTCAATCCCGCGAAGCCGAACGCGATCGACGTGATCAATCCGGCGACCGAGGAGCCCTGCGCCAGGATCAGCCTCGGCAGCGAGGCCGATGTCGACAAGGCGGTGGCGGCGGCCAAGGCGGCCTTCCCGGCCTTCTCGCGCACGACCAAGGAACAGCGCATCGCGCTGCTCGAGAAGATCCTCGAGGTCTACAAGACCCGTTACGACGACATCGCCAAGGCGATCTCGATGGAGATGGGCGCGCCGATCACGCTCGCCATGAAGGCGCAGGCCGCGACCGGCGTCGGCCATCTGATGCAGATGATCAAGACGCTCAAGGAGTTCGAGTTCGAGTCGCAGAAGGGCACTACCCTGATCGCGCACGAAGCCATCGGCGTCTGCGCCTTCATCACGCCGTGGAACTGGCCGATCAACCAGATCGTCTGCAAGGTCGGCCCGGCGCTGGCCGCAGGCTGCACCATGGTACTCAAGCCCAGCGAGATCGCGCCGCTCAACGCCATCATCTGGGCCGAGATCATGCACGCGGCCGGTGTGCCGAAGGGCGTGTTCAACCTGGTCAACGGCGATGGCCCGACGGTGGGCCAGGCGCTGTCGAAGCATCCCGACGTCGACATGGTCTCTTTCACCGGCTCGACCCGCGCCGGCGTGCTGGTGGCGAAGGCCGCGGCCGACACGGTCAAGCGTGTGCATCAGGAGCTGGGCGGCAAGTCGGCCAACATCATCCTGCCGGATGCCGATCTGAAGAAGGCGGTGACGTCGGGCGTGGTCAGCATGATGCGCAACAGCGGCCAGTCGTGCAACGCGCCGACCCGCATGTTCGTGCAGGCCAAGCAGCACGACGAGGCGCTCGCGGTGGCGAAGTCGGTGGCGGAGTCGCTGAAGGTCGGCGATCCGAAGGCGGAAGAGACCGTGCTCGGCCCCGTCGTCAGCGAGACGCAGTACAACAAGATCCAGAAGCTGATCGAGGCGGGCATCGCCGAGGGTGCGACTGTGGCGACCGGCGGCCCGGGCCGTCCCGACGGCTTCAACCGCGGCTACTACGTGCGGCCGACGATCTTCGGCAACGTCAAGAACAGCATGACCATCGCGCGCGAGGAAATCTTCGGGCCGGTGCTCGCGATCCTGCCCTACGAAACCGAGGAGCAGGCGATCAAGGACGCCAACGACACCGTCTATGGCCTTGCCGCCTACGTGCAGGGCAGCGATCCCAAGAAGGTGCGCGACGTGGCCTCGCAGCTGCGCGCCGGCAACGTGCATCTCAACGGCACGCCGATGGACATGACGGCGCCGTTCGGCGGCTTCAAGCAGAGCGGCAACGGCCGTGAATACGCCGCCTGGGGCCTCGAGGAGTTCCTCGAGGTCAAGGCGGTGATGGGCGTGCAGGCCGCCTGATCGGCCTTTGACAGAAAGCGGCGCGCGGCCTGACGGTCGCGCGCCGTTTTCTGTTCTAGCCTACGCCTTCGCCATGCCGGGTGCGAAGTCGATGAAGCCGGTGACGGCGCTGAGCCGACCGTCGGCGACGGTGGCGAAATCGGTGCCGCCGATAACCGAGGCGCCATCCGGCCCACACTCCCACGAAAAGCGCACGCGGTCGGCGACCGCCTCGACCGGCTTGCTGACGCGGAAGCGGAATCCCGGAAACTTCGCCTGCACGCCGGCGATCATGGCGTCGATGCCGCCGCGGCCTTCGCCGCTCATCATCGGATCGACATAGGTCGCGCGCTCGGTCCAGGCGCGATCGATCAGCGCGCGGCGGCGCCCGGCATCGGTCTCGTTCCAGCAGGCGATGTAGTCGTCGATCAACTTGGTCATGTCAGTCATGGTGACCCTCCTATTTGCGACATCAGACATATCGTTCGCCCGCGGCGCGCCGTCGATTACGTCAGGGGTAGTGCTATGCTGCCGCAATGCGCATCGACTGGACCGATCTTCGGGCTGAACGCGCCGCGCGGCTGCACGGCGCCACCGTCGATATCGAGGGATGGATCGTCAGCGACGATCCGCTGGCGGCGCGCGAGCGCTTCGCGCTGATCGGTGAGCCGTCGTGTTGCCTCGCCTGCCTGCCGCGCGACCCACTGGCGCGCATCGAGGTCTTCGCCACGACGCCGATCAAGCCCGACGGCAACGGTGTGCGCCTGACCGGCCGCCTGGCCTGCCTCGACGACGACGAGATGGGTTGGCGCTATCAGCTGCGCGACGCGCGTGCGCTGGCCTCGCCAGTGGCGCCGGGCTTCACCCGCCGCGCCGCGCTGGCCGGCGGTGCGCTGTTCGGCTTGTCGTCCTGGGCACCACTGGCGCTCGCCGTGGAACCTGATGCGGCGGCGATCGCCGCCGCGCGCGAGGCGATGGGTGACACCGTCACCGCCGACCTGCACAGCCACGGCGGCGGCGTGATCCGCATGCGTGAGCCGAACGCGCCCTTCGTGCCCCTGGCGGCGCCGATGCGTGAGGGCCGCATGGCGGTGGTCTGCCTCGCCATCGTCGCCGACGCGCCGGCCATCGCGCCGAGCGACAACAACACGCGCATCCGGCCGTACCGCACGCCAGCGCAGGGGGAACTCTACAATTACGCGACACTCGCCTTCGCCCGCCTGCAGCACCTGGTGCGCGAACAGAATCTCGGCGTGATCACCGGCGCGGCGGCGATGCGCGCGGCTCATCCCGACCGGCCGTCAGTGCTTATCACCTCCGAGGGCGCCGACTTCCTCGAGGGACGCATCGAGCGCGTCGACGAGGCCTATGAAAAATGGAACGTGCGCCAGCTTCAACTGACGCACTACCGCGTCAACGAGTTGGGCGACATCCAGACCGAGCCGAGCGAACACGACGGTCTCACCGCGTTTGGCGCCGACGTGATCCGTCGCTGCAACGCGCGCGGCATCATCGTCGACGTGGCGCACGGCACGACGTCCCTGGTGCGCCGCGCGGCGGAGGTCACGACCAAGCCGCTCGTGCTTTCGCACACATCGTTCGCCACGACGCCGGGCCGCTTCAGCCGGCTGATCAGCGCCGAGCACGCGCGCGTGGTCGCGCGCACCGGCGGCGTCATCGGCATTTGGCCGCCGGCCACGATATTCAAGGATGTCACCGCCTATGCCGCCGGCATGGCGCGTATGGCCGATGCGGTGGGCGTCGACCATGTCGGCATCGGCAGCGACATGATGGGCTTGCTCAGCGGCTCGGCTCTGCCCAGCTACACGCGGCTGCCGGCGCTCGCCGCGGCGCTGATGGCGCGCGGCTTCAACGCTGCCGACATGCGCAAGCTGCTGGGCGGCAACTACCTGCGCGTCGCGCTGGCCAATCTGACATAGAGGGGAGAAACACCATGGCGGGCATGCTCGAGGGCAAGACAGCCCTGATCACTGGCGCGGGACGCGGCATCGGCCGCGCCGCGGCGCTGCTGTTCTCAGCCGAGGGCGCGCGTGTCGCCGTCGCCGACCAGATGGCCGAGGGCGCGGCCGAGACCGTGGCGCTGATCAACAAGGCCGGCGGCCAGGCGCTGGCGATCACCGCCGATGTCACCAAGCCCGGCGAGGTCGCGAGCATGGTGAGCGCGGCGGTCTCGGCCTTCGGTCGTCTCGACTGCGCCTTCAACAACGCCGGCATCGCCGGCTATCAGGTCGGCGGCGCCGGCAAGAAGACGGCGGAATGGCCCGAGGAAGCCTTCGACCGCATGATCGCAGTCAACCTCAAGGGCGTGTGGCTGTGCATGCGCGCCGAGCTGGAGTAGATGGCCAAGCAGGGCTCCGGCGCGATCGTCAACACCGCCTCGATCGCCGGTCTGTTCGGCATTCCAACCTCCTCGGCCTATGTCGCCAGCAAGCATGGTGTCGTCGGCCTGACGCGGACCGCTGCGCTGGAGTACGCCGAGAACGGCATCCGCGTGAACGCGGTGTGCCCGGGCTTCATCGAGACCGACATGACCAAGGACACGATGGCGCGACGCGGCGCGCAGATCATGGCCGGCATACCGGTCAAGCGCATGGGTACGCCGCAACACATCGCTGAGATGGTGTGCTGGCTGTGTTCGGATCGTGCCGCCTACGTCACAGGTTCGACACATACGGTCGACGGAGCCTACACGGCGGCATGAAGGCAACTCCCGGCGATCCTCCGCGTTGCATCGGAAGGTCGCCGAGGAGGATGCCAATGCGGAACCTTTCCCGACTGGCCGTCGCATGCGTGGCGGCGGCCCTGATGGTTATCGGCCTTGCCGCCCGTGCCGAGAAGACAAAGGCCGACGCGTTCGCGAAGGCGGCCGCCGAAGCGCTCAGCTTCCAAGCCCAGGTCGCGCGCCTGGCTGGCGGTGTGTCCACCAACACCGAGGTCAAGGCATTCTCGGTGACCATGTTGGCCGACTACTCGGCGGCGATCACCAAGTTCAGGCAGGCTGCCAACGAAACCGCCGTCAAGGAGGCACCGGAGGAGCTTCAGGGCAAGCTCAAGGACATGCTCGACAAGCTCAGGATGGCGCCGACGGCCAGCTTCGATTCGTTGTTCATCGACACGCAGGTGGCGATGCACCGTGATCTGCTGGTGCTGTTCAGCGGCTACGCGGGCTCGGGCGAGAACCCGGCGCTGAAGAAGTTCGCCGCCGATTTCCTGCTGGTACTCCAGGACCACCAGATCCGGTTGGAGACGCTGGCCAAGGCGCTGCCGCGACCAGCGTGAGCGAGTTCACGCCCGCCGCGGCGTGTTGAGGTTCACCGTGACGTTCTTGCGCTGGGTGAAGCTGTCCAGCATGCCCTCGAGCGAAAACTCGCGGCCGATGCCGCTCTGCTTGTATCCCCCGTAGGAATGGCCGGGCGACTGGCCGAGCCCCTGGTTGACCTGGACCCAGCCGGATTCGATGGCGTGCGCTGAGCGCAGCGCGGTCCCGATGTCGTGTGTCCAGACGTAGGCGGCGAGACCGTAGTGGCTGTCGTTGGCCATGCGGATCACCTCGGCCTCGTCGGTCCAGCGGATCGCCACCAGCACCGGCCCGAAAATCTCCTCGCGCGCCAGGCGCCAGTCGTTGGACTGGTCGGCGAAGATCGTGGGGATGGCGAAGTAGCCTTCGCTCAATGGCCCGCTCTTGGGTGGCAGGCCGCCCATCACCAGCGTCGCATCGGCGCGGCTCAGGCCTTCCTCGACATACTTGCAGACCTTGGTGAACTGCTTGTTGTTGATGATGGTGCCGATGTCGCTCGCCTCGTCGAGCGGATCGCCCAGCTTCAGCGCCGAGGTCTTGGCCTTCAGCTTGGCGAGGAACGAATCGAAGATGTCGGCGTGCAGGAACAGCCGCGAGCCGGCGGTGCATGACTGGCTCTGCCGGGTGAAGCGCATTGCCGCGATGATGCCCTCGACCACCCAGTCCTCATCGGCGTCGGGATAGACGATCGACGGGCTCTTGCCACCCAGCTCCAGCGACACCGGCACGATGCGCTCGGCGGCGGCGCGCATGATCACCTTGCCGACCTCGGTCGAGCCGGTGAAGGAGAGCTTGCGGATCGCCGGATGGTTCGCCAGCGGCCCGCCGCACTCCTGGCCGTAACCGGTCAGCACGTTGAGCACGCCAGGCGGCAGGAACTCCTGGCAGATCTCGGCCATCAGCAGCACGCCCAAAGGCGCGTCCTCGGCCGCCTTCAGCACCAGTGCGTTGCCGGCGCAGAGCGCCGGGGCGATCTTCAGCGCGCCCAGCAGCACTGGTGCGTTCCACGGGATGATCGCGCCGACCACGCCCAGCGGCTCGCGTCGGGTGTATGACAGCACGTGCTCGCCGAGCGGGATGGTCTCGCCCTTCAGCTCGCCGGCCAGCCCGCCGAAATAGCGGAAGATGTCGGCCGCACCACGCGCTTCGCCGCGCGCCTGGGTGCGCAGCGCGTTGCCGGTCTCCAGCGCGATGGTGCGCGCCATCTCCTCGACACGGGCCTCGAAGGCCTCGGCGATCTTCAGCAGGAGCTTGCCGCGCTCGCGCGGCACGATCTTGGCCCAGGCCGGTTGCGCCTTCTGGGCCGCCGCGACGGCGCGATCGACATCGGCGGCGGCGGCGCGCGGCACATCGGCGATCGGCGTACGCTTGGCCGGGTTCTCGACGCTGAAGCGCTGGCCTGAAACGGCCTCGACCCTTTGGCCATCGATCAGCATGCCCTTGGGGCGTGGCGCGAGGACGGCGTGCGGCTGTGACTGGGGGGCCATGGTCGACATTCGGGGATCCTTTCCCATGAGGAAACGCGTGGCCCGCAGATTGGTCTGCCGCAGGCGTGACGACAAGACGACAGCAGGGCGGACCCTGGAAAATCCGCCCTGCCACAAAAGCCCGACGACAGGTGTGGCCTAGAGATAGCCCACCATGCGGATGCGCTCGATCTCCGCTTGCGACAGCCGATAGTGATCGGCCTTGGGATCGAAGCGATCCCACCCACTTGTGCGGTACTCGCGGCCGCGCATCTCGGGATCAATCGGATCGTGTCGCGCGAAAATCGCCCGCACGCGATCGGCATCCTCTTCGGCGATCCGCGCGCTCACCAGCGTGCCGCCGCGCCGCACGGCCTCGGTGTAGACATGCGCATGCTCTTCGGGCTCGCCGGAGGTCGTCAGGATATCGACCAGGCCCCCGACCGTGACGCCACCGGCCGCACCGGCCATCGCGCCGATCGCTGCAGCTGCGGCCCAGCCTGCCGCGACCACCGGGCCGAGTCCGGGAATGGCGAGCAGGCCGAGGCCGGCCAGCAGGCCCGCGCCCCCGCCGGCCAGCGCACCGACGCCCGCGCCCGTGGTGGCGCCCGTGGTGTCGGTGGCGTCTTCGTACGCCTTGCTGACGTAGCGGTTGGCGACGAGGGTGACGTCATTGTGTGAGATGCCGTTGGCTTCGAGATCCTCGACGACGGACTTGGCTTGGCCGTAGCTGTCGTAGACATGACTGATGGTTTTCATGGGCATACTCCTGGCCCGAACCGAGGGTGGCCTCGCCTTCGAACGACTTTTCGCGGGGCGGGTTGCGCGCGAATGGGCGGAATCTCAGTCGCTTGCCGGTCGCGAAACGATGCGCGCCAGGGTCTCCGCCGCTTCGAGCGGTGACTGCTTGCCGATCCGCCGCAGCCTGCCTTTCTCGAAAGCGGTGACGACTGCGTCGTGGACGTAGCTGGCACGGCAAACCGTCGGCGTGTTGGCCAGCTCACCGGCGATTGCCGTCACGGCCGCGCGCACCTGCGATCGTCGACCGCGCGCACTGGTGGCCGGCACCGTTACGGCCAGTGTCTTCAGCGCGGTTGTCGAGGCCAGCAGCGTGCGGAAGTCTTTCAGGGAGATCGGCTGGCCCGCGACCCCGCGCAGGAAGCGGTTGACGTCACCCGCACGCACCGGCCGCACGGCGCCGTCAGAGTCGCGGTACTGGAACAGGCGCGGCCCCGGGAGAGCCACCAGCCGCCGTATCGCCGCCACCAGTCGCCGGTCTCGCAGATCCTTGCTGACGATCGCCCCGCCCTTGGCCTTGAACTGCAATGTGCAGAGCCCCTCGGCGATCCTGATGTTCGCCTTCAGCAGCGTGGTCGCTCCGCGCGTCCCGCGTTCGCGGGCATAGGCTTCGCCGCCGGCGCGGATCGCGGTCAATGTCACCAGCCGAACGACCGCTGCCGTGGCGAAATGCCGATCGCAATCGGCCGACGCGAGGCCGCGCGATACGGCGCGGCGTATCGCCGGCAAGGATTTCGCCAAGCCGGCGAGACGCCGCGCCTTCAATGCCTCGCGCACGTCGGCCCAGAGAGGGTGATAGCGGTACTGCAGCCGGCCGGCCGCGTCCTCGCCGATCGCCTGCAGATGGGCGTTCGGGTCCGCAGCCAGTCGCACGTTGATGTAGGCGGGCGGCACCGCCAGCGATTTCAGCCGCTGGAGCTCCTCGGCACCGCGGATCGTGGCGCCGCGGCGATCGACGAAGCGGAAGCCCTTGCCATGTCGCTGCCGCTGAACCGTCAGCGCGGCGGTCCGCACGATCTTCAGGCCCCTCTCCCGGGCCAGTTTCGTCACCAGAGCGCGTTGTTGCTGGTTCATCGCGTCACGAAACGCGCGGAGGGAACACCCGTTCCGCGCCGGACGTTGTGATGGCGAGCACTTTAAGCGGGAAACGAAGCCATGCCTGATCCGAAACGCCAGAATCCGACGCCGATTGAGCAACCCCGGCGTCCGGATCCCGACCGTGACCGCCGCCCACCCGACGGCGATCAACCCGGCGACGCTCCGATCGAGTTGCCGCCGCGTGATCCGGATCCCAACCGCGACGAGCCTATTCCCCAGCGCGTCGGCCCTGAGGACGAGGACCGCAAGGTGCGCACGGCCGAGGGTGAGAAACGCCCCTTCGGCGTGATGCCCTAGACTTTGCTAGGCTGCCGCCTCCAGCGCGGAGGCACGCATGAGTCGTCTGTTTGGAGAAATGCGCCAGGTCGGCATCGTCGTGCGCGATATCGAGGCGGCGATGGAGCACTGGATCGAGGTCTGCGGCGTGGGCCCGTGGTTCTACGCCGAGAAGATGGCGTTCACCGAGTTCCACTATCGCGGCACGCGTTACGACAACTTCCACTTCTCGATCGCGCTGGCGAACTCGGGCGATGTGCAGCTCGAACTGATCCAGCAGCGCTGCGAGACGCCCTCGGTGTACCGCGACTTTCTCGCCGCCGGCCACGAGGGCATGCAGCACTGGTCGAGCTGGCCCGAGGATTACGACGCCAAGCTCAATCAAGCGCTGGCGAACGGCTACACCATCGGCCAGAACGGCGACAGCACGCGCGGCCGCTTCGTCTATCTCTGGAACGAAGGCCACCCCGGCACGATGATCGAGATGGCGCACGCCACACCCACGCGCAAACGCGTGTTCGACGCAGTGCGCGACGCGGCGACGAACTGGGATGGCCGCGACCCGATTCGGCGGGCCTGGCCGAGCTGACGTCAGTCGAGATGGCGCGATGGGTCACGTGAACCATGACGTACACGCAAGATACGGACTTCTTCCGCCGCGACGTCGACCGAGTAGAAGATCAAGTACGGATACTTGATCACCGATAGCAGCCGAACGCCGGGTATGTCGGTTCGCGGCCGCTGAATGGGAAATCCGTAAGTCGGTCGAGCGATCGCTTGATGCGCGCTTGTACTCTTCGTGAGCCGCGGGAATCGTGCGATGCGATGTAGGTATAGATTTCGTCGAGCTGAGCCAGGGCCCGGATCGAATAGCGAAGTCTCACTGGCCGTGACGTGCGAACATCGCCCGAACATCCGCGTCGCTGGCAAACTCGCCGCGCCGGGCTTCGGCCAAGGCTTCCTCGAGATCGGCGCGCTCTTCGGCGCTGAGCTTGTACGGAGCGGTCGCCAGGCTGTTCATGCGCTCCAGCACTTCCGCCGCGGCATCCTGTCGTTCGACAGGCCAAGTCTGCACGGCCTCTAGAGCCTTTCGCAATCGCTTCGTGATGGCGTTCATGGGCAATCCCGCAGTAAGCCTTCGCAGTAGCTATTCTACTCCGTCGCCGCTTCGCGTCTATGCGCTCCGGCCATAGGACGAAAGGCGTGCGCGAGCCCTGTAGTTGCCCAATTCGGGGCTTCGGCGGCGTGTTGCGGATCGACGCCTGTCGGTAGGCGGCTCTCTCCGTCACGCGGGTGCTGTACGCTGCGGCGCGCGGATCGATGGTCACGCCGTAGCTGACGGCCCACGACAGGCGCGTCGACAGAATGATATCGGCCGCCGTCAGCCGGTCGCCGAGCAGGTACGGGTGACCCTCGGCCAGTTGCTTCAGATCGAGGGCGATCGAGCGCTTGCCCCTGTCCGGCGACACGAACATCGGCGTGAACGCTCCCGTCCCCGCCGTCCCCTGGGCGATGTCGCCACCGGGGGGCTCGATCTTGATCACGTCGGCGCCCAGACTACTTCTCGGTAAGCGCGCGCTAGAGATTGCCGCTGGTCGCGTGGTTCCACCACGCGAGGTCCGAGAACGCGCGCAGGTCCAGCTCGTGCGTCCACGCCGATCGGTGTTGATGCGCGACGTGGAAATAGGTGTTCGCGATCTCCGCCGGCAGCAGCAGCCCGTCCTTCGCGAGCCCCTTGGCCTCCCGCAGCGCCTGATACCGCTCAGGTCCCAGCATCTTGCCGAGCGTATCAGGGGCATCGACGGCGCCGTCGATGAGGATGTGGGCGACATGAATGCCCTTGGCCGCGAACTCGGCGTTGAGGGTCTGGCAGAGCATGCGGCGCCCGGCCATCGCGGCGGCGTGCGAGTGCTGCCCGGCATTGCCGCGAACAGCCGCCGTCGCCGAGGTGACGAGCAGCGAGCCCTTGCCGCGTTGCTCCATGTAAGGAAACAGCGTCACCGCGAGCCTGAAGAGCCCGAACGTGGCCATCCGCCATCCCAGTTCGAACGCCTTCAGCGAGGTGTTGGCGAGCGCCCGGCTGCCGATCTGGGCGCCGAGATTGAAGACCGCGACCTCGATCGGCCCGATATCCTTTTCGATGCTCTCCACCAGCCGCTCGATGCTGCCGTCCTCGACGGCGTTGAGCAGGAAGCCGGCCGCCGAACCGCCCTCGCCGCTGATCTCGGCGACGAGGCGGTCGAGACCCTCCTTGTCGGATCGTCTTGCCAGGACCGCGTGGTAGCCCTCCCGCGCGAAGCGTTTGGCGACATTGCCGCCAATGCCTGCGCCGGCACCGACAATGAGGCAAACCGGTTTGGTCATGATCTATTCCTCAGGACAGATGCTGGCTTTCAGTTGCACGGCTGACGGTCAGGACAAAAGTAGCAGCCCGGTGACTCGGTATTCCACCGCGCACGTGGTGGAAGCCGCCGTTTGCGCCATCCCCGGCACGCCGACCTGCCCTCCGCCAGGCGCGCTTCTCCGGCGGCGCGCCGGACGGCAGGCTGTCGGCGCGGCAACATCGCGGAGGCGCGCCATGGCTACGGGACCGAAGCTGGTCGACTACCTCACCTACGAGCCCGAGGAGTCGGGCATCCTCTGGATCCGCTTCAACCGGCCAGACCGGCTCAACGCGCTGATCGGCTCGTCGGAGGAGAACGGCACCGTCGCCAAGGTCGGCGAGTACATGCGCGCCGGCGACGACGATCCGAAGATCCGGGTGATCGTGCTGACCGGTGTGGGCCGCGTGTTCTGCGCCGGCGCCGATCTGCGCGGCAAGGCGCCGAAAGACGTCACCGGCGAGGACTTCGTGGGCAATCGCGGCGCACACGAGGGCATCGACGCGTCGCGCCAGCATTTCTTCCATGGCTTCACCAAGCTGCATCGCGACATCTCGCTGATCCGCAAGCCGACCATCGCCATGATCAACGGCCCGGCGGTGGGCTCGGGCATGGACATGGCGCTGCATTGCGACATCCGCATCGGCTGCGAGAAGACGCGCTTCGTCGCCTATCACAACGCCGGACAGATCATCGAGAACGGCGGCAGCTACTACCTGCCCAAGATGGTGGGACTCGGCCGCGCCCTGGAGTTCGCCTATACCGGCGAGCTCGACGGCGAGCGCGCACTGCAATGGGGCATGCTCAACCACCTGGTGCCGTCGGAGAAGCTCGAGGAGACGACGCGCGCGCTGTGCACGCGCATGATGAACGTGCCGCCGCTGGTGCAGTGGATCGGCAAGCGCATCATGCGCACCGCGGTCGACACCACCATGGAGAACACCATGGTGCTGACCTCCAACGCCGGCAGCATCCTCAACGCCTCGGAGGACGCCAAGGAAGCCCGCCGCGCCTTCATCGAGAAGCGCAAGCCCAACTACAAGGGTGCGTGAGGACCGGATCATTCGCATCCCGGCGGGAGCGTGCGTGCCCGGTCCGGCTGTGGTCTGATGGGCTCGTGGGGCGTGAAGCCAAAAGGAGCGCGTTATGCCTGATCGCCTCGAGCGTGTCGTGCCGACCTACCAGATGCTCGTCGACGACCTGAAGAGCCTGGGCGTCGAGCAGGTGTTCGGCCTGATGAGCGACGACACCGCCGTGTTCGTCACCGCGCTCGACAGCGCCGGCGTTCGCTTCTATGGCGCGCGCCACGAGAACAACGGGGTCGCCATGGCCGAGGGCTACTCCTACGCCTCGGGTAAACTCGGCGTGGCGGTGATCGGGCGCGGCCCGGCGACCGCCAACGGGCTGCATGCCATCACCTACGCCAGCCGCGCCGGCTCCAAGGTGCTGATCATTTCCGGCGATGCCGCCGCGGGCGGCGGCGCAGGCAACGGCATGGGGCCGGACTACAAGGCCTTCAACGCCCAGGCGGTGCTGGCCGCCGCCGGCCTCCGGACCTTCACCGCCACCAGCCCCGCGACGGCGCGCGGCGCGCTCGCGGATGCCGTGAACGCGGCGATGCAGGGCGGGGCGGCGGCGCTGCTGCTGCCCGTCAACGTGCAGCTTGCCGACATGCCAATCGAGATCGCCGCGGCGCCTGCCAAGGCCGCGCGTCGTGAGCCGGCGCCGGCCGCGCCGCCTCCCCAAGCCATCGAGGCGGCGCTCGCGGTTCTGCGTCAAAGCCGCAAGCCCTTGATCCTCGCCGGGCTGGGCGCGCACCGCGCCGGCGCGAAGGCCGCGATCGAGCGGCTCGCCGAGCGGACGGGCGCTCTGCTCGCCACGACCGTGCGCGGCAAGGACATGTTCCGCGGCCATCCCTGCAATCTCGGCGTCATCGGCTCGTTCTCGCACTCCGCCGCGCGCCGTATGGTTGCCGACGCCGACTGCGTGCTGGTGTTCGGCGCGAGCCTGAACATCCTGACCATGAGCTTTGGACACTCGTTGCCCAAGGTGCCGCTGATCCAGGTCGATGCCGCGCGCGGCAACATCGGCCGTTACTATCCTGCCGACGTGGCGGTGGTGGGCGATGCACGGCTCACGGCCGAGGCCATGGCGGCGGCCCTGCCGGAGGGCTCCAATGCCGAGCGGCCGTTCCGCGCCGATGCAGTGTTGGGCTTCCTTCGCGAGTTCGACATTGCCCGCGACTTCCAGCCGGCCAACACGCTGCGCACCGTCGATCCGCGATCGCTCGGCGTGGCGCTGGAAAAGCTCCTGCCCGCCAATCGCAACCTTGTGTACGACGCCGGCAATTTCCTCGGCATCGTGCCCTATCTTTCGGTGCCGGATCCCGGCCGGTTCAAGTTCACCAGCGACTTCGCTTCGATCGGGCTCGGCTTCGGTACGGCGCTGGGCGTGGCGCGGGCGCGGCCGGATGAGACGACGGTGCTGGTGATCGGCGACGGCGGCTTCCTGATGACCATGGGCGAGCTCGAGACCGTCGTGCGCGAGGATCTGCCGCTGGTGATCGTGCTGATGAACGACTGCGCCTACGGCGCCGAGCTGCATTTCCTCAAGATGCGCGACCTGCCGGTCGCCAAGTCGGTGTTTCCCGACGTCGACTACGCGCCGATCGCCGAGGCTTTCGGCTTCCAGACCGCCACCATCCGCACGCTCGAAGATCTCGAGAAGGCGCGGCCGCTGCTGGAAAAGCCCGAAGGCCCGGTGTTCCTCGACTGCAAGCTGAACGCCGCCATCGCCGCGCCCTTCATGAGCGAGGTCCACGAGTTCGAGACGCGGCAGCGGCGTTAACGCAGCGCGATCAGAAGGACGCTCCCTCCCGCGAGAAGCGCAAGCCGGGTACAAGGGGGCATGAAGGTCGCCAGCCTTATCTGAGGCATCGTTGAGCCGCGGCCTTCGCCGCCGCGGCGTGCTGACCCCGGTGGTCGGTCCGCTCTTCAAAGGCGATCGTCGTCGTGCCGTTGTCGAGCTGGCTAACGAAAAAACTGGCGATCGGCGTGCCGAATCTCTCGCTGCCGCGCAGGTACAGATGCACTTCAGCCCGGTTGGTGGGCGGCGGCCGCACGACGGGCGCCGCGAGCGCGCGCGGCTCCATCTCCTTCACTAGGCAATTCGCGACGTCGTCGTAGAGCGGACCGACAGCCGTCGCGAGCGAGATCTGCTGGGCGCCGGAGATCCCAGGTATGAGGCAGAGCAGCGGCGCGGCGACGGCGAGGGGACGCAGGCTCATCAGTGACCTCCTGGGTTGTCAGGAAGGTAACTTCGAGGGTTGGCGGCAGGTTCCGTACTTTGTGCCGAGACCGAGAATGAGGTGGCGGTTCAATGATCTGGGGCTGGGAGCGCCGGTGTTTCCAGTCAGCCCACCCGCATCAACCGCAGGCGTGGATCGAGCAGGTCGCGCAGGCCGTCACCCACCATGTTCAGGCCCAGCACCGTGAGTGCGATGGCGAGACCGGGATAAATCGCCAGACCGGGCGCGTCGTAGAGATAGGTCTGCGCGTCGTAGAGCATGCGGCCCCAGGACGGCACCGGTGGCTGCGCGCCCAGGCCGAGATAGGACAGGCCGGCCTCGGCGAGGATGGCGACGGCGAACTGGATGGTCGCCTGCACGATCAGCACGCTGGCGATATTGGGGATCACGTGGCGGACGGTGATGGCGAACGGTCCCAGGCCGAGCGCCTTGGCCGCGCGCACGAAGTCGCGGCCCCACATGGTGAGCGCCGCGCCGCGGGTGACGCGGGCGAAGACCGGGATGTTGAAGATGCCGATGGCGAGGATGGCGTTGGTCGCGCTGGCGCCGAACACTGACGTGATCAGGATCGCCATCAGCACAGCGGGGAAGGCGAAGACCAGGTCGCTGAAACGCGAGAGAATCTCGTCGACCCAACCGCGCCGCGCGGCGGCCCAGGCACCCAGCATCACGCCCAAGGTCATGCCGATGGAGACGGCGATCAGCCCGACGGTGATCGAGGTCTGGGCGCCGACCATGATGCGCGAGAGCAGGTCGCGGCCGCGATGGTCGGTGCCCAGCGGATAGATGTCCGAGGGCGGGCGCAGCTTCAGCGCCATGCGCAGATTGTCGTAGGGGTGCGGCGTCCAGACGATCGAGACGATCGCCATCGCGATAGTGATGCCCACCAGAAACGCGCCCAGCATGAAGCCGGGATGGCGGATCGCGCGGCGCCAGAACGAGCCCCTCACGCGCTCACCTTGGGCCTGGGATCAAGGAAGGCGTAGGCGACGTCGATCATCAGGTTCACGAACAGCACGCAGGCGGTGATCAGGATGACGATGTTCTTGATCACGATCAGATCGCGGTTGTTGATCGAGTCGAAGACCAGCTGGCCGACGCCGGGCAGGCGGAAGACGGTCTCGACGATGATCGCGCCGGCGATCAGGAAGCCGGCCAGCAGGCCGGCGACGGTGACGATCGGGATCAGCGCGTTGCGCAGGGCGTGCTTCATCAGCACGGCGCGCTCGGGCACGCCCTTGGCCCGGGCCGTGCGCACATAGTCCTCGCGCAAGGTGTCGAGCATCGAGGAGCGGGTGATGCGCGCGAGAATGGCGATCTCCGACAGGCTGAGCGCCAGCGCCGGCAGGATCAGCGAGCGCAGCGATTGGAGCGGATCGGTGCGCCAGCCGGGAAAGCCGCCGGCCGGCAGCCATTTGAGGCTGACGGCGAAGAACAGCACCAGAAGGATGCCGAACCAGAAATTGGGGATCGAGATGCCGAGCTGACCGAAACCCATCACCGCCCAGTCGGCCGGCGTGCCGCGCTTCCAGGCGGCGAAGACGCCCAGCGGAATCGCCACCAGGGTCGCCCAGGTCAGCGCCATGATGCCCAACGGCAGGGTGACGACGATGCGGTCGGCGATCAGCTTGGCCACCGCCGTGCCATAGGCGTGGCTGTTGCCGAGCTCGAAGACCACCAGCCCGGCGATCCACGAGAAGTAACGTTCCACCGGCGGCCGATCGAAACCGAACTTGGCGCGCAACGCGGCGAGCGTGTCTGGCCGCGCCTCGGTGCCGAGCATCACCTCGGCGGGATCGCCCGGCAGCACCTCGAGCACGACGAAGATGACGACACTGGCGAGCACCAGCGTGACCAGTGCCGCCGCCAGACGCCGCGCGAGGAATTCAAGCATGGTCGCCGTTACCTTCCCCCGCTTTGCGGGGGAAGGTGCCCGAAGGGCGGATGGGGGTGCCGGTATTGCGATCAGTCACGTCGGTGGGAGTTGTCGCACCAACCACCCCCATCCGGCGCTGCGCGCCACCTTCCCCCGCCAGCGGGGGAAGGTAAGCAAACTGCCTCACTTCCAGGACACGGCCGACAGATCGACAGCCGGCGTCGGGGAATTCTCCCACATGCCGACAAGGTTCTTGTTCCACACGCCGATCTTGCCGAGCTGGAACAGGAAGCCGTTGACCGCGTCGTCGGCGATGATCTTCTGCGCCTTCTGCAGCAGCGGCAGGCGGCGCGCCGGATCGGTCTCGCGCACCACGGCGTTCCAGTTGTCGCGGAAGGCCTGGGAATTGTAGTTCCAGTAGTAGCCTTCGCGCGCGTAGCGGTCGAGGTCGTTGGCCTCGGTGTGGGCGACGATGGTGAAGTCGTAATTGCGCTCGCGGAACACCTCGCTCAGCCATTGCGGCCATTGCAGCTGGGTGATGCTGAGCTTGATGCCGATCTTGCCGAGCTGGGCGGCGATGATCTCGCCCGAGCGCTGCGCGTAGCCCACCGGCGGCAGCTTGAGGCTGGCGCTGAAGCCGTTGGGATGGCCGGCATCGGCCAAGAGCTTCTTCGCCTTGGCGAGATCGAGCGGATAGGTCTTGGTCAGATCGACATAGGCCGGATTATGCGGCGCGCAGTGCGAGCCGATCGGGATGGCGAAGCCGTTCTCGCCGGCGACCAGCTCCTCGCGGTCGATGGCGTGGGCGATCGCCTGGCGCACGCGCAGATCGTTCATCGGCGCCTTGCCGTTGTTGGTGGCAAGGATGGTCTCGCCCTCGGTGGACCCAATCACGACCGCAAATCGTCCGTCGGCGCGCACGCGGTTGACCAGCTCCGGCGCCTGGAAGCCGCCGAAGGCATCGATGTCGCCGGCGAGCAACGCATTGACCTGCGCCGCCGGATCCTTGGTCACCTTGAAGACCACGGTGTTGAGCTTGATCGAAGCGGCGTCCCGGTAGCCTGGCCACTTCACCAGCGTGATCGAATCGCCTTCCTTGCGCTCCTTGAACATGAACGGACCGGTGCCGACCGGCTTGGTGCCGTTGGTCTCGGCGCTCTTGCGGCCCATGATCGCCGCGTCGCCGAGCGCGATGTTGTAGACGAAGAACGAGTCGGGGTTCTTCAGCTTGACCCGCACCGTGGTGGCGTTGGGCGCCTCGACCGAGGCGATGCTGGCGTAGAGCGACTTCGCCGGCGCCGTGGCGTTGGGGGCCGACAGCCGGTCGAGCGTGAATTTCACGTCGGCGGAATCGCAGGGCTCGCCGTCGTGATACTTCAGGCCCGGCCGCAAGGTGAAGACGTACTCGGTGCCGTCCTCCGACACCTTCCAACTGCTCGCCAGGCCCGGCCCGACATTGCCCTTGGAGTCGATGCGGCCAAGGCTCTCGTAGATGTTGAGGTAGGTAACCTCGCGGACCGCCGCGGCGGCGTTGAGGTTGGGGTCGAGCACCGGCGGCTCGAGCGACATGCCGAGCACAAGCCCACCATCCTTGGCACGCGCCGGCGATTGCGCCCAGGCGCCTTTGGCGAGCATGGCCGCGGCGCTGGCGCCACCCATCAGGCCGGCAAGCTGGCGCCGGGTTACAGCGGTCATAGATCCCTCCATCGATGGGCGCCGACCATAGCAATCCAGAGATTGCCCGTCAGCGGCCGTACGCGTCCTTCCAGGCCCTCACGCCGCCCAATGTCGCGGCACTGTAAACACCGCGCGCCACGGCGCGGGCCAGGCAATCGGCCGCCAGTGTGCCCAATTCAGCCCGCGCGATCGGGTCGTCGGCGACGGCCACGCGGCCGGTGGCCATGGCGAAGACCGCGTCGCCGTCGGCCGGCGTGTGCACCGGGCGCAGCGCGCGGGCCAGCCCGTCCTGGGCCATGATCGCCAGGCGCTGGCACCACGCTTTGTCGAGCCGCGCGTTGGTCGCCACCACGGCGATGGTGGTATTGGCGAGCGGCTGAGCCGCCAGCGCTGCGGCGCCATGGTCGAGCAGCTGGCGGGTGTGCGAGACGGCCAGGTTCAGCCCGCGGGGCGGCGGCGGCAGGCCGCCGAACTCGCCGTCCTGTTCCAGCGCCCAGGCCCAGAAATGCGGCAGCTCGCCCATGGTGGCGAAGCCCACGGCGTTGACCGCGACGAGGGCGCCGACCTGGATGCCGGTCGACGGATCGACCGCCGAGGCGCTGCCCAGCCCGCCTTTGAGATGGCCGCAGCGCGCGCCCAGCCCGGCGCCGACATTGCCCAGCGTGAAGGTCTTGGCGGCATTGTCGGTCGCGCGGTAGCCCAGCTCGCGATAGGGCGGCCAGTCCCAATCCTTGTCGCCGCCATTGAGCAGGTCGAAGAGGATCGCGCCTGGCGTGATCGGCACATTGGTCGAGCCCACCGGCACGCCGCGCCCGCGCTCGCGCAGCCACTTCATCACGCCGTCGCCGGCCGAGAGACCGAAGGCCGAGCCGCCGGACAGGAACACCGCGTCGATCGCCTGCACGCGGCAGGTCGGATCGAGCAGGTCGGTGTCGCGCGTACCCGGCGCGCCGCCGCGCACGTCGACCGAGGCGGCACAGGCCTGCTCGGCCAGCACCACCGTCGTGCCGCTGCGCACCGCGGGATCCTCGGCGTTGCCGACGAGGATGCCGTCGACGTCGGTGATCAGATTGCGCGGGCCCGGGCGGATCATCGCTGGACGCTAGCCGCTGGCGTCGCGAGCGTCCATGGCGCAGGCTATGGCGATGTTCGACAAGACCGTCACCCGCGTGATCCTCGCGGTCGCGCTCCTGATCGCCTGGCCCGTCGCGGCGCGCGAGCCCGGCACCACGGCGAAGACACACATGGTGGCGGCGGCCAATCCGATGGCCGTCGAAGCCGGGCTGGAGATGCTGCGCAGGGGCGGCTCGGCGGTCGATGCGGCGATCGCCACGCAGATGGTGCTGGGCGTGGTCGAGCCGCAGGCCTCGGGCATCGGCGGCGGCGGTTTCCTGCTGCACTACGATGCCCGCTCGCGCCGCGTCACGTCGTGGGATGGCCGCGAGACGGCGCCAGCGGCCGCGACCGAGACGTTATTCCTCGATATCTACAACATTCCGCTGCCGTTCCCGCTGGCGGTGGCGTCCGGCCTGTCGATTGGCGTGCCCGGCGTCGTGCGCATGCTGGAGGAAACCCATCGCCGTCACGGCAAGCTGCCCTGGCGCGATCTGTTCGCGCCGGCGATCAAGCTGGCCGCCGACGGCTTCGTGGTGCCGCCGCGCCTGGGTCGGGCCTTGGCGGGCGAGCGTGGGCTGCAGAACGATCCCCGGGCGCGCGCGGTCTACTTCAACGACGACGGCTCGCCAAAGAAGATCGGCGACACCATCCGCAATCCCGATCTGGCCGAGACCATGCGCCTGATCGCCGAGCGCGGCGCCGAGGTGCTGCACAGCGGTCCGCTGGCCGACGCGATCGTGGCGGCGGTGGCGCGCGAGCCGCGGCCGGGCCGCATGAGCGCCGCGGACCTTGCCGACTATCGCGCGCTGCAACGCGCCCCGCTGTGCCGCGCGCTCCGGGACTGGATCATCTGCGGCATGGGCCCGCCATCCTCTGGCCCACTCGCGATCCTGCAGACCCTGCCGCTGCTCGACCGCGCGCCGGTGCCGCCCGGCGTGGCCGGCGATGCGCATCGTATCGCCGAGGCCAGCCGGCTGGCCTTCGCCGATCGCGAACGCTTCCTCGGCGATCCGGGGTTCGTGCCTGTCCCGGTCGATGGCCTGCTCGATGGCGCCTATCTCGCTAAACGCGGCAGTGCGCTGAGCGACGAGCGCGTGATGGGGCGCGTGACGGCCGGCCAGCCGCCGGGTGCGCCGCTGCCCGCGCCGGCCTCGACACCGGCCAAGCCCGAGGGTGGCACCAGCCACATGTCCATCGTCGATCGCGACGGCAACGCGGTGTCATTCACCACGACCATCGAGACCGCGTTCGGCGCGCGGCGCATGGTCGGCGGCTTCCTGCTCAACAACGAGCTGACCGATTTCGCCTCGGTGCCGGTGGTCAACGATCGGCCGGTGGCCAACCGCGTGCAGCCCGGCAAGCGGCCGCGATCCTCGATGTCGCCCTTGATCGTCACCGATCGTGACGGCCGCTTCGTGCTGGCGATCGGCTCGGCCGGCGGCTCGCGCATCATCGGCGACGTGCTGCAGGCGACCTGGGGCGCCCTGCTGCGCGACCTGCCCTTGCAGGACGCGATCGCCGCGCGCCGCGTGCTCAATCGCGGCGGCGCCACCGAGATCGAGGGCCGGGCCAATGACGAGCAGGCGAAGCAACTGGCCGAGGCCCTGAAGGCGCTGGGTCATACGGTCGATGTCGCGCCGCATCAGGGTGGCCTGCACGGCATTCGCGCCCGTCGCGCGGCCGATGGCACGGTGACCTACGAAGGCGGCGCTGACCCCAGGCGCGACGGTGTGGCGCGGGGCGACTGATGTTTCGCCTTCTTTACAGCCGCAACCGTGCTAGGGGAGGGCCGCGTTCGCGGAGCTCCGTCTCATGGCCAAATACCCCAGTGTGATCCTGCGCGCCGGCGAGGACCGGCGGCTGCGCCATGGCCATCCCTGGGCCTTCTCCAACGAAGTGCTGATGAATCCCGAGACCAAGGCGATCCAGCCGGGCTCACCGGTGATCGTGCGCGCCGCCGGCGGCGATGCGCTGGGCGTCGGCACCTTCAACCCTCATTCGTTGATCGCCGCGCGCCTGTTCAGCCGCGACGCCGAGGCGAAGATCGACCAGGCGCTGATCGAGGAGCGCCTGGCCGCGGCGCTGGCCCTGCGCACGCGCCTCTACGCCGGCGTGCCGCACTATCGCCTGGTGCATGCCGAGGCCGACGGGCTGCCCGGCCTGATCGTCGACCGCTATGGCGATGTCGTCGTGGCCCAGCTCAACACGGCGGGCTGGGAAGCGCTGACCGATGCGCTGATCGCGGCGCTCGACTCGGTGCTCACACCCTCGGCGATCCTGCTGAAGAACGATTCGCCGACGCGCGGCTTCGAGGGCCTGCCGCTGGAGACGAAGGTCGCCAAGGGCGAGATCGCCGGGCCGATCGACGTGGTCGAGAACGGCGCGCGCTTCGTCTGCGATCCGGCCGGCGGGCAGAAGACCGGCTGGTTCTTCGACCAGCGCGACAACCGCGCGATGGTGGCGCACTACGCGCAGGGTGCACGTGTGCTCGACGCGTACTGCTATGCCGGCGGCTTTGGCGTGCTGGCCGCCGTCGAGGGCGCCGCGCAGGCCGTCCTGATCGACAGCTCGGCACCGGCGCTGGAGCTGGCGCGTCAAGCGGCGACGTTGAACCAGGTCGACTCGCGCGTCGAGACCCGCAAGGCCGACGTGTTCGACGAGCTCGACCGGCTGGCTTCTAAGGGCGAGCGCTTCGACATCGTCATCGCCGACCCGCCGGCCTTCGTGAAGAGCCGCAAGGACATCAAGGCCGGCGCGCAGGGCTATCGCAAGTTGGCGCGGCAGGCCGCGACATTGGTGGCGCCGCAAGGTCTGTTGTTCATCGCCTCCTGCTCGCACCTGATGTCGCATCAGGACTTCGCCGAGCAGGTGCGCCGCGGTCTGCACGATGCCAAGCGCGAGGCGCGCATCCTGCGCTCGACCGGCGCCGGCATGGATCATCCCGTGCATCCCGGCCTGCCCGAGACCGCCTATCTCAAGGGCCTGCTGCTGCAGGTGGGCTGATGCCGCTGGTCGGCACGCGCGCCTGGCTGATCGTCTGGGGCGTGGCCGTCGCGCAGCTGGTGTCCTGGGGCACGCAGTTCTACGCCTTCGCGCTCTACGTCGTGCCGATGGAGAAGAGTCTCGGCTGGTCGCGCACCGAGCTCAACGCGGCGCTGTCGATCGGCCTGCTGGTCGCCGGCCTCGTGGCCGTGCCCATCGGCAGCCGCATCGACCGCGTCGGCGGCCGTACCCTGATGACCGCTGGCTCGCTGCTGGGCGCGCTGCTGCTGGCGCTGTGGCCGCTGGCTGGCTCGCTGTGGCTGTTCTACGCGCTGTGGGCCGTGCTGGGCCTGGCGATGGCGGCGACGCTCTACGATCCGGCCTTCGCCGTCATGACCCGCACCTTCCCGCAGGACTACCGCCGCGCCATCACCGCGGTGACTCTTGTCGGCGGACTGGCGAGCACGGCCTTCATCCCGCTGACCCAGCTCCTGATCGAGCGGCTGGGCTGGCACCAGTCACTCTACGTGCTGGCCGGCTTCAACCTGCTCTGCGCCGCGATCCATTTCTGGCTGATCCCGCGCGCCATGCCGCCGGCACAGCGTCCCGCCGTCGCCGACGATGGCGAGGGTCTGCGCGACGCGCTGCGCCGCCCCTCGTTCTGGACGCTGACTCTTTCGTTCACACTCAACGCGTTGACCTTCACGGCGATGATCTTCCATCTCGTGCCGCTGCTCAGCGATCGCGGCATGAAAATGGAGCTGATCGTCGCCGGTTTCACCCTGATCGGGCCGATGCAGGTCGCGGGCCGCATCCTGCTGGTGACCTTCGGGCGGCGGCTGTCGATGGGCGCCGTCGGTTCGATGGTGATCCTCGCCTATCCCGTCGTAATCGTGATCCTGATGTTGCCGCCCAGCGCGTTCACGCTGTTCAGCTTCGCGACAATCTACGGCCTGGCCAACGGCACGCTGACGATCATTCGCGGTGTCATCGTCGCCGATTACTACGGCCAGCGTGCTTACGGTGC
The DNA here is from genome assembly GCA_022844045.1 of Reyranellaceae bacterium. Classification (GTDB taxonomy): domain Bacteria; phylum Pseudomonadota; class Alphaproteobacteria; order Reyranellales; family Reyranellaceae; genus JAFAZJ01. The sequence continues at coordinate 15,106 of JALHMM010000004.1, read as the reverse complement.
GATCAATGGCGCGATCACCATGCCGACCAGCATCGCGCGCGCCGCCGCCCCCTTCCTGGCGGCCCTGATATGGCAGGCCGCCGGCGGCTACACGCCGGTGCTGTGGGCGCTGTTCGTCGTGGCGCTGGTCTCCGCCCTGTGCTTCTGGCTGGCCGTGGCGCTGGAACGCCGTCGGCTCAGGCCACCCGGCGCGGGATCGTGAAGCGGAAAGTCGCGCCCGCCGTGCCGTTGGCCACCAGCATGATGTCGCCGCCATGGGCAAGGACGAGATCGCGCACGATCGTCAGGCCAAGCCCGGAGCCGCCCGGCCGCCCGCCGCGCGCGAAAGGCTGGAACAGGCGGGCCCGGAGCTCTTCTGGGACACCTGGGCCATCGTCGACGACGTCGACAGTGATCGCCGCCGGCTCCTCGCTGGCGCGCACGACGACGTGTTTGGCGCCGGCGTCGAAGGCGTTGCGGCCGAGATTGAACAGGATGCGGAAGAGCAGCGCGCGATCGGCCAGGATCTGCCGCCCGTGCTCGACGTCGACGCGCCAGTCGTGCGCGGCGTTGGGATCGCTGCGCTCCGCCAGCTCGATCAGCGCCACGCCGACCTCGTCGGCGACATCGGCGAGATCGACCGGCGCCAGCTTGGGCACCGGACGGTCGCGCGCGTAGTCGAGCGTGTCGCCGCACAGGCGCACCGCGCGGTCGATCGAGCCCAGCATCATCGGCGCGACCTCGCGCACCTTGGGATCCTCGCTGCGCGCCAGGCGATCGGACACCAGCTGCGCGGTCGCCAGCATATTGCGCAGATCGTGGTTGATCTTGCTCATCGCCGTGCCGAGCTCGGCCAGGCGCGTCTTCTGCCGCAAGGCCGCGCGCAACTCGCGCTGCAGGCCGTCGAACTCGCGGTCGACCAGCCCGATCTCGTCCTGGCGCGGCCTGAGCTGATGGGTCGCCGTCTCGTCCTCAGGCGCCTGCCGGAACGCCGTCATCTCGCGCACCACGCCCTGCAGCGGCCGCACGATCAGCCAGCGCAGGCCGAGATAGAGCAGGACCGCGGTGAACAGCGCGATAATGATCGACAGCACCAGGATGCGCTGGCTGAAGGCGTACATCTGCAGCCGCAGCGGCAACTCGTCGACGATGATGTAGACCCGCGCGTTGGGCATGCGCAGCGAGCGGCCGCCGACGCGGATCACGTGGCTACCGGAGCGCGCCATGGCTTGCAGCGCGTCCCAGATCAGCTCCGGGACCATGGCGTCGGCGATCTCGAACGTCTCGCGCGGTTGTGTCGGCATCGGCGGGATCAGCGCCCGCTTGGGCTTGTCCGGCTCGATCACCACGACCCCGTCGACGCGCGCATGGTCGAGCAGCATGCGGGTGAGCCGTTCGTCGATCATGTTGTCGGGTGTGGCGTCGAGCGCCAGGGTCGCCAGCGCGCCGGTCTCGATCAGGCTTTCCAGGTAGTTGAGGCGGAAGCGCGCGATCGACGGCAGGAAGATCGCCACCTCGGCGGTCATCACCGCCACGATCACCAACGCCAGGATGCGCGGCGACAGGCCGAAGCTCCAGCGCCGCCTCGGCGTTGCGGCCACGGCGGGCGCCAGCGATGTCTCCACGCGCGACATGCGCGGCAACCTAGCGGATGCCGCGCCCCCTGCCCAGCGCGCGGCGCTCAGGCGGCATGTCGCAGGTCCGTGTCCTTGAGGTAGTCGACCAGGACGTGGCCGGCCGGCAAGGTCAGATCGGCCACCGGTGCATTGACATGCGGTACCAGATCGAACCGGGCCGGTCCCGGCGCCGCGACGCGGATCGCGCCGAGAATCTGTGGGCAATTCATGGGCCGAGGTCCGTCAGACCTCAGGACGTCCAGACACCGAAAGGTTGGACGCCCCACAGGTCCGAAGCAGTCGAGCGCTATTCAGCAGCGTGGCATGGCTCGCCGGTCACATTCCTCAGTGAGGAGCGACGCTGGATGCGATCGAGGCGGCGACTTGCGAGGCCATGCCGAACTGCGCATCGCGGTTGGTGATGCCATGGCGCTTGGCGATCCACGCGAAGTCGCTGTAGGCGACCCACACCTGGTCCGCCGCGTCGCGATAGACCAGCATGCGCACCGGCCAATCGAGGCCCGCTTGCGGCTCCGCGGTGATGAACTGCGTGCCGAGCGGCGGGTTGCCGAAGATCAGCAGGGTCGAAGGCTTGAGTTCGATGCCCGCCTTGCCGGCGAGCGCCGCCTGGTCGATCTCCTGGAAGAACACGATGCCCTTGCCGGCGATGTCCTTCTTGAGGCGCGCCACTGTCTCGGCGACGTCATAGGCGCTCTTGGTGGCGATGACGCCGGACGCTGAAACCGCGGGCTTTGGGCTCTGGGCGATGCCCTGCGAGGCGGGCGACATCATGATGGCGACGGCAAGGAAGGCGGTTGAGCAGACTTGGACGATGCGGTTTGGCATGGGGGCTCCGTGGGGTGAACGCGTCAGTGCGTGGTTCAAGACTGGCTGTCTGGCACGCTCTTCTGAAATACCGTTGCGGCATCGGGCCGATGGTTCGCGGCTATGACCAGGCGCGTCGCCAGCAACGCGCCGAGCGCGAGCGCTACGCCGATGCCGATCACGCACGCCATCCAGCCGAGACGATCGAAGACCTGGCCCAGCACCGCGCTGCCGGCGAGGCCGCCGAGAAAGTAGCTGGCGAGATAGATCCCGCTCGCCGATCCACGGTCGGTCGCCGCCGCGCGGCTGACGAAGCCGGTGGCGACCGCTTGGGCGAAGAACGTACCGACCGCGATCAGGACGAGGCCCGCGAGCAAGAGAGCAAGGTGCGCGCTGAGCAGAAGGGGCAGGCTCGCGGCGGCGAGGCCGAAAGCCGCCCATAGCGCGGGACGCGTGCCCACCCGCGCAACGACCCGACCGGCGAGCGGCGTGGTGAAGATCGCCGGCAGGAACACGAAGTAGATCGCGCCCAGGGTCATCATGCTGACCGAGAAGGGCGGGCGCACCAGCACGAAGTTCACGTAGGTGAACGTGCCGATGAAGGCGAAGAGGATGACGAAGCCGGTCGCGAAGGCGGCGCGCAGCGCGGGATCGGCGAGATGACGCAACCAGCTCGCGAGCGGCGGGCTGTGGCTCATGTCGACACGGTCCATCACGGGTGTGCGCTGGATGGTGAACCAGACCAGCACCGCACCGGCGAGATTCAGCAGCGCGAAGACATAGAAGCTGGGGGCGAGGCCCAGATGATCGACGGCGCTCGCAGCCAGGAGTCGGCCGAACAGGTTGGAGGCGACATTGCCGGTGATGTAGGCGGCGAAGGCGCTGGCGGTGTCGCGGGCGCTGGTATGCTCGCCGAGATAGGCCAGCATGAGCGCGAAGGCCGTCGACATGCAAACGCCCTGGACGATCCTGAGCGCCGTGAAGACGGGCAGAGATGGCATGGTGGCCAAGAGCGCCGTGGGGATCGCCAGGATCGCCAGGCTCAGCAGAATGCCGCGCCGCTGATCGAGACGGCGGCCGAACAAGGCGACCGCGAAGCCGCCCGCCGCCATGCCCATGGTGCTGGCGTTGACGGCGAAGCCCATGGCCGCCGGCGTCACACCGTAGGCCGCGGTGAGGGCGGGCAGGATGGCCTGCGTCGCGAATAGATCGACGACGGTCAGAAAGGCCGTCAGGCCGATCGTGAACGCGCGCAGGGCACCTGTCATGGTCCGACTCCGCCGGTACGGCGTTACATGTTCTTGTCGTTGGGATCGCGCTGGATATCGAACGACAGCAGCACGACGGGGACGTTGCCGGTGTTCTGCCACCAATGCGACGTGGCATGGGTCTCGCGCGCCACCTGGCCGGCGCTGTGCAGGATCGGCACGGCGCAATTGCTCGCGTGCTCGTAGATGGCGCCCGAGACGATGTAGATCAGCGCGGGGCGTTCGGCGTGGCTGTGCCACGGCACGATCCCGCCGGGCTGAATTTCGAGGCGGCGCACGCGCATGTTGTGGCCCTTGAGCGCGACCTTCTCATTGCCGAGATCGATCTGAGACAGCACCTTGTCGGTGACGCCCTTGGCGGCGGCGGCTGACGGCTTGGTGGCGTCAGGGCGCATCTTGTCGGCCGGGCATTCGCCGGCAAAGGCCGGCGCGACGAACGCGAAGCCCGTGAGCAGCGTCGCGGCGAGGAACGTGCGTTTGAACATCAGTATCTCCGTTGGTGGCACCGCGACCGGAGTGGTTGCGGCCATGACGCCAGCATCGGAGTCCGGCGCGATGAACGGAAATGCCCGCTATGAATTGATTCCATAACCAAGAGCGACGGCGGCAGACTGAGTCCGATGCTCGGGCGTCGGCCGCTGGATTGGACTCAAGACAAGGCGGCCGGCGCTGAAAGGACCGCCGATGTACGCTCGACATCGAAGGCTTGCCCGAAGGACCTGCCGCGCACCTCTGTTGTCGATGGGGGGCTCACAAGGAAAGCCAATGCGCAGTCGCGGTGGCTGTTAAGTCCCTATGCCCCCTGGTGTTGGCCGGGACATAGAGAGACAGCGAAGGAGCGGCGCGGCGCTAGAGCCGCCGTCCGATAGCTGCGCGCACTACCGCGGAACACCTCACGCCGCCTGACGAAGGTCGTTGCCTTTGAGATAGTCGACCAGAACCCGGCCGGCCGGCAAGGTCAGGTCGGCGAGGAAGTGCCGACCGCCGACGACGCGGCGGACCGGCAGGTCGGCGACCGGCGCGTTGACGTGCGGCACGAGGTCAAGCCGCGCCGGGCCGGACCACGAGCCCTTCACCGTGACGTCGGTGAGCTCGACGCCGACCAGCTGGGCGATCGCCGGGTCACGATCGATATTGGGGATGATTTTCAGCCGGCATCGCGGTTTGCGTAGCGATGCCTCCAGGTTGGACCATCCGCCGGCGTAGAGGGCGTGCTTGTAGGCCATGGTGGCCGTGGCGACGCGCTGGCCGGCGAAGTCGAGCGTGCCGATCAGTGTGTTCCTGAGGATGGCCAGCTTCGGGCGGGCGTAGTTCCTGAGGAAGCCGTCGTCCCCGCGGCCGACGGAGAGTGGCGGATCGTCGTCGACATAGATCTGGGCGATGAAATCGCAGGGGCGGCCGTTGAACGAGCATGGAATCACCACGCTGCTCTGGGTGCGGTCGCCGAAGCCCGAGGGGTTGGGCATGCGGATCCACTCGTAGGACACCTGGTTCGAGGCGTCGGGGACCAGCGGCTCGGGAACGGCGGCCCGGATCGCCGCAGGGTCGCTCTCATAGGTGATGACCATGTAGCCGCGATCGACGAAACGGTAGGGCAGATGCGGGTGGCTCGGACCGATCTCTTGTATCGGCGGCGTGGCGACGATCTCTAGGTGGTTCATGGCGGGGCGCCTCGGTGTTTCGTCACGTCGAGCGAGGCGAGACATCCAGGTCCTCGTCGCGCTCGGATGGCGGTGGTCAGAGGAACTTGGCTTTGATGTCGACCGTGGAACGCTCGCCGATGGCGTCGAAGTTTCGCTCCAGCCAGGCGGCGGCGACGTCGCGGCCGATCGACATGAGGTGCAGCAGGAAATCCCACTGCGCGTTGAGCTTGCTCGAGACGCCAAGGCCCTTCATGTGTTCCTCGGCCTCGATCCAGTGCACGTTCATGCGCTTGTATTGCTCGCTGTCGAGCCGGCCCTGGTCGATCAGGTCGGTGACGAAGGAGACGGCGCGCATCTCGCGCATCAGGCTGGAGTTGAAGCTGATCTCGTTCAGCCGGTTCATGATCGCCGACGACGTGGTCGGCACCGCGTCGCAGCTCAACGGATTGACCTGCACGATCACGACGTCTCTGGACTGCGCGCCGTAGATCAGCGGGAACAGGGCGGGATTGCCCATATAGCCACCGTCCCAGTAAGGCTCGTCGTCGATGGTCACGGCCTGGAACATGAAGGGCAGGCAGGCCGAAGCGAGCAGCACGTCGGGCGTGATCTGTCCGCTTTCGAAAATGCGCACCTTGCCGCTCTTGACGTTGGTCGCCGAGATGAACAGGCGCACCGCGCGGCAATGCTCGAGGCGTTCGAAGTCGACGGACTTCAGGAGCACGTCGCGCAGCGGGTTGAGGTTCGCCGGGTTCGTCTGGTACGGCGACAGCATCCGGCTCATCATGTCCATGATCATGAACGACGGTGAATGGTCGAGATTCCAGCCGCGCGTCACGCGATCGAACGGCGTGGGTTGCAGCGGGCTGAAGCGGGCGGCGTCGCTGATATTGCGCCAGAACGCCTCCAGCGCGCGCCTGGCCTCGGCGCGGCCGCCGCGACCCATGCCGTCGGCGAAGACGGCGGCGTTCATCGCGCCGGCCGAGGTGCCGCTGATCGCCTCGACCTCGATCCGCTCGTCCTCGAGCAGACGGTCGAGCACGCCCCAGGTATAGGCGCCGTGCGCGCCGCCGCCCTGCAGGGCGAGGCTGATGCGCTTGACGTTGTCGCGCCCGCCCGCGGTGCGAGATGTCATCTGGTGAGTGTCCATTGTCTCCTCCCTCAGTGCGCGGTCCAGCCGCCGTCCATGGGCAGCGCGACGCCGGTGAGCGAGCCGGCCTGGTCGCTGCACAGGAACACGGCCAGGGCGGCAAGCTCGGCGACCTCGACGAACTTCTTGTTGGGCTGCTGTTTCAGCAGGATGTCGGTGATCACCTTGTCGCGCGAAATGCCGTGCGCCTTCGCCTGGTCGTCGATCTGCTTCTCGACCAGCGGCGTGCGCACATAGCCCGGGCAGATGGCGTTGCAGGTGATGCCGTCCTCGGCGGTCTCCAGCGCCACGACCTTGGTCAGGCCGTAGACGCCGTGCTTGGCCGCGACATAGGCCGACTTGTAGGGCGAACCGACCAGGGCGTGCGCCGAGGCGACGTTGATGATGCGGCCCCAGCCCTTCTTGCGCATGCCAGGCAGCGCCAGCCGCGTGGCGTGGAAGGCCGAGGACAGGTTGATGGCGAGGATGGCGTCCCACTTCTCGGGCGGGAACTCCTCGACCGGCGCGACATGCTGGATGCCGGCGTTGTTCACCATGATGTCGACGGCGCCGAAAGCGTCGACCGTCTGGCGGATCATGTTCTCGATCGCGCCCGACTTGCTCATGTCGGCGGGCGAATAGACGACGCGCGTGCCGGTGCGTTGGGCGAGATCGCAGCGGGTGCGCTCGATCTCCATGGCGTCGCCGAAGCCGTTGAGCACGATGTTGGCGCCGGTCTGTGCCAGGGCTTCGGCGATGCCGAGGCCGATGCCACTGGTTGAGCCGGTGATGATGGCGGTCTTCCCGTTGAGCATTGTCCTATCCCTGCACGAGCGCCCCCGCCGTGTGCTCAGGACAATGCGCGTCGTGGGGGATGAACTGAAATGCCCGCTGGCTTGGGATTCGATACGCCCGGCGCTCAGCGCGCGAGACGGCGCAACGCGTCGAGCAGGTCCTTGGGATCGGGCCAGCGTGACGGATCGACGTCGGCAAAGGCGAAGACGACGCGGCCCGAGGGCTCGACGACGTAGACCGCGGGCACTGGCAGGCGCCACTTGCTGTCGCCATGCATCGCCGGCAGCGAGCGCTTGCGATCGCGATGGATGCGGACGTGATCGGGCGACAGCTCGTAGGCGACGCCGCACAAGCGGGCATAGGCGTTGGTCGGATCGCTGAGCAAGGGGAAGCTCAGCCCGCGACTTCTCACTGTCGCGGCGATGCGCTCTGGCAGCTCGGGCGAGATGCCGATCGCAGTGGCGCCCATCGCTTCGATGCGCGGTCGCGCGTCGTTAAGTGCCGCCATGGTGATCTCGCAATAGGGGCACCAGTCGCCGCGGAAGAAGGCCAGCACCAGCGGGCCGTAGTCGAGCAGGTCCATCGAGCGCCAGACCCTGCCGGCGCTGTCCGCGAGCTCGAAGTCGGGCAGCATGTCGCCGACGCCCAGGCATTCGTCGGTCAGGCGCAGCATGCGCAGCCGTTCGAGCTCCTCCTCGAAGGCCTGACGCGCGAAGTCGTCGATCGCCGCCCTATGGTGGTCGCGCAGGGTTTCGAGGGTCCGTGCCAGGTCCATCTCACGAACCTGACGGGTGGCGTACGCGAAAGGAAATAGTCGTTGGCTTGCTATACGATAGCCGCGACGTATCGCGATCACGGGTAGACAGGACGCGTCCAGGCATCGGGGGAGCCAATCCATGGAGATGCACCAGATCCGCTACTTCCTGGCGGTCTGCGAGACGCTGAATTTCACGCGCGCGGCCGAGCGCTGCAACGTGTCGCAGCCCTCGCTGACGCGCGCCATCAAGGGCCTCGAAGACGAGCTGGGCGGCCCACTGTTCCGCCGCGAGCGCAACAACACGCATCTCACCGGCCTGGGCGATATGATGCGCCCGCACTTGAGCCAGGTGCTGACGGAGACCGACGCCGCCAAGGAGCGCGCGCGCAGCTTCGCCAAGGCGGAGGACACCGAGCTGCGGGTCGGCCTGATGTGCACCATCGGGCCGGGCCGGTTGCTGCCGTTCCTGCAGGCCTTCCGCGACCGTCATCCCCGCATCAACCTGACGATCAGCGACGGCAACGGCGCGAGCATCGAGGAGAACCTCGCCAAGGGCGGCTACGACGTGGCGATCTATGGTCTGCCCGGCGGCGTCGACGAACGCTTCCATTCGCGCCGGCTCTACGATGAGCGCTTCGTCATCGGCGTCGCGCCGGGTCACGCCTTCGAGCGCCAGAACGCCGTGCGCCTGGCCGACCTCGACAAGCAGACCTATGTCAGCCGCACCGAGTGCGAGTTCGACGGCTATGTCGGCGGGCTGTTCGGTCAGGCCGGCATCGGCGTGTCCACGGTCTTTCGCAGCGATCGCGACGACTGGGTTCAGACCATGGCGCTCGCCGGCCTCGGCTTCACCTACATTCCCGAGCACTCGGTGACGCTCTCCGGACTGTGCGTCCGCCCGCTGATCGACCCGGAGATCTCCAGGCAGATACAGATCGTCACCGTGCGTGGCCGGCCGCACGCGCCGGCGGTCGGCGCCTTCGTCAACGAGGCGCTGCGCTTTCCGTGGTCGAGCCGCGGCGCCACGCCGCTGCCGGCGGCGACCTGAGACGCCCTTCGTCGGGCGGTGCTCCTGACGAGCGCGGAATGGTGATCACTCCGAATTCTTGCCGGTGATCAGCCGCGCGCCCGATTGGAAGGTAACGTAGGACCACATCCAGTCGGCCAGCACCGTGAAGCGGTTGCGGAAGCCGATCAGGAAGAAGATGTGCACCAGGCCCCACAGCGCCCAGGCGATGAAGCCGGTGAGCTGGAAGCGGTCGCTGAACTTCGCGATCGCGGCACCGCGGCCGATCGTAGCCATGGTGCCGCTGTCGCGATAACGGAAGGGCCCTGGCGGCTTCTTGCTGGCGAGGCGAGCGCGCAGCAGGCGGGCGAGGTATTCGCCCTGCTGCTTGGCGACGGGGGCGAGGCCGGGATAGGGCTTGCCATCGCCGTCGCAGGCGAGCGCCGTATCACCGATGGCGAAAATCTCGGGATGACCGGGCACCGACAGGTCGGGTAGCACCTTCAGCCGTCCGGCGCGATCGGCCTCCGACGATACCCACTTCGCCGCCGGCGACGCGGCCACGCCGGCGGCCCATATGATGGTCGCGGCGGGGATGCGATCGTCGCCGACCACGACGCCTTCGGCGTCGCAGGTGGTGACCGGCTTACCGAGGCGGACCTCGACGCCGAGCTTTGTCAGCGCGCGCCCGGCCCAGGCCGAGAGCTTTTCCGGGAAGGCCGCGAGCACGCGCGGGCCGGCCTCGACCAGCACGATGCGCGCCTGGCGCGGGTCAATCGTGCGAAAATCTCGGGCGAGCGCGCGGCGCGCCAGCTCGGCGATGGCGCCGGCCATCTCGACGCCGGTCGGACCGCCGCCGATCACCACGAAGTTCAGCAGACGGCGGCGCTTGTCAGGGTCGTCCTCGGTCTCGGCGTGCTCGAAGGCGGTCAAGATGCGACGGCGGATCTCGGTGGCGTCGTCGATCTTCTTCAGTCCGGGGGCGAACTGCTCCCACTCGTCGCGTCCGAAGTAGGAATGACGCGCGCCGGTCGCCAGCACGAGATAGTCGTACGGCAGCTCGCGCTCCTCGAGGCGGACGACCCGGCGCGCCGTGTCGACGCCGCCGACGCGGCCCATCAGCACGCGCACATTGGCGGCGTCGGCGACGACGGCGCGGATCGGCGTGGCGATCTGCGCCGGTGACAGGCCGGCCGTCGCCACCTGGTAGAGCAGCGGCTGGAAGAGATGATAGTTGCGTCGGTCGACCAGCGTGACCTCGGCGTCCGCACCGCTCAGCGCCTTGGCCGCGGCCAGGCCGCCGAAGCCCGCGCCGACGATGACGATGCGCGGGCGCCGCGGAGCGGTGGCCTGGCCCGCCGTCGCGCCGGCCTGGGGAGCCTGGTCGAACATGGCGCCCTTCGGTCGCTCAGGCGCGGCCGAAGAGGCGGTGGGCGATGGGGGCATCGAGCGACAGTGTGCCCGGACCGCGCGTGATAATGAAGCCCAGCAGCGAGGCCCACATCAGGTGCTCGGCCCAGTTCGCTGGATAGACCAGGAACTGGATGACCATGGTCATGACGAACAACGCCGCCGCGCCCAGCCGGGCGAAGAGGCCCAGCACGATCAGCACCGGGCAGATCAGCTCGGCCGCCGTGCCGAGATAGGCCGCGACATGCGGCGGCAGGATCGGCAGCGCGTACTCGTCACGGAACAGGCCGACCGTCGTCTCCCAGCTCTGGATCTTCACCAGGCCGGACTTGAAGAACACCGCGCCGACGGCGACGCGGAACAGCAGGTTGAACACCGACTGCGGCACGCGACCCAGCACCGCGCGGGCGGTGGCGAGGCGCGCGACGAGCGGGCTACGCGAAGGATGCGACAGGGCGAGCGTGGTCATGATCGGTATCCCTGGATGGTGTGGCGGGTCGGACGCGGCGGCGACGTCGATGGGATCAGGTGCATCGACCCGGCGGTGGCGGGGGTCATGGTCCCGCCGGGTGGAGCGTCGCGCCGCGTCCGATTTCGCTGGATCAGCTCTTCTTGGCGGTTGTGGAGCCGCCGACGATCTTGGCGCAGGCGCCGGCCGGCACGCTGATCCAGGCGTCAGCCTGCGCGTCCTTCTTCGACGTGCCGGAGCAGGACGAGGTCGCGGTCTGGCAGTCGTTCTTGCCGGCCTTGGCGATGCCGTAGCACTTCTCGGTCTTGTCCTGGGCGCTGGCGTTGCCGGCGATGGCGATCGCGGCGATGAGCGCGCTGGCGATGATGGCGGTGGTCTTCATGGATGGTCTCCTCGGGTTTGGTTCGCGGCCGCTGTTTGCGGCGTGAGGCCAACCTGCCCGAGGCGACGCGGAAGCTGAAATATCGGCTCCCTATGGCGTCGATGCGCCAAGCCTATGGTAGTCGTTGCAGCAGTCCGACCAGCCAGCGCGTGCGCGGCGAGAATAACGCATCCGTGAAGAACGATCCCGCCGCGCGCTTGCTCGCCTCGCCCAAGGTCGGATAGGGCACGACCATCTGCGCCACGCTGCCGAGCTTCAGGCCTTTCGCCATCGCCAGGCACCAGACATGGATCAGCTCGCCGGCGCGCGGCGCCGCGATGCCGGCGCCCAACACGCGACCGCGTTTGTCGGCGACGACCTTCACAAGTCCTGTCGTCTCGCGCTCGGCCTGCGCGCGGTCGTTCTCATGCAATGGCCAACGCGCGATCCGCACGCCATCGCCATGGCGCTCGCGCGCCTGCGCTTCGGTCAGGCCGACCTGCGCCATCTCGGGGTCGGTGTAGGTCGCCCACGGCAGCGCGGCGGCATGCACGTCGACCGGCAGGCGGAACAGCGCGTTGCGGATCACCAGCGAGCCATGGAAGCCCGCCATATGCGTGAAGGGATGCAGGCCGTTGATGTCGCCGATGGCGTAGACGCGGCGATTGCTCGTGCGCAGAGCCTTGTCGACGGTGATGCCGCGCTTGGTGAAGGCGATCGCGGCCTTGTCGAGATCGAGGCCCTCGATATTCGGCGCGCGGCCGGCGGCGACCAGCAGATGCGTCGCCTCGATCCGCTCGCCGCCGTCGAGTTCCACGGTGATGGCGCCGGCGGGGCCGGAGACACGCGCGATCTTCACCTTGTCGCGCAGAACCACGCCCTCGGCCGAAAGCCGCGCGATGACGATCGCGGCCAGCTCGGGATCATCCTTGCCGAGCAGGGCGGCGGCTTCCAGCACGGTGACGCGCGTGCCAAGTCGACGATGCGCCTGCGCCATCTCCATGCCGATCGGGCCGCCGCCGATGATCACGAGGTGTCCAGGCCGTTGGCGGTTGCCGAACACAGTCTCGTTGGTCAGATAGGGCACGGTGTCGAGGCCGGCGATCGGCGGCGCGGTCGGCCGCGAGCCTGTGGCGATGACGAAGCGGCGGGCATGAATTTGCTCGCCGCCGGCCTCGACGGTGTCCGGCGCGATGAAGCGCGCGGTGGTGCGCAGGACGCGCACGCCGAGCTTTTCGAAGCGCTCGACCGAATCGTTGGGCGCGATGGCGGCGATCACGCCCTGCACATGGTCCATGGTCGCGGCGAAATCGACGGTGGGTTCGACCGGCGCGATGCCGAAGCGAGCGGCATCGCGCATCGCCTGCGCGGTGTGGCCGGCGGCGATCAGCGCCTTGGAAGGCACGCAGCCGTAGTTCAGGCAATCGCCGCCCATCTCGCCGCGCTCGATCAGGATCACGCGCGCGCCGAGTTGCGCGGCGCCGGCGGCCACCGTCAGGCCCGCCGAGCCGGCGCCGATGATGCAGAGGTCACACGCGGTGGCCATCAGGTCTTCTCGCGCCGGCCGCGCAGCCAGCTCCACACCACCGGCACCAGCGAGAGCAAGGCCAAGGCGGCGAGCGGCAGCAGGAGATTCGGGTCGCGCAGCGTGTCGAGATCCGGCGTGCGACCCTTGTCGAAGACCTTGTCGAGGCCCGCCCCGACGCTGGCGTAGACCGCCGTGCCCGGGATGATACCGAGAAAGGTCGTCGCCGCGAAGGTGCGCGTCGGCACGCGGAAGAACGCCGGCACGATGTTGATCAACCAGAACGGAAAGACCGGCACGAATCGCAGAAACAGGAGGTAGGAGAAGGCGTGGCGCCTGAGCCCGTCCTCCATGCGCGCGAACCAGGCGCCGGCGCGCCGGCGCAGCACGTCGGCGAAGGCGCCGCGCGCCGCGAGGAACACCAGGGTGGCGCCGACCGTGGCGGCGATCACCGACAGGGTGGTGCCCATGACGATGCCGAACAGGAAGCCGCCGAGCAGCGTGCCCAGGGCGCCGATCGGCAACGAGAGGGCGATGATCAGCACGTAGCCGACGAAGAAGACGCACATCGCCAGCGCGCGGTGGTTGGCCACCCAAGCGACCAGCTCGCCGCGATGCGCGCGCACGGTGTCGAACGAGACGTAGCGGTGCAGGCCCAGCGCGAAATAGGCGATAACGCCCGCGATGATCACCACGACCGGCAGGAAACGTCGCCAGCGCGGCGCGTCATCAAGCCCGCCTGGTCGCGCCGACTCATTCATGCCGATAGGCTCGCACGCGCGCGGGGCCGCCGCGACTCAAATCGCCGCACGTCCGAGTGAGCGGCAAGTGTCCGCTCAGTTGAACAGGCTGGAAACCGAGCGCTCGTCGGCGATGCGCTGGATCGCCTCGGCCATCAGTGGCGCGATGGTCAGCTGGCGGATGTTCTTCGAATCCTTGACCGCCTCGGTCGCCTGGATGCTGTCGGTGATCACCATCTCGGTGATCGGCGAGGCGGCGACCCGCGCCACAGCGCCACCGGACAGCACGCCATGCGTGACATAGGCGTGGACCGCCTCGGCACCGGCCTCCTTCAGCGCCGTCGCCGCGTTGCACAGCGTACCGGCGGAATCGACGATGTCGTCGACCAGGATGCAGATGCGGCCTTCGACCTCGCCGATGATGTTCATCACCTCCGACACGCCGGCGCGCTCGCGGCGCTTGTCGATGATGGCGAGGTCGGCGTCGCAGCGGCTCGCCAGCGCACGGGCGCGCACCACGCCACCGACATCGGGCGACACCATCATCAGCCGCTCACCTTTGCCGTTGAAGCGGCGCTGGATGTCGTCGGAGAAGATCGGGCCACTGAAGAGATTGTCGAGCGGAATGTCGAAGAAGCCCTGGATCTGACCGGCATGCAGTTCCACGGTCAGCACGCGATTGGCGCCGGCATGGGTGATCAGGTTGGCCACGAGCTTGGCCGAGATCGGCGTGCGTGGCCCCGATTTGCGATCCTGCCGTGCGTAGCCGTAATAGGGAAGGACGGCCGTAATGCGCCGCGCCGAGGAACGCCTGAGCGCGTCGATGGAGATCAGCAGTTCCATCAGGTGGTCGTTGGTCGGATACGACGTCGACTGGATGACGAACATGTCCTCGCCGCGCACGTTCTCGAGGATCTCGACAAAGACCTCCATGTCGGCGAAGCGGCGGATATTGGCCTTGACCAGCGGCAGGTCGAGCCGCGCGGCGATCGCCTCGGCCAGCGGCCGATTGCTGTTGCCGGTCAGAATCTTCATCGACGCGATCCCCGCCCGGGCGCTCAGTCAGCGCACAAAGCATTACAAATAAAGGATAAATCCCCGTTTGCGGCCGGCACCATAAACAGCTTTGCACGGCCTGTAAACCGCGTGGGCTGGGGCTAATTCAGGCCAGCTTGAGGGTCAGCGCCGCGTCGCCCCGCTGGCGCGTGCGATCAGGTCGAGGATGCCCTCGCTGGCGGCCAGCGCGATGACGTGCGCGACGCCGCCCCAGTCGCCGTTGAGTGCGCCGGCCTTGATATCGTTGGCCTGCTCGAGATCGCCGAGTTGCTCGCCGCCCGGCCCTTTCACGATCCAGCGGATCACGATGCGCTGCTTGCCCTCGGCGGGCGCGCTGATCTCGACCGAGCCGATCACCGTCATCGTCGTGGCGTCGGGCGCGTCGACCAGCACGACCTGGCTTTCGCCCAACGCCCGGCGCATGCCAGCGGTCAGCGCACGGTTGCCGTTGCCCGGCGCGCCGGTGACGGTGACCACGCGCACGCGCGGAAACTTCGTCGCCGCCGCTGCGGCCGGCGGCGGGGGCG